>DASTGT010000056.1:0-30643 GCA_035718935.1 Casimicrobiaceae bacterium
CATCGGTCGTGCTCGCGACGGTACCCACGATCGGCGCCGCCTTGACCCGCGTTCCCAAAGCCGACTGGAGCGATTGCGCGTCGGCGATCAATGCATCGCCTGCCGAAAAGCGCTCGCCCGTCGCCGCGTCGGTGCAACTCGTGACGATGTGGTGACCGATTTGCGCCTGGACCTCGTATTGAAATGCACCCAGAACGTTCGCGGCGCCCTGCACATGGCCTCCGGTGGCGAGCGTCTGATACGCATTCATCTTGGCGCGAAGCGCTTGCGCGACGCCCGACGAGTCGAGGCAGCCGAGCGCCGCAACCTGATCGATCACGTCGACGAGCGCGGCCGGCGTGACGATGAGCGTCACCGCCAACGGCGACGAGCGGGTCAGCGCGCCCGACAGCCCCGTCGATTTTCCAATCACCGTTTCCGTGAACGTTCGCGGCGTCGCCGATGCACCTACGGTCAGTTTGAGGATCGACGATGCCGACGTTCCGGGCAGTGGCGCAATCGGATTCGCGCTGAACGATGGCGTCACGCCCGATGGCGTGCCCGCGGCCGAGAGCGTCACCTCGTCGCCGAAATCGCCGAATGCCGTTGTCGTTACCGCCGTCGACGCGACGCCACCGACGGGAATCGACAGCATCGTCGGATTCAGCGACAGCGTGAAGTCGTGCTGCTGGAACGTGGCGCCGACGGTTTGCGGCGCGTTCATGATGATCGTCGTCGATGCGCTGGTGGCGACGGCGACGTTGTCCGTCCAGTGCTTGAAGTAATAGCCGTCGTCGGCGAAGGCGTGCAAAGGCACGACCGTATTGGAGATTTCCGGATAGTCGCCTGCGGCAGGACTGGTGTTTCCGCCGCTCGACGGGAGCACCGTCAGGATGATCGGCGGATCCTGCTGCGTGGTTTCACTGCACGGCCACGGTTGAAAGACGGCGCCAACCTTGATCCGACAGACCTCGTACGCGCCGATGTCGAAGCCGCCTGCCTGCGGGCGTGCGGCGCCGCGTTGGTCGGTCGTGAGCGACGTGTTCTCGTCGGCTGCGCTCATTGCGACGCTGCCGAACGGAATCGCCATCGTCCTCGTATAGCCGCCGTTGTCGGACAAGGCCGTCAGTTGGGGATCTGACGTGACGACCGCCCGCGGACACGCTCCGAACGGCTGCGATCCGGATCCGTTGTTCATGATGAGGTTGCCCACGCCGTCGGTGTGCACGTTGCCCGTGAAGAAGCATTCGTTAGCGCCGTTGTTGGCGATGAGCGTGTTCTGAAGCGTGAACCGGATGAAGATGTCCGGCCCGCCGAAAAGGCTGGAGTCGGGCGGATCCATGTAAACGACGATCGCACCACCCGATCCCGTGCTCTGGTTGCCGCTGAACGTCGAGTTCTGGATCGTCACATCACCGTCGTGCGAGAAGATCGCGCCGCCGCCGTCGCCGCCGTTACCGCCGCCGGCCGCGCCGACGCCCCGGCTGACCGCGTTGTCCGTGAACGTGCTGTTGCGAACGGTGATCGTCGCGTGGTCGCCGAAGATCGCGCCCCCCAGCGCGCCGCCGCCTCCCCCGCCTCCGCCCGCACCCGACGCTTTTCCGCCGAACGGCCCGCCGGCACCCGGGTCCTTTGCGGTTCCGCCGCCTCCCCCAAAGCCACCGGAGCCGCCATCGCCGGAGTTGGAGTTTCCAGCACCGCCTCCGCCTCCGAAGCCGCCGTTTCCGCCGTTATTGAAGCCGCCACCGCCGCCACCGCCGTAGGCGCCGTCTCCACCCGTTCCGCCGAAATCCCCGCTTCCACCACCGCCTCCACCAAGACATTTCCCATCGGCGCCGTCCGCCTCGGGGGCTCCGCCATTGCCGCCACATAGATAGCCGCCCGGGCCGCCCGCGGGGCCGCCGCGGCCGGAAAACACGGTACCGCCGCCCCCGCCGCCACTATTAGCGCCTGGAGCGCTAGGTCCACCGTCGCCCCTCGCTCCCCCACCGCCGCCGCCACCGCCATTGAAATCGTCGCCTCCGTTGCCACCCAACCCCCCTCCACCGCCGACTTGGCCCTTCTCGATGCCCGCCCCGTTACCCCCAACCGCCTGGTTGGACGTGAAGGTGCTGCCCTCCACGGTGAGCGAGGCGCCGTTATGCACGTAAACGGCTCCGCCGGCCCCGAGTCCACCGCCGCCGCCATCGGCTCCATCTCCACCCTTGACGTGAAACCCCTCGACCTCGACGTTGCGCAACGTGAGGCTGCCGATGCCGGCTGCGGTGCCGTTCGGTGTCGTGATGGAAGCGCCGCCGATCGCGAAGAGCCGCGCGTTCTGCGGCTCGTCGGAAGCAGGACTCCATAGCAGCGTCGCGCCGTTGCCTTCGATCGTGATCGTCGAGAAGATGAGCGGCGTCGCGGTCGGACCGTAGGGGTTGTGCGCATCCCAGTCGACATCGCGGTGCATCGTGATGGAGCCCTTCGTCGGCAGCACGATCGTGTCGTTGCCGTCGCCCATCACGCATTGTGTCGGGATGAAGTGGTCGGGATCCGTCGCGTCGATCGCGATGCCGTGAGCGCCGCCATCGAGGCTGTCGCGAAGCGTCGACGAATAGATCGCCTCCTGCAGCGAACAGGCACCCGTTCCGACGCCGGTGTCCTCGGTCGTGACGTAGATCCTCGCTGCGAAAGCGTTGCCGGCGATGAGTGCGAGAACGGAAACGCACACCAAGCCCTTTGTCTTCATGGAATTCACCTCTGACGGTGACAGCATCGGATTCGAAATCGGCTTGCGTTAAGCCCGATGGGCAGGTCGCGCATCACGGCGGGTGCAGCGCATCGCGCGTCCGGGATCTCGCGCGTTTCACGTTCCCGGCACCTCGAGGTGATCGTTCTCCCGCCTGGCGGTCGCGTCTTGAAAATCCGCTTAAATCTCGCTAAATCGTCCGCTACGCGAACACCGGGGCGCATCCGCTGATGAGCGGGCAACGCGCCACCGGCTCTTGGTACGCCGGAGCTCATGTCCAGGATCTACGACCTCGGGCCGTTTCGCCTCGACGCGGACGTCGGTGCCTTCACGCGTGCGGGAAGCCCGGTGATGCTCGGCGCGCGCGCGGTCGCGGTACTGGCGCTGCTAGTCGAGCACGCGCATCACTTCGTCTCGAAGGCGCGCATCCTCGACACCGCATGGCCTGGTGTCGTCGTCGAAGAAAACAATCTGCCCGTGCAGGTGCGCGCGATCCGTCGCGTGCTGGCGCAAGTGCCGGGCGCCGAGCACTGGATCGAAACACTGCCACGACGCGGCTATCGTTTCGTCGGTCCGGTCGCTCGTGTCGACGACGCAAGACACGATCAACACGAGGCCGAACGGTCGAATTTGCCCCGAGCGCTGACCTCGTTCGTCGGACGCGAACGGGATCTGGTCGAAATCAAGCGCCTGCTGCCGACGAAACGACTCATCACCATCGTGGGGGTCGGCGGCATCGGCAAGACGCGCCTCGCATTGCAGGTCGCGGGCGAAGTGATCGGCGCATATCGGAACGGCGTCTGGTTCGTCGACCTCGGCTCGTTGCGCGACCCCGCCTTGGTGGCCAGCAACGTCGCGCAAGTGCTCGCGGTGCCCGAGCGACCGGAAAAGTCGCCGAGCGAGGCGCTCCACGCGCACCTTCGCGCGCTGCAGCTGCTGCTGATCGTCGACAACTGCGAGCATCTGCTCGGCGGGTGCGCGGCGTTCGTCGATACGGTGCTCAAGAGTTCCACCGGGGTCACGATCATCGCGACGAGCCGCGAGCCGTTGCGTGCGGACATCGAGCAGATCTACCCATTGCAGCCACTATCGCTGCCGCCACCGAACGGCGATTTCGAAGCGCTCCAGCGTTCGGAGGCCGCCCAGTTGCTGAGCGAGCGGCTACGGCAACAGCTGCCAGACTTCCAGGTCACGGCCCATCGTGCCGCCGCCATGGCCGAGCTTTGCATCCGTCTCGATGGAATCCCGCTCGCGCTCGAGCTCGCAGCAGCGCGCGCACGATCGCTATCGATCGAGCAGATCAACGCGAGACTTGGCAATCGATTCAGGGTGCTGACGAGCGGTTCCCGCGGCGCCTCGCCGCGGCAGCAGACGCTTCGCGCCACGCTCGACTGGAGCTACGACCTGCTCGGCGAAGACGAGCGCATCATGTTGCGGCGTCTCGCCGTATTTCCCGGCGACTTCACGCCAGAGGCGGCGTGCGCGGTCGCCGCGGACGCGAACATCGACGAGTTCGCGGTCATCGATCTCCTCTCTCAGCTCGTGGCACGCTCGCTTCTGATCGCCTACACGGGTGCCGACGCCATGCGCTATCGCTTGCTCGAGACCACGCACGCGTATGCGCACGAAAAGCTTCTCGAAGCGGAGGAGACCGACGAGCTGCGGCGTCGGCACGCCGAGTACTACTGCAAGCTGTTTTCGCGAGCGCCCGACGATTTCCTGCGGCTGACCGACGCGCGCCTGCGCGAGATTTACGCACCCGAGCTCGAACACGTTCGAGCGGCTCTCGATTGGGCGTTTGGACCGGAGGGTGATCGCGCCCTCGGCGTATCGCTCGCCGGCGCATCGGGGCCCTTGTGGGGAACGCTCGGCCTTTTCGGCGAGGGCGCGCGACGCCTGGAAGTTGCAGCGGCGCACATCGATGCCGGCACGCCGGCTCGCGAACAAGCGCTCCTGTGGCGCCAGCTCGGTCGTCTCGTCGACGAAACACCGTCTCGCGCCGAAGCGCTCTTACAGCGAGCCGCGTCGCTGTATCGCCTCACGGACGATCGCCTGGGGCTCGCACATACCCTCCTTCATCTCGGTCGCGCCCTGGGTTACGTAGGCAATCTGAGTGCGGGCGAGGCGGCGCTCATGGAGGCGGAATCACTCCTCGAAAAGATCGACGTCCCCTGGCTGCACGCACTCTACTTTTTCAACATGGGGTTGCTGAAGAACAGGCTGCGCCATTTCGCCGAGGCTCTCAGCTGCTACGAACACGCATACGCATTGTTCACGAAAGCAGGCGACGAATTCAGCGCTGCGTCGACCAAGTGCAATCTCGCCAACGCAACGTGGTCGCTCGGAGATCTGGATACGACCGAGGCGTTGCTTCGTGAGTACGTCGAATTGATGCGAATCTCGCCGATGAAGACTCGGCGCGGGCTCGGATGGTCACTTGCGAGCCTTGCGGGTGTACTGACGGAGCGGGGCGCACTCGACGAGGCCCTCGTTGTCGCTCGTGAAGCTCTTCCGCTCCTTCTGGAGAATGGGAGCGCGTGGGTTTTTGTGCCCCACCTGGCGCTTTGCTCGGCGCTCCGGGGCCGACTTTCCGACGCGGCGCGGCTTAGCGGCTACACGAGTCGCACATGGACCGAGCAACACGCAACCCCTTCTCCCGTCGAGATATACGCGAGCGAACGCTTGCACTCGATATTGGCAGCCTCGATGCCGCCCGACGAGATCGAACGCCTTCGCGCGGAAGGGGCGAAACTCAGTGAAGCGGAAGCGGCCGAGCTCGCCCTCGCCGGTTGATCTCGAACGCATGAAAAAGGCCGCGATTTCCGCGGCCCGATTTTCACCGACGAACGTCGTCTGACCTACGGCACGCCGGCGCCGACATCGCAGCTCTCCTCACCGACGACGCAAGCGTTCACCAAAGCTCCGTCCGCCCCGTACTGCGTCTTCAGCATCACGTCGAAAAGTAGATTCGGCCTCTGCGATGCGCTGTCCGGCATGAGTCGGAATGTCAGCACCCAGAAGGGCGGCGCACATGACGACGGCTGGCACTCCGCGGGAAAGCCATCGGACGCCCCCACGGCCAGATACGATTCAGCGCCGCCGACACTAGCCGCGGACGCATCGGAAAGGTTGGTATGCAACTCGTACCCGACCGGGGTCCCGTCACCCGCGAGCAATGCTCGGCTCGCGACATGCAACGTACCCTCAACGGCGACGTCCGGCCCGGAGGAGCCGTCGATTCTGTACGTCGTTTCTACTTTGCCGAAGTTGATGACGATCACTTCAGTCGGCGTTTCTTTAGGTTTCGGGCTATCGGCCCGCGCAGGCGCGATCGCAAAGACAGCGGCTGCCGCCAGGACCGAGACGAGAATATGCACGATCTCCTCCATGTAGGTTGAGGGACAACCTCCGCGAGTTCCGGATGACTTAGAGACCTCCCAGCAGCGCTTTCACATCGGCAATGAGCGCCGCATCGGGGTCGAAGGTGACGCTGCCGATGGTGCACATCGTGCCGATATGTTTTCCACGCTGGGCCTGCAGCAGAGCGAGCAAGTCGTTCAAAACTTTCTCGGCGTCTTGCGCGTCACCGGCATCGATATCCGCTTGCGCTTGCGCGAGCAGGCTCGTGACCGCATTGGCCACACCGCCATTGTCGATACAGTTGGCAGCTCGGTCTGCGCCGACCACTTGCGTCAAGCCCATCGTCGTTACGCCCACAATGACATCCACGTACGTCGAATGCGACAGCGTTCCGGATGTGGCCGACACGTCGATGCGGTAGGTTGCAGGTGTAACCCCAGGCCCGATGCCCGCAATGACCGTGGACGATGCAGATCCGTAGCTCGCAGGCGTCACCGGGTCGGGGCTGAACAACATGGTGATTCCCGACGGTGTGCTGGCGCTCGTCAACGTGACCGGCGCGTTGAAGCCGATATGCGAATTCACTATCGCCGTCGTTGATCCGGACGTGCCGATGCTTGCCTGGATTGCGGCGATGGGCGAAATGTCGAAGTCGGGCGTTGCTTCGAACGCACCGATGTCACAGTTCGTCCCCTGGGGACGCGATACCCCGCGCTGATCGAACCCGGTCTTGCAGTCCGAAGGAGCGATCGCGTCGACGGCGGCGCTCGAAAACTTGAGCGCGATGGTCTTGGTGGGACCACCGTTGTCCTTCAGCCCGTCGTCCAGCCCGGCGTCGGTGCCGGGCGGGAAATCATGGGCCGCGTTCAGGTACGCGGCGCAGGTCGTGTCGTTGGAGAGGTTATGGTCGAGCGACGTGACGCTCGGGGAGCCCGAGCAGTTTCCGTAGATGTTCGCAAGGATGGTGTTACCGAGCGTGATGGAACCGCCCGAGATCCCGAAGTTGTTCGCCGCCAGCGTGCTGTTGGTTATCTTCACCGTTCCGAAGCCGACGATCGCGGCGCTGTTGCCGTACAACGTGCTGTTGCTGATCTCCATGTAGCCCGGGAAGTAGATGCCATCGATGTATACCGGTCCCGCGGCGAAGACGCCACCGCCGGAATTGCCCGAAATCGCGCCAGTGGCAAGGAGCAATTCCCCCAGGTTGTAGGCGCCTCCGCCCAAGCCGGCCGACACGGTGCCGTCCTCCGCCTGATTGGATGAAAACGTGCTGCTCGATACCCAGGCGGTACCCTCGTTGTAGATTGCGCCACCGGCGCCTCCACCTTCGCCGGCAGGCCTTGCGACGTTGTTGGAAAAGGTGCTGGTCGTCACTTGCAGAAAACTCGGATTGTCGACGATGCTCCTGTTTGCGATTGCCCCGCCACGGGTAGCGGAATTGTTCGCGAAGGTGGAGTCCATCACGTCGAGCTCGCCGCCGGTGTCGCCGAGCGTGTAAACGCCGTCATTGGCGATGGCGCCACCCTCTGTCGCAGAATTGGCGGAGAAGCTGCAGTTCTTGACCGTAAGCGTCCTGTTCGGAAGGTTGTACACACCACCGCCAAAACCCGAAGCGGAGTTTCCCGAGACGGCGCAGTCGATCAGGCCCAGCGTTCCGCTGTTCCTGATTCCGCCTCCGTCCGAGGTCAGATCCGTATTCCCGGTCTCGCTCCCATTGCGAATCGTCAAGCCGTGGATGACAGCATGGACTCCCGTGAAGACATGGAACACTCTCGAGAAGTGATTCCCGTCAATTGCGAGCGTCGTCGCCCCCGGGCCGTTTATCGCGACGCTTACGTTGATCGGCAGCTCGCGCTCGACGGGTGAAGCTCCGTAGCTCAGAACGATGGCGCCGCTGAGGCCGGTCAAGTCGATGGTGTCCCCGTCATGCGCGGCATGGAGCGCGCCGCGCAGCGTCGTCGCATCGCCGGGATCGTCGCCGTAGTTCGTGACGATCCAGGTAGTGCCAAACGCCACCGGGGCCGCCGCGAGATTGATGACCGCGAGCACCGCGGTGATGAGAATCGACACGAATCGTTCGGTCGTCATTTCGCATGTTCCTTTGGCTTCACTGTGCGCGCCTGACGCGGCACCCGTTCATCGCGGCGCCTCCCCGTTCGCACGGTTGGGCAACCCGCAATGCAACTGCTCGATCCTCGCCGCGAGCTCGGCGGACAGCGGTACTGCCGATTCGAAGAGCATTCGGCGGTGCGCGCGACGGGCCCACGGCGTTCCGCAGTTGAACCGGAACCACGACGCCGGTTCGATCAGCTCGCCGACGCCATCGATGAAGTCGGCGATCCAAAGCTCGTTGTCGCGCAGATAGATCGCCACTTCGCGGCGTTCGCTTTGACGCAGGAGCTGGCCCTGGATCGCCGGGCTTTGGTCACCGCGATCCATCGTTCAACTCGTTCAGCGCCGATGCGCCGTCGATCGTTCGTCGCGGTGAACCTCGTTGTCGTGCAAAGACCATGACTGCTCCGCGCGGATGTCGCATGGCTTGGCCGGGAGCGCGCTTCGAGTTCGACGATCCGGCACGCGCGACAAGTGCCGGAAGTCTTTTCCCGTCCGGCCGCCGCGTCTTGAAAAAACTCTTAAATTTCGATAAATGGTCGGGGGCCCGGGAGATCGCCGAAAGCCACCGCGCGCCAGGCGGGCGTTGCAGCCGATGGCCAGGATCTACGACATCGGACCGTTCCGTCTCGACGCCGACCTCGGCGGGCTGGCGCGCGGGGTGCGGCGGTCATGCTCGATTCGCGCCGTGTGGCGGTGCTCACGGTCCTCGTCGAGCATGCGCACCAGTTCCTCTCGAAGGAACGCCTCATCGACGCCGCCTGCCCGGCGGTCATCGTCGAAGAAAGCAACGTGCCGGTGCAAGTGCACGCGATTCGCCGCGTGCTGGCGCAAGCGCCAGGTGGCGAACACTGGATCGAAACGCTCCCGCGGCGTGGCTACCGTTTCGTCGGTCCGGTTGTCGCCGCTGTCGAGGAACCAAGCGACCCAACGGAGGTTGCATCCTCGAAGCTGCGTGAGGCCACGACTTCGTTCATCGGTCGCGAATGCGATCTGATCGAGATCAAGCCGCTGCTGGCCACGCGGCGCCTGATCACGATCATCGGCATCGGCAGCATCGGCAAGACGCGCCTCGCGCTGCACGCGGCGGCCGAGCTTAGCGGCGCGAGAAACTCGACGAGGTGCGAGAGACGGCGGTCTGTTGAGGAGGGGCACCGGGATGCGCGGTCGGCCGTACGTCAGACGAGGCGGCCTCGCCTTCGCGCTCGGAAACCTCGCGGGCGTTCTCACCGCGGGCAATCGACTCGACGCCGCACTGGAGGTCGCGCGAGAAGGCCTGCCGCGGCTCGTCGAGGTCGGTTTCGCCTGGGCTTACATGGATCATCTCGCGTTGCACGCCGCGCTGACGCCGCGCTGGCGGGCAAAGATTCGAACGCTACGCAGTTGGCCGGCTACTGCGATGCGAGTTATGCGATGAAGCAGCAGGCGCGTCCGCCCAATGAAGCGCGCGCACGCTCGAGGCTCGCAAAGATCCTGCAGCAGCGCTTCGATTCCACGGTTCTCGAGGAGCTGGTCGAGGCGGGCGGCCGCCTCAGCGAAGCGGAAGCATGCCTTCCGGTGTTGGATTCATGAACGGTCCCGGAGAGGAGGCGACGGCGAAATGCCGCGGCGTAGTGCGCCGATGCCGCGGCATTTCGAATGAGTTCAGCCGTTCGCGACGTGCAGCTTCGCAGCCGGCTGCTCGAAGAACTGCTCGTCCTCGGTCGAGCCCTTGAGCGCCGTCGTCGATGCCTGCGCGCCCTGCACCGTCTGCGTCACCTGGTCGAAGTAGCCGGTGCCGACTTCGCGCTGGTGCTTCACGGCAGTGAAGCCCTGCTCGACCGCGGCGAACTCCGCCTGCTGCAACTCGACGAACGCCGACATGTTCTGCCGCGCGTAACCATGGGCGAGGTGGAACATCGAGTAGTTGAGGCTGTGGAAGCCGGCGAGCGTTATGAACTGGAACTTGTAGCCCATCGCGCCGAGCTCGCGCTGGAAGCGCGCGATCGTGGAGTCGTCGAGGTTCTTCTTCCAATTGAACGACGGCGAGCAGTTGTACGCGAGCAGCTTGCCCGGGAATTCGGCGTGGATCGCGTCGGCGAACGCCTTGGCAAACGCGAGGTCGGGTTTGCCGGTCTCGCACCAGATGAGATCGGCATAGCGCGCGTACGCGAGGCCGCGCGAAATCGCCTGCTCGAGCCCGTTGCGCGTGCGATAGAAGCCCTCGACGGTCCGCTCGCCGGTGAGAAACGGCTTGTCGTTCTCGTCGACGTCGGAGGTCAGAAGGTCGGCCGCTTCGGCATCGGTGCGCGCGAGCAGGATCGTCGGCACGCCCATGCAATCGGCGGCGAGCCGCGCAGCCACGAGCTTCTCGACGGCTTCGCGCGTCGGCACGAGCACCTTGCCGCCCATGTGGCCGCATTTCTTCACCGACGCGAGTTGATCCTCGAAGTGCACGCCCGCGGCGCCCGCTTCGATCATCGCCTTCATCAGCTCGAATGCGTTCAGCACGCCGCCGAAGCCCGCCTCCGCATCGGCGACGATCGGCGCGAAGTAATCGAGGTCGTCGCGGCCTTCGGCGTGCGCGATCTGGTCGACGCGCATGAACGTGTTGTTGATTCGACGCACGACGTGCGGCACCGAGTTCGCGGGATAAAGCGACTGATCCGGATACATCTCGCCGGCGATGTTCGCGTCGGCGGCAACCTGCCAGCCCGACAGGTAGATCGCCTTCAGCCCCGCCTTCACCTGCTGCAGCGCCTGGTTGCCGGTGAGCGCGCCCAGCGTACTGACGAACGGCTCGTCCTGCAGCAGCTTCCAAAGCTTCTCGGCGCCGCGGCGCGCAAGCGTGTGCTCGACGACGAGCGAGCCGCGCAGCCGCACGACGTCTTCCGCGGCATAGCCGCGCTCGATGCCCTTCCAACGAGGATTCTCCGCCCAGTCCTTGCGCAGCCTCGCTGCTTCCAGATCGTAGTTCATTCGCGTCACTCCCATCTCGTTGCAGGCGCACGCGCCCGCGGTTTCGTCAGGCCCGCGCGTCGCGCGGGATTTCAAGCGAAGCGCGCGCACCCGACGCGCGTTTCGCGACACGGATCGCACGGGGATCGCCCGTACGGTCTGCCGGGCACGGATGGGGTGACCTTGCCCTCGTGTGTCGCCGGTCCCGGCGACTGTCCGATTAAGCTAGCAAAGTCATCGAACGCTTTCAAGCGATTTTGCGGCAACGCAGCGTTTTTTTTACTTTCAAAATCAATCGACTAAGAAACGATTCCGCATGATGGAAAGAACCGTCCCATCGAACGGCCTTCCGTTGCTGCAATGCGTCAGCGACTCACCGACATGCCTTCCCAGGGCGTACGGAGCGTTCGCGACGAGCCCATTGATCTATAAGACGAAAACGTCCGTCGGCGCAATGCTGCCAGGCAGCAGCGGGGCGAATCGAAATGGAAAGCACTTTCATTGATATGCTTGGCCGGCTTGGACGCTCCGAGGCGTCAACCCACCGATGCGCGCAGTCGATCTCGTCGTGACGCTGCTCGTTTCCGCGAGCATGAACGCCGTCGCGCAAGTCCCCGATGCTCGCGCGCTCGCCGCCGGCTGCGCGAGTTGCCACCGGCCCGACGGCACGACCATTCCTTCGCTGAACGGTCGCTCGCGCGCCGAGCTGCTCGCGAAGCTGCGCGCGTTCCGCGACGGTTCGCAAGCCGGCACCGTGATGCCGCAACTTTCGCGCGGCTATACCGAGGCCGAGCTCGACGCGATCACCGCGTGGTATGCGAAGCAACCGGCAGGCGCACGATGAACGGCGTTGGGTCGCGTCGACATGCGCTTCGTGCGATCGGTGCGTTCGGCGTGCTTCCGTTCGTTTCGGCAAGGGCGCTCGGGGGCGCACGGCCGCGCGTGGTCGTCATCGGTGCCGGCTATGGCGGCGCGACGGCGGCGCGCTACCTCGCGCTGTGGGGAGGCGGGGGCGTCGACGTGACGCTCGTCGAGCGCGAGGCGGCGTTCGTCTCGTGCCCGCTCTCGAACCTGGTGCTGGCGGGAAGCCGCACGCTGCGCGACATCACGGTCGATTACGCGCGCATCCGAAAGCGCCTGCGCGTCGTGCACGATTCGGCGGTCGCGGTCGATCCGCAACGGCGAAGCGTTCGCCTGGCCCGCGGCGGCGACGTTCATTACGACCGGCTGATCCTGTCGCCGGGCATCGATTTCTTCTTCGACCGCATCGAGGGCCTCGCGACAGCCGAGGCGCGCGCGCGAGCGCCGCACGCATGGCGCGCCGGTCGGCAGACGCTCGCGTTGCGGCGGCAACTCGAGGCGATGCCGGACGGCGGTGTGTTCGCGATCTCGATTCCGCGTGCGCCGTTCCGCTGCCCGCCGGGCCCGTACGAACGGGCGTGCCAGGTCGCGTGGTACTTCATGCGCGCGAAGCCGCGCAGCAAAGTGCTGATCCTCGACGGCAATGAGGACGTGCAGTCGAAGAAGGCGCTTTTCATGCGCGCGTGGGAGGAGGATTACAAGGGCATCGTCGAATACCGCCCGGATTGCGTGCTGACGGGCATCGACGTCGGCACGGGTACGCTGCGCTTCGAAACCGCCGACGACGTGCGCGCCGACGTACTCAACGTCATTCCGCCGCAGCGCGCGGGCGACATCGCCCGCGACGCGGGCCTCATCACCGCCAACGACCAGTGGTGCGAGGTCGATTACCTCACGTTCGAATCGGTGAAGGTGCCCGGGGTGCACGTGCTGGGCGACGCGATCCAGGTCGCGCCGCAGATGCCGAAATCGGGTCACATGGCGAACCAGCACGGCAAGGTGGCAGCGGCTGCGGTGCTCGCGCTGCTCGCCGAACGTCCCGTGAACGCGGAACCGGTCGTCAACAACACGTGCTATAGCTTCATCGACGATCGCGACGCGGTGCACATCACGTCGGTGCATCGCTATGACGCGACGCAGAAGACGTTCCTGCCCGTGGCCGGTGCGACCGGGCTGTCCGCAGCGAAGAGCGCGCGCGAAGGCGACTACGGCTTCGCGTGGGCGCGTGCGATCTGGCAGGACATGCTCGCGTAGGCGACGCCGGCGTAGACTGAGCTTCCTCGAAGGCCGGACGCCGGGGGGAGGTCATGGCGGTTCTCCGCATGTCGCGTATCGTCGCCGCGCTGCTCGCGCTGACCTTCGCTTGCTTCGCCGGTGCGGCGGATACCATCAAAGTGCTGCGCGTCGCGCAAGGCGACATCGACACGCTCGACCCCGAGCAGTGGCCCGATTATTTTTCCGGTTGGGTTGGCGCGGCGATTTTCGAGGCGCCTTACGAGTGGGACTATCTGGCGGCGCCGGCGCGGCTCGCGCCCAATACCGCGGCCGCACCGCCGACGATCAGCGAGGACGGCAAAACGTGGACGGTGCCACTCAAGCGCGGCATCGAGTTCACCGACGATCCCGCCTTCGGCGGAAGGCCGCGCGAGCTTACCGCGAACGATTACGTCTATGCGTTCAAGCGACTGCTCGATCCGAACCTTCGCCGCGGCGGTTCGCCGCCGCTCGCCGATGCGCTCGAAGGCGCGCGCGCGCTCGTCGATGCAGCGCGCAAGCCCGGCGCGAAGTTCGACTACGACGCACCGTTCGAAGGCGTGCGCGCGCTCGATCGCTACATGCTGCAACTGAAGCTCGTCGCGCCGAACTATCCGGTGATTCAGCAGAACCTGACGGAGGCGTACGCCGTGGCCCGCGAAGTGGTCGAAGCGGCCGGCCGCGACATCGGCAGCCATCCCGTCGGCACCGGTCCGTATCGATTGAAGGAGTGGAAGCGTGGCTCCCGAATCGTGCTCGAAGCCAATCCCCGTTATCGGCCGATCGCCTTTCCGAAGAGCGAAGACCCCGCGCATGCCGCGCTCGTGGAAAGCATGCAGGGCAAGCGGCTGCCGCAGATCGGCGTCGTCGAAATCAGCCTCATCGAGGAAATGCAGGCGCGCCTCCTCGAGTTCGAGCAGGGTCATCTCGATTACATCGAGCTGCAAGGCGAAATGGCGAACCGGTTGCTCGCGCACGGCAAGCTCAAGCCCGAATACGCAGCCATGGGCATTCGGCGCTACCCGCTTCCCCAGACCTACGTGCGCTACACCTATTTCAACCTGAAAGATCCCGTCGTCGGCGGCGCGAGCAAGGAGCGCGTGAGCCTGCGCCGCGCGATCGCGCTCGCGTTCGATCCCGACGAGCTCGTTCGCGTCGCGTACGCCGGGCAGGCGGTGCCGCTCGGGCAGATCGTGCCGCCGCGCGCGACGACGCACGATCCGACGCTGCCGCACGGCATGCGTCACGACGCCGCCCTCGCACGCGCGCTTCTCGACCGCGCCGGGTACGACAAGCGCGACGCCGAGAACTTCCGTCTAGCCCCGGACGGCTCGCGGCTGACGCTTTCGATCCTCACGCGGCCCGGGACGTTGTGGCGGGAATGGGAAACGCTGTGGAAGAAGAATCTCACCGAGGTGGGCCTGCGCGTGCAGTTCCGGGAGCTGCCGGCGCAGGACCAGTTCAAGGAAATGGAGGCGATGCATTTCCAGATGAGCATCGCCGGCTGGGGCGGATCGCCACTGGGCTACGTCACGCTGGCGCAATTGGAGAGCTCGCAGACGCCGCGCGTGAACGCGTCGCGTTTCGCGATGGAGGAGTACGACCGGCTCTACGCGCAGATGCTGCGCGAGCCGGACGTGCAGAAGCAGGTCGCGCTGTCGCGCCGGATGTCGGAGATCGCGCAGGCGTACGCACCGCTGATTCCGCACGTCGCCGAGGTCGACAATGCGTTCGTACAGCCGTGGGTTCAGGGTTTCGAGCCGAACGACTTCACGTCCTACTTCAAGTACCTCGATGTGGACGTGGCCGCGCAGCAGCGCGCACAACTCGCCCGCTCGCGCGCGAAGCGGTAAGAAGGCGGTGTCGGACGCGTGTCAGAGGGGCGCTCACCTCTGACACGTGTCCGACACCGCCTTCGCTCGCTTACGCCGGCTCGGGCTCCTTCGGGGCCGGCGCTGCCGGCTCCTCGAAGCCGAGGGTCACCGCGTCGTCGTCGTCGAGGTCGATGGAGACCTTGCCGCCGCTCACCAGCCGGCCGAACAGGAGCTCGTCGGCGAGCGCCTTGCGGATCGTGTCCTGGATGAGCCGCGACATCGGCCGCGCGCCCATCTGCGGATCGAACCCCTTGCGCGCAAGGAACTCGCGAAGCTTCGGCGAGAACGTCGGGTCGACCTTCTTCTCGTGCAGCTGCGCTTCGAGCTCGAGCAGGAACTTGTCGACGACGCGCAGGATGATGTCGTGATCGAGCGCGGCGAACGAGATCGTCGCGTCGAGACGATTGCGAAATTCGGGCGTGAAGAGCCGCTTGATCTCCGCCATCTCGTCGCCCGCCTGCTTCTCGGTCGCGAACCCGATCGTCTGCCGCGCGAGCTCGCCCGCACCGGCATTCGTCGTCATGACGATGATGACGTTGCGGAAGTCGGCCTTGCGCCCGTTGTTGTCGGTCAGCGTGCCGTGGTCCATCACCTGCAGCAGGATGTTGAAGATGTCTGGGTGCGCCTTCTCGATTTCGTCGAGCAGCAGCACGCTGTACGGATGCTTCGTGATCCCTTCGGTCAGCTGGCCACCCTGGTCGAAGCCGACGTAACCCGGCGGCGCGCCGATCAGACGCGAGACCGCGTGCCGCTCCATGTACTCCGACATGTCGAAGCGCAGCAGCTCGATGCCGAGGCAGAATGCGAGCTGGCGCGCGACTTCGGTCTTGCCGACGCCGGTGGGCCCGCTGAACAGGAAATTGCCGATCGGCTTGCGCGGATTGCCGAGGCCCGAGCGCGCCATGCGGATCGCGGAGACCAGCGCATCGATCGCCTTGTTCTGACCGAACACGACGTTCTTCAGGTCGCGGTCGAGCGTCTTCAGCGCGTTGCGGTCGTCGGACGACACGCTCTTCGCCGGAATGCGCGCGATCTTCGCGACGATCTCCTCGACCTCGTTCTTGCCGATCACCTTCTTCTGCCGCGACTTCGGCAGGATCTTCTGCGCGGCGCCCGCCTCGTCGATGACGTCGATCGCCTTGTCCGGCAGATGCCGGTCGTTGATGAAGCGCGCGGCGAGCTCGGCCGCCGACGTAAGCGCCGCCGGCGCGTACTTGACGCCGTGGTGCTGCTCGAAGCGCGTCTTCAGGCCCTTGAGGATCTCGACAGTCTCTGCGACCGACGGCTCCGGCACGTCGACCTTCTGGAAACGGCGGGAAAGCGCATGGTCCTTCTCGAAGATCTGTCGAAACTCGCCATAGGTCGTGGCGCCGATGCACTTCAGCGCGCCAGTCGACAGCGCGGGCTTCAAGAGGTTGGACGCATCGAGCGTGCCGCCGGACGCCGCGCCGGCGCCGATGATCGTGTGGATCTCGTCGATGAACAGGATCGACTTCGGATTTTCCGAAAGCTGCTTCAGCACCGCCTTCAGCCGCTGCTCGAAGTCGCCGCGGTACTTGGTGCCTGCGAGCAGCGCGCCCATGTCGAGCGAGAAGACCTGGAACTCCTTCAGGAGCTCCGGCACGTCGGCCTCGTTGATGCGGCGCGCGAGTCCTTCGGCGATCGCGGTCTTGCCGACACCCGCTTCACCGACGAGCAGGGGATTGTTCTTGCGGCGGCGGCACAGCACCTGGATCACGCGCTCGAGCTCGTGCTCGCGCCCGATCAGCGGGTCGATCTTGCCGGTGCGCGCCATCGCGTTGAGATTGACGGTGTACGCATCGAGCGCACCTTGCGACTCGCTGCCCGACTCGCTTTCGTCCTTGGCCTCCGACGCCTTGTCCTGCTTTTGCTGAGGGCTCTTCGTGATGCCGTGCGCGATGTAATTGACGACGTCGAGCCTCGTGACGCCGCGCTGGTTCAGGAAGTAGACGGCGTGCGACTCCTTCTCGCCGAAGATCGCGACGAGCACGTTGGCGCCGGTCACTTCCTTCTTGCCGGACGACTGGACGTGCAGGATCGCGCGCTGGATCACGCGCTGGAAGCCTTGCGTCGGCTGCGTGTCGGCGTCGGAATGCGCCGCGAGCCGCGGCGTGTGCTCGTTGATGAAGTCGGTGAGCACGCCGCGGAGCTCGTCGAGGTCGACGCCGCAGGCCTTCAGCACTTCGGCGGCCGACGGATTGTCGAGCATCGCGAGCAGCAGGTGCTCGACCGTAATGAACTCATGCTGCTTTTGCCGCGCTTCGACAAAAGCCATGTGGAGAGAGACTTCCAGTTCCTGGGCGATCATGTTGCTACCTTGACTTCGTGGCCTCGCCAGGAACCATTCCCGCGGCAGCCGGCGACCCGATTCGGGCCGCTTTCCTTCATAACGCTCAAGTCTCCTCCATCGTGCACTGCAAGGGATGCTGGTGCTTGCGTGCGAGATTGATGACCTGATCGACCTTCGTCGCTGCGACTTCTCGCGTATACGTGCCGCAGACCCCCATGCCCTCGCGATGTACCTGCAGCATCACCTGCGTGGCCTTCTCACGACTCATGCCAAAGACAGTTTGGAGCACGACGACCACAAAGTCCATCGGCGTGTAGTCGTCGTTCAGCAAGACGACCTTGTAAAGCGGTGGCGGCTTGACTTTCGTCCTTTCCGCCTCGAGCACGCTGCCGTGCTGCTCCTGTTTGGACATCGTGCGACGCAGTGCCTAGTTGGGGTCCATGTTTGATGATTACAACAAATTTTTCAAGGGGAAAGCCGATGGCCGGAGCGTGCACCGCCGCCGTCGTGCGTGCTCGCCGCCAACGGGTTGCGAAGCGGCCTCGCGTCTGTCGGCGGTTTGCGGCGCTCCAACGCAATATTTACATGGCCTCCGCGAGGTTTGTTCCCAAGACTTCCGATCGGACGCGATAAGTCGATGCGCGTCGCGCACTTCCGGCGATCGGACGGTCCCGCCTCGTCGGGACTATGCAATTTCCGCGCGCGATCCTCCGGGCGCCGCCAGCGAGAACCACGAGGCCAGGAAGCGAAATAGGTAGCTGAAAGCGAGCTAATCGCTTCCTGGCGAGGCGTCGCGCTTACATCCGATCGATCATCGCTTGGCCGAAAGCGGAGGTCGAGACCTGCTTCGCGCCAGGCATCAGACGCGCGAAGTCGTAGGTCACGACCTTGTCGGCGATCGCCTTCTCGAGGCTCGACGTGATCAGGTTCGCCGCCTCGCGCCAGCCCATGTGCACGAGCATCATCTCGGCGGAGAGGATTTCCGATCCCGGATTGACGTAGTCCTTGCCTGCGTACTTGGGGGCGGTGCCGTGCGTCGCCTCGAACATCGCGACGGTGTCCGACATGTTGGCGCCCGGCGCGATGCCGATCCCTCCCACTTCGGCGGCCAGCGCGTCGGAGATGTAATCGCCGTTCAGGTTCAGCGTGGCGATGACGTCGTACTCGGCGGGCCGCAGCAGGATCTGCTGCAGGAACGCGTCGGTGATGACGTCCTTGACGACGATGTCGCGACCGGTCTTCGGATTCTTGAACGAGCACCACGGCCCGCCGTCGATCTCCTGGGCGCCGAACTCGCGCTTGGCGAGCGCGTAGCCCCAGTCGCGGAACGCCCCCTCGGTGAACTTCTGGATGTTGCCCTTGTGCACGAGGGTCACCGAGCGGCGATCGTTGTTGATCGCATATTGGAATGCCCGGCGCACCAGCCGCTCGGTGCCTTCGCGCGACACCGGCTTGATGCCGATCCCCGACGTCTCGGGGAAGCGAATCTTGCGTACGCCCATCTCTCTGATCAAGAAGTCGATCACCTTCTTCGCCTCGGGCGAGCCCTCCGGCCATTCGATCCCCGCGTAAATGTCCTCGGCGTTCTCGCGAAAGATCACCATGTCGACTTTCTCGGGCTCCTTCACCGGCGAGGGGACGCCCTTGAAGTAGCGCACGGGGCGCAGGCACACGTAGAGGTCGAGCTGCTGGCGCAACGCGACGTTGAGCGAGCGAATGCCACCGCCCACCGGCGTCGTCAGCGGCCCTTTGATCGACACCACGTAGTCGCGAAGGATGGCGAGCGTCTCCTCGGGCAGCCACACGTCGGGACCGTAGACGCGCGTCGACTTCTCGCCGGCGTAGATCTCCATCCAGTGGATCTTCCGCTTGCCGCCGTACGCCTTCGCCACCGCCGCATCGACGACGCGGATCATCACGGGCGTGATGTCGACGCCGGTGCCGTCACCCTCGATATAGGGGATGATGGGATTGTCGGGAACGCGCAGGCTGAAGTCGCGGTTCACCTCGATCTTCGCGCCGCCCGCGGGGACGGTGACGTGCTGGTACATGGAATCTCCTGGCAGACGCGCGGCCGGCACCCGGGAACGCGCGGCGAAAGCCGTCATTATGCGGCAGCCCCCGTCCCCATTCGGGCGGCGGGTAACGCAGGCTGCTAGAATCCGCGCCTTTTGCCCCATGCCCCTTCCGGAGTCGAGCTCGGCCCGCCTATGATCGCCCGCCTGCTCGCCCGCCTGTTGCCCGGCCGGGTCGCGCGAGAGCCGCGCATCTACGGCCCCGAGCAACACGGGGTCCGCAGCGACCAGCTGACCAGCGCCGCGCGCACCGTCGTGCGCAAGCTGCAGGACGAAGGCTTCAAGGCGTTCATCGTCGGCGGCGCCGTTCGCGACCTCCTCCTCGGCCGTGCGCCGAAGGACTTCGACATCGCGACCAACGCGACGCCGGAGCAGGTCAAGCCGCTCTTTCGCCGCGCCTTCATCGTCGGACGGCGCTTTCGCCTCGTGCACGTGCATCTCGGCAACGACGTCCTCGAAGTGTCGACGTTTCGCGCCGCACAGACCGGCGACAACGCGACCGACGAGCACGGACGCCTCATTTCCGACAACGTCTACGGCAGCCAGGCGGAGGACGCGGCCAGGCGCGATTTCACCGTCAACGCGTTGTACTTCGATCCGGTGACCGAGTCGATCTGGGATTACGTGGGCGGCTTCAACGACGTGCGAGCACGGCGCATGAAGCTGATCGGACCGCCGGTGACCCGCTATCGCGAGGACCCGGTGCGCATGCTGCGCGCGGTACGCCTGGCGGCGAAGCTCGGCTTCACGATCGAGAAACGCACCGAGGAACCGATCGTCCGCCTCGCTCCGCTCATGCAGAACGTACCCCCCGCGCGTCTTTTCGATGAAATGCAGAAGCTCCTGCTGTCCGGCCATGCGGTCGAGACAGTGCGAAGCCTGCGCGCGCACGGCCTGTCGACCGGGCTGCTGCCGCTCCTCGACGTCATCCTGGGGCAGCCGCTCGGGGAGAAATTCATCGAGACCGCGCTCGCGCAGACCGATGCCCGCGTGCGCGAGGACAAGGGCGTGTCGCCGGCGTTCCTGTTCGCGGCGCTGCTCTGGCACGAGGTGCTCGTGTCGTGGAAGGCGGCGACGGAGCGCGGCGAGCGTCCCCTGCCCGCGCTCTTCGACGCGATGGACCAGGTGCTATCGGCGCAGGCCGAACGCATCGCGATTCCCCGCCGTTTCGAAGCGACGATCAAGGAGATCTGGGCGCTTCAGCCGCGCTTCGAGCAGCGCGCAGGCGTGCGACCGGCGCGCCTGATCGAGCATCCGCGCTTTCGCGCCGCCTACGATTTCCTCGTGCTGCGCGGTGCGAGCGGCGAAGTGCCTCAGGCACTCGTCGATTGGTGGACGAAGTTCCAGACCGCGGACGACGACGAGCGGATGACGATGCTGCGTCCCGACGAGGCGCCGAAGAAACGCCGCCGTGCGCGGCGCGGTCGGAAGCGCATCGACGAGGCGAGCGCGGACGCGCAACCGACGCCCGAAGAATAGCCAAGTGGGTACGCGCGCGTTCATCGCGCTCGGCAGCAACCTCGCGCATCCGCGCCGCCAGATCGCCGCCGCACTCGACGCACTGCGGCACACGCGCGGCATTCGCGTGCTCGCCGTTTCACCGAACTACGTCACGGCCCCTGTCGGTGGTCCGCGGCAGCCCGATTACGTGAACGCGGTCGCCGAAATCGAGACGACACTGTCGCCGCGCGCGCTGCTCGCGCAGATGCAGCGCATCGAGCGCAGGCGGGGCCGCGTGCGCGATCGCGCGTCCCGGAACGCACCGCGGACGCTCGATCTCGATTTGCTACTATACGGCGCGCTTCGGATGCGCACACCCAATCTCATCGTCCCGCATCCGCGGATGCACGAACGTGCCTTCGTGCTGCGGCCCCTCGCCGACGTCGCGCCCGCGCAGACGATCCCGGGCCGTGGACTCGCGCGCCGATTCCTGCCAGACGTCCGTGCGCAACGCATCGCCCGCACGCGAACGCACCACCGCTGAGCCGTCATGGATCTCGCCGCCTGCCGCTACGTCGTCATCGAAGGGCCGATCGGCGCCGGCAAGACGAGCCTCGCGCGCGAGCTCGCCGTGCGCCTGTCCGCCGACGAGTTGCTCGAGCAGCCGGCCGACAATCCGTTCCTCGCGCGCTTCTACGACGACATGCCGCGCTTCGCGCTTCCGACGCAGCTCACGTTCCTGTTCCAGCGCGTCGACCAGTTGCGCGGACTCGCGCAGCTCGATCTGTTCCGCCGGCCGACCGTCGCCGATTTCCTGCTCGACAAGGACCCGCTGTTCGCGCGCATCAACTTGAGCGACGAGGAATACCGGCTCTACGACAAGGTCTATATGCACCTCAAGCCGCAGACGCCGACGCCGGACCTCGTGATCTACCTGCAGGCGCCGGTCGACACGCTCGTCGAGCGCGTGCACCGGCGCGGGGTCGCGTTCGAGCAGTCGATCCCCGCGGAATACCTCGCGCGGCTCGCCGACGCGTACACCCGCTATTTCTATCAGTACTCCGAAGCGCCGCTTCTGATCGTCAACAGCGAGCGGCTCAACTTCGTCGACCAGCGCGAGCACGTCGATCTCCTGCTCGAGCGCGTCGGTCACATGCGCGGGCAGCGCGAGTTCTTCAACCTGGGGCGGCCGGGCTGAACTGCCCGTCACGCCGGGAGCGGCGCATGGAAGTCATCCAATCGGTGGACGCGCTGCGCGAGCGCCTCGATCAGGCGGGACGCGTCGCGTTCGTCCCGACGATGGGCAATCTGCACGAAGGGCATCTGTCGCTGATGCGGATTGCGCGCAAGCACGGTGACTGCGTGGTGGCGAGCATCTTCGTCAACCGCCTGCAGTTCGGCCCCAACGAGGACTTCGATCGCTATCCGCGCACGTTCGAGGCGGACCGCGCGAAGCTCGAGCGCGAAGGCGTCGACGTGCTGTTCGCGCCGACCGAGCAGGAGATGTACGCGACGCCCCAGGTCTACCGCGTGCAACCGCCGCCGGTGGGGGACGAGCTCGACGGCCTGTTCCGCCCGGGGTTCTTCCACGGCGTGTGCACGGTGGTGCTGAAACTCTTCAACATCGTGCAGCCGGACGCCGCGGTATTCGGCAAGAAGGATCGGCAGCAGCTGAAGATCGTGCGTGGCATGGTGCAGCAATTCAACCTGCCCATCCAGATCGTGCCGGGCGAGACGGTGCGCGCCGACGACGGTCTCGCGCTCTCGTCGCGCAACAACTATCTGACACCGGTCGAACGCACCGAGGCGCCACGTCTTTATCGCACACTGCGCGAGATCGCCGACGAGATCGCAGCCGGGCGTACCGATTACGCGAATCTCGAAGCGTCGGGTCGCGCGGAGCTCGCGCGGCACGGCTGGAAAGTCGACTACATCGCGGTGCGTAACGGCATCGGGCTCCGCATTCCGCATCCCGAGGGCTACGACCACCCGAACCTGTTGATCGTGCTCGGCGCGGCGACGCTCGGCGCGACGCGCCTCATCGACAACGTCGACGTCACGCCGAAGGACGGCGAGGACTGAGCGCCAGCCAGTTGCCGAGCACCGCCAGCACGACGCCGAACGCCGCCAGCGGCGTCCACCGATAGCTCTCGAACAGCGTCGACAACGTCATCGCAACGATCGGCGTCGCGATCGATACGTACGACGCACGTCCCGGTCCGATCAGCTTGATCAGCGTGAGGTAGGCACCGAACGCGACGACGGTGCCGAACACCGCGAGGTAGAGCAGCGACACGACATACGGTGCGCGGAAGTCGAAGCTCCAGCGAGCGCCGGCCAGGATAGCGACGATCGCCGCCGTGAGCGCACCGTATGCCATCGCCCATGCGGCGCCCGGCAATACGGGAATCCCGGCTTCGTGATTACGCGATGACGCCAGCGTCCCGGCGGACGCGATCGCGGTCGCCACGAGCCCGAGCACGATACCCAGCGCCGCATCGCCGCCGTAACGCGCGCGTGACAGCTCGGGCACGAACAGCAGCGCGATGCCGAAGACGCCGAACGACGCCGCGACGAACATGCGAATCGTCAACGGCGTGCCGAACACGAGCCGTGCCCCGATGGGCGTCATGAACACGATCGTCGAAAACAACACGGCGACGAGGCCCGACGTGGCGTACTGCTCGGCCCAGTAGACGGTCACGTAATTGAGCCCGCACAGCAGCGCCCCCTGCAGCGCGAGAAACTTGTGCGTGGCCAGCGGAAAGCGCAATTCTCGCCGGGTGAAGAGACACCACGCACCGAGCAGCAGGGACGCGATCGCGAAGCGATAGGCGACCGACACATCCGGGGAGACGACCCCGAGCTGGAACTTGATCGCGAGCCACGTCGAGCCCCAGATGACAGTTCCGAGGGTGAACAGCACGGCGGGCGAGCGCAGGGTCACGAGCGCGCATTGTATCGACGCCGCGATAGGTCGCGCGCGCATAACACAAGCACGTTCGAAGGTTCAATCGGCCAAACGGACGACCTCCGAAAAATGACAGTGCCCAGCGACGCGAAGCCTCCCTAGGCTGCCGCTGTTCACGTCACGCCGGAGTCCACCCGTGAAGCCTCGAACGATGGCGGCCCTCGCCCTGCTCGCGCTCGTCCATGGACTCGACGTGGCGAGCGGCGCGCCGGCTCAGGCAACCGACGCGATGGTGCGACGCGCATCGTTGCCCTTGCTCTTCGCGGCCGTGCCCGGCGCGGACGGAGCGAGGCAGTTCGTCGCCCTTGGCGCGTCGTACGGCGTCACCGTGGCGCCGGACACCGTTCGCATCCTTCCGTTCGCGGATGCGCGCCAGGGAATCGCGCTGCGCTTCGTCGGCGCGAATGCCAAGGCGCGGATGCGTGGCGCAGGCCAGTTCGCAGTCATCCACCGCCTGCAACAGGAAGCTGCCAAGAGTATGCATACGCCTGCGTACGAACGCGTCCACATTTCGTCGTTGTATCCCGGCATCGACGTCGCGTTCCACGGCCGCGGACGCGAGGTCGAATACGACATTTTGCTGGCGCCGGGCGCGGACTCGTCGCAGGTCGAGCTCGCCTTCGAAGGCGTGCATGAATTGCATGTGGACGACACGGGCCAATTGGTGCTGAGCGCTGACGACGGGGTCGTCACGCTGAAGCGACCGTTCGCCTACCAGGACGTCGCGAGCCAACGGCGCGTCGTCGACAGCCGGTTCGTGGTTGCCGAAAACCGCGCGCGAATCCAACTCGATCCCTACGATCGCCGGCACGCGCTGGTCATCGACCCCGTTGTCTCGTACGCGACGTTCATCGGGGGCGCCGGTGACGAAGCGGGGACCGCCGTCGCGGTCGACGCTGCGGGCAACGCCTACGTCACCGGTTACACGCAGGCGACGAATTTTCCCATCGTGAACGCGTACGACCGCTCGATCGGCAAGCGCTACGACGTCGACGTTTTCGTGTCGAAACTCAACGCGGCCGGCACCGCACTCGTCTGGTCGACGTACCTGGGCGGCTCGACAGGCGTCGACCGGGCGGTGGGCATCGCGGTCGATTCCGCGGCCAATGTGTACGTGACCGGGCAAACGTCGGGTTCCGATTTTCCGACGAGCGCGAACGGCTGGCAAAAGGCCACCACGACGGGCGGAGGTTTCGTTGCCAAGCTATCCGCAGCCGGCAACGCGCTCGTTTACTCGACGTACGTGGCGGGGGCGACACCGAGCGCGATTCGCGTCGACGCGTCGGGCAACGCGTACGTCACGGGGAGCGCGACCTCCGCGTTCGTCACGACGGCAAATGCGTTGCAGCCGACGACGCGCAATCCGACCGGCGCCACGCCGTTTCTCCTGAAGCTCAACGGCACCGGTAGCGCGCCGGTCTTCGCGACGTACCTCGGCGGAAGCGGAAGCGACGACGCGATGTCGCTTGCGTTGGATACGCAGGGCGACGCATACGTGGGCGGCTGGACGACGTCGGCGGATTTTCCAGTGCGCAACGCGTTGCAAACGAGCAAGCGCTCGACGAAGGATGGATTCGTCACGAAGGTGGCGGGCGACGGCAGCCAGATCCTCTACTCCACATTCCTCGGCGGCGGCCTCGACGACAGCGTCAATGCGATCGCCGTCGACACCCAAGGCAGCGCCTACGTGGCCGGCGAGACGTACTCATACGACTTTCCGGTCAAGTCCGGGTTCCAGATGCAAAAGGGGGGTCACTATCTCGTCAACTCGAGCCAGGGCAACGCGTTCGTCGCGAAGCTCTCCCCGCTCGGCAACGAAATCGTCTACGCGTCATTCCTGGCCGGCGAGATTTGTACCGGGCCCTGCCAATCGGTGTTCGGCTTCGTGCAGACGCCCTCCGACGCCGCGTACGGCATCGGCGTCGATAGCACCGGGCACGCGTACGTGACGGGTCTCGCCGCGAGCTGGTCGTTTCCGCTCGTCGATTCCAATTCACCGCGCAAGCAGCAGGACAACCAGGATTCGGCCTTCGTCGCGAAGGTCTCGATCTCCGGCGGGAGCCTCCTCTGGTCGACGTTCCTGCGCACGGGATACAACCAGAGCAGTGGCGGCCCGACGCGCCTGCCACCAGGCTCGACCGCCGGCGTCGCGTTCGATGCGCAAGACGCGGCATATGTCACCGGACAGGCGAACGATTCCAGCGCGTTCCCGGCCACGGCGGGCGCCTTCCAGACCACCGCCGTCGACCCTGCTGCGATCCTCGTCAAGTTTCCCGCCCCTTCGTTGATGAGCCTCACGACCTCGAACGCGACGACGGACACGCAGACGCCGATTACGTTGACGGCGACGCTCCCGGGGGCACCCGCCAGTGGCAGCGTGGTCTTCTTTTCCGAAAACGGCTGGCTCGGCAGCGCTTCGCTCGTCGGCAATCGTGCCTCGGTTTCGTTGACGCTGTCTGCGGGAGTGCACGCGCTGAGTGCGCTGCTCCAGATACCCGGCAACGCCGTCGATTCGCCGGTCGTGAGGGAAGTCGTCGACGTTCCTCTCGTCTGCAATTGATCGCGGAGCGCACCCATGCGAACGTTCGGCTCTCTCCTGCTGGTTGCGTGGTTCGCATGGGTTGCAGGCGTCGCCGAAGCCATTGCAACGTCGATCGATGCGAACGCCACGGCACAGGTCGCGAACGAATCGCGGCAAGGAAGGGCGATCGAGCTTCCCCCCGGATTGGGCGAACCGATCGGCGTCGCGATCAATGCCTATGATGGATCGGCGTGGTTCGTCACCGATGCATCGCTGCTCGTCCACGTGGGCCTCGACGGCACGCTCGTCCAGGGGTCGACGCTCGCCGCGCCGGCTTCGGTCGTGGCGGTCGATCTCGACGAAACCGTGTGGGTGGTCGTTGGCGCGAACCTCCTCCACTTCTCGTCCCGAGGTGACGCGCTTGGCACGCGATCGCTGCCGATGGTCGCCGGCGAGCGCCCAAACGCGATTGCGATCGATACGTTGCATGATCGCGGATGGGTGGGCACGTCGCGCGCGCTCTATCGCGTAGGCGATGCGGCGCAGGCCATGCTCGAGGGCGACGTTACGAATCTAGCGCTCGATCCTCGCTCGGGACACGTTGTCGCCGTGGCCGATGGAACACTTCTGTCCGTCATCGAGGGCGAGATTCGTGCCCTCGCGGGCCTTTCGTTCGTCGACTTCGAACTGCCGCTCGAGGTCACGTACGACGGAAGCGAAGCCGCGTTCGTCGTCGAAACGACGCAACGGACCTGGTGGATCGATGCCAGCGACATCGTGCTCAAGGACGCAGCCAGTGCGAGCGTCGCGCACAGCACCGCGCCATTTCGCATCGATCCCTCGCTGGATCTGCTACGTCCTCCTAGCGGCGGCGCGATGACGACGGCGACGTCCGAAATCGTCGCTCGCGTTGGGGCGCTTTGCAACGGAGCGCCGTGCGAAGTGCCGGCGTACCGGGAACGCGTCCAAGTCGATGCGATCTTGGACGGCGTGCGCTTGCCGCAGTCGCACGTCGACGCCGACGGCATCGTCCGTTGGCCGATCCGCAACGTACCGGACGAGGCGAGCGAATTCACGGCGCGGGTAACCGATCGCTTCGGCCATCACGCGACCCTGCACGCCCGCTGGACCGCCGCGGCAGCGGCTGACATCGAAACGTCGGAGGCCGAACCACGGTCGGCCTTGCTGGGGACAACGTCGTCGACATCGACGAAGGCCGCGAACAAGCCCCCGACCGTGGCGATCACGTCGCCTACCGCAGGAGCGGTGTTCACGGTAGGCAACGCCGTAGCTTTGGCGGCGACGGCCATCGACCCCGATGGCTCCATTGCAAAGGTCGAGTTCTACCGCAGCGGCACCTTCCTGATCGGGACGTCTTCGAGCGCGCCTTTCACCACGAGTTGGAGCGCGCCGACGGTCGGAACGCATTCGCTCACCGCGAAGGCCTACGACAATCGCAACGGAACCTCGACGTCGACGTCCGTCACCATCACCATCGTCGCCAACCAGCCGCCGTCGATCTCGATGACTGCACCGGCGGGGGGTACGCTCGTCGGACTCGGCGACACCACTGCGCTCGCCGCGACGGCAAGCGATTCCGATGGACGCGTGGCGAGCGTCGAATTCTTCGATGGCACTGTTTCCCTTGGCAGCGTCTCGACGGCACCGTTTCAATGGTCATGGATGCCGTCGACCACCGGCTTGCACGTGCTGCATGCGCGCGCCACCGACGACAAGGGCGCCACGACGGATTCGCAAAGCGTTCAGGTGACGGTCGGTTCCCCGCCGACCGTCATCGTGACGAGTCCGGTTGCGTGTTCTTTCGTGGACGCACCGACCGACGTGATCCTGCGCGCCGACGCCATGAGCGCCTCTGGCAGGATCGTCCGCGTCGATTATTTCGACAACGGGGTGCTCGTCGCGTCAGCCTCCTCGCTCCCATGGCAGGTGCTGTTGAGCCGCCCGCAGGTGGGGATCCATTCGATCTCCGCGCAAGCCGTCGACGACCGCGGTTTGTCGAGCACGTCCCGTCCTGCCGCAATCACGATTCGTGCGCCGAATCGGCCGCCGACGATCGCGCTCACTGCACCGGCGAACGGCACTCGAGTCGGCGTCGGAAGTCGTGTCGACGTGGCGGCCACGGCAAGCGATCCCGATGGGACGATCTCGGCGGTCGAATTCAGAATGGACGACGCGTTCGGACCGCTGATCACACGCGTCACTTCACCGCCCTATACCGCACAATGGACGGCGCCGGCGGCACCTGGAACGTATTCGCTCGTCGGAGTCGCGATGGACGACCACGGCACATCGACATCGTCGTCTGTGGTAAGCGTCGTCGTCGTCGCCAATGCGTTGCCAAACGTCGCCGTGACGAGTCCAGCGTCCAACGCGCGGTTCGTCGCACCCGCAACCGTCTCGATCACCGCCAACGCGGCTGATTCCGATGGATCGATCACCAAGGTCGATTTCTTCGCCGGTGCAACGCTGATCGGCACATCGACGAGTGCACCGTACACGGTGACGTGGAGCAACGTCGCTGCGGGGTCATATTCGTTCACCGCCAAAGCGACGGACAACGCAGGCGGCGTCACGACATCTGCCGCCGTTCCCATCACGGTGGCGACCAATGTGGCCCCTATTGTGAGCTTGACGATCGCGAGCTCAGGCCCGTATTTTGCGCCGGGTACGCTCAGTCTCGCGGCGGACGCCACAGACAGCGACGGGACCATCGCCCGCGTGGAGTTCTACGCAAACGGCGCACTGATCGGGACCGACTCGACGGCGCCGTACGGCTTGGTGTGGGATGCGGTCCAGGGAGGATCGTATGCGATCACTGCGAAGGCCATCGACGACGGCGGCGCGAGCACCAACACCGCAGCGGCAGCGGTATCGGTGCAGGCGGCGCCGACGCTGTCGTTCGATCCCGCGCTCGGTACGGCCATCATCGACGACGACACGGTGCTCGTGAGCGGCTACGTTTCGGCGCCGACGAACGCGGCGGTGACCGTGAATGGGGTCGTCACCCACCTGGACGACCGCGGCTTCTTCCAGGCGAACGACGTGCCGCTGTCGCCGGGATCGAACGAGATCGTTGCCGTCGTGACGACGCAGGACGGCCAGACAGTGACCAAGTCCGTCACTGTCGAAAGCTCCGGACCTGGCCTCTTCAAGGTGCAGGCCGCGCCGACGGAGGGCATCGAAACGCTGCAGGTCAAGTTCTCCCTCGAGAATCCGCATAACGTGCCGTTCAAGCAGGCGTTCCTCGATCTCGACGGTGACGGCAACCCGAACCTGATGGTCGATCCCAGCCAGTTCAGGGACGGCAAGCTAGCGGTGCTCGCAACCTACCCGGCCGGCACGTGGCTCCCGACGATCACGTTCTACGACGAGCAGGGCCGCATCATCTATCGAACACGCAAGTCGATCGTCGTGCTGCTGCCGGAGCTCTTCCAGGGCAACGTGCGGGCGATTTACGAGAACATGCTCTTGCGCCTACGCGCAGGAAACATTGCCGGCGCTCTGACCGCGTTTACTGGATCTGCACAGGAGAGGTTCAACGACGTCTTCACGCAGCTTCAACCGGATCTCGCGACAATCATCGACCAACTCGGGACGATAACCGAGATCACGTTCAATCTCGACATGGCCGAGTTGACGCTCGTGCGGACCGGTGCCGACGCGTCGCAAAAATTCATGATCTACCTGATCCGCTCTGAGGACGGGATCTGGCGGATCGATGGGATGTGAGGAGGTTGCAAATGTGGGCTAGACGATGCCTGTTCGTGCTTACGTGCCTGACGATCGCTTGCCCGCCGTCGGCATTCGGCGGTGTCATCCCGCACTTGCTTTATGGAAAAAGAATCTCAGGACAGGTCGTCGACGCGGAGACGGGAAAGCCAATCGAGAACGCGTTCGTTACCGTCGTCTGGGAGTCACCGATATTCTCGAGTGCTTTCACCGGACATAACGCGCGCGACATCTGTTACCACGCAGCAGCAGCAAAAACTGACCGGGACGGTCGTTTTGAAGTGGCGCCTTGGAAGAAATGGAGCCACTACGCCGTTCGCAACTTTGAACCGACCGTAATCGTCTACCTCCCAACGTATGACCCTCTATTCGTGGTCCTCCAGCCGTCGAATAACTCCGAACCGGTCGAACACATAGGGGAGCATTACGCGGTAAAGCGTTTCAACGGCACGAATAACGAGCGCTCGAAT
>DASTGT010000057.1:0-55922 GCA_035718935.1 Casimicrobiaceae bacterium
GCCGGCTGGAGCGGTGAAACATGAATGGCGGGCGCCGGAGGCACGAAGTTGGTTGGCACGAGCTGCAGCGCGACGTCCTCCTCGAGATGCGAGTTGCCTTCCGAGTCTGCGAACAATTTCACGTACGTAATGCTTGTCGTCATCGAGTCGCCCCCCGCAGCCTGCGACGGTCGCAATCCTGGCATGGTAAGACAACCGGGTGACTCCCGTTATTTCGCGAGTTTGCGGGCAATTGCCGCGGAAGTCGGCTGTGCCGGACGACCGTTGCCGGTGTTTCCCGAGCAATGGACCCGGCGACTGCATCCGCTGGCCGTCGACGCTGGCGTGTTCCCAGATCTCACGTGACCGCGCCGCGGCTGTATTCGAGAAGCGCGACGAGGACTGCGATGGCTCCGACGACGATCAGCAAAACGGCCCACAAGAGATCGAGGTTCAGCCACCCTTGGCGCAGGAGTCCCAGACCCACGTAGCGATACACCACCCACGCGATCGTGCCGCTCGTCAGCACCATCACGCCGGTGTGTACCGTCGCGGCGGCGAGCGTAAGCGCCAGACTGCCGCCGGCCAGCTCGAGTAGCGCCTGGTGTCCGCCATGCGCACCGGCCGTGTTGGTGCATAGGCCTAGCACCACCGGAACCAGCATCAGGCCGGCACCGTGCGCGGTCGCCATGAGAAACGACCACATCGCCAGGTGCGACGGCCCGATGCGCGCCAGAAAGCGAGGATGGCGCTGTGAGAACAACTTATAGACGCCGAAGATCACCAGCAGCACGCCGGCCACCGCGCGGATCTCGCTCACCTTTTCGAGATACAGCAAGAACAGCGTAAAAGGCAGCAGCGCCACCAGCATGGCGACGAAATGCCCCAATGCGATTGGCGGGAGAGCGAAGAACACGCCATCCGCGCGCCGCGCCTGCATGCCGTTCGAAACGGCGAAAAGCCAGCCCATCCCCGGGTTTACGCCGTGGTAGGCGCCGAGCCCGACGACGGCTAACCAAGCCCAGAGATGCTGGCCGAGGCTCTCCACGAGCCCTTGCACGACTTTGCTTCACACAGAGGGAAAACAGAACGAATCCGTCGAGCAGTCACCGCCCTCCAAGCGCACTTGATGCGAGCGATACCCCGCCTCGAAGTCGACGCAGAATTCGCGGTCGAGCTCGATCCCGCCGCCCGGCTTCGCTTTCGCCATCACCATCGCCCCCGGCACGCCACCGGGGTAGAACTGGTCGTCCCAGGTACTGTAAAGGGAATTGGTGAAGTAGACACGCTCGCCGTCGCGGCTGATCTCAACCATCTGCGGGCCGCCGCCGAAAGCCTTGCCGCTCGGATGCGCTGTCTGATTGACGACGCCGCCGAGCTTCACCGACCCGGAAAGCTTCGGTTGCATCGGATCGGACACATCGTACTGGCGCAGCTCTCCAGTTCCCCAGCAGGCAACGTAGAGATACCGGTCATCGAGCGACAAGTCGATGTCGCTGATCAGGGGCGGCACGGCTTTGAACGGCTTGAGCAGCTCGGGAAGCACGGCCGGATCGCCTGGCTGCGGCGGCACCACCGCCGTCTTCTTGGCCTTGAACTCGCCTTTGTCCCGCCACCACGTCCAGATCGAGGCTTCCAGATTGGTGGTGTCCACGACGACGCCGACGAATCCATAGTCCTTCGTGGGCTCGTGCGCCGGTCTTACCTCGAGCGCCATCTGATGGTTCGCCCCGAGGTCGATGGTCTGGATGTGGCGCCGTGCGCGCAGATCCCAGAAATGCAACCGATGTCCGTAGCGGTTGGCCAGCAGGTCCTCGCCGACCAGGCCATTCTCGAACTGGGGTGGCAGACCCCACTCGCTCGAGATCATGTAGTCGTGCGGGATGTTCCACCAGAAGTCATAGCTCAGGCGCTGGTCCCCGCGTTCCATCTCCCAGCGCCCCAGGACCTCGAAGCTCTCGCAGTCGAGCAGGAAGATCCCCGGCGCACCGTCGGTGCCGTCGGTGCCCTTGCCGCCGAGCGTGCTGATGTACACACCTTCCGGCCCGCAGTGCACGGTATGCGGTCGTGAGTAGCCGGTCTTCCTCATCATCTCCTCCGGCTCGATCACCTTGACGATCTTTGCCTGCCTCGGATCCGGCTTGGTGTCGATGATATACAGACGCGAAGAGCGGATCCCCGGGACGATCAGGTAGCGCCGCTCGGTAAACGGGTGGCCATTCATCGGGCACAGCATGGAGCTGCAGGCGTTCCAGCCGTAGTGATGTACCTCGTCGCCGAGGTGAGTCAACTCGACCTTGTGCACCGCGCGGCCGTAAGTCTTGGACCCAGGTTTGATGTCGACCACGGCTATCGCGTCGGGCTTGGTCTTGTCCGGCCGTAGGAGCGCCACGTACGCGTACTGCTCGTCGGGTCCCTCCATGGCGAGGCGCGGAGAGGGATAAAAGCTGGGGTCTGGGCGCAGCATCGCAGGCATGGCAGTCTCCTCTAGATTGAAGCACGCCGCACAGCGGGGAACGGGCATGACACCAGGTTTGCCGCTGCATTTCAAAGTATTCGTCGGCTGATCGTTACAGTCAATCCGAGTTGGAGTCGGGTGGGCGGCATTTCCACAACTCAACCCACGTGATTCGCTGCTCTTCGCGGGTCCGTTCGAACGACTGCAATGGGGGAGCCCACCCCTTGCTTGAACGACCAAAAGTGGCCGAGAGCGGCCGAGCCCGTCGTACAAAGTCCGCAGCTCCGAGCGCGATTCACGGGGTACGAAGTACAACGCCGCACTGGCAGCGCGACTTACGCGGGTGAACGCCGATACCTACCGCATGAGCTACAGTGACGAGAGCAAGAGGGGCAGCAGCAGCTGACGAGGCAAGTGGCACACGTTTCCTCAAGAACAAACGGCCCACCGAAGTGAGCCGTTCGTATTGCCGCAGCGGGGAATGGGGCGATTAGCAGCGATAGAAGGCGCCGCCCACCTCCCATTGATAACGGTCGACGGCGTCGAACCAGTCAAGCACGTTCGTTTCGATCTTCCCGTGCAAGCAATGGTGTCTATTCCAGCCACAGTCGAGCTCGAAATCCTGCATGTACCAGCCGTATACCAATCCTCCGGCGGCGTTGCGGAAATACACCGCGTGGCTAATTTTGTATGCTTCGCGTCCGGCATTGTAGCTGGACGTAGAGCCAGGCAGGTTCCTGCCGTCTGGCGTTCGTGATCCCTCGGCCGTCGCAAAGTATTCGAGCGACATTTGAATCGATACAACACCAGTGTTAGGGTTAGTAAGTCGAATCAGCGTGACGGTGACATCGTGCAACTTGCCGATTGAGCCGCTGCCGTCGTTGTAATGCAACTCGCCCTCATCGGGTCCAAACGTCTTCATTGGAACGTCGATCTTGGGGCTTATATTCCACAATTTGGTCAGTGCCGTTGCAGCATCCACGGTGTGTAGCTGAAGCTTCGACGCCGCTTTCAGCCGCAGTTCACCAGGATTGAATGCTGTCGCCTTGTGCTTCGTTTCACGGTCCTTGGCGGAACCCATACGTGCTCCTCGATGTGCCGTTACGATCACCGCAACGGGCTTGCGCCCAATGGCGCATGGCGTCATAGTCGCGCAACTTATATCGAATGGCAACGCTATTTGTCGCTGGTCCGAGCCGTCTCGTTGGCGGTGCTCGAGTGGCGTCCGGCACCGGCCGTAGCGGCAAAGGGGCCTCTGGAATCTGGCGCAGGCGCAAGCGCCTGGACGGCTTCTGAGGATTGACGTAATCGAACGCTGCGGCGAAAGAATCTGCGGCGCGCTGAGAGACTCCAATGGAGCCATTTGCCGACACTTCGGCGCAGCCTCGACGTATTAAGTACCGATTGCGGAGTAACAGGTGCTCAGTACGCCGAGTGACGCAGGCACGTCGCGGAGAACGAATCGTCACATGAACGACGAGAAGATCAAAGTACGCGTCACCGCTAGCGGACAGACGCTGGATGTCGTCGTCCTGAATAAACACCTCGACAGAATTCAGATCGTGCTCGGGGAAGGTGTGCATAACGTGCGATGCGACTTGGTGCCGACACGCAATGGGTCGGCCTATGTCGGCAACGCGATGGGGCGCGAGATCGTCTACGAGCGCAGCCGCGAAGAGGTGAAGGCAGATTTAGCACGCGCAGCAGGATTTCGCGATTTCAAGCGGTAACTGATTGATTCGCTGTACCGGCACGCAGCGCGAAGTGCCATGTGCCCGCGGCAAATCCACCGCTCACCGCAACACGCGGCGGCACCATTTCGACGGGCTGCGCGATGTGAACCTGTTACGTTCGGGTCGCTAACGACGTGGCGACTCGGTTCAACGGAGCATTTGAAAGAACATCACGGCAACCGCCGCCGCCATGACGGCGGTGGCCAGCCACCCCAGCACGGCCAACCGCTTCGTAGCAACGAACTCGCCCATGACTTTCGGGTTGGCGACCATTCGCATCATCGTCACCATGATCGGAACCGAGATCACGCCATTGATGACTGCCGCCCAATACAGCGCCTTGATCGGATCGATGCGGGTGAAGCCCAAGCCGACGCCGATCAGTGTCGAGACTGCGATCACGCCATAAAAGCGTGCGCCACGAAGGGGCGAAAGATCCAGGCCGCGCCGCCATCGGAAGCTCTCTGCCAGCGCAAACGCCGACGATCCGGCGAGTACCGGCACCGCGAGCAGACCCGTGCCGATGATTCCCATGCTGAACAACAGGAACGCGAACTTCCCTGCCAGTGGTCGCAGTGCTTCCGCCGCCTGCGCGGACGAGCCGACGTCGTGGATGCCGTGCGCGTTCAACGTCGCCGCGGTCGTGAGCATGATGAAAAACGCGATCAGATTGGAAAAGCCCATTCCGAGGAACGTGTCGATCTTGATCCGCCTCAGTTGGAACAGCGCCTGTTCGGGATGATCGCGCAGCGGCTTGTCTTCCTTCACGGCGTGCAAGTCCTCGCATTCCTGCGACGCCTGCCAGAAGAAGAGGTAGGGACTGATCGTCGTGCCGAGGATGGCCACCACGGTGGTCACGTAATCGGGATCGAGCCCGAGCGACGGAATCAGGGCGCCGCGAAACACGTCCGCCCACGGGACGTCGATCGCAAATGCCACTGCGACGTAGGAGAACAGTGAAAGCGTGAGCCACTTGAGAACGCGCACGTATCGCTGATAGGAGATGAACACCTGCAACACGATGCACGATGCGCCGATGGCGACGATGTAAACGTGGCGCGACCCTCCGACGAGCAACGCCACTGCATCGGCCATCGCGCCGATATCGGCTCCGATGTTGATCGTGTTCGCGAGCAGCAGCAATCCCACCACCGCGTAAAGCAGCGCCGGCGAGTAATGTCGGCGAATGTTGCCGGCCAGCCCGTATCCGCTTACGCGCCCGATGCGTGCACTGACGACTTGTATGCCGACCATGAGCGGATACGTGAAGCAGAGCGTCCAAAGCAGGGCGTAACCAAATTGCGCACCGCTTTGCGAATAGGCCGCGATCCCGCTCGGGTCATCGTCGGCGGCGCCGGTGATGAGGCCGGGGCCGAGCTTGGCGAGAAAGGAGTCGCTGCGCTCCACCGCGACGCCGTCGGTGCTGCGCTCGCCACGCTCCGACGCCCGACGACGAAGGGCGCTACCCGGCGCGGCTTCGTTCGCGGGAGACGCGAAACGGCGTTGGTTCACTTGTGCATTACGTCGCGTTTGTGGGCGAGGCACGTTTTTCGAGGGCGCACGAGCATGGGTGCAGCGTGATGAAACCCGCTAATTTCACTATCCGCACCTCCTCGAGCGCTGACGGCGTCGTAGGTGGAACACGGAAAGTTCCGATAGTCACCGAGCGAAAATTTTTCCATGGAACCAAGCACCTGACGCAATCCCCTAAGCGTCAGGCATGCCGGGCGATCCTTGGATGAAAACAGTCATCGTCACCGATCAGAGTCAGAAATGGTTCGAAATTCCGGAGGCCACCGTCCTCACTGCCCGCCGCTACTTGGCGGAACCGGAGAGCGGTAACGAGGGCAGCGTGCGTGTGCTGAACCTGTGCCGCACCGGCCGCTATCAGGGACGCGGGTATTACGTTTCGCTCCTTGCCGAGGCCCGCGGGCAGCGCCCGGTCCCTGACGTGAAGGTCATCGGGGACCTCAAGTCCGAGGCGTACGTAGGAGCGCTCGACGCCGAGATTCAACCGCTGGTGCAGGAAACGCTGCATCACGACGAGAGCGAGCGGTTCCAGCTCGACGTCTATTTGGGAAAGCATCCGACTCACCAGGCGCTCGCGGAGCAACTTTTCGCGAAGGCCCGCGTGCCATTGCTGCGCGTGCTGTTCTCCCGAGCCGAGGGAAGCTGGCGCCTCGATGCGCTGCAAGCCCTCGGGCTTGCAGACATTCCGTTGCAGAATCGTGCATTTCTGGTCGACGCGGTCAAGTCGTTCATCGGAGAGAGCACGGCCGCCAAGCGGCAGGGCGGCAAGAACGATCGTCCGCGACTGGCCATCCTCCGCGACCCGAACGAACCGCACAAGCCCTCCAACGACGAGGCGCTGCAGCGGTTCCTGAACGCGGCGCCGCTCGTAGGCTTGGAGGCGGAGCTCATCGGCCCCGATGATTTGGAACGCTTACCCGAGTTCGACGCGCTCTTCAACCGCGCGGGCCCCGAGGGGATCATCGAGGAGTTCGTGCGCAGGGCCGACTCGCTTGGCATGCCGGTCGTCGACGACCCGGAGTCCATTCTCAAATGCGGCAACAAGGTCTACATGCAGGAGTTGCTGAACCGGCATCGCATTGCCACCCCGCGCACGTTGATCGTGCACCGCGGCAACGTGAACGATATTGTTTCGACGCTCGGGCTGCCGTGCGTACTCAAGCTGCCGGATAGCGGTTTCGGACTTGACGTCGTCAAGATCGAGTCCGAGGACAGTCTCCGCAAGGAAACGGAGCGCTTCTTCGAGCAGTCGGAACTCCTGATCGCGCAGGAATGGCTGCCGAGCGACTTCGACTGGCGGGTGGGGGTCTTCGATCGGCGGCCGCTCTTCGTCGCCAAGTACTACATGGCGCCCGGCCACTGGAAGGTGAACCGGGTGGTCGAGGGCGAGCAGCTCGTTGACGGCAAGACCGAGGCGATGACCATCGGCGAGGCGCCCGAGCACGTCATCAACACGGCCGTGCGGGCTGCCAACCTGGTCGGTCGCAGCCTGTACGGCGCCGATCTCAAGCAGGTCGACGATCGCATCTATCTCATCGAGGTCAACTGCAACCCGAACATCGACGCCGGCAACGAAGATCAAGTCATGGGCGAGGTGCTCTACCGCGAGGTGCTTGGCGTATTCGCGCGACGCATCGCGGAGACGACCGGCCGTGCCGCGCGACGTCCGGCGTCGTGACCGTTCATGGAATTCGTCGTCAACACGGAAAGCCTCGCGCAGCAGCGAACGGGCTGCGTCGTCGTCGGCGTGTACGAGGGCGGCAAGCTACCGCCTTCCGGTCTGGAGGTCGACACCGCATCGGGCCGCGCAATAAGTGAGGCGTTGCGCCGCGGCGACCTCGACGGCGAGCTCGGCGCAACGCTACTTCTCACCTGCATTCCCAAAGCGGCTGCCGAGCGCGTGCTTCTCGTCGGCCTCGGCGCCGAGCAGGAATTCGTCGAGACCAGCTATCACGCCGTGCTGTGCGCTGCGACGAGAACGCTGCGCACGACAGGCGCGCGCGAGGCGACACTGTGCCTGAACGAGCTGCCCGTCAACGGGCGCGATGGCGCATGGAAGGTCGAGCAGGCGGTGCTTGCCGTAATGGACGGCATGTATCGCTTCGACAAGCTGAAGAGCGAGCCGCCGAAACAGAAGCGGGCGCTCGAGAAAGTCGCCGTTCACCTGTGCGAGCGAGCGGGAACGGGCGCGGCGCAGGTGGCCATCGAACGCGCGATGGCGATCGCCGAGGGCATCGCGCTCGCCAAGGATCTGGGCAACCTGCCGGCCAACGTTTGCACGCCGACGTATTTGGCGGAACGGGCGCAGGAACTCGGCAGCCTTCACGGCTTCGACGTGAAGATCCTCGACCGCGTCGACATCGAGAAGCTCGGCATGAACGCGTTTCTCGCGGTCGCGGGAGGCAGTCGCCAGCCGCCGAAGCTCATCGTGATGGAGTACCGCGGCGGCCGCCGCGACGCGCGGCCGGTCGTCCTCGTCGGCAAGGGAATCACGTTCGACACGGGCGGCGTCAACATCAAGTCGTCCGCGGATATGGAGCAGATGAAGTTCGACAAGTGTGGCGCCGCGGCCGTTTTCGGCGCGCTGCGCGCAGCCGCCCTCATGAAGTTGCCGCTCGACGTCGTCGGCATCGTCCCGGCCGCGGAGAACATGCCCGACGGCAACGCGATGAAGCCCGGCGATGTCGTGACGACCATGTCCGGGCAGACGGTGGAAATCCTCGACACCGACTCCGAAGGCCGGCTCGTTCTTTCCGATGCGCTGACCTACGCCGAGAACTACGAGCCGGCGGTCGTCGTCGATGTCGCGACGCTTACGGGCGCGATCGTGAAAGCGCTAGGCGAGATCGCCACCGGCGTGTTTTCCAATAGCGATGAGCTCGTGCGCGAGGTACTGGAGGCCGGCGACCGCGGATGGGATCGCGCCTGGCACATGCCGCTGTGGCGCGAATATCAGGAAACGTTCAAGTCGAACATTGCGGATTTCGCCAACGTCGGCCCGCAGGGCGACTGCGCCATCACTGCCGCTTGCTTCCTCTCGCGGTTCACCAAGCGCTACCCATGGGTGCATCTCGACATCGCCGGAACGGCGTCGAAGAGCGGCGAGGACAACGGCGCGACGGGCAGGCCGGTGTCGCTTCTCGTGCATTTCCTCGCGGGCCGCGCGGCGATGTGAGCAGAAAGCGCCTCATCGCTGGACTCCATGAAGCGCGTCCGCATCGCGCGACGCTCGGTATCGCCCGCACTCGGTCATCACCTTCTACGCATGCGAGGAAACCATGAAGACTTTCGACCTTTCAGTGCCCGAACTGGGCTTCGTCGCCGCGACGCGCGGCATCGCGGGTGCGGGGATCGGGCTATTGCTCGCGGATTGCTTCAGGGATGCCGACACGCGCCGAGCGATCGGATGGACGCTGCTCGGCATCGGTGCGTTGACGACGATTCCGATCGCCGTGACGGTGATTAATCGTCGTGGCGATCGGAACGATGAATGATTTCGCCATCGTTCGCCAGTGACGTGCACCCCTCGTCGCGTTCACCCGAATGCCGTTCGAATCGGTCGCGGCTGTACACGTGGCCGTCCGAGGAAATGCGCAAGAAGGTGCGCGACGACTACGCCGACGACGCCGAGGTGCTGACGCAGGCATCGCAAGTCATTGCGATCAACTTCCATACCATCACGGCGGCCAACGACAATTGGCGTAGTCAAGCCCGCGCATAGCGACCGCAAGCAAACTCGCTGCGCATTGGCCTTCGACCGACGGCGAGGCGAAGTGCGCGCCTACGTAAGTTCCACCGGGACAACCGTATAGGACGGCGTCCGATTTCGGCGAGCACGTAAAGCGATTAGCCTTCCTGAGAGGCTGGCCGTCGCGGGGCAGGAGGCCTTGCGCCGGTCGGCAAACAAGGTGGAGGCCATCGTGTTCGCAAAATCCGCAACGTTCGCTGTCAGCCTGGCAATCCTCGGCGCTTCCGGGTGTGCGTCGTTTCCTGCGCGTGACCCTGCATTGGACGACGCGCAATTATCGCTGGATGCTGCACGCCGCAATCCGCAGGTCGCGATGTACGCGGCGTCGGAGCTCGACCAGGCTGCCTCGACACTCCGGCAGGCCGACGACCTCGCCGCCACCGGCGGCCGGTATGACGACGTACACCGGCTGGCACTACTCGCCGCTCAGCGCGCGGCCGCGGCGCAGGACGCCGCACGCGTTCGTAGCGAGCAGGCGGCACTTTCGGCGCAGCGCATGGCGACCGATGCGCGTATCCGCGCCAGCGTAACGCAGCAACAGGCCGCGGCCGCGCAAGTGCAGGCGGCGGAGGCGCAGCGGCAGGCCGACGAGGCGCAACGTCTGGCTGCTGCAGCCTCGGCTCCTTACGATTACAGTCGCCGGCCCAATGAGGTGTTGTACGAGGTGCCGGTGACATCGGTGCGCGCCGTGGTTGGACCGCCCCAGCAACGCTGCTGGGTCGAGCGGCAGGTCGTCGATGCCGGCACCTCGGGGATCAATGTCCCGGGCGCTGTCGTAGGAGGCGTCGTCGGTGGGATTCTCGGCCATCAGATCGGGAGTGGCCATGGACGGGATGTCGCGACGGGCATCGGCGCCGCAACTGGCGCTGTCGTAGGGGCGAACGTGGGCAGCGAAGCGCCAGGCACCGTGTACACGCAGGACGTTCAACACTGCGAAACGATTCCCGCCGCTGCACGCGTCGACTACTGGGACGTAACGTACAACTTTCGCGGATACGAGAATCACGTGCAGATGACGAGCCCGCCGGGCGCAACGATCCTGGTGAATGCGCAGGGCGAGCCGCGCGTTTGAAATTCCGTGAGCTGCAAGGCACCGCTCGGTGGTGTTCGGGAAAGATCTCGAGGGCGGTGCCCGTCGACGTCGCAATCACGGCTAATTCGCCGTCTCAGGTTCCGGCCCTGGTGCGGGCAGGCGATTTGCGTGGCCGCATTCCGATCATGGCACGTTGAGGCGACATAGCGCCGGCGGTGCAGCGCGTCGAGTGCCCGATGCGGGCGCTCAGGCTGCCTTCGAAAGCGGGGGATGGCCGCATATCCATGCGTGCGTCTCGCGATATCGACGCTTACCCAACTCGATTTCGATCTTGCTCTATTTGCACGGACGACGAGCCGCTCCCGATGCGCGTTCAGCGTTGCCATGTCGGTTTCCTGTTTCTATACTCGTCGCTGCCTTTGCCCTGAAAACGAGACGACCCGATGCCTCGCGACGACGTGGGCACTGTTCGCTGCAGCGCGATCGACGCCTTTGCTAATGCCGCTGGGGCCACCCGAATCGGAGCGATCGTGGGCGGCCGTGACGACGAGCTCTTCGCCGCGCGCTGGCGGTTCGAACGCGCGCGGATAGCGACGGCGAATCTCAGCGAGGGGGTGCTGATCTGTCGAACCGTCGGCACCGCATCGGTGTCGCGTACGAGTTGCGGCACGACGATTCGCCGCCGCCCCGCCATCGGATCGATCAGCTACGTCTCCCCGGACACGCCGGCCGTCTGGTCCGTGGACGGGCGCTGCGAGGCGTGCCATGTGTACTTGAGGCCAGAACGCCTCCGCCGTTTTGCCGCGCAGCACGTTGGCGGCGGGAGCGCGCCCATGATCAAGGATTTATTCGCGGTCGAGGACCCGTGGCTCAAGGGGTATTTCCAGATGCTCCAAAGCGAATTCGAGCTGAGGGGTGAAGGCGCAGCGGCGGACGAGCTCTTCGTTTCGCAAGCCGAGCAGCTGTTGGTTCAGCACCTCGTGCAACGGCATGCATACGGCGCACGCCGGGTCGAGACGCAATCGAAGCGCAGAGCGCATCCGCTGAGCTCCGCGACGTTGCGACGCATCGAGGACTACATCGAGGCGAATCTCGCGGACGAGATCGCGCTCGGCGACCTTGCGGCCGTCGCATGCATGTCGATAGGCCACTTTCTGCGCGCGTTCCGCGCGAGCAGCGGCGTCACGCCGTATCAGTATGTCCTTAAGTGCCGGCTCCATCGCGCGTGCGACATGCTTCGCTCGTCGTGCATCCCGGTTGCACGCGTCGCCCAGGCGTGCGGGTTCAAAACGGCGTCGCACCTGTCGTCGAAATTCCACGCATCGCTCGGGACGAGCCCTTCCCTCTATCGAGCGGGTAGCGAACGGCCAGCGCGCGTGCATTGACCCGCGTCGCGCGCGCGGTCGCGCGCTTCGTTGAGTCGGAGGCGCCGGCGAACGAGTTGCAGAAAATGCGTCGCCGCTTGCCGGAAATTGAGATTTTGTCGCGTCGCGCAGCGTTCGCGTCTTGCCGTTGCCGTCTTCGCATCGCGAGAATGGCCTAGGCGGTCCCCTCGCGGCTGGCGGGCGATGGGTCGCTTGCCGCGCTCGCGGCATTTCCAGGCACAGAGGAGACTCTCGATGAGTGATTCACGACGAATTCCCGGTTCGCGCGAAGAGGACGCGTGGCTTTCAGACGATCAGCTGGGGCACTGCGGCCCCGCGGAGCTCGAGCCGTTCCAGGGACCGGTCCCGACGCGAATGATTTCGAACGGCGAATACATGCCACACCCGCAGACCGCTAAGCAGAAGCAGGTGGAGGTGCGCGTCAAGGAGCTGGCCGACAAGGCGGCGAAGAAGCTCGGCATCAGCCGGCGCCATTTCCTCGCCGGAAGCGGCGGGCTGGCCGCGTCGTTCCTCGCGATGAACGAGGTCTATGGCAACACGTTCTTCAATGTCCATCCCGCCGAGCTGTACGAGCCGGACGCAGCCGCCGAACACGGACCGCCAAGGAACCTCTTCGTCTTCGACGATCAGACGCATATCGTGCGTTCGAGCACGAACACGCCACAGTCGCTGCGCGCGCTGGCGCAAGGGCCGGGGCCGGTGTCGACGGGCGCCGGATTCACGTCGAATCCCTTCAACGGCCGCGGGGGCAATCCCGCCGGGGTCGACGAGCTGGGGAGCCCGTGGACCACTTGGAACCCCGCCCAGCTCGCGCCCGATTTTCCGCCGAATCCCGGTCCGCCGACGACGGTTGAAGGGGAGTTCCATCTCGGCCAGTACATCGACCGGATGTACCTGCAGTCGCAGACGAGCGTTTCGATCATCAGCAACGCGAACATCGCGCTTTTCACCGCACCGGGAGAAACCGTCCCGCGCGCCGCACGCAACATCAGCGAGAGCCTTCAAGCCGAGATCCTGACGGGATGGCAGACGGCGCAGTGCCGGGATTACATCAACGCGCTCGCGGGATCTACCCGCGCCCTTGCACACGGCCAGATCTACCCGGGCTACGGCAACATGGTCGACCCGCTTTTCGGCGATTACACGCAATGGCAGATCGAGAACATGCAGCCGGACTCGTGGAAGGGGTACAACGTCGCGTTCGCGGCGAGCGCGGCACCCGGCGCCGAATTCACCCGCTGGCGTCTCGACGACGAGGTGATCGCCTATCCGACGTATGCCGTGATCGCCAGCAACAAGGATCAGCTGCGCAAGCACCCCGGGTTCTTCAACATCTGCATCCATAAGGGATTGTCGGCCAACGGCACGCAGCCGGGCGGACCGAACAACATTCCGCAGTTCGGCAATCCGGACGACATGGTCAAGGTAGCCACCGACTGGCCGCAGTTCAACTGGATCATTTATCACGCGTGCATCCGTCCCTCGTTCTGGGATCTGCAGTCGCTGATGGACATCGAGAACCTGCCCGGAGCGATGACGCCGACGGTGTTGGTCGATAGCGACGGACGCGGCTTCCCCAACATCCGATGGTCGACGCAGCTCGCGCAGATTGCGGCGGGGAAGTACGTCGCGGGTGCCGAGCCGACTTCGATGTCGCCCGCGAGCACTCGGCGTCTGCCCAACGTCTATGCCGAGCTCGGCACGACGATGGCGTCCATGATCGTGACGTTCCCGACGGTCTGGGCGCACCTCATCGGGCAGCTGCTCTACTACATGGGGCAGGACAATATCGTGTTCGGGTCGGATTCCTTGTGGTACGGCGGACCGCAGTGGCAGATCGAAGCGTTCTGGCGCTCGCAGATCCCCGAGGACATCCGCGACAGGTGGGGGTACCCGCAGCTCACCGAGGGGGCGAAACGACAGATCCTCGGCGGAAACTCGGCGCGGCTCTACGGACTTGCGCGGTCCACCCCGCGCTACGTCGACGGCTTGCTGCCGGCGTATCCACGCGACCCGAGCCTGCAATCGGGTGGTTACATGGACTCGGTGCTGCGGGGTCCCGGATATCCGACGCCCGTCGTGCCCTCGTTAGCGCGCGGCCCGAGCAACGACCGGTTCGCGAAGCTGAAGCAGTACATGGACGACATGCGCGTCGGCCGCAGCAACGAACGCAAGGGTTTCATGCGCGTCGACGTTTGAGTTTGGCGGCGGTTGCCCCTCGGTATCGCACGAACGGCCTCGAGCAGTTGCCCGAGGCCGTTTTGCAACGCGCGCTTCACATCGGCGCACTTTCATGGGGTTCGTCCATTTAACTATTCGCGTATTCGTCAGGCCTGGCCTGGTGGATGAGCTTCAAGACATGCAGCTTCCGCAAAGTGCCGTCTGGAAACGGCCACAGAATCGACTCGCCGGCGGCAAGCCCCAGTAAAGCAGTACCGACGGTCGCCAGCACGGAAACCGTTCCGGAGGACGCGCCGACCTCGTTGGGGAACACGATCGTCACATCGCGGATCTCCCCGGTGCTTTCGTCTTCGTATCGCACTCTCGAATTCATCGTTACGACGTCATGAGGAACAAGACGCGTCTCCAATACATCCGCGCCGGCGAGCTCCGCCGCAAGACGCGCGTGCCCGGCGAGGACGCGGAGAAGTTCGAAATCGTTCCGTGAAACGATGATCCGGCGCTGACGATCCAAGTTGGCTCCGATATCGAGATGCGGCAAGACGAGATGTAACGCTGCGGTGCTGAACGAGCGAGCCGACGCCGCGAGAATGAAAAACGCCGCTCACGCCTTCCGGTTCAGCATAGGAATGCTCACGCAGGTCGCGCGCGGGTCAGGCAGCCTCGCCTCGCTCCGCCAGTCGTACTCCTGGAGGAAGAGGGCGATGGGATCGCTTGCCGGAAACGTCATCTCCAATGCCGCGTCCAGCGCATCCTCGATGCTGTCGCTGCCATCTTTCACGATATTCTCCTCGGTGCTCGTTCGCAGCCGGCGCTGCATCGCGTTCGAGCTCGGTCATTCTGCACTCGTGGCGCGCTCACCGGTTAGCGGCGAGGCTTGACGTTTGATGTAGGGCATGTTCGACGCTGGGCAGGCTTTGCAGGCGGTCCGCCTCCGGCACGACGACGTGCGTCCACTTTTCAACGCCCGCAAGGCAGGTCCATGACGTGCAGGGGCGATGCCTTTGCCTGCGCGACGGGTGCGAATCGGGAGGCGACCTTCCCGGGCGTGTCCGCAGCTCCTGACACGAACTGTCATGAACTCCCGACAGCAAAAGAGGCGTGCTGACGCGACAGTGGGGCGAGCAGCGAATGCATCTTGACTATCGTCGGCGCGCCGGGCGCCTGATCATCGGGATTCCCGCCGAATTGGTATAGTCGACCAAGCCTGCTTGCCAGTCGGCAAGGCGATCGCGCCATATCATTCGAGGGAACAGCGATTCTTTCGGCAACTGCCTGGCGCCGTTCCGGCCGCGATCGTTGGTTGCGCATTGCCGCGGTATTCATCGTCGCCGCGGGCCTCGTCGTTACGGATCTCGCAACGTGGATCCAACTCGACATCGCGGCGATCTTCAGTCTTCCACTGGTGCTGATCGCACCGGCGCGCAGCCCGCGGCTGCTTTGGCTTCTCGCCGCGTTGCTAACGGTCGCCACGTTCGTCGTGTATGTCGTTCAGACTCCGCCGGGTGTCTTCCTGCTGCGCGAAACGTTCTTCGTCAACCGCGTGCTCGACGTCGCGGATTTGCTGCTCATCGCCGTGCTGCTTCATATCAGGATCAATTCCGCCGACGCGAGAGAGATGCAGGCTCGGCTCATCGAGGAACAAAACGACAAGCTGAATGCTGCGAAGGCGTCCCGGCGATTGGTCGAGGTGCAGGAGAACGAGCGGCGCGACCTTGCCAACCAGCTGCACGACCTCGTGGGGCAGAAGTTGACCGCACTCAACATCAGCTTGAACATCGTGAAGGTGAAGTCCGCGGCTTCGATGGACCGCGAGGGGACGATGCGGCTCGACGATTCGCTGAAGCTGGTGGAGGAGACGATCGAGAGCATGCGCAACGTCATGATGGAACTTCGGCCCGCCGTGCTGGACGATTACGGATTGCCTGCTGCGCTGCGGTGGTACGTCGAGCAGTTCGCCATCCGCACGGGTATTCCGACGACGGTCGTCGAGGAGGGATCGTCGCGCCGACCGTCGAGGGCAGCGGAAGAGACGCTCTTCCGCATTGCGCAGGAGGCGCTGGCGAACACGGCCAAATATGCGCGGGCAGGAAACGTGACGGTGACGCTCCATACGACGCCCGAATTCAGTCGACTCACGATCGCAGACGACGGTTGCGGCTTCGATCCCACGTCCTGGCGCTCCCCTACCGCCGGCCATGGCTGGGGGCTGATGATCATGCGTGAGCGTGCTGCGGCGATCGGCGCAGCATTCGCAGTCGACTCCGCGCCGGGACACGGTACCCGGGTCATGGTGACACTCGGGGACGCGGGTTCTTGACGGTATCGGGGAGCGCAACAGGGGCGAGGTTCACCGCATCGCGGACAGGCCGATCGACTTGGGCGAACTCTTCGAATATGCGCTCGAGCTTCATTCGATCGCTGCGCACGCAGACGATCGGCTCGGAGCTCTCGCAACGCAGGTGCAGTGACTTCGCTTCCGCCAGAGCGGCGACGTCCCGGCACTTCGTTTCGACGGTGGAACATTCGTAACGGGCGCAGCACCTTCCCGGAGCGACGAATGACCTCGGAATGAGGTTCATCGTGTTTTGCGGGGTGAGCCGGACGCGTGGCGCGTTCGGCAACCACTTCCGGGAACGGCTTACGAAACTGTCAAGGTCTCCCCACGAAATCGCGATAGCACGAACGCACGCCGTTTCCGGAGCGGTGTCCAACGGAGGATCGCCCGCATCGTCGAGGAATCCGTGCGGGAACCGTCAACCGACAGGAGAACTGGCCATGCCAACCAGCAAGAAAGCAATGTTCGAAACCATTCCGGTGGGAACGCAGGTCACATGGCACTATCGCAGCGCCATTGGTCACGGCACCGTCAAGGGCATTCACAAGATGGGCACGACCGCGGACGACACGATGTACTTGGTCGAACAGCACGACCATCACCCCGGTGAGCCGGCGATCCTGCATCACAGCGGCAAGGCGCTCAGCGTGGTCAAGTCCTGACTTCACGGCAAATTCGGCGCAGGTCCATCAAGAACTCCTCACAAGAGGTTGCCGAGTTTCCCGATTCGGTCGTTGGCGCACGCGCGCCAAAGTAACTCCTTTCGTCCCTTCGCACTTTGCGATGGCCGCGCCCCCGCTTTGGCACTTGTGAAACGCGCGGGGAATATCGGTCATCCAATGGGCGTTCGCGAAGCGAGAGTCGAAGCCGATAACCGAAAAGGGGCTGTCAGATGAAGCGGATGAGGTCGTCGTTGAAAGTGCCGGGTGTTGCGATCACGAGCGTTGCGGTCATGGCGCTTGCGACGACATTGGCTGCGTTCTCCTTATCGAACTCCGACGACAGCCCCGGCGCCTGTGATGTGCAGTCGGTCGACGGGCCCGGCCAGGAATGCACGAAAGCGCTCGTCGGGCTGTTCGAGCAGGGCAAGCAGATCTTCCGCTTCGACACTTTCGGCGACGAGGATTACTGGGGTGGAAAGCTCCAGTTGCACAAGGCAATCGAAGGTGCAGCCCTGGGAGGCGTGGGCCCGGGTGTCAGCCCGAAGACGGCGCTTACCGTCGCCGGCCTCAAGGTCGACGTCGATGCCCTCCCGGGTAACCTGCAGGCGAAGCTCAAGCAGGGCAAGGTCGATCTCGACAGTCCTGCGACCACGCTCGCGCTCCTGCAGTTGAACGCGGTCGTCGGCGTCAAGGGCTTCTTCGACAAAAGCGGCTCGCTCAATTCGATCGGCATTACCTGCGCCCTGTGCCATTCGACCGTCGACGACTCGTTCGCGCCGGGAATCGGCAAGCGGCTGGACGGCTGGCCGAACCAGGACCTGAACACCGGTCTGATCGTGTCGCTCGCACCCAACCTGGCGCCAGTCGCCGACCAGGTCCTCGGCGCGAGCGACGAAGCGACGATCGATACGCTCAGGAAAGTGCTGCTGAGCTGGGGCCCTGGCTTCTACGACGCCGAGGTCAACATCGATGCCCTCGGCTTTCGCCCGGACGGCAAGTCCGCGGCGGTGCGCATCCCGGCTGCCTATGGCCATCTCGGCGAGGACCTGCACACTTGGACGGGCGGCTTCGGCAACGTGACCTACTGGAACGCCTACGTCGCGAACCTCCAGATGCACGGCAACGGGAACTTCAACGACGAGCGGTTCGACAATCCGGCCAAATACCCCGCGGCGGTGAGAGGCGGCTTTTTCAAGGTTCGCCACAACCCCGACCAGGTGACGTCGAAGCTGGCGCCACTGCACTTCTACCAGCTCTCGCTCAAAGCACCCAAGCCGCCTGACGGCAGCTTCGACGCGGCAGCGGCGAAACGTGGTGAGGCGGTCTTCGACGGCCCGGGCAAATGCGCGGAATGCCACATGCCGCCCCTCTACACCGACGCCGGCTACAACGCGCACACGCCCGCCGAGATGTGCATCGACTCGTTCCAGGCGGACCGCGGACCGACAGGGGCGATCGGCAGCACCTACGTTACGCCGCAACTCGACGGGCTCTGGGCGCGATCGAAGCGCGGTTTTTTCCACGACGGCCGTTTTCCGACGCTCCTCGATGTGACCAACCACTACGACACGTGCTTCAACCTCGGCCTGTCGGCCGCTCAGAAGAGCGACCTGGTCGAGTTTCTCAAGAGCCGCTAGGACGGGGAGGTTGCTATCGCGTGGAGCGACAGCGCCACGCGATATTGCAATGACGTACTTGGACTGCGCGCGCATGCCGAAGGTGGCAACGAATCGAAGAGCGTGACGCTCCAATCGCCGGATGCAGTGCGCGCTCGGATTCCGCGATGAGCATGGTTCGCTGGATTCCGCACGTGACATCGACTTCGCCCACCATGCCGTGATGCGCGCGAGCAGTATCCCGGGTGCGTCGTTGGCGCTGTCCACATTCGATCGAGTTCACCCTACCCGAATCATCGAACTTTCCCGATAGTCCCGCTCCGCATTGACCGCTACGCTCGAGCGTCGAGTTCCAATCAGGGACGATGCGCCAAGGAGATGCGGGTGAATGGGGAAACGACGTATGCACGAATCAGAGCCGGAATCGTGGTGTTCGGCCTCGGGGTTCTGGCGTTGGCGGGCGCAAGGTCGGCGATCGCCGCAACCGCGCTCGAACAGTTCAGGCCCGTCACGCAGGACCGGCTTCTGCGCGCGGCAGAGAATCCGGGCGACTGGCTGATCTATGGTGGAAGTTACGCGGGCACGTGGTTCAGTCCGCTGAAGCAGATCGATACATCCAACGTGGATCGACTCGCGCCCGCCTGGGCGTTCTCGATGGGCGTGCTGGGAGGGCAGGACGGAATTCCGGTCGTCAACAACGGCGTCATGTACATCACGTCCGCGTGGAGCAAGCTCTTCGCACTCGATGCGAAGACGGGAACGCTGCTGTGGATGTATGAGGCGGAACTTCCGGAGAACATATCGGCCGTCTTGTGCTGCGACGTCGTCAACCGGGGCGTTGCCGTTCTCGGCGATCGCGTCTTTTGGGCGACGCTCGACGGTCATCTCCTGGCCCTCGACGCACGAAGCGGCAAGGTGATCTGGAACGTAACCGTGGCCGACTGGCAGGCGGGATATACGCTCACGGCCGCGCCGCTCATCGTCAAGGACAAGGTGCTCATCGGCCCTGGCGGCGGCGAATTCGGTATTCGTGGCTTCCTCGTTGCATACGACGCGGACACGGGCAAAGAAGCGTGGAAGACGTACACGGTGCCAGCGCCCGGCGAGCCGGGGAGCGAAACGTGGCCCGGCAACACCGAGGCATGGCGGCATGGGGGCGGCGCGACGTGGCTCACGGGCGCCTACGACGCGGAACTCAATCTGATCTACTGGGGAACGAGCAATCCTTCACCCGTCTTCTACGGCCCTCACCGGCAAGGCGACAACCTCTACACGAGCTCGATGCTTGCGCTCGACGCCGACACCGGAAAGATCAAGTGGCACTTCCAGTTCACGCCGCACGACGTCTGGGATTACGACGGCGTCAATCAACCCATGCTGCTCGACAACGTCCGGCTTGCCGACGGAACCGTCGTCGCGAAGGCACTCGCGCAGGCGAACCGTAACGGACACTTCTATCTTCTCGATCGAACCAACGGAGCGGTCATCTACGCACATCCGTTCATCCACGTCGACAGCATCGAGGTCAATCCCAAGACGGGCAAGATGACGCCGCGCAAATTCGCCAAGCCGGATGAACCGGTGGTCGCGTGCGGCCACGGCACGGCGGGCAAGGAGTGGGTCTCGATGGCGTACAGCCCCCTCACGCACTTCGTGTACGTGCCCGCGATCGAAATGTGCGGCAAGTTCTTCGCGCTCGACCTCGAATATCAGAAGGGAAAGCCGTATTACGGCGGCGGCCATGAGCGCGTTCCCCCAGCCTCCGGCCACGTCACGGCGATTGATCTTGCGACGGGCAAGGCAGCCTGGCGGTATGACACGCCGTGGCCGATGTACGCGGGCGTTCTCGCGACCGGCGGCGGCGTACTCTTCGTCGGCAACCCACAGGGAGAGCTCGAGGCACTCGACCAGAAGACGGGTCGCAAGCTGTGGGGCTTCAAGACCGGTTCGGGAATCGTCACGAACCCGATGAGCTTCGCAGTCGACGGCAGACAGTACGTCGCGATCTCGTCGGGGTGGTCGATCGTTCCGTCGAAGGCGATCGCCGGGGCGAAGCTGCTCGACACGCCGGGACAGAAGAACGTCTTGGGCAGCACGATGCTCTTCGTTTTTGCCCTTCCCGAGACTAAGCGCATGGCCGTCGATGGATTCGAGCAACAACGAACGGCGGAAGCGTTGCAAGGCGGTCAGCCGCGATCGACGCAAGCGCAATGATCGCACCGCTAACCCTGCTCATGTTCGCGTTCGTCGCGGTTGCCGTGCCGGTGAAAGCAGCCGAGCTGGCGATCGGCGGCGAGCCGCCACACGAATTGCGGATTTGCGTGGATCCGGACAATCCGCCGCTCTCGCAGAACCGCGTGGGCGCGCAACCGGGTTTCGACGTCGAAGTCGGACAGGCAATCGCGGGGCGGCTCCAAATGCGTGCACGCCTCGTCTGGATCGACACGACGTACGGAGGGAAAGCGCTGCGGCGCTCACTTCTCGCCAACCGCTGCGACGTGTTCATGGGACTCCCCGTCGACGCGGCAGCCGGGACCGGCGACGCGTTGACGTTCTCCGTGCCTTACTACAGCACCGGCTACACCCTGATCCACGCGCAGGGTCGCTCCGCAGTGACGCCGGACCTACGAAACGAACGAATCGGCGTGGAACGGCAGTCCGGTGCGCACATGCGGCTCGAGCAAAACGGGTCGCATCTTGTCGTGTACGGCAATCAGCGCGAGGTTCTGGACGCGGTCGCACGCGGCGAAGTCGACGTCGGCGCGGTCTGGCTTCCGGACGTCGACCGCTTGTTGCAGGGCCAGGGCCGCGCGCTCGCGCAAGAAGCGAGTGGCACAGCGCCCGCGCAGCAGCTTCGCTGGAACATCGCCATCGGCGTGCGCGGAGCCGACAGCGATCTTCGCGCGGCGGTGAGCCGCGCGGTCGAGGAATTGCTCGCGGAAGGCCGGATCAAGGCGATCTTCGACCGCTACGCCGTTCCTTTCTTCCCGCCGTTCATGGAACGTCCATGAAGATGCGAGCGCTGCTTCCAGTCCTGGCCATGGCAGGTGCACTCGGCGCGGTCGGCGTCGTTGGCGCTGACCAGACCGGAATCAGCGACGCGAGCGTGACGACCAATCCCTTCGCCGGAAAGGCGGAGGCCGCCAAGGAGGGACGGCAGATTTTCCTGCAGACCGGCTGCTACAACTGCCATGGCCTCGAGGCGAAAGGCGGCGGCATCGCACCCGATCTCACCGTGTCGAAGCTCGATCCCCAGCAGATGTTCAGGACCATACGCGATGGCCGGCCGGGCACGCTGATGCCGTCATGGGGCAAGGAGCTCGACGCGGATCACATCTGGAAGGTGATCACGTACCTGCGCAGCATCCGGCCCACGGGGTCCGGGTGAGGGTGCCGTTCACGGCCTCGCGTGGTGGGCCCACTCCGCTGCGCTACCGCTGCACTCACACCACGTTGTACACCGCTCTCTTCGCGATGCTGATCGCCGGATATCTAGGTTTCGTGTTCAGCGGCTATCTTGTGAAATGGTTCGGCGTTACATTGCGCGCCTGGGGAAGATCCGACGCTCAAGCAACTAACTGATGAGCGGGATTCACAGGACGGTGAGCTGGATCATCGCCGCTGCTTTCACGCGGCACGTGACGGGCGCGGTCAAACACTTGGCCAAGGCCGACGAGTACTCGCGCAGGATGGGATTGCCGATCGTCCGATCGGCCCGGCGAGTCCGGACGCGAGCGGGTTTCGAGCCAGGCGGCGCATAGCCGCAAAATGCACGAGCCGATCGGGAAAACACCAACATGGCATGGATCGAGTCGGAACTTCGAGAGACACCCGCAAACGCGCCTGGGCGACGCGCGCCATTCAATCCGCCGGCGCTCATCGAGCCGCAAAGGACACTGGGAACACGGACGTTCGATTTTTCGCGACACGTTGCGGTGATGGCCATCATCAACCGCACGCCGGACTCGTTTTACGACAAGGGCAGAACGTACGGTCTCGAACAGGCCGTTTCAGCCGCGCACGCCGCCGTGGACGATGGGGCCGACTGGGTCGATGTCGGCGGCGTGCCGTTCGCGCCGGGCCCGGACGTGTCGGCCGAGCAGGAGATCGACCGCGTCGTCCCCGTCATCGAAGCGCTTCGAAGCCGCACGGGGACCGTCATCTCCGTCGACACGTTTCGACCCCAGGTCGCGCTACGGAGCATCCGCGCCGGGGCGCACGTCATCAACGATACGAGTGGATTGCGAGATCTCGCCATGGCGAGCGTCGTGGCCGACAGCGCGGCGACGCTCGTCGTCACGCACAGTGTCTCCGCGCCACGCACGGCGATGAACCGTCCCCGCTATGTCGACGTCGTGAACGTCGTCGTCGCTTTTCTGCGCGAGCGTGTCGAACGCGCGGTCGATGTCGGTGTTCCCGTGGAGCGCATCGTGGTGGATCCCGGGTTCGACCTCAACAAGAACACGCGACATTCGCTCGAGCTCGTACGCCGGCTCGACGAAATCGCGGCAATCGGGCTTCCCGTGCTGGTATCGGTATCCAACAAGGACTTCATCGGCGAGACGCTCGACAAGCCGCAAGGGGAGCGGCTGGAAGGCAGCCTCGCCGCTGCCGTGGTGTGCATTCTTCAAGGCGCCCGAATCATTCGCGCTCACGACGTTGCACCGACGGTCGCTGCCGTTCGACTGACCGAGGCGATACTCGGCTTTCGCGAGCCGGCATACGTGCGGCACAACGCGGAGTAGATCGTGCAGTCCAGCGACGAAGCGTTGCTCGCGCACTACGCCGTCGCGGAGCGCAGCGTCCAGCGCGTGCGGGCCAACTTCATTTCCAGCATCGACGGCGCCGCGACGCACGAGGGACGCACGCGCGGCCTGAACGACGCCGACGACAAGAAAGTCTTCGACATGTTGCGCATGCTGTGCGACGTGCTCCTGGTCGGTGCCGGAACGGTTCGCACGGAAGGTTATAACGAACTGCGGCTCGAAGACTCGGCCGTTGCGTGGCGTCTCGAGCATGGGCTCGCGGCGCAGCCCACACTCGCCGTCGTGTCCGGCCGGCTGGAAATCACGCCTGAAATGCCGGCATTCGCGCAGGCGCCGACGCGCGCCATCGTTTTGACCCATGAAGGGTCGAGTCTCGCGCAGCGGCAACGCTTGTCGCGTACGGCCGACGTCTTGGTATGCGGCAAGAAAGCCGTCGATCCGCACGCGATGCTCGCAACGCTTGCGAAGCGTGCACTCCTTCAGGTGCTGTGCGAGGGCGGTCCGCACTTGTTGGGCACGCTGATCGAAGCGGACTGCGTCGACGAGCTGTGCCTGACGGTAAGCCCCGTCGTGGAAAACGGCGATGCGGGAAGAATCACGGCCGGCGCCGCGCTGACGCCGCGGCCGATGCGACTTCGACATGCGATCACGGCAAACGACATGTTGATGCTGCGCTACGAGCGCGCGCGGTGATCGTCGTACGTCGCGTGCCCATGCTGGGTCAGCGGCGACAGGAATCGCAGATGCAGTTGCGTTTTGCGCGAAGGCTCAGCGCTGGCACGCCGGGCAGTAAAACGTCGAGCGCCCCGACTGCACGATGCGCCTGATCGTTCCGTCGCCGCGCGGGCATCTTTTCCCTTCGCGGTCGTATACGCAAAATTGGTGCTGGAAGAGGCCGAGCTCGCCGTTGGCCTGTACGTAGTCGCGAAGCGATGAGCCACCGGCCTCCACCGCGTCAGCGATGACCGTGTGCACGGCCTCGACCAGGCTGACCAGCCGTTGCGTGGGTGCTCCATTCGCGCGCACCAACGTACCGGCTGCTCGCTTTGGCGAGAGCCGTGCGCGCCACAGCACCTCGCACACGTAAATGTTGCCGAGGCCCGCGATGACGCGCTGATCCGAAAGAATGGCTTTCAGCGGCGCGGTGCGCTTGGCAAAGCGCGGCGCGAGCACGTCCGCCGACAGTTCATTGCCGGTCGGCTCGAGGCCGAGGCCGGCGAGCATCGGATGTGCGTCGAAATCCTTCGACTGGATCAGGAGCATGCAGCCGAAGCGGCGTGGGTCGTTGTAGACAACGCGCGTGCCGCCCTTGAAATGGAAGACCACGTGGTCATGCGCTTCGAGCTTTCCGCGCTTGTAATAGACCGCGTCGTCGGCGACCGGCTTCGCGTCCTTCTCGCCCTTCGTCTCGATTCGAAACGAGCCGGACATGCCGAGATGCATCAAAAGTGTCGTGCCGTCGTCGAGCTCGGCCAACAGATATTTGGCGCGTCGGCGGAGCGCCGTGATCCGGCGGCCCTTCACACGCGCCGCGAAGTTCCGTGAAAAAGGGACGCGCAGACCGCCCCGACGAAGCTCGAGCCGCTCGATCGTCGCCCCTTCGAGCGCCGGCTGAAGGCCGCGGCGGACCGTCTCCACTTCGGGAAGCTCGGGCATCGCTCAAAAATACGCCGAGAGTGGACACGTCGCGCGTGTGCCGGGTACTGCGATGGTCCGGTGGTGGTTGTTACGGCCAGCTACGGCTTCCATGACTGCTGGAACAATAACGCTTTTCGGGCACGCGTAGTTGCGACCGGTGAAGCACTGCTGTTCCCATCGGTGCGCTATGCGCACACGCTGTGCTGGATGCGGTCGGCCCCTATGGCAGCGGCGGAACTCGCGATCGCTACGCGGGCTTCACCGGGTGCTGGGTCGAACCGTCGTCAGGCTCAGGGTTCTTCCTGCCTGCGATCGCGGGGATGATGTAGCCCTCTCCCAATTCTCGCGCCATGTGTTGCACGCCGTGCGCGAGATCAGTACCGGCTGCCACGATGAACTCGCCGATCTGGTCACTCCGCATCGTTGGCGCGTCTGGGCGATACACGCCGTTCGCCGGTCCCACGCCTGTTCCGGAATCGTACACAAGCTGTCCGCCAAGGTATGCCGTGTACGCGAGTACGCCCATCCCCAGCGCGCCTACGCCGAAATAGACCGCGTTCGGCTCATCGTGGGTCGCGCGCCAGACCGCCATGCCCGAGGCGACGATGGTGATCGCCACGTTCAGGTTTCGATGCGTCATCAACTTGTCGCGCGACGTGCCCTCGACGTTGACCTCTTCCCCCGCGATCAGCCCGGTCACGGCGGATGCGGCAGCGCCAGCCGCCGCGGTTGCAATGGCGCCCTTACCGAAGGTGCGGAGGGATCGTTTCGCCATCACGGCACCCAGAAGATCGGCGACGACAGCGAGCGGGAATAGCGCGATCGGCAGATGAACGAGCGCGGGATGCATCTGTTCCAGACGTACGGCCATGGTCAAGGTCCCTCGGAGTGCCATCGATCGATGTTGCGACCTGCGAACCAGCCCCTTCGACGTCCGTCCTCGCTCCTACTACATCTGTCGGTGAAAGACGTCGAATACTCTCGAACGAACTATCGAGGAGGTGGCCGCATACCGATATCGGGAATTATCGATGATTCGCGTCCGGAAATCTCGATAGGTGAACGTATCGTACGACGGTGTGCGCTTCACCACCCAATGACGCGGGTCGGTCCACCGTCATGAATTGCGGAACAACATGCGCGATCGGTTGAACTCGTCTCGAAAGCCTGACAGGAAGTGTCACGGAAATCAAGAAGGTCAGTACGCTGGTGAAGTTGCCCGACTATCTGCCGGGACTCGGCGTGCTCTACGTGGATCCATCGACGCTTCCCGTCGGGCCGTTTCTCGGCTACGACAAGAAGGGACAACTGGTGAACATCACGTACATGGTGCCGTTGAAGGATCTCAACGATCACAGGAATTTCCAGACGCTGGGCGCCAAACTTGGCAGTCTGAAGATCGAGCACACCGATTTTATCTACAACCCGGGACATCCCGGAGTGGAAGAGCCGCACTATCACATCATCGAGTGGCTGATCACGAAGCAACACCAGGATGCCGATCTCAAGTAGACCCTCACGTGCGGCTGAGGACGAAACGCACTGCATCGAGCGTCGGGGCCTGCGCCGATGATCGGACTCGACGTAACCGTCGAGCCAGCACTGCGTGTTCAGCTTTTCGCGGCATGTGCGGTTTTCGTCGCGCTACTCGTCGCTGCACCTGCATCCGCGGCGACATTCGAGGTGAGCGCCGTCATGTCCAAAGATGGCGCGCAGGTTTATTTCGATCCCGTCGGCGTGCGCATCCAGCCGGGAGATACGGTACGGTGGATCCAGGTCGATGGATACCATTCGGTGACCGCGTATCACCCGGCCAACGGCGACCGCGAGTTGCGCATTCCGGAGCCAGCTGAGCCATGGGATACGGGAATGCTGCTGGCAAAATACCCGGCCAAGGGCTCGACGTTCGAGCACACGTTCGCGATCCCGGGGGTGTACGACTATCTGTACATGCCGCATGAGGGGGCGGGCATGGTGGGTCGCATCATCGTCGGCGAGCCGACGGCGGGACCTGGGACGCGTCCGTTCGGCTACGCGCCCGTCCGGCACTGGAAGCTCGTGCCGATGCCGGCGCAGCAGGCCTTTCCGGCCATTTCGCTGATCTCGGAAAGAGGCGCGGTCCGCGCGCGCCGCGACGAGTGGGAAATAGATGCCGAAGCGCCCGATCGGCCGAGCGTGCTTGCGAGTTCGGTCTGCTGCGAAACCGCACTTACCCAAAAACGGTCGATTCACGGTTGCAGAAAATCGGGGAGAGAGCAATGAAGGCGACATCGAGCATGAATCTTCTCGCTCATCCCTCTCCCTCCGGCGATCGTGCCCTGGCCAGGCGCGCGATCGCCGCACATAGCGCCCAGTGGGAGCGAACTTCATGACGGGTTCCGCGAAGAATCGGATTTATATAGCAACGATCGCCGTGTTATCGCTGGTGATCGCGGCGATGGTCTACAAGTTCATCGTCGCCGGATCGACGCGAATGAGCGAGGATGGACGGGTGGCGATCATCCTGGAGTCGAGCGAGCGTGCGCTGATGCTGACCGAAATGCGCGAGTTCGTCGCCGGGGTTCAGCGCATCTCGGACGCACTGTCGCGCGACGACATGCCGGGCGTATCGCGTGCCGCCCGCGCAGTGGGCAGCGAAAAGGCGCACGACGTACCCGTTGCGATGCTGGGCAAGCTGCCGCTCGAGTTCAAGACGCTCGCATTCGGCACCCACCGCGGATTCGACAGTATTGCGGCGGACGCGGAGGCCAATGGGACGCCCAGGCACACTCTGGTGCAGCTTTCCGATGTGCTCCAGAAGTGCGTTGCATGCCATGCCCGCTACCAGATCAAGGACTCCGGAAGCAAAAAGTGAAGCTCAACGGCCGAAAATCAGTCGAGCAGGATGACTGCGTCGCCTTCGCTGCGCCGCCTTCGCGCGCGCAATATCCCGACTACGCCGCTCCTGGCGGCCGACCTTTCAAACGCGCGAGAGAGCTACTGCCACTCAGTCGAGTTGCGTCACGCCGTGCTGAATCGCGAATTTGACCAGGCTCGGCACGTCGGCAATGCCCAATTTCTGCATCATCCGGCTGCGATAGGTGTCGACGGTCTTCGGTGACAGGAACAGCATCGCCGCCGCCTCGGCGCTCGATTTTCCCTCGGCAACCAGTTGCAGGATCTGTCGCTCGCGGCGGCTGAGACTGTCCAGCGGGCTCGCGCGCTGGCGCTCGGAGATGTAGTCGTCGATCACCGTGGACGCGATCTTCGGGCTGAGATAGCGCCGGCCCGCGTGCACGACGCGCACCGCATCCACCACCTCGGCGCCGGCCGAATCCTTGAGCAGATAGCCGCGTGCGCCGGCCTGCAGCGCCCGGAAGATATGCTCGGTCGTCGAGTGCATCGAAAGAATGAGCACTTGCGTCGCCGGCGCCACGTCGTGAATCTGCAACGTCGCCTCGATGCCGTTCAACTCCGGCATCGCGATGTCCATCACGACCACGTCCGGATGCAGTTGCTGCGTCAGGCGCATGGCCTCGCGGCCGTTCGCCGCATCGCCGACCACCTCGAAATCGGGCTGCGCTTGCAGCAGGACGCGCAGACCGTCACGCACGACGGCGTGGTCGTCCGCGAGGACTATCCTGATCATGCGTGCGACTCCTCGGCGTTGCATTGAACTCGTATTCGCTCGAATGGAACGAAACCGCGTCGCGCCTCGAGCATGCGGTCGTGCGGTTCCGATTCACCGTTTCTCGCACCGACTTTCCACTTCGAACTCCGGCACGGCGCTATCGTCGAGGAATCGGAGCGGCAGCGTGCGAGGAAGCTGAAACTCGCTTCGCGCGTCAGTCGAGCCCGGGACTGGACTGAAACTATCATGGTTTCAAGCACGCTGCGGCCGGGAAGTCTCCACGCTCGCTGTGAGGATGCCTCGATTCGGCGGACTCTCGAATCGGCGCAATCGAGCCGTCCCGGGCTTCCCGACCGCGCTCGCGCGATTGCGTCTCTCGCCCGAGATCGAGAATACCGCACACGAACTGACCGATTGTCCCGATTCCTTCGCAATCGCAGCCCCGACACACTAGGACAGGAGCGGGGCGCGGCGTCGATGCGGATTCACTTCCCGTTCGCTCTACCGCCCAGACAACCGGAGCGAGGCAATGGGACATTCCTTAAAGGAACTGCGGCACTTCATCGTAGCCGCCGCCGACGGCGACATCGGCGAGGTGAAGGATGTCTATTTCGACGACGAGCACTGGGCGATACGGTACATGGTCGTCGAGACGGGTCGTTGGTTGAATGGCCGCAAGGTGTTGGTGTCGCCGATTTCGGTGCGCGACGTGATTTGGGACGATCGGATCGTCAACGTCGAGCTGAGCCGGCAACAAGTGCGCGATAGTCCGAGCATCGACACCGACAAACCGGTTTCGCGCCAGCACGAGGTCGAGTACTACAACTACTATGGCTATCCCAATGACTGGGAAGGGTCGAACCCGCGGGGGCTCGGCTTTTATCCGGTTCCGTGGGTTGGGGCCTCTGCCGACAGCGTGCTCTCCGCGCAGCGGATGGATCAGGCGCGTATGCGCGAGCCGCACCCGCGAGTCGGCGGAAGACCCGTCGACTCGCATCTGCGAAGCACCCGGGAAGTGATCGGATACGAGATCATGGCGACCGACGGGACGATCGGCAGGGTGGAGGATTTCCTGTTCGATGCCGCGCGCTGGGTGGTTCGCTACGTAGTGGTGGATACGCGCAAGTGGCTGCGTGGCAAGCACGTCTTGCTTCCGCCTCAGTACGTCGCGAGCATCAGCTGGCCGGAGCACGAGGTCTACTTGACCGTCGCGCAGGACGTCGTCGAGACGAGTCCGGACCACGAACCATCGGATCCGCTTCAGTTGGAGCCCGAAACGCGAGTCGAAGACGACAATCCCCGCTAACGGCGTAGTCTGCGCGGTTCGCCGACGCTGACGTTCTTCGTCATGATCCTCCCTGCGCCGGGAGGCGAATCTCGAACCGGGATCCCATGTGCGGCGCCGAGCCGACGCTGAGTGAGCCGCCGTGTTTCTCCACGATCGCCCGGCTGATCGCGAGGCCGAGGCCAAATCCCGTTTCGAGCTCGGTCCCTCTCAATGATCGGGCGTTCCCGGCCAATACCGCGCGAACCGTTTCGGAATCCATCCCGGTCCCACGATCCTGAACCGCAACCAGAACTGCCGCGGGGGACGAGCGGACCGAGACGTCGATGTGCGATCCGCGCGGCGAGAACTTGATTGCGTTCTGGATCAGGTTATCGAACACCTGATGCAACCGGGAAGGATCGGCTCTGATCGGCGATTTCGTATCCGACACATCCAGGCGAATGCCGATTTCCTTTTCTGCGGCAAGCAATGTATTGGCACGCACGTTGTCGCGGATCAAATCCCCGATATCCAAGGACACGGGTTTCAGCTCGACGGTCCCGAGGTCATCGGTGAACGCAGAAAGCAGGTCGTTGATGAGCGACACCATCCGCTCCGTGTTCGACGTGATCGTCGTCAGGAGCTGCCCCGCCCGCGAGTCGGGGGGCAATGCGAGAATCGTCCGGACCGCGGCGGCGCAGAGATTCACTACGCTCAATGGATTTCGAAGATCGTGTGCGGCCATTGCTGCAAGCTTTGAACGTTCCCTTGCCACACGGCGGAGCTCGGCATGCGTTCGCTCGAGCTCTCGTTGAGATGTGACGAGCTGGTTGTTCACTTCGGCGAGCCGTTCGTACAGCTCCAGTGTCTGTTCGGCAACCGGTTGCGGCGTCAAAACGATGTCGTGCCCTCGCAGCAGCAGCTTTAAAAGCGCGTTGGCGCCGGAACGGGATTCGGCGCCGACGGCCAGCACGCCTTCCTCGGTTCCGGCGCCGCAGAAGTGAAGAAGGCGAACGGTCGCCCCGAATCGGGCGTTCAACTCCCAATCGAAGGCGGCCTGCTTGGAACGGACCGCGGCAAGGAAACGAAGGGCCTTCACCTTGGAATCCTGATCGAAGAGATCGGCGAATCCCCCTCGTGACGGGACCGCGAATCCGGAACTGGCGCGCAGCACCCTGCACACCCGGTTTCCAGCGTCGCAGATCATCGCCAGCTCCGCGGCTTCCCCTCGATCGCTCATCGACCCCGCCCGGATAGCTCTCCGATCAATCGCACTGCGTCTTCGGCATCCGCGGCGAAACCATCCGCGCCCAACCGGCGCCACAGTTCACTAACCCGCGTGTACGGGTAGCCGCCGACCACGATCTTCACGCCACTCGTCCGCGCGTCGGACCGAAGCGCCGCGATCGTCTCTGCAGCCCGACTCAGATGCGGAGTGAAAGTCGTCGACAATCCGACCACCGACGCACGCCTGTCGGCCACGAACTTCACGAGATCTTTCGTGGGCAAATTCGCGCCGAGAAAGAAGGTGGTGAAACCGTGGGACTGCAAGAGGTCGGCGACCATTCTGGCACCGACCTCGTGCAGTTCGCCGGGCACGCAAGCGATGACGATCGTCGGCTCCGCGGTCGGCTCCGCGAACAGCCGCTCGTAGAGGTGGGCCATGACGAGCTGCGTCGCCGCCGTGTAGTAGTGTTCTTCGGCCACGCCGATCTCGTTCAATTGCCAGAGGCGACCGATCTCGTGCAGGGCAGGCTGCAGGACGCCGACGTAGATGTCCTTCAACGGTACGCCGGTGTCGAGCAGCTCCGATACGAAAGACGTCGCAGCCTTTGGCCCTCGTTGGCGCAACGCATCCAGAAATTTGCCGGCCGGTGAGTCGGCCGACATCGCAGGGATCGGGTCCAGCGTCCGCAGCCGGGCGAAGGCTGCGTCGACGATGCGCTCGAGGACCGTGACCTCCTCTGGGGCAACGTGCTCGGCCACGACACCGACGAGTATCCGGAGATGCTTTGCCAGATCGCTTTCCGGTAGTCCCCGGCTGGACAGCATCGTTTGCGCCCAGTCCACGTAGTCGGCGAACAAGTCGGCGCTGCCTAGCGCGAGCGCCTGCTCGAGGTAGGTCAGGTGATACTCCGCATCCTGCGTGCACTTCGCTCTTCCGGCAGCTCCATACCGGACGTCGAGTTCCGGCCATTGCGCGAACACGCGGGCCGTGACGTCGGCAGCAATGGCGCCGCGTCGCGCCGAAATCGTGTTCGCGACCGAACGCTCACGCTCCGAGGTCACGACGCCACGTGGTCGAAGAAGCGAATCTGCGCACTTCTCGGCACTAGCTTGAGCCCCTTGGGGATGCCTTCGTGCGCGGCATGATAGGCGTGACTTCGGTGCCAGTCCCGGTAGTGCGGTTCGTCCGACCAATAGGTAAGCAGCCAGATCTCGTTGGGATCTTCCTGCGCGCAAAGTACTTCGAGCCGGATGAACCCCGGCACCGAGTCGACCAGGTGCGGGCGGCGAACGAACGCGTCCTTGACCTCGTGGACCATATCGTTGGCAACGACGAAGCGACTAAGCGCAATGAACACGATCGAGCCAATGGAGGGGAACTGCGTGGGATGCTGCGGCGGCCGTAACGTAGCAGCCATTGGCCGGATGGTCAGCAGTTTAGCGCGTCGCCCGGAAGTTCCCACGCGAGGCCTGATCGCTGCTTGGTATAGTCGTCATTTCGCCCGCCCGGTCGGTAATGCCGATCGCGCTTGATCGTTCGACAAGAGCGATACCGACGCCGGCCCTCGGGCGGATGCGCGGCGCAACGCTGAGACGCGAGTTCCTGGCCTAAGCAACCCGTACACGAGCGATGCGCACGTACGCGCTGCCCGTCGTAGCGCCGTACCGTCTCGATCTCACGGTGAGCGCGCTCCGGCGTCTTTCGACCAACATCGTCGACCTATTGACGCCGGAGGGCGTCTACGTGCGCGCACTCGCGGGCACGGTCGGGCCCGTCGTCGTGCATGTCACGCACGTCACCGGAGATCGTGCACTCTCGATCGCCATCGAGGGTGACGCGCACGACGACGATGCCGCTCTGGCGATCGTCGGCCGGATGCTTGGCGCCGATGTGGTGCTTCGAAGCTTCTATCGGAATGCCGCACGCCTCGCGTGGTTGGCGCCGCTCGTCAAACGCATGCGCGGCGTGAAGCCTCCGCGTTATCCCAGCCTCTGGGAAGCGTGCGTGAACGCAATCGTGTTCCAGCAGATCAGCGTTGGCGCGGCGAGCGCGGTGATGCACCGTTTGGTCGTCTCGGTCGGACAATCCCTTCGATCGCAGGGGGTGCCGATACCGTTATATCCGTTTCCCGATGCTGAAAGCGTTCAAAGGGCGACCGACCACCGACTGCACGGCGCGGGCCTCAGCGCCAACAAGATCGCCACCTTGCGTCGTGTCGCCGAAGCGCTTTCGTCCGGCGCGCTCGACGCGGGCGTGTTGGAACGTTGCGCGACTCCGGATGCCGCGGCGATGCTGTGCCGGATCAAGGGGATCGGCCCGTGGACTGCGGCCGTCATTCTGCTGCGAGGCTTGGGACGGCTCGACGTCTTTCCCGCCAACGACAGCAGCGTGGCGAACAACATCGCGTTCGTCGCCGGTCGTGAGCGTCTCGACGTGCCGCGCGTGGTGAACGATCTCGGCCCTCAGCGCGGCATGCTGTATTTCCATCTGCTGCTCGCGCGCCTGGACGCGCGAGCGGAGATCGGTCGCCCGTCGTTCGAGCGGCGTCCTCCGGACCGTTGAGCGGCGTTTGCGCTCCGCGACGCGATCGCGAGCGCACTCGCGCGCATCCATCACGTGCTGGGGTGTGCCAGTCGTACCATGCTGCCTCGACGGGGAGCGCTTTCGAGGCGCCAACCGATCGGCTATGCGAGGACCCTTCCGTCCTCGAACACGCCGCCGCTCGGGCCACCGGGAGGCAAGCGGACGCCCCACAGGATGCTCGCCGCACCTTGCTGCACCGATCGCGGCGCGTTCCTTCCTCCCATGTCGGTGCGAACCCAGCCCGGGCTTATTGCGTTGACGAGAATGCCGCGCGGCGCGAGCCGGTCGGCGAACAGGCGAGCCATCGCAATGAGCGCGGCCTTGCTGGCGCCGTAACCATCGGGCGCTTCCTCGGCGATCCGCTGCAGATCAGCGAGCGTTAGATCGAGCGCGGAAAGACGCCTGGCCAAAGCCGCCGGCTGTGAGGAAAGCCGACCGAGGCCACTCGTCACGAAGACGACGCGCGCGTCGTTCGAGAGCAGCGGGTCGAGCGCCTTCGTCAACAGCAGCGGACCGAGAACGTTGACGTCCCAGACGTGACGTGCAGCGCCTCGATAGACCGCCGCATTGTTGACGAGCGCGTCGAGCCGTTGATCGCGCGCGCGAAGCCGCTGCGCCAACGACTCGATCGATTGTCGGGCCGCCATGTCGACGGCCTCGGCCTGCGTTCCCGGAGGCGCCGCGCGCGTATCGCGAACCGCGGCGACCACGTGCCAGCCTTCGCGCGCCAGCGTAACGGCGACCTCGCGTCCGATGCCGCGGCTTGCGCCGGTGATCAGTGCCGTGCGCGCGCTCATGGCTCTCGCATTCCACGCATTCGCTTCGGTGCTACGCGATGTCGCTCTAAACGACGGCGAATGCGAGCGCACTCATCGCCGCAGCCTCGCCCGACAGCTTCGATTCCCGGACGTTTCCCCCGATGCGCGGCAAACAGGCGCGTGAACCAGAAGGTCCGGAACACGGACGCGAACTCGATGTCAGGTTGGCCGCGGTGCCGCGGAGCAACGTGACACCGAATCGATTCATGGGCGCAGCCCGCGGCGCCCGATGGCGACGCCAACGGCGAGCGCGGTGCCGACCAGCATCCAGGTCGTCAGGTTTTGTCGAGTCTGCGCATCACGTCGAAGCGCCTCGTAGCGCCGGTTCACGGTGCTGCCCGGCTGGCCGTGCGATACGGGATCGCTGGCGGGAAACGTGTCGTCGATGGCATCGTCGAGAAGCTCCTCTTCACGAGCGTCGGACGATGGCGTCAGGTTACGCGAGTAAGGGGTGGGCATGTCGAATCTCCGGGTGAACGCGCGAGGTTCAGTGTACGCGCACGCGTCGCGTCAACGGTATTCACGGCCATTCCGATGACGTTGGACCCATGGATGCGCTCGAAGCTCCGTGCGAGGAGGGCGCTACCAGCCTGAGAACCGCGGCCACGCCTGCGTCTTTCCGCCTTCGACGATCGCGTGGTACTCGGCGTACTGCGCACCGGTTGCACAGGCGTGATTAGGCAGGATCCGCAGGCGCGTGCCGATCGGAAAACGACGCGTGATGTCCGTCGATGTGCCGTTCGCGCGCGAAACGATCCCGTGTTCCTGGTTGGCACCGCTGACGACGTAGTCGTCCAGAACGGTTCCATCCTCCGCGCAGACCTGGCCGTAACCGAAGTCGTTTCGCTGCGCCTGCGTACCGCGGTCGCGGCTCATCGCCATCCAGCCGGCGTCGATGATCGCCCAGCCCTTCGCGTCCTGGTGGCCGATGACCGTAGTCAGCACGCTCAACGCGATGTCGTCGATGCCGCAAACGCCGACGTTGCGCATGACGAGGTCGAAGAAGACATACACGCCGGCGCGGACCTCGGTCACGCCGTCGAGTCGTTCGGCCGACAGCGCGGTCGGCGTCGAGCCGACGCTGACATGCGGGCAGGCGATACCCGCATCGCGCAGGCGCTGCGCTGCGCGGACGGTCGCCGCGCGCTCCTGTTCAGCAATCCCCACGAGCGTCGCGCGATCGTCGTGCTCGTAGCTCGACCCCGCATGCGTCATGACGCCGCCGACACGCACGCCACCATCATGCAGCGCGCGTGCGACGTCGAGCAGCATGGGGTCTTCGGGTGCGATTCCGGAACGATGACCGTCGCTGTCGATCTCGATCCAAACGTCGAAGGCCTCGCGGTGCTGGCCGCCGAACGCGGCGATCGCGCGCGCCGTCGCGACGTTGTCGGTGATGATCTTGAGATCGCAGCCGTGGCGGCGCAAGGCGAGAGCGTGCGACAGCTTGCCGGGCGCGACGCCGACCGCGTACAGGATGTCGGTGACGCCTTCGGCGAAGAACGCATCCGCCTCCTTGAGCGTCGAAACCGTGATCCCTCGCGCGCCCGCCGCGAGCTGCCGGCGCACGACGGCAGGGCACTTGCTCGTCTTCACGTGGGGACGGAACGCCACGCCGAGGTGGTTCATCCGGCGCTGCATGCGCCCGATGTTGCGATCCATTCGCGCGGTGTCGACCAGCGCGGCGGGCGTATCGAGTTCGGCGAGCGCGCTCATGGCCGAAGAATACCGCCGCTTCGCCCTTGACAGTGAATATTTCAGGTCTAAACTAATTCCTCGGCCGCGGGGACCGTCGCCGCCGGCCTGCGAGGGGACGTGATGCGCGTGGTCTGTGTCGGTGGAGGGCCCGCCGGGCTGTACGCGGCGCTTTTGATCAAGCGTGCGAGCCCGAGCCACGCGGTGCGCGTCGTCGAGCGCCATCGGCCCTACGACACGTTCGGGTGGGGCGTCGTCTTTTCCGACCAGACGCTCGGCAACCTGACGGATGCCGATCCGGAGAGCGCCGCCGAGATCGCCGGCGCGTTCAATCGCTGGGACGACATCGACGTCCATTTCAAGGGCCGCACGATCACGTCCGGCGGCCACGGCTTCTGCGGCATCGGCCGCAAGCGCCTGCTGAACATCCTGCAACGGCGCTGCGAGGCGGAAGGCGTCGAGCTCGTATTCGAAACCGACGTCGAGGACGAGCTCGCGCTCGCCGACGCTTTTCGCGCCGACCTCGTGTTGGCTTCCGACGGCGCCAACAGCCGCATTCGTACGCGCCATGCCGCGCAATTCGCGCCCGAGGTCGATCTGCGCGAGTGCCGCTACGTCTGGTTCGGGACCAGGCGGCGCTTCGACGCCTTCACGTTCGCCTTCGAGGAAACGCCGCACGGCTGGTTCCAGGCGCACGCGTACCGCTACGACGACGACACGTCGACGTTCATCGTCGAGACGCCGGAGCCGGTCTGGCGCGCATCGGGGCTCGACGGCATGGCGCAGGACGAGGCGACCGCGTGGTGCGAGCGCCTGTTCGCGCGTTACCTCGACGGGCATCGGCTGATGACCAACGCCGCGCATCTGCGCGGCTCGGCGAACTGGCTGCGCTTTCCGCGCATCACGTGCAAGACGTGGTCGGCGTGGACGCACGCCGGCGAGCGCCTGGTACCGCTCGTGCTGATCGGCGACGCTGCGCACACGGCGCATTTCTCGGTGGGCTCGGGGACCAAGCTCGCGCTCGAGGATGCGATCGCGCTGTCCCGCGCGCTTCGCGGAACGCCCGATCTGCGGGAGGCACTCGTGCAATACGAGCGCGAGCGCAGCCTGGAGGTCTTGAAGCTCACCAATGCCGCACGCAATTCGACCGAGTGGTTCGAGCACGTCGACCGCTACACCTCGTTCGACGCGATGCAGTTCGCGTACAGCCTGCTCACCCGCAGCCAGCGCATCTCGCACGAGAACCTGCGTCTGCGCGACCGGGGATTCGTCGAGCGCGCCGAAGGCTGGTTCGCTTCGCACGGATCCTCCGTGCCAGCGCCGGCGCTCGAGGGCGGCCGCCCACCGCCGCCGATGTTCACGCCGTTTGCGCTGCGCGGCGTCACGCTGAAGAATCGCGTCGTCGTCTCGCCGATGGCGCAATACTCGTGCGTCGACGGCGTGCCCGACGACTATTACCTCGTGCATATCGGCAGCCGTGCGCACGGAGGTGCCGGTTTGGTGTTCACCGAAATGGTGTGCGTTGCACCGGACGCTCGCATCAGTCCCGGATGCGCCGGCCTGTGGAACGAGGCGCAGGCGCGCGCGTGGCGGCGCATCGTTGATTACGTTCATTCGCGCACCAGCGCGCGCATCGCGTTGCAGCTCGGGCATGCGGGTCCCAAGGGATCGACGCAGCTCGGCTGGCAGGATGCCGACATGCCGCTCCCGCACGGCAATTGGCCGCTGATCGCGCCCTCGGCGATCGCTTATGGCCCCGACAACCAGGTTCCGCGCGCCATGACGCAAGACGACATGGCGCGCGTGCGCGAGCAGTTCGTCGCGGCCGCGCGACGTGGGGCCGAGAGCGGGTTCGACTGGCTCGAGCTGCATTGTGCGCATGGCTACCTGATGTCGGCGTTCATTTGCCCGCTGAGCAACCGCCGCACCGACGCGTACGGTGGAACGCTCGCCAACCGCTGCCGCTACCCGCTCGAGGTGTTCCGCGCAATGCGCGACGCGTGGCCCGCGGACCGTCCGATGTCGGTGCGCATTTCCGCTCACGATTGGGCGCCCGGTGGCAACACGCCGGACGACGCCGTGAAGATCGCGCGACTGTTCGCCGCGGCGGGTGCCGACCTGATCGACGTGAGCTCGGGACAAACGACGCGCGACGCGCAGCCGGTCTACGGCCGCATGTATCAGACGCCGTTCAGCGACCGCATTCGCAACGAGGCCGGCATCGCCACGATGGCGGTCGGCGCCATCTACGAGCCGGACCACGTGAACAGCATCCTGATGGCCGGACGCGCGGATCTCTGTGCGCTCGCGCGGCCGCACCTCGCCGATCCGTACTGGACGCTGCACGCGGCGGCCGCGCTCGGCTATGGCGACGTCGAATGGCCGGTGCAGTACCTGTCGGGCAAGGCGCAACTCGAGCGCAACCTGGCGCGCGCTGCGGCGATGGCGAACGAGCGCCCGGAAGCCAATGGCTGAAGGACTGCTGCGCGGCACGCGCGCCGTCGTCACCGGCGCCGGCAGCGGCATCGGCCGCGCGATCGCCCACAGGCTTCGCGCGCTTGGGGCCGACCTCGTGCTGATGGGCCGCGACATCGCGAAACTCGATGACACGGCGAAGGCGATCGGCGGCGGCGAACCGATCGGCTGCGACGTGAGCGACGCGCGGAACGTCGAAACGGCATTCGCGAAACTTCGCGAGCGTCCGTTGCACATTCTCGTGAACAACGCCGGCGTGGCGCGGAGCGCGAAGCTCGTCGACACCACCGACGCGGTGTGGGACGAAATGCTGCGTGTCAATTTGACCGGCGCCTTTCACTGCGCACGCGCGGCGCTGCCGATGCTGGCGAACGCGCCGTTCGGGCGCATCGTCAACATCGCGAGCACGGCGGGATTGATCGGCTATCCGCACGTCGTCGCGTATTGCGCCGCCAAGCATGGCGTGGTGGGCCTCACCCGTGCGCTGGCGCTCGAATACGCGAGGACGACGCTGACGGTCAATGCAGTCTGTCCCGGCTACGTCGACACGCCGATGACCGACGCGACGATCGCCCGTCTCGCGCAGGCGACTTCGCGTACGCCCGCCGAGGCGCGCGCGATGCTCGAGCGGCGCAATCCGCAGCGGCGGCTCGTGTCGCCGGAGGAAGTCGCCGAGGCCGTCGGCTGGCTGTGCTTGCCGGCGTCGCAGTCGATCACCGGGCAGGCGATCTCGATTTCCGGCGGCGAGGTGGCCCGGTGAATGTGGCGGTCGATGCCGAAACGCGCGCGAGCGAATCCGACCACGGCGCACTGCGGCTGTGGCTTCGTCTTTTCACCTGCAAGACGATGATCGAGCGCGAGGTGCGCGAGCGATTGCGCGGGCGCTTCGGCACCACGCTCGCGCGCTTCGACCTCCTGGCGCAGCTCGAACGCACGCGGACCGGGATGCGGATGAGCGAGTTGTCGCGGCGGCTGATGGTGACGGGCGGCAACGTGACGGGGATCACCGACCAGCTCGTCGAGGAAGGTCTCGTCGTTCGGCGCATCTCGTCGTCGGACCGCCGTGTGTGCGTGGTGCGCCTGACGCCGAAGGGCAGGCGCCAGTTCGACGCGATGGCGGCGGAGCACGAGCGCTGGATCGTCGAGCTGGTCGGCGGATTGTCGCAACACGACCGCGACGCGCTGTACCGGCTGCTTGGCACGCTGAAGGGCGCCGTCGGGCGGGCCGTTGCGCGCGATGCGCCGGTTTCCGCGATCGCATCGTCGAGGGGAGGAGCGGAATGACGTACACCGCACACGTCGACACGTTCGCGCGCGACAACCTTCCACCGCGCGAGCAGTGGCCCGAGTTCGTGTTCGATCTGCCCGAACTGCGCTATCCGGCACGGATGAACTGCGCGACCGAGCTCCTCGACGGCGGGCTCGTGCGCGGTTGGGGCAATCGCCGCGCGATCGTCACGCCGGGAGGTGTCGAATGGACGTACGCCGATCTGCTCGCGCACGCGAATCGCATCGCGCACGTGCTCGTCGACGATCTGCGCGTCGTCCCCGGCAACCGCGTGCTGCTGCGCGGTCCGAATTCGCCCTGGATGGCCGCGTGCTGGTTCGCGGTGATGAAGGCGGGCGCGATCGCGGTCGGCACGATGCCGTTGCTGCGTGCGAAGGAGCTCACCGACATCGTGCGCAAGGCGGAAGTCTCGCATGCGCTTTGCGACGCGCGGCTCGCCGACGAGCTGCATCGCGCGCGCGACGCTTGTTCATCGCTTCACAGCGTCGCGTGGTTTCAGACGGCCGACGCCGACGGTGTCGAGGCGCGCGCGGCGCGGAAGCCCGCAACGTTCGCCGACGTGGCCACCGCGGCCGACGACACCGCGCTGATCGCCTTCACGTCGGGCACCACCGGACGGCCGAAGGGCACGATGCACTTTCACCGCGACATCGTCGCCGCGTGCGATTGCTGGCCGCGCGCGGTGCTTCGCGCCAGTCCCGACGACGTCTTCACCGGAACGCCGCCGCTCGCGTTCACCTTCGGCCTCGGCGGCCTGCTGCTGTTCCCCCTGCGCATCGGCGCGGCGACGCTGCTCGTCGAGCGTGCGACGCCCGAGGAGTTGCTCGGCATCGTGGCGGCGCACCGGGCGAGCGTGCTTTTCACCGCGCCGACGATGTATCGCGCGCTCGCGCCGCTCGCGGCGCAGAACCGGCCGGCGTCGCTTCGCAAGTGCGTCTCCGCCGGCGAAGCGCTGCCCGCCGCGACGCGCAAGCTGTGGAAGGACGCGACGGGCATCGAGATCATCGACGGGATCGGGTCGACCGAGATGTTCCACATCTTCATCTCGCACGACGAGGCGACCGCGAAGCCGGGCGCCACCGGAAAGCCCGTGCCGGGCTATCGCGCGTGCGTGATGGACGCCGTCGGCCAGCCGCTGCCGCCTCGGCGCGTCGGCCAACTCGCGGTCAAGGGTCCTACGGGGTGCCGCTACCTCGCCGATCCCCGTCAAGTCAATTACGTCAAGAACGGCTGGAACTACACGGGCGACGCTTATCTCGTCGACGACGACGGGTATTTCGTTTATCAGGCACGAAGCGACGACATGATCGTCAGCGCCGGCTACAACATCGCGGGGCCCGAGGTCGAAGACGTGCTGCTGATGCATCCCGCGGTCGCCGAGTGCGGCGTCGTCGGCATCGACGACGCGGAGCGCGGACAGGTCGTCACCGCGTTCGTCGTGCTGAAGCCCGGGCACGAAGGCGATGCCGCCATGACGAGCGAACTGCAGGCGTTCGTCAAGCAAACGATCGCGCCGTACAAGTATCCGCGGTCGGTGCGTTACCTGACGGCGCTCCCGCGCACCGAGACCGGCAAGCTGCAGCGCTTTCGGCTGCGCGACATTTGAAGGGAGAGAGCGATGAAAATGCTGCAACCACCCGGATGGGCGTCAGCGAAGGGCTATTCGAACGGCGTCGCGGCACGCGGGACGATCGTGTTCGTCGCGGGCCAGGTCGGCTGGGACCCGCAACAGCGGATCGAGCCGGGCGGCTTCGTCGCGCAGGCGAGCCGCGCGCTGTCGAACATCGTCGCGATTCTCGCCGAAGCGGGTGCGCGCCCCGAGCACATCGTGCGCATGACCTGGTACGTCGTCGACAAGGACGAATACAACGCGAGCCTGCGCGAGCTCGGCAAGGCGTACCGCGAGATCATCGGCCGGCACTTTCCGGCGATGACCGCCGTGCAGGTCGCAGGACTCGTCGAGGAAGGCGCGCGCGTCGAGATCGAAGCGACGGCGGTCGTGCCCGACAGGCCCTAGCTACCGGCGCTTGCCGCCCCTCTCGGCGAGCCCGTTCGCTTCGCCGCGTCGTGCGGCGAAGCTTTCGAGCTCGCGCAGAAACGCGGCGTGCGCTTCGGCGGGAACCGGCGTGCCGCACTCGTAGCACGCGCCCGTCCTGCGATCGAACCAGCGGCACCCGCACTCGTCACAGCCGAGCTCGGGGGCGCCGGCCGGATTCCTGAAGATCATCGGCACGCGCCCATGAACGCGAAGCCGAGTGCGTCGAGCAATTCATCGAAGCCGCGGTACTCGAGCACGCAGCGGCGCTTGAGCCAATAGCAGACGATGTCGCCATCGCGAATGCGCGCACGCAGGACGTCGAAGATGCGCGCGTGCTCCGTTGAGCGGATTTCACGCAGGGCGGCGTCGCCCGCCGCCAATACGATGTCCGCGTTGCAGGCGCCGTAGCCCGCAAACGATTCGAGCCGCGCGTCGACGCCGCCGGGGCCGGCTTCCCACACCAGCATGCGTATCGGGGCGGTCCGTGCCAACAGGCCGACGCGCGCGCCACGTGCGAGCGGCGCGAAGCGGTCGCGATGACGGGCGGCGGCCGTACGCCATGCATCGCACGAGGGCAGCGACGGCGACGTTGGCACGTTCGGCGCCGCTTTCGCCGTGTCGGATGTTACGTGCATCACAGGCGCACGCCGAGGCGGAATCCGTCCTGGATCGCCTGTTCGAGCCCGCGCGGAATCATTGCGTCGCCGATGCCGTGCAGTTCGTCGACCATCCATTCGAACTCGTGCAAGAGGGCGTGCGCAGGCGCGATGCCGTCGGCCTGGATCACCGTGTCCGCGGGCACGCGGATCGCCTGTCCCTTCCCATCCCGCACGGTCACGCCTTCGGTGTCGACCGCGACGAGCGTGCTCGACGTGAGGCAGGTGATGCCGAGCTCGTCGACCCACGCCGCGTGCCGCCACTTGAACGACGGCTTGACGTCGCCCGCAATGCGCTTCTGCGATTCGACCACCGTCACGTCGGCATTGCGGTGCTTGCGCAGCGACTCGGCGAGCGTGAGGCCGATCTTGCCTCCGCCGATCACGACGACCCGGGTGCCGACGTTCGCGCGACCGTGTGCGACCGCCAGCGCGTCGACCATGCGCGCGTGACCGTCGATGTGCGCGTAGCGTGCGCGATCGACGTGCGCTCCCGCGGCGACGACGCAGACGTCGTATTGATGGAGCACGCTGCGCATGAACTTCGCGTGCACCTCGGTATCGAGCCGCACGTCGAGGCCGAGCTTTCTGCTCACCACCTCGTAGTGCGAGATCACCGACAGCAGGTCGTCGGGCCGCGCGAGATCGTTCATCGCGTACGCATGCAGATTGCCGCCGATGCGAGCGGCCTTGTCGTAGACGGTGACGTCGTGGCCGCGCTTCGCCGCCGTGATCGCGCACTCCATCCCGGCGGGCCCCGCGCCGATCACCATGATCCTCTTCTTCACCGCGGCCTTCGTCACCTGGTATTCCGGCTCGACCTCGTGCCCGAGCGCCGGATTCATCGTGCACGTGTAGGGCAGGTCGCGGAACAGCCGCGACAGGCAATTGAGCGAGCCGATGCAACGGCGCACCTCGTCGAGCCGGTCCTCGGCCGCCTTGTGGATCAATTCCGGATCGGCGAGCAGCGGACGGCACACTTCCCAGTAGTCGAAGACGCCGTCGCGGACGCAGTCGTTGGCCATGCGCGGGTCGGGGAGACGGTTGCCGAACGTGATCAGCGTGTTCGGGAACGCCTTCTTCGCGCGTTCGGACAGGTAGTTCCAGTAACCGGGCGGAATGTCGCGGCCGATCGACGATTCGGGCGCTTCCTGCCAGCCGACGGTGACGCTGATCATGTCGACGCCGGTGTCCACGGCCTGCTGCATGAGCTCGAAGCACTCGTCCTCGCTGTTGCCGCCCCAGCGATCCATCAGCTCGGCGCCGTTCAGGCGCACGACGAGCGGATGGTCGGGCGTCGCCTGCTTGATGCCGTCGATCAATTCCCGCATGAAGCGGCCGCGATTCTCGATCGAGCCGCCGTACGCGTCGGTGCGTTGGTTGGTGAAGCGGGAGTTGAAATTCGCGAGCAGGTACCCCATGAAGCTCGTGACCTCGGTGCCGGCGAAGCCGGCACGGATCGAGCGGCGCGCCGCGTCGGCGTGCTGGGCGATGCAGTCGCGAATCTCGTCCTTGGTCATCACCTTCGGTGGCCGGAAATGCGGCAGCGTCTGCGGCACGTCGGACGGCTGCATGCAGTAGCCGAGATCGATCCCGCCGTAGCGCCCGGCGTGCAGGATCTGCTGGATCGGCATCGCGCCCTGCGACTTGATGTCCTCGGCGATGCGCTCGAACTGCGGCAGGAACTTGTCGTCGAAAATCGCGATCTGGCGGAAATACGCCTTGCCTTCACCGAGCGGATCGGGATAGGCGCCCTGGTTCGTGATGATCCCGCACCCGGTACGCGCGATCACGCGCATGCGCGCGATCTCGCGCTCGGTGATGAAGCCGTCGCGCGTGTTGTAATTGGACACGCAGCAGGCGCCGTACTTGATGCGGTTCCTCACTTCGAAGCGGCCGAAGCGGCCGGGCTGGAACAGATGCGGCAATGGGGCGACGCCTGGTTGCATCGGTGAACTCCCTGGTTTCGGATTTCGATGTACCAAAACGGAGGCGAGGCCTCCTTGACGCACGTCATTGCTCGCGCCACTCGCGCACGGGGCCGTCGTTGCGGGTGTTCGTACTTGATGTCGGTCAACGCGGCTCGATCGGCGAAGCGGTACATGGGAAACCACGATGATCCATACCATCGCACCGGACAAGCCGACGCCCGGCGCCGACTACCTGGCGCCGACGTCGTTCCTCGACTGCGATCATCCCGCGGTGCAGGAATTCGCACGAAGCGTCACGCAAGCCGCCAACGGCCCGGTCGAGCGCGCGGTGAAGCTCTTTTACGCCGTGCGCGACCGGATTCGTTACGACCCGTTCGCGGTGCGTCTCGAGCCCGAGCAATACGTGGCAAGCGCCGTGCTGGCCGCCGGCCGCGCCTATTGCCTGCCGAAGGCGATTTTGCTCGCGGCGGCGGCACGCGCGAGCGGCATTCCGGCGGCGATCGGCCTTTCCGACGTCGTCAACCACTTGACGACTGCGAAGCTCAAGGCGCGCATGGGCGGACAGACGCTCTTCATCCACCACGGCTACGCGGTGTTGCACCTCGACGGCAAGTGGGTCAAGGCGGCGCCCGCGTTCAACATCGAGCTCTGCCAGCGCTTTCACGTGCGCCCCACCGAGTTCGACGGGAGCCGCGACGCCGTATTCCAGGAATACGACGCGCGCGACCGGCGCCACATGGAGTACGTCAAGGACAGCGGCGTGTGGTCGGACTTTCCGTTCGACCGGGTCACCGCCGACTTTCGCGCGCTCTATCCGCCGTCGTTCTACAGTCCGGTCGAAGCCGGCGAACGGTTCGAGGATGGCACGAACGGGCAGTTGACGCGGCGCGGCTCCTGAAAGATTCGGGAGCGCGCGCCGGTCGACGCGGCCGCTACTTCAGCAGCCGCCAATTTCCGTCCTTCACGCCGATCAGTACGCGGCCGCGCTCGTCGAAGCCGGAGTGATCGGCCGGCGTCATGTTGTACACGCCCTGCGTGCCGACGAGCTCGTGCGTCGTTTCGAGCGCGTCGCGCAGCGCCGCGCGGAATTCCGTCGTGCCCGGTTTTGCCTTCTTCGCCGCTTCCGGAATCGCGCGCGTGAGTAGCAGGCCCGCGTCGTAGACGTTCGCGCCGAACGTCGCCGGCTTGTTCCCGTAGACCTTCTCGTACGCCGCGATGTATTCCTGCGCGACCTTCTTCGACGGCACGCTGTCCGGAATTTCGGGCAGCACCAGCATCAGGCTCGCCGCGAGGATCGTGCCGTCGACCTTCGCGCCGCCGAGGCGCAGGAAGTCGGGCGCCGCAGCGCCGTGCGTCTGGTAGATTCGGCCCTTGTAGCCGGCGTCGACCAGCGTCGTTTCGGGCAGTACCGTCGGACCACCGGCGGCGCCGACGAGCACGGCATCGGGCTTCGCCGCCATCAGCTTCGCCACCTGCCCGGTGACCGACGCGTCGGAGCGCGTGTAGCGCTCGGCGGCGACGAGCTTCATGCCCGCCTTCTCGGCCTGCGCCCTGAACACGCTGTACCAGTTGTCGCCGTACGGGTCGTTGAAGCCGATGAAGCCGACCGTCTTCACGCCGTTCTTCACCATGTGGGCGACGAGCGCGTCCGAGATCAGTGCATCGTTCTGCGTCGTCTTGAACACCCACCGCTTCTTGTCGTCCATCGGCAGCACGACCGCGGTCGTTCCGACGGGAGCGAGCATCGGCGTGCCGGACTCCGCCATGAACCCGATGATGCCGACGGCGTTCGGCGAGCCGGAGGGCCCGATCAGCGCGTCGATGTTCTCGCCGAGGAGCTTCTTGGCGTCGATCACCGTCTGCGTCGGGTCGCTCGCGTCGTCGAGCACGATGTACTCGACGGTGTAGTCGCCGATCTTCTTCGGCAGCAGCGCCACCGTGTTCTTCTGCGGAATGCCGACGACCGCGGTGGGCCCCGTGGTCGATGCGATCACGCCGATCTTCACTTGTGCGTATGCGGTGCTCCACGCAAGCGCGAGCGCTGCCGCGATGCATGCCCATGTCCGTTGCTTCATTGCGAATCTCCCTCCAGCTCAGGGACCAGCGATGACGCCCGCGCCCGCGAGCGTCGAGATGTCGTCTGTCGAATAACCGGCTTCCGCGAGCACGGCGCGCGTGTGCTCGCCGTAGCGCGGCGGAAAGCCGAAGTCCTTGGCCATGCCGGGCAGGTCGACCGCTGCCGGCTGCATCGTGATCGAGCGCCCGTGCGGCGTGCGGGTGCGCGTGAAGCGATCGGCGAGGGCCGCGAGCTCGCGCACCTGACGGATGTCGTTGATCGACGCCCAGGGAATGGTCGCGGCCGAAAGCGAATCGGCGACCTCGCGCGTGTCGTGCGAGCGCGTGATCGCCGCGACGTCGGCTTTCAGCTGCACCCGGTCCTCGCGCCGGCCTTCGTTGGTCACGCGGCCCGGCCGCGCAAGCGGCGCGAACATCGGCGTGTCGGTCAGTCGCTTCCATTGCGCGTCGGAGCCGACGGCGAGATACACGAAGCCATCGCGGGTCGGGTAAACGTTCGTCGGGATGAACTTGCGGTGCTCGTTCCCAGCACGCGTGATCTCCGAGGGTTCGCAGTCGAAGTCCACGAGCGGCAGCGTCGTGATGAGCCACGAGGCGGCCGCCTGCAGCATCGAGACGTCGATGCGACGTCCGCGACCGGTCTCGGCGCGCTCGAGCAGCGCGAGAATCACGTTGGCGTACACCTCGTCGCCTGCCTTCAGGTCGACGATCGGTGTGCCGGCGACCGTCGGCGGTCCCTCCGGATCGCCGGTCAATTCCATCAGGCCGGCCATCGCCTGCATCACCGGGTCGTAGCCGGGCACGTGAGGGTAGTCGGGGCCGAGCGCGGAGATCCCGGCCCAGATCAGGTCGGGCTTGGCCGCTGCGAGCGTCTCATGGTCGACGCCGAGCGCGGCGTAACGCGACGGCAGCACGTTGCAGCAGAAGACGTCGACGTCGAGCTCGCGCAAGATGCGTTGCAACGCCTCGCGGCCGCGCGCGTCCTTGAGGTTCAGCGCGATCGCCTCCTTGCCGACGTTCGGCGCGACGAAGTACGTGCAGCGGTCGGCGTCGACGGCGTTGCGGCCGATGTAGCGGTTCGGGTCGCCGGGCAGCGCGTCGCCCGCCGGCGTCGACTCGACGCGGATCACGCGCCAGCCGAGCTGCACGAAGCGCAGCGTCGCGTAGGGCAGGGACAGCGCCTGCTCGAGCGACACGATGGTACGGCGTTTTGTCATGCCTCGAGGGTGCGGACGTCCCTGGAGCCTGGCTTCGACGAATCGGGCGCCTCGACGTGTCGCGCGGCGTACAGCGCGCGGTACACCTTCTCCGGGGTGAACGGCAATTCGCGAATGCGCACCCCCGTGGCGTTCGCGATCGCGTTCGCGGTGGCGGCGGCGACGCAGATCGCGGGCGCTTCGCCTACGCCTTTCGCGCCCTGCGGCCCTTCGCCGTCCATCGTCTCGATGAAGTGCACGTCCATCTCGGGAATCTCGGGGGCGGTGACGAGCTTGTAGTCGCGAAACGCCGGATTCCTGACCACGCCGTCGGCGACGATCAGCTCCTCGGTCATCGCGTAGCCCTGTCCCATGACGATGCCGCCCTCGATCTGGCCCTCGATGCCGAGGCGATTGAGCACGCGGCCGACGTCGTGCGCGCCCGTCACCTTCAGAAGCCGCACGATGCCGGTCTCCGTGTCGACTTCCACTTCCGCCACTTGCGTCGCCCACGCATACGCGGCCGATACGTCGCCCTTGAACGCCTTGTCCTGGTGCTTCGATGGCGGCTCGTAGTAGTGCGTCGTCATCACGAGCTCGGCCTTGTCGGAGAAATGCAGCGAGCGCAGCAGCTTCGCGAGGTTCATCAGCGCCTCGCCGCTGGCGGATTTCACGATGTGGCCGGCGCGCAGTTCCAGCTCGTCTTCGGGCAACTGCGTCACCTTCGCCGCTGCGGCGAGGATCTTCGCCTTCGCCTTGCGCGCCGCGCCGATCGCCGAGTTGCCGCCGATGAACGTCGTGCGGCTCGCGTGCACGCCGACGTCCCACGGCGTGATGTCGGTGTCGTTGTTGACGACGGTGACGGCGTCGAGCGGCACGCCGAGCTCCTCGCAGACGAGCTGCGCGAGCACGGTCTCCGAGCCCTGGCCGATCTCGGACGCTCCGGTGAGCAGCGTGACGTGCGCGAAATCGTCGATCTTCAGGATGGTGCCGCACCCGTCGGACGGATAGATCTTCGCGCCACCTCCGACGTGCAGCATCGACGCCATGCCGACGCCGCGCTTGTAGCGGCCCGGCTGCCCCTGCGCTTCACGCGCAACGGAATGCTTCGCGAGGAAGTCCGATGCCTCGGCCGCGGTGCTCAGGCATTGCTTCAGGCCGCAGGTCTTGAAATGCATGCCCTGCGGCGTCGTTTCCCCGGGCTCCTGCGCGTTCTTCATGCGGATGGCGAGCGGGTCGAGGCCGAGCCTCGCGGCGAGCTCGTCCATCTGCTGCTCGACGGCGAACGTCGCCTGCAGGTTGCCGTAGCCGCGAAACGAGCCGGCGTACGGATTGTTCGTGTAGACGGCGGTCGTGTGGTACTTGCAGTGCGGCACGCGATAGAGCGAGCTGATCGTCTGCATCATCACGAACGGCGTCGTCGCGCCCCATGACGTGTACGCGCCGTTGTCGTGCAGCGTCTCGCATTCGCGGAACGTGAGCGTCCCGTCGCGCTTCGCGCCGCTGCGCAGCCGCAGCAGAACCGGCTGGCGCGTGGGCGATGCGAGAAATTCCTCCTCGCGGGTGAATACGAGTTTCACCGGCCGGCGCGTCGCCTTCGCGAGGAACACGCAGATCGGCTCGAACGGATAGATGTCGAGCTTGCTGCCGAAGCCGCCGCCGATCGGGGGCTGGATGATGCGGATGCGTCCCGGATCCATCCCGAGGATCTCGGCGAACTCGCGCTTGTGCAGAAACGGCACCTGCGTGTTCGAGTGCAGCGTGAGGTTGCCCGACGGGTCGAACTCGGCGATGACGCCGGACACGCCCATGCAGCAGTGGGTGACGTAGTGCAGCTTGAAAGCGCCTTCGACGATCACGTCGGATTCGGCTTCGCCGACGGCAACGTCGCCCTGCGCGTAGTCGAACGTCATCGCGACGTTGTGGCGATGCGCCTCGGCGTCGGACGGTGCGCCGGCCTTGAGCGCGTCGTGCGGCGCGGGCGGCGAGACCTTCTCGTCGTGGATGATCGGCGCGCCTGGAAGCAGCGCGTCGCGCGGGTCGGACAACGTCGGCAAATCCTCGTAGTCGACGTCGATCAACGCGAGCGCCGCTTCCGCGATCTCCTCCGTCTCCGCGGCGACGGCGGCGATCTCGTCGCGGAGGCTGCGCACTTTGTCGCCCTTGAGCGGCAGCTGGTCCTTGCCGACGCCGAGCGGCCGCTGATACGGCACGTCCGCCGCGGTGATGACCGCATGCACGCCGGGCAGCGCCTTCGCCCGGCTCGTGTCGATGCGCCGGATGCGCGCGTGCACGCGGCTCGAGCGCAGGATCTTCGCGTGCAACTGCCCCGGCACGTCGAGATCGTGCACGTAGCGCGTCGCGCCGCTCGCCTTCTCCGGCGCGTCGAGCTTGGTGATGCGCTTGCCGATCAGCGTCTCGCGTTCGAGGACCTTCATCGCGCGCGCTCCGGTTCGCCGGCCGCTTTCTCGATGGCGTCGACGATCTTCACGTAGCCGGTGCACCGGCAGAGATTGCCCTCGAGGCCGCGCTCGATCGAGGCACGGCTGGGCTTCGGGTGCGTGTCGAGCCAGTGCTTGGCCTGCACGACCATGCCCGGCGTGCAGAAGCCGCACTGCACCGCGCCGCACTCGACGAACGCGTGCTCGATGCGCTCGCCGCGCGGGTCGGCGGCAAGGCCTTCGATCGTCGTCAGCGTCCGCCCGTCGCAGTCGACGGCGAACATCAGGCACGCGCAGCGCGATACGCCGTCGACGATGATCGTGCACGCGCCGCATTCGCCTTCGCCGCACGCGTACTTGGTACCCGTGAGCCCGAACGTTTCTCGCAGCATCGCAAGCGCGGTTTGTTCGACCGGCACGCTGGCGCGGGTGCGCACGCCGTTCAGGACGAGTGAGATTTCATGCTTGAGCGACATCGTCGAGCATCCTTCGCGTCAGGTTGTAGACGAGCTCGCGGCGGTACCACGCCGAGGCGCGTACGTCGTCGATCGGCCGCACCTCGTCACGGGCGACACCGGCGACGCGCGCGCTCGTGTCCGCGCCGAGCATGCTGCCTTCGAGCGCCTGTTCCGTGCGGTAGGCGCGCATCGGCATCGGCGCCACCGCACCGTACGCCACGCGCGCGTGGATCAGTGCACCGCCACGGCGCACACCGCCGACACCGATCGCGACGGCGGAAATGTCGAGCGCGGGACGCGTGCCGAACTTGCAGAAGCGCGCGGCGAAGCCGGGCGCGGGCAGCGGCAGGCGCAGCGCGCACAGGAGCTCGTGCGGCGCGCGCATCGTCTTGCCCGGCCCCAGGAAGAATTCGGCGAGCGGCACGTCGCGCGTCTCGATTCGGCCGTCGGGCTTCGAGGCGAGCTCCGCGACCGCGTCCTGCACCAGCAGGGGCACGAGCGTGTCGCCGGCAGGCGATGCGTTGCAGACGTTGCCGCCGAGCGTCGCTGCATTGCGCAGCTGATCACTGGCGAAATGGTCGCACGCCTCGACGAGCGCCGGAAAGTGCTCGCGGACGAGCGGATCGTTCATCAGCTCGGTCATCGTCACCAGCGCGCCGATGCGGACGGTGCCGCCGACGCGCTCGATCGCGTGCAGCGTGTCGATGCGCGTGATGTTGAGCAGGCCGCGGCCGAACTTGACGCGACCCGCGTGCGCCTGGGGCATCAGGTCGGTGCCGCCTGCGAGCACGGTGTAATCGCCGCCGCCCAGGCACGTGAGCGCGTCGGCGAGCGACGCCGGCGCGCGGTATTCCTCGATGGCCATCGTTCGTTCCCCTAGAAGCGCACCGGCTCGCGGTACGCGCCGAAAACGCTCTTCAACGCCGCCGTGATCTCGCCGACGCTCGCATAGGCCTTCACCGCATCGACGATCGCCGGCATCGTGTTCTCGCCGGCCGCCGCGCTTCGGCACACGGCATCGAGCGCCCGGGCGACGGCCATCGCGTCGCGCGTGCGACGAACGTCGGCGAGGCGCGCGACCTGTGCCGACGCGTCGCCCTCATCGTACGGATGCAGCGCCACCTCGGGCTCTTCCTCGTCGACCCGATAACAATTGACGCCCACCTTGCGGAAGAGGCCGGCCTCGACGTCGCGCTGATGGCGATAGGCCTGCGCGGAGACGCGCGCCTGGATCGTGCCGTCCGCGATCAGCGCGACGATGCCGCCGTGCGCGTCGACCTCCGCCATCTCGCGCACCATCTCGTCGCGCATCCGGTTGGTCAGCGTTTCGACGTAGTACGAGCCGCCGAGCGGGTCGACGGTGTCGCACAGGCCCATCTCCTCGATCAGCAGCTGCATCGTGCGAAGCGATATGCGTTGCGCCTTCTCGCTCGGGATCGTGTAGGCCTCGTCGTAGCAGCAGAGCGCCATCGTCTGCGCACCGGAAAGCGCGCTGATCAGCGCATAGTACGCGCCGCGGACGATGTTGAGCTCGGGCTGCTCGAGCGTGAGGCCGCTGCCGCCGCCGCCGGCGATCATCCGCATCCACATCGAGCCCGGCTTCTGCGCACCGTAGCGCTCGCGGACGATCTTCGCCCACAGGCCGCGCCCGGCGCGAAACTTCGCGACCTGCTCGAACAGGTTGCCGAAGATGTTGAAGTTGAACGAAAGGCGTCCTGCGAACTCGTCGATCGGCAGGCCGCGGCGCAGCACTTCGTCGGCGTACGCGCAGGCGATGCAGAACGCGTACGCCATCTCCTGCACCGGGTTCGCGCCGGATTCGCGAATGTGATAGCCGCACACCGAGACGGGGCTGTACTTCGGCGCGTGCGTCGCACAGTACTCGATCGTGTCGCCCACGAGGCGCAGCGATGGCTCGACCGGGAAGATCCACGTGCCGCGGCCGACGAACTCCTTCAGGATGTCGTTCTGCGCGGTGCCGCGGAGCTTCGCAACGTCGAAGCCGCGGCGCTCGGCCATCGCGAGGTACATCGCGATCAGGATTGCCGCCGCGCCGTTGATCGTCAGCGACACCGTGATGCGGTCGAGGTCGATGCCGTCGAACGCGACCTCGAAGTCGCGCAGCGTGTCGACCGCCATGCCGACGCGGCCGACTTCGCCCGTCGCCAGCGGATCGTCGGAGTCGAGGCCGCACTGCGTCGGCAGGTCGAACGCGACGTTCAACCCCGTCTGGCCGTTGGCGATCAGGTACCTGAAGCGCGCGTTGGTGTCGGCCGCGTTACCGAATCCCGTGTACTGGCGCATCGTCCACGGCTGCTTGCGGTACATCAGCGGATGGATGCCGCGCGTGAACGGGAATTCGCCGGGAACGCCCAGCATGCCGATGCCGCCGCTCGCGTCGAGGTCGGACTGCGTGTAGAGCGGCTCGATCGCGATGCCCGACTCGTTGATCACCGGCGTGGCGCCTGCATGCAGCCGATCGTTCACGGCGCGTTCCTTTCGATGAACCCGACGATGTCGGGAAGCCGCGAGCCGGTCGCGAACACGCCGTCGAAGCCGAGCTCGCGCAGCGTTTCGTGATCCTGCCGCGGCAGGTTGCCGCCGATGATCCAGAGCTTGTCGTCGAGACCCGCGTCGTGCAGGAGCGGGACGAGCCTTCGGCAATACGCGAGGTGCGATCCGGCGAGGCTGGAGAGCGCGATGACGTCGGCGTCCTCGTCCTGCGCGATCCGAGCGATCGCCTCGGGCGGCTGCCGCAATCCGGTGTAGATCACTTCCATGCCGGCGTCGATCAGCGCACGCGCGACGACCTTGGCACCGACGTCGTGGCCGTCGAGGCCGGGCTTCGCGAGCACGACGCGGATCGGGCGCTCGCCCTTTGCTGGATTCATGCCTCGCCCTCCTTGTGCGGCCCCAACCAGACGTGGGTCCGCGTGTCGGACTCCCCGCAATCGCGCGTCGACGGGCCCTTCGGGCCTTCGCTCGGCTTCGCCTCGCGCGCCGCGCTCATGCGATCAACTCCTTCGCGACGACGAGCTTGAGGATTTCGCTGGTGCCGCCGCCGATCAGCGTGAAGCGAATGTCGCGCAGGTGCCGCTGGACCGGAAATTCCATCGCGTAGCCATACGACGCGAAGATGCGCGCCGCCTGGTCGCAGATGCGGGCGGCCGCTTCGGTCGCGAATAGCTTCGCCATCGCGGCTTCGCGATGATGCGGCTTGCCGGCGTCCTTGCACCACGCCGCGTGGCGGACCAGCAGCGACGCCGCGGCGAGGTCGCTCGCCATGTCGGCAAGCTTCATCTGCGTCGCCTGGAAGTGTCCGATCGGCTTGCCGAACTGCTTGCGTTCCGCCGCGTACTTCACCGCGTCGTCGAGCGCAGCGCGCGCGGTGCCGAGCGCCATCGCGCCGGTGATGATGCGGATCTCGGCGAGCGTCTTGCGCAGGTGCTCCTCGCCGTCGCCTTCGATCTTGCTCAGACGGTGCGAGTCGGGCACGAAGCAACCGTCGAGCGCCAACTCCGAGGTGGGCAGCGCCCACACGCCCATCTTCTCGATCGCGCGTCCGACGACGAGCCCGCGCGTGCCGCGCTCGACGAGGAAGATCGTGAGCTTGCGCGCCTCGCCGGCGCGCGCGAATATCGTAAAGAAGTCGGCGACCGGCGCCGCCGTGACCCAGGTCTTGCGCCCGTCGAGCACGTAGCCGCCGTCGGCTTTGCGCGCGGTCGTCGCGATCGCGCCCAGATCGGACCCTGCATCGGGCTCGGTCATGCAGATCGCGCCGATCTTCTGCATCGCAAGCGCCGGCACGAACAGTCGCTCGACGATGTCGGGGTCGCCGAGCATCTGCAGGAATTTCGTGCCCATCAGTGCCTGCATCGCCGCGCAACCGGCGAGCGACATCGACCCGCGCGCGATCTCCTCGAGCGCGATGCAGAACGTCGACAGGTCCGCGCCGAGGCCGCCGACGTCCTCGGGGTAGCGCATCGCGAAGAAACCGAGGTCGCCGAGCTTGCGCATCAGCGCGTGCGGGTAGGCGTGCGACGCGTCGATCTCCGCCGCCTGCGGCGCGACCTCGGCATCGACGAAGCGCGCGAAGGTGTCGCGGATCTGGCGCTGATCGTCGGAAAGTTCGAAGTCCATCGAGCTAATCGGCGAGGCCGTAGAGCGCGCGCGCGGCGTGCGCGGACACGACGCCGTCGCGGACCTCGTCGCGCAACTGCGCGCGATCGCGCTCGCGCGGATCGCCGTAGCCGCCGCCTCCTCCGGCCTGCTGGTGATACACGGTGCCCTTCGGCACACCGGTGATGAGGTCCTTGTTCTTCGGCACGACCTCGCGCCCGTCGGGGTAGGTGAGGCGGATGAAGTTGAGCGTCCCGTCGCCGCCGCCGAAAAGTCCGAACGCGGGCTCGAAGTCGCCGTCGCCGAACGTCACGAGCTGCGTGTCGTCGGAGCCGATGCGGAACATCGTTTCGACGCCGAGCCCGCCGCGCCATGCACCCGACCCCGCGGAGTCGGTGACGTACTCGTGCCGCAGCAGAAGGTGCGGCGTCTGCTGCTCGAACATCTCGTAATCCTGATCGAGCAGGCCGCCCGACGCGTCGATCATGCCGATGTGGTCGTAACCGTCGGTGCCGCGCATCGCACCCGAGCCGCCCTTGAGGCCCATGAAGCCGATGTCGACGTACTTGTCATTCTTCTCGGCGTCGATGCCGGTCGTGAGCGAGCAGAGGAGGTTGTTCCAGCCGGCGGTCACGCGGTCGGGCAGGGCGGGCGCCAGCGCGCGCTGGATCGCGTCGGCATTCGGCGGGCAGAGGTGGTTGCCGAACGTCGTCGCCTTCGGATACGACGCATTCAGGATCGTGCCCTCGGGGATCACGATCTCGATCGGCTCGACCATCCCCTCGTTGTGCGGGATGTCCGGGTTGATCATCTGCAGCAGGGTCAGGATCGTCGCCGACGCGCTCGAGGTGAACGTGCCGTTGACGAAGCCGTTGGTCTCACCATCGGTGCGCGAGTAGTCGAACCTGATCTTGCGGTCGCTCACGTCGATGTCGACCCGGATCGTGAATTGCGAGCCCTCGTGCCGGCCGTCGTA
>DASTGT010000058.1:0-63519 GCA_035718935.1 Casimicrobiaceae bacterium
GGGGTGGATCAGTCGCTCGGGGCGGCCCTTCGCGACTGACGTCCCCCCACGCTCGCTCCGCTCGCTGCCCCCCGGGGGGTGGATCAGTCGCTCGGGGCGGCCCTTCGCGACTGAGGGTGGGCCAGCGCATCGCTCCGCTGCTGGCGGTGGCGCTGCTTGGGTCGGGTCCCGTCTTCACGGGCTCCGACCCTGTTTTCATCTCCTCGGCGCTCGCTGCGACGGCCCCGGCAGCGCCGCACGTCGTCAAGATCGACAGCTTCGCGTACAAGCCGGCTCTCATCACGGTGAAAATCGGCGACACCGTCGAATGGCAGAACGACGACCCGGTGCCGCACACGGCAACGTCGAAGGGCGGCGGCTTCGATTCGGGCAGCATCGCCGCGGGCGCGAAATGGCGCTACGTCGCGAAGAAGAAGGGCCGCTTCGCGTACGAGTGCACGTTCCATCCGATCATGAAAGGCGAGCTCGTCGTCGAGTAGCCGGCGCCCGCACCGGCTACAGCCGGTGCGCGTCGTCTTTCAACGCAAGCCACGGGACCTCGCTGCGCGCGAGCAGCAGCACCTTGAAGAGGTCGCCCATCTCGGCGGGCGACAAGAGCTTCTGCACCGCAGCGCTCGCGCGGATGGAGTCGACACTCGCAGGTGCACCGACCTCGTGGAGCCGGTCGAGAATCCCGCAGCCCAGAAGGAACGACGCTTGCGTCGCAAAGCCCGCGACACGAAGTCCGGCGCGTTCGCCGGCGCGCGCGATCGCGGAGAAATCGACGTGGCTGGTGAGATCGGACAATCCCGGCCACAGGAACGGATCCTCGTGCACCCGATGCCGGTAGTGGCCGACCAGCGTGCCGGTCGCACGTTGCGGGTGGTAGTACTCGCGTGCCGGAAAGCCGTAATCGACGATCAGGACGCCGCCTTCGCCGACACGCTTCGCGATCGTCGCAACGAGCGCTTCCGCGGCCGGATTCACCTCGCTCAGATAATCACCACGGTCGGGAAAGCGCGCTCGCGCGATCGCGAGCAGCGTCGCATCGGCGAGCGGCCGCTCGGCCCACGCGAAGCGTCCATCGCGTTCCGTGACGCCGCGTTCGAACCACGTGCCGTCTCGACGGGCGACGATGTTCGGCGCAACGGCATCCAGCACTTCGTTCATCACCACGACCCCGTCGATCGTTTCGGGCAGCCGCTCGATCCATTCGATGCGCGCGCCGCTTTGCGCCGAGAGCGGTTCGAGCGTCGCCTGCTGGCGGCCGCGAAGCTCGGGACTCGGCTCGAGGATCGCGTAGCGCGACGGCAGCGCGTTCGCCTCGGCGAGCGCGTCGAGCACCGAAGACGCGAGCGCGCCACTGCCCGCGCCGAGCTCGATGATGTTGCGTGCGTTCGTCACCGCAAGCATCGCGTCGAGCTGTCGGGCCAGGGCCGCCCCGAACAGCGGCGTGAGCTCGGGCGCGGTGACGAAGTCGCCGGCGTCGCCGAGCTTGCGGGCGCCGGCGACGTAATAACCGAGACCCGGCGCGTACAGCACGAGATCCATGTACCGCGCGAACGTGATGAAGCCGCCCGCGCTCTCGATCGCGTCGCGCACGTGCGCGGCGACGCGATCGCTGTGCGCACGCGCATCGTCGTCGGGAAGCGGAAGGCGAGGTTCGATCATCGCGACACTTCGTGCGGTTCGCGCACCTCCTGCGACTGTGCTAGATTGCCTTGGTCTCCCCGACCGCAAGGCCTGGCTTGGAAGGCAGGGTCGTACTGATCACGGGCGGCGCCAAGCGCGTGGGCGCCACCATCTGCCGCCGCCTGCATCGGGCCGGGGCCTCCATCATGTTGCACTTCCGCGCCTCCGCGGGCGAGGCGCGCCTGCTGCAGGCCGAGCTCAATCACGTTCGCGCGAATTCCTGTGCGCTGATCCAGGCCGATCTGCTCGACGCCGGCAAGTTGCCGTCGCTCGTCGATCAGACGGTGCAGACATACGGCCGCCTCGACGCACTCGTCAACAACGCGTCCACGTTCTACCAGACCAATATCGGCAGCATCGGCGTCGACGATTGGAACAACCTCATCGGCACCAATCTGCAGGCGCCGCTGTTCCTGTCTCAGGCGGCCGCACCCGCGTTGCGCAAGACGCAGGGTGCGATCGTCAACATCACCGACATTCACGCCGAGCGCCCGCTGAAGAGCTACGTCGTCTATTCGATCGCGAAGTCGGGCCTCGTCGGGCTCACGCGCTCGCTCGCGCGCGAGCTCGCACCCGACGTGCGCGTGAACGCGGTCGCGCCGGGGCCGATCCTGTGGCCCGACGAGGAAGTGTTCGACGAGCTCGCCCGCCAACGCATCATCTCGCACACGCCGCTGAAGCGGGAAGGCACGCCCGACGACGTGGCGAAGGCCGTGCATTTCCTGCTCGCCGAAGCACCGTACGTCACCGGCGAAACGCTGAACGTCGACGGGGGCCGTCACATCGCGATGTGAGCTCGCGGCGGCTCAGCCTTGCATCGGCTGAAGCGCGAGCGATTTGCAGGCGGCGACGCGCGACGCTAGCCGTTCCAGATAGCGGTCGGTGACGCCGTGCGAGGCGAGCGACACGCGCGTGCGCTCCAGGTAATCCGCGGACGACCCGAACGCCCCGCAGGCGCGCGCAATGACCTGCGCCTGCGCATCGATCGTGAGGTGTCCCGCGTATTGCGAATGCTCGCGGCGCACCACGAAGCCGATCGATGTAACGCGGTGTCCCTCGCAGTCGACGGCGAGCCAGCGCGGCTCGTAGGCGCCCGTCACCATCTCCCGCCGCCACAGCAGCCGGAGCTCGTCGAGCGCGCACGCATCGTGCAGCCGATAGACGATCCCGCGGCACGAGCCGCCGCGGTCGAGCCCGAGCACGAGACCAGGCGCGTTCGGCGTGCCGCGCGTGGCGAGCGACCACAGGCAGAACCGACGGTGCAGGCCGTGCACGTTCGCGCGGCGCGCTTCGGCGAACGGGAAGATCGGATTCCACAACAGCGAACCGTACGCGAACACCCACCACCCCGCGTTCCCCGGCTTCGTCGCGAGTGTCTCGCCGAGCGAGTCGGAAAGTTGCTGGTCGGTGAGCGCGTGGCCTTCGGCGAGCGCCTCGACGTAGACCTCGCGCATGCGCCCGAGCTCGAGGTCGCGGCGCGACAGCGTCATGCGTCGTCGAACGCCTTCGGATCGCGCACGAGCTTGGTCAGCGCAACGTTCGCATGCCGCCGCTCGGCGCTGCGCGTCTTGCCGTGCGCGCCGCCCTTGCGCATGAGCGGCGAGCGCGCGACCGGATTGCGCGGCTTGGATCGCGCACGGAGCTTCGCGCGCTTCATCGCTCGCCACCGAAAATAGGGCCAGACTCGATTTTTCGAAAATTCGAGTCCGAACCTATTTGCCGCAAAGCCGGGGCAGGTGCAGCGTCCGACGCCAGGAAGAGCTCCTGCAGGTCGTTCAGGAACCGGCGCCCGAGCGGCGTCGGCCGCAGCAGCGTGGGGTCGTCTTCGAGGAGCCCCTTGCGCGTCGCTTCGGCGAGCGGACGCGCGATCACCGAGAGCGGCAGGCCTGTGCGTTCGGCGAAAAGCGACGCGGGCACGCCTTCGGTGAGCCGCAGCGCATTCAGCATGAACTCGAACGGCAGCTCGTCGCGCGTCACGTCCACGCTTTGCTGGACGGGCCGGCCTTGGGCGACGGCCTCGAGATAACGCTTCGGCTGCTTCCAGCGCAACTCGCGGAGCACGCGATCGGGAAACGACAGCTTCGAATGCGCGCCCGCGCCGACGCCGAGGTAATCGCCGAAGCGCCAGTAGTTGACGTTGTGGCGGCATTGCCATCCCGGCCGCGCGTGTGCCGACGTCTCGTAGTGCGCGTAGCCAGCGCGCGCGAGCATCGCCAGCACCTCGTCCTCGATGTCGGCCGCGGCCTCGTCGTCGGGCAGCGGCGGCGGATGCCGATGGAAAAGCGTGTTGGGCTCGAGCGTCAGCTGGTAGAACGACAGGTGCGCAGGCGCGAACGAGAGCGCGCTCGCCACGTCGCGCGCGGCGTCCTCGACGCGCTGCCCCGGCAACGCATACATGAGATCGAAATTGACGTTACCGAAGATCATCAGCGCCGATTCCGCCGCACGCCGCGCCTCGTCTCCGCCGTGAATGCGCCCGAGCGCGCGGAGGAACCGATCGTCGAAGCTTTGCACGCCGAGCGACAACCGATTGACGCCCGCCGCGTAGTAGCCGGCGAAGCGCTCGCGCTCGAACGTGCCGGGGTTCGCTTCGAGCGTCACCTCGGCGTCGGGGAACATCCGCACCCTGGCGCGCAGCGCGGAGAGCAGTCGGTCGATCGCCTCGGCCGAGAAGAGGCTGGGCGTGCCGCCGCCGATGAAGACGCTGACGATCGTGCGGCCCCAGATCGACGGCAACGCGCGTTCGACGTCCGCGATCAAGGCATCGACGTACGCGTCCTCGGGAAGCGCCTCGGCGGACGTCCCGCGCAGCTCGTGCGAATTGAAATCGCAATACGGGCACTTGCGCACGCACCACGGCATGTGCACGTAGAGCGCGAGCGGCGGCAACGCCGTGAAGCGGGGTCCCGTCAACGCGTGGGCGTCGATCGCGGCGGTCGTCATCTTCCCTTCCGATGCCTCGCGTTCAGCCGTCGCCGCGCTCGCGGCGCAGCTTCTCGATCAGCGCGCGCATCGCCTGTCCGCGATGCGACAGCGAATTCTTCCGCGCGAGCGGCAACTCGGCGCCGGTGAGGCCCGTTTCGACGTCCTCGAAATGCGGGTCGTACCCGAAGCCGCCGTTGCCGCGCGGTGCGTCGACGATGCGTCCGTCCCAGCGTCCTTCGGCGATGATCGGCTCGGGGTCGTCGGCGCGGCGCACGAGCACGAGCACGCAGGCGTAGTGCGCGCGGCGATCGGCAACGCCGCGCAATGCCGCGACGAGCGCTGCGTTGTTGCGATCGTCGCATCTCGGCTCACCGGCGAAGCGTGCACTGTGCACGCCCGGCGCTCCGCCGAGCGCGTCGACGCATACACCCGAATCGTCGGCGAGCGCGGGCAAGCCGCTTTGGGCGCTCGCGTGGCGTGCCTTGGCGAGCGCGTTCTCGACGAACGTCACATGCGGTTCGTCGACATCCGTGATGCCGAGTTCCGCTTGCGCCGTCACCGCGATGCCAAGCGGCTCGAGAAGGCGGCGAAACTCGCGGAGCTTGCCGGCATTCCCCGACGCCAGCACCAGCCTGTCCATCACGTCGCGAGTGCCTGGCGCTGCGCCTCGTGCAGCCGTGCGATGCCATCCTGCGCGAGCGTCAGCAACGTGTCGAACTCCGCGCGCGAGAACGGCGCGCGCTCGGCGGTCCCCTGGACCTCGACGAAGCCGCCGCGGCCGAGCATGACGACGTTCATGTCGGTGTCACAGCTCGAATCCTCGGCGTAGTCGAGGTCGAGGAGCGGCACTTTGTCGACGACGCCCACCGACACGGCCGCGACCTGGTCGCGCAATGGATCCTGCGCGATCAGTGACTTCGCGCGGCACCAGGCGAGCGCGTCGGCGAGCGCGACGAACGCGCCGGTGATCGACGCGCAGCGCGTGCCGCCGTCGGCCTGCAGCACGTCGCAGTCGACGCGAATCGTGCGCTCGCCCAGTCGTGCCAACTCGACGACGCTGCGCAGCGACCGCCCGATAAGGCGCTGGATCTCCTGCGTGCGCCCCGATTGCCGGCCTTCGGCGGCTTCGCGCCGCACCCGCGTGTTCGTCGCGCGGGGCAGCATGCCGTACTCGGCGGTGAGCCAGCCCTGCCCGCGGCCCTTGAGGAACGCCGGCACGCCTTCCTCGACGCTCGCCGTGCACAGCACCCGCGTGTCGCCCGCCTCGATCAGCACCGAGCCTTCGGCATGACGCGTGAAGTGCCGCGTGATGCGCAACACGCGTAACTCGTGCGCGCGCCGGCCGCCGGCGCGCGCTCGTGATTTCGGGGACGGTTCGATGATGGGCAGAAGCTCTGCGAGCCGTCAATTATAGGCGGGCACGCGCTGCACCATCGCCGTGTCGATGCGAAACGGCCGCGGCTGCCACGCGGTCGCGCGCGCAAGGGCGCTCGCGTCGACTTCGAGCGAGCCGACGAGGCGCGCGATGGTTGCACTGCGCCCCGCGAGCGCGCCACCGAGCTTCAGCGCCCCGACGGGGACGGACAAAAGCCGCGGCTCGACGCCGAGCGCGTCGGCGATGGCGCGCACCAGGGCGGGCGTCGAGACGCTTTGCGCATCGGCGACGAAATGCGCGCCGATCACCGCGTTGTCGCTCGCAAGAACCGCTTCGATCGCGTCGAGCAGGTTGTCGAGGCCGAGCACCGAGCGACGGTTGTCGATGGCGCCGAACGGAAGGAAGCGGCGTGCGGCCACCGCATCGACGAGTCGGCGGAAATTGCCGCCCGCACCGGCACCGTACACGAGCGGCAGGCGCAGGGTCGTGGCGAGCATCGACGTGCCGCTCGACACTTGCGCGAGCGTGCGCTCCGCCGCGAGCTTGCTTCGCGCATACGCATCCTGGGGCGACGGCGCATCGCCCGCACGAAACGCGCGTCCACGCGGCGTCGTTTCGCCGTTCACCTTCACGGTGCTCGCGAATACGAAGCGACGCACGCCCGCGGTGACCGCGGCGAGCGCGAGGCGTTCGGTGACGTCGACGTTGACGAGACGGTGCGCCGCTTCCGCATCGGCACCCGAATCTTCCATGCGATGAACGCGCGCGGCGAGATGGACGACGGCCATTGCGCCGTCGAGCACGCGCGCGAGCGCCTCGGGCTGCGCGCGCTCGAGATCGATCGCCACCTCGTCGGCCTCGTCGCCGCGCGATGCGCGCACGAGGCGGCGCACCGGCTGTCCATGTTCTTGAAGACGTGCGCAAAGCGCGCGACCGATGAAGCCGCCGGCGCCGGTGACGGCGACGAAGGAGCGCTTCGCTTGGGTCACACCTCGGCCTCCTTGCTGCGCTTCCCCGCGCGCCGCGCTCACACCCACTTCCATCCGTGGCGCGAATAGAAGCGCAGTGCGCTCGCGACGAACCATGCAAGGTGCCGCCACCCCTTGTCCGCGGCACGCCCACCGTGGTGAACGACGCTGACGCTCGGCACGTACGCGCTTTGCGTGACCGCATTGAGCCGCGCGCTCCAGTCGAAGTCCTCGAAGTAGAGGAAGAAGCGCGGGTCGAAGCCGCCGGTGCGGTCGATCGCGTCGCGGCGCGCGATCATGCACGCGCCCGACATCATGGGCACGCCGATCGTTTCGCGCGGAGGGTCGGCGTCGACGACGTCGCGCATCTCGTAGCGCGCGAGACGCCGCTCGAAGAGCCGCTGCACCGAGCGTGGCGCGAAGCCGCGCAGCGCGAGATCGAAGACCGCCGGATAGCGCTTGCATGTGTACTGGCGCCGGCCGGCGGCGTCGGTGACCGTCGGCGTCAGCACGCCGACCTCGGGATGCGCGTCGAGCCAGCGGAAGGCGTTGACCAGCGCGTCGGGGGCAAGCTCCGCATCGGGGTTCAGCACCAGATGGAAGTCGGCGCCGGTTCCGTGCAGCACCAGGTTGTGCGCGGCGCCATAACCGATGTTCGCGTGGCCGTGCAGATACGTGAGGTGCACGGCACTCTCGGAAAAACGCGCGCGCCCGAGCTCGATCACGCGCTCGGCCACGCCGCGGTCGCCGCTGTTGTCGATCAGCGCGAGGTGAACCGTCTTCAGTACGTCCGCCTTCTGCGCTGCATCGACGGCACTCGCGAGCGTGTCGAGCGTGCGCGTGAAGAGCGGCAGGTCAGGGTGGTACGTGACGATGCTGATCGTTAGCGACGAGGGCAGCATGCGCCGGGCGCTCGAAATCGGGGCGCCGAAAGCATACATTGCAAGGCTGCGATCGACAGCCAGGAAGGAACATGACCGCGATGAACGACACGACGAACGGTGCGACGACGACGCGAACCCCAGCGGCTGCGTCGGCGCCGGATGCATACGACCAGAAGGCGCTTCGGGCGTTCGCGTGCACGCTGCTGAAGACCGCGGGCGTGCGTGACGACATCGCGCGCGACACCGCCGACATCCTCGTGGAAGCGGATCTGATGGGCCACACCACGCACGGTCTCGCGCTGCTGCCCGCCTACCTGCAGCAACTCGCCGACGGCGGCATGCGCAAGACGGGCGAGCCGACGATCGTGGCGCGCGCGGCGGCCGGCGAAACGTGGGATGGTGAACGATTGCCGGGACCGTGGCTGTCATTGCGGGCACTCGATCGTGCGCGAGCGCTCGCGACGACGCAGGGCAGCGGCACGATCGTGATCCGGCGCTCGCACCACATCGCTTGCCTCGCAGCCTATGCGAAGCGCGGCGCCGAGCAGGGCGTGCTGACGCTCGTCCATTGCAGCGATCCGTCCGGCGCGAGCGTCGCGCCTTTCGGCGCGGTAACGCCGGTGTTCACGCCGAATCCGCTGTCCGCGGGCATCCCCACGTCGGGCGATCCCATCCTGCTCGACATCTCGGCGAGCTATACGACGAACGGGATGACCACCCGGCTCTACAACGCGCGCGAGATGCTGCCGCATCCGTGGGTACAGGACGCGCAAGGCGCGCCCACCCGCGATCCGGCGGTGCTCTTCGGCGATCCCAAGGGGACGCTGCTGCCGCTCGGCGGGCACGAGGCCGGGCACAAGGGCTTCGCGCTCGCGCTGCTGGTCGAGGCGCTGACCTCGGCGCTCGCGGGTCACGGGCGCGCCGACGCGCCACAGAACTGGGGCGCGAGCGTGTTCGTGCAAGTGCTCGATCCGCGCGCGTTCGGAGGGCTCGACGCGTTCCGCATTCAGACGGACTGGCTCGTGCGGGCGTGCCACGACGCGATGCCGCGGCCGGGCGGTCCGCCCGTGCGACTACCCGGCGAGCGCGCGCTCGCGCTCTATCGCGAGCAATCGGCGCACGGCGTCGTGCTCCATCCAGGCATCATGCCCGCGCTCGTCGCGTGCGCGGAGCGCCTCGGTGTGCCTGCCCACCTCTGACACGTGTCAGAGGAGTGTCAAAGGTGCGTAGCCGCGCTACGACGACGCCACCTTTTCCTGCGCCGCCTCGACGGCCTTCTTCGGGTTGATCAGATGGCGTCGCCCATCCGGCGTCTTGTCGGCCGTGTCGCGAATGATCGCGATCAGTTGCGGCGGCGTGAGCTTCGGATTCACCGCGAGCATTTTCGCCGCAAGGTTCGCGACCTGCGGTGAGGCCATCGACGTTCCCGATTCGGCGAGCCGGTCGCCCCCCGGAATGACGCTGTCGACCTGATAGCCGTTGGCATCGACGACGACGGTCGGTCCGTAACTCGTGAACGAGGCCTCGTCACCGGCGCGGTCGACGGCCCCCACGGCGATGAGATTCGGCGCCCGGATGCCGGCGGGAACGTCCTCGCTGAAGCTCGCGTCCTCGTTGCTGTTGCCCGCGGCGGTCACGAACAGGATGGACGGCGCGCTCGCGAACGCCTTCTCGAGCGCGCTCTTCTGAATGTCGAAATAGTCGCGCGCGATCTTCTTGCGCTCGTCGGGCGTCTTGCCGATGTTGCAGAGCTCGAGCGCTTCTTCCACGCCCTTGACCGTTCCGCCCCAGCTCATGTTCACCACGCGAACGTGGTGCCGCTTGAAGTAGTCGACGTACGCCTGCTGATTCCGCGCGTCGCGCAGCGCCAACTCTCTCGACGGGCATGGATCGGGCAAGAGATGCCAGTCGAACTCGATGCGCCCGACCACGACGTGTGCGTAGGGATTGCCCGCGAGCGTGATACCCGCGACGTGCGTGCCGTGCATCCAGTTCCCGGCGAGGTCGAGCTCCTCGATCGCTGCCTTGTACTGATCCGGCGTCAGCGTCGACAGGTACTGCTTGACCTCGGACGCTTCGGGACTGTCGATGTTCGAGCGCAAGTCGGAGAAGCCCTTGAGCCGCGCCTTGAGCTCCGGGATCTTCGCCTGCAGCGCGGAGGGAATCGGCTGCAGCGCGCCGGTCGCGGGCTTCGCAAAGCGATCGAACGCGATCACCGCGGATTTCCCTCCATCCTTGACGACGCGGTGGTCGAAGAGCGACGTGTCGACACCGCTGTCCCAGATGCCCACGTTCACCGTCGCGTAGCCCTTGCCCGGCGGCAGCGTCGCATCGCGCGCCGCCCAGATGTCGGGTTTCTCCACGTGATGCGCGGCGAGGTACGCGCCATACGTCTCGACGAGCGTCTTCTTGAGCGGCAGGCTCGCGACGATCCGGTACTTCGCGTTGACGATCGCCGGCGCAAGGTCGGAGCTGATCGCGCCTGCCTTGTCGATGGTTGGCTGGATGACGTTGCGCAGATAGCCGATCGTCAGCGCCTCGCTCATGATCTCGGCGCTCGCCTTGGCTTCGCGCGCTTCGTTCTGCACCACCTCGTACGGCATCGTCGCGAGGTCCGCCGAGATCAGGCGGCCGACTTCGGCGCGATACGCGTCGGAATCGCGACTGCCGACCTTCTTCTGCGCGCCGATCATCGCGCGAAGCTGCAGGCCGGACATCAGCTTGTCCGCAGGCTTCTCCTGCAGCGCCTTGATGCGCTCGGCGCGGGCAAGCGCACTCTCGAAGTTGCCGGCGAGCCAGTCGAGCTGCGCGAGCTCGCCTTCGAGCTGGCGCCGCGTCGCGCGATCGTCGATCTCGTAGCCCGCAAGCACCGACTCCGTGTCGCGCCGCACGGCGTCGGCGAAGCGCGCGAATTTCGCGTCGTCGCGCACGAGATCCTCGACGCGACCGTCGATCGCATACGTGAAGCGCGGCAGGTCGGCCGCCTTCTCGATGCGCGGCTTCGCCTGCGCGGTCGCCGCCGTGGCGACCAGCAACGCAATGACGGCGATCAGAAAACGGTGGAAGCTTGGCACGGAGGCCTCCTCGCGAGCGAGTGCGATTCAGGGGGAATCCCTGAGTGTAACCAACGCCCGAGCGCACGCCGTCGCATGCGACGAGCGAACGGGGAGGGCGACGAAGCGAAGCGTGCGGCGACGACCGGCGCCGGTGATGACGAGCGGATCAATGTCCGGCGAAGACCGCCCGGGCGGGGATGATCGCGAGCAATGCGACGGCGAGCCACACCCAGAGCGCAGGGTCGCGCAAAACGTCGCGCGGAGATCGAATGGAACGCAACGGGAATAGGCTTGAAGTTTTCATCGAACCAGGAGCGGGTGCGGCAGAAGTCGGCGGTTTCAGCGCGTCCGGCCGCGTGTGACCCGCTCGCGACCCGCGAGATCCCGACCGGTGCCGACATCGGCAAACCCGGCCGCGACCATCAGCGTGCGCACCATGGGCGCCTGATCGAACCCATGCTCGACGACGAGCGTCCCGCCGGGCACCAGTCGCGATGGCGCACCGCCCACGACGATACGGAGCGCGTCGAGACCGTCGGAGCCAGCACGAAGCGCCGACGCCGGCTCGAATCGAACGTCGCCTTCGCGAAGATGCGGGTCGCTCGCCGCGATGTAGGGCGGATTGCTGGCGATCAGGTCAAAGCGCGCCGGCTCCGCCGGCAGGCCGTCGTACCAGTCGGATTGGAGCAGCTGCACGTTCGCAAGTTTCAATCGATCCGCGTTGGCGCGCGCGACGGTGAGCGCGTCGCGCGAGTTGTCGCTCGCGACGACGACGGCCCGCGGTCGCTCGTGGGCAAGGGCGAAGGCGATCGCGCCCGAGCCGGTGCCGAGATCGAGCACGAAGGATTCGCGATCCGCCGGAAGTGACGCGAGCGCCTGTTCGACGAGGGTCTCCGTGTCGGGACGCGGGATGAGGACGCGCGAATCGACGGCGAGCCGAAGTCCCCAGAACTCGCGCACACCGGTGAGGTACGCGACGGGTTCGCCGGTGCGCCGGCGTTCGGCGAGCTCGGCGAAGGCATCGTAGGCCTCGCTCGGGCATTCATCGGACGCGTGCGCGACGAGCCACGCACGATCGACGCCGAGCGCATGCGCGAGCAGGACGTGCGCATCGACGCGTTCGAGACCGCTTCGCGCCAGCGTCTCGCTCACCGTCATGCGCGCCACGTCGGCCGCCAGTTCGCCGTGCGCGCGGCCTCGTACACGCACACGCGGCGTCCGTAGTAGTACCCGAAGCCGGCTTCGACCAGTCCGGCCTTGACGAGCACGCGCTGCGACGCGACGTTGTCCGGGTGCGTGATGCCGATGATGCGATGGAGTCCGAGCTCGTCGAAGCCGTAGGCGACGAGCGAGCGGCTGGCCTCGGTCGCGAAGCCCTTCCCCCACGCCGCATAGCGCAGCCGGTAGCCAACTTCGACTTCGACGGTGCCCGGCACGTACTTGAGCGCGAACCAGCCGACGAAATCGCCGTTGTCGCGCCGCGATGCGCGCCACGTCCCGAGTCCGGGATAGAGCGCGTATGCGCGCAGCACCCGCTGCAGCGTCGCATCGACGTCCTCGCGCGTGCGGACGTCGCCGTGGCCGATGTAGCGCATCACGCGCGGATCGCTGTCGAGCTCGTGGAGCTCGTGTCCGTGCGCTTCAGTGATCGGCGACAACGCGAGCCGCGCCGTCGTTCGCCACGGCCTCCACGAGGTCGCGCACACTGGATTGCCCTCCGCGCTTCGCGCTTCGGGCCCTGATTCGCGCTTGGTGCGGCCCTGCTCGCTCATGCGTGCGCGAGTTCGGCGAGCTGCTCGGCCTGGAACTCCTGTGCGAGCGCGTTGATGATCTCGTCGAGGTCGCCCTGCATGATCGCGTCGATCCGATAGAGGGTTAGATTGATGCGGTGATCGGTGACGCGCCCTTGGGGGAAGTTGTACGTGCGAATCCGCTCGCTGCGATCGCCCGAGCCGATCAAGCTCTTGCGATGCGCCGCCTCCTTCTGCTCGCGCTCGCGCCGCTCCTTGTCGGCGAGGCGTGAAGCGAGCACCGACATCGCCTGCGCACGATTGCGATGCTGCGAGCGATCGTCCTGGCATTCGACGACGATGCCGGTCGGCAGGTGGGTGATGCGCACGGCGGAATCGGTCTTGTTGACGTGCTGCCCGCCCGCGCCCGACGAGCGAAACGTGTCGATGCGAAGGTCGGCGGGATTGATCGTCACGTCGGCGACGGGATCCGCTTCCGGCAACACGGCGACCGTGCACGCCGACGTGTGGATGCGCCCCTGCGCTTCGGTCTCCGGTACGCGCTGCACGCGATGGCCGCCGGATTCGAACTTGAGCTTCGCGTACGCGCCGTGCCCGACGATTCGCGCGATCACTTCGCGGTAGCCGCCGAGGTCCGAAGGCGACTCCGACACGAGCTCGACGCGCCAGCCCTGCCGCTCGGCGTAGCGCGCGTACATGCGGAAAAGATCGCCGGCGAAGAGGGCCGATTCGTCGCCACCGGTTCCCGCACGCACTTCGAGAAAGACGTTGCGCTCGTCGTTGGGATCGCGCGGCAGGAGCATCGCCTGCAATTCGCCGGTCAGCGTCCCGATGCGCGCCTCGGCGGCCTTGCGCTCCTCGTCGGCGAACTCGCGCATCCGCGGGTCGTGCGCGAGCTCGATCGCGGTCGCCAGGTCGGCTTCCGCGCGCGCAAAGTCGCCGTAGCGTGCGACGACAGGGTCGATCTCCGCGCGCTCGCGCGACAGCACGCGATAGCGGTCGAGATCGCGCGTCGCATCCTCCGCCGCAAGCAGCGCATCGAGCTCCTGCAGGCGCGCGGAAAGCTGGTCGAGCTTGGTGCGAAGCGAGAGTTTCATGGAGATGTCGTCGGGACCGAAGCGTAACGAAAGCAGCAAAAAAACGGGGCCAGACTCGATTCCAGGCGAACCTAAAATCGAGTCCGACCCGGTTTTTCGAAGCTACGACTCGGGAGGCTCGGCGCAGCCGTAGATGCGGGAAAACAGCGCGATGAGCTCGGCGCGCTCGGCGTCGCCGGCGGCGTTCAGCGCGGCGAGCGAGGGATGCAGGAACTTGTTGGTCAGCGAGCGCGACAGCGACTCGACGACGTCGGCGGGCGATGCACCGTTCGCGAGCAGCCGCTGCGCGCGCTCGACCTCGCGCTTTCGCAGCGTCTCGTGATGCGCCGAGACGTTGGCGATCGTCGGCACGACGGCGCGGCCCTGCAGCCAGCGCAGAAAATGCGCGGTCTGGTCGGCGATCATGCGCTCGGCCTGGACGACGGCGTCGCGGCGGATCTGCAGGTTGTCCTTGACGATCTCGACGAGGTCGTCGACGCTGTAGAGGAAGACGTCGTCGAGCTCGGCCGCTTCGGCCTCGACGTCGCGCGGCACCCCGAGGTCGACCACCAGCACCGGCGCATGCCGGCGCTGCTTGACCACGCGCTCCAGCATGCCCTTGCCGATGATCGGCAGCGTGCTCGCCGTGCACGTGACGATGACGTCGAACTGTGCGAGGCGCTCGTTCAACTCGGTCAACGTGATCGCGTCGGCATCGAAGCGATTGGCGAGCTGGCCGCCGCGTTCGAGCGTGCGGTTGGCGACCGTGATCGAGCGCGGCTTTTTGTTCGCGAAGTGCGTTGCGGCGAGCTCGATCATTTCGCCCGCGCCGACCAAAAGCAGCCGCTGCTCGGACAGCGACGGGAAGATGCGCTCGGCGATCTTCACCGACGCGGCCGCCATCGAGATCGATGCGGTGCCGATGTCGGTTTGCGTGCGCACGTCCTTCGCCACCGCGAACGTGCGCTGGAACAGGCGATTCAGCACGAGGCCGAGCGAGCCGGCCGCTTCGGCCTGCCGCACCGCCTGCTTCATCTGGCCGAGAATCTGCGGCTCACCGAGCACCATCGAGTCGAGGCCGCTCGCGACGCGAAACGCGTGCGTCACCGCCTCCTCGTCGTTCAGCGTATACACGTAGGGACTGAGCGACGACGGCGCCAGCGTGTGCGACTGCTCGAGCCAACGCGCAACCGCGTCGGGCTCGCCGCCGTGGAAGTACACTTCGGTGCGGTTGCACGTCGACAGGATCGCCGCTTCCTTCACCCGCTGCGCCGACGTCAGGTCGCGCAGCGCGCCGGACAGCGCGTCGGGCGCGAACGCCACCCGCTCACGCACGGCGAGCGGCGCGGTGGTGTGGTTGAGGCCCAGCGTGTAGAGCGACATGACTGTGGTTGCGACCATTGCCGCCGGTCGGGAGTTGCGTCGACCCAACTACGGTACGTCGGACGGCGTTGACGTGACGCGCCGAAAGCGGTCCGAACGGCGGTGGTGAAGCGATTCTACCGAAGCGAGGGGCCCCGCAGTGCTCCAAGCCGTTGATTTGCGTCAATGATCGACCCCGGAGCGCCTCCGCTGTGGCAGCGCGCATGGCCGCCGGCGCTCGTCGGCCTCGTCGGCGTCGCCAGCCTGCCGCTCGTGATCCTTCCGACGCTCGAGGCGCTGATGGGCGCCGGCCGGTCGCCGACCCACTCGCTCGCGCTGCTCGCCGTCCTCTCGCTGATCCAGCCGACGCTGCTCGTGATCGTCGCCGCATTCATCGGCGCGGCGCTCGCACCCGCACTTCGCTTCACCTCGTATCTCGCCGGCGTGAACGTGCGCGGACCGTTCGTCGCGCAGCTACGTCGCGCGCTCGCGGCGGGACTCGTCGTCGGCGTCGTCATCGTCGCGCTCGACATCGCGCTCTTTCGCCATTTCACGCTGCATCCGATCGGCTCGGTTTCGCTTCGCGGCGTCGTGCAGGCGCTGGTCGGAGGCCTGCTCTACGGCGGACTCTCCGAGGAAGTGATGATGCGCTGGGGCCTGATGACGCTCGTCGTGTGGCTCGGCGCTCGGCTCGCGGGACGGAGAACGGCGAGCGCGGGCTCCGAGCCGGGGATCGACGCTTCGAGCGTCGCCATCCCGGCGCAGCTTTACGCCATCGCGATCGTCCTCGTCGCGGTCGTGTTCGCTGCGGGCCACCTGCCCGCCGCAAGCGCGATGGCGCCACTCACGGCGGACGTCGTGCTGCGCATCCTGTTGCTGAACGGTGTCGCGGGCCTCGTCTTCGGATGGCTGTACTGGAAGGCGAGCCTCGAGTCGGCGATGCTCGCGCACGCGACGGTGCACGTCGTGTTCGCGATCGCGCAATATCTCGGGTGGGGCTGATTTGCTTCATCTCTGACACGTGTCAGAGGAGAAATCAGGCCTTGATGAAGTCCTGCTTCCCCCCGAGCCAGCGCTCGAGATGCCGCTCGGCCGCGGCAGGATCGTTTCGCAGCAACGCATCGGCCGCATCGCGCGCCTGCTCGATCAGCTCGACGTCGCGCTCGATGTCGGCAAAGCGCAACATCGGCACGCCGGACTGACGCGCGCCGAGAAATTCGCCGGGTCCGCGGATCAGCAGGTCCTGTCGCGCGATCTCGAAGCCGTCGGTCGTCTCGTAGATCACCTTCAGCCGCTGCCGCGCGGTATCGGTGAGCGGCTCCTCGAACAACAGCACGCAGGTGCTCTCGGCGGCGCCGCGGCCGACGCGCCCGCGCAGCTGATGCAGTTGCGCGAGGCCGAACCGCTCCGCATGCTCGATCACCATGATCGACGCATTCGGCACGTCGACGCCGACCTCGATCACCGTCGTCGCGACCAGCACGCCGATCTCGCCGCGCGCGAAGGCGTCCATCGTCGCCGCCTTCTCGTCGGGCTTCATGCGGCCATGCACGAGGCCGACGCGAATCGCGTGGCCGAACGTCTTCGTCAACTCGTCGTGCAGCGCGACCGCCGTCTGCAACTCGAGCTTCTCCGATTCCTCGATCAGCGGGCAGACCCAATACGCCTGCCGACCCTCGCGGCACGCCTTGCCGACCCACTCGACGATCTGCGCGCGCCGCTTCTCGCTGATGAGCTTCGTCGTCACCGGCATGCGCCCCGGCGGCATCTCGTCGAGCACCGAAACGTCCAGGTCGGCGTAGAACGTCATCGCGAGCGTGCGTGGGATCGGCGTCGCGCTCATCATCAGCTGATGGGCCTCCGCGAGTCCCTTGTCGCGCAGCGCGAGCCGCTGTGCGACGCCGAAGCGATGCTGCTCGTCGACGATGGCGAGCCCGAGCTTGGGCATCGCGACGCCTTCCTGGAAGAGCGCGTGCGTGCCGACGGCGAAGGGTGCCTCACCGCTCGCCAACTTCTCCAGCGCCTTGCGGCGCTGCTTCGCCGGCAGCGAGCCCGACAACCACACGATGTCGATGCCGACACCGGAGAGCCAGCTCGACAACTTGCGAAAATGCTGTTCGGCGAGGATCTCGGTGGGCGCCATGAACGCGACCTGCTTGCCGCTTTCGATCGCCTGCAACGCGGCGAGCGCGGCGACGACCGTCTTGCCGGAGCCGACGTCGCCCTGCAGCAGGCGCTGCATCGGCATCGCGCGCTTGAGATCGTGACTGATCTCGCGCCACACGCGCTCCTGGGCGCGCGTCAGCTTGAACCCGACGCGCGCGAGCAGCGCCTTCGTCAATTCGCCGGTGCCCGTCAGCACCGGCGCGCGCTTGGCCGAGCGCGCCTTGCGATGCGCCTTGAGCGACAGTTGCTGCGCGAGCAGCTCGTCGAACTTGAGTCGCGTCCACGCCGGATGCGTGCGCGCATCGAGCGCCTTCTGCGTGAGCGGCGAAAGCCGCGGCGGCGGCGCATGCAGGAAGCGAACCGCATCGCCGAACTTCCAAAGCTTGCGCCGGCGCACGACGTCGTCGGGCAGCGTTTCGTCGAGGCGCTTCGGGTCGGCGACGAGCGCGCGCTCGATCACCTTGCGCAACAGATCCTGCGACAAGCCGGCCGTCGTCGGGTACACCGGCGTCAAGCGGTCCGGCAGCGCGGTGTCGTCGTTCACGACCTTGAACTGCGGGTGCACGATCTCCGGCCCATAGTAGCCGTCGCGCACGTCGCCGAACACGCGCACCCGCGCACCCGGCACGAGCGCCTTCTGATGACTCGGATAGAACGAGAAGAAGCGCAAAACGAGCGACGCGCTGCGTTCCTCGTCGCGGATCAGGCATACGAGCTGTCGCCGCGGCCGATATTGGATCTCTGCGCTGACGACGATCCCTTCGGTCTGCGCCGTCTCGCCCACCTTCACCTGCGCGAGCGGCGTGACGCGCGTGTGATCCTCGTAACGGAGCGGCAGGTGCAGCACGAGGTCTTCCTCGCGCCGGATCCCGATGCGCGCGAGCCTCTCGCTCGCACTCGGTCGTGAGGAGCCTTTGCCGCGCGACCGCGGCGGCACCGCGCCGGCCGCGCTCTGCGACGTCACGCCGCCCGGGCCGTCGTTGGTCCTACTGGCCTTTCGTCTGATCGAACGCCTCGCGCCATCCCGTTTGCGGATTGGCATCGCCTCGTACCGGCAAGACGAGCACGGCCTCGACCTCGATCTTCGCTCCGCGCGGAAGTGCGGCGACCTGATACGTCGCCCGCGCGGGATACGGTGCGGCAAAATGCGCCGCCATGATCTCGTTCACCTTCGCGAACTCCGCGAGATCGGTGAGGAGGATCGTGAGCTTGACGATGTCGTTCAGCGACGCACCGGCGGCGCGGGCAACCGCCGATAGGTTGGCGAACACGCGATGGGCCTGGGCGTCGATCCCGCCTTCGACGACCTGCATCGTCTTCGGGTCGAGCGGAATCTGCCCCGACAGGTAGACAGTGTTGCCGACGCGAATCGCTTGCGAATACGGGCCGATCGCGGCCGGCGCATCGGCGGTCTGAATGACCTGCTTGTTCATTCACTGCTCCGCTAAGAAAAGCCTCGATCTTGGGGCAAGCCGCACCCGCGGCGGTCGGCTATAATATCGCTCCTCGGGGACGTAGCTCAGCTGGGAGAGCGTCGCGTTCGCAATGCGAAGGTCGGGAGTTCGATCCTCCTCGTCTCCACCAGGATTCCGCTAAGGCCTTGTCCCCCAAGGCCTTTCGATTTTTCTGCAGCGCGCGAGCTCGAAGTGGTCCACCAAAGTGACCCTCAGCCACGCCATCTATGACTGCACCATTGCGCTCCGATGTCGGACGGGTGGAGTCGGACACCTTGGCGATCGATCGCCATTCAGCCGTCGTCCTCTACAGGAGGGTCGTCGTCGTCCGAACCGTCGCCGCCCTGCAAGAACTCGAGCACCTTCAGCAGGACATCCAAAATTCCAAGGAGGACCACCATGGCCGTGCTCAGGTTGGAACGAAGCGAGGCCTGTCTCGAGCGTGCCAGCGAGCGAGCGGCCTCGAAGCCGGATGCGCTGTGATCGCTTGCTCAACATCCGCCCTGCACTCCGAATTTCCGGAGAATGATTTCCAGCGGACACCATCCGCTGAAACCTGCTTGAAACAGGTTTGCTCCCACGAACGCGGCCAGCACCAGCCACCACGAACTCAAGAACAATGGGCTTTCGGGAATGCCCAAGATCAGCGACAGCAGAATCATTACGCCCGCAAACAGCCGCACGATTTGCCAAGAGGTCATGCCGCAACTCCTTCAGGTGATGTCGCGATTGCGACCGGTCTGCCTCGAAAGGCGAGGTAATACAGCAACGGGATCACAACCAACGTCAGAACGGTGCTCACCAGAATGCCGAAGATGAGCGAGATCGCGAGGCCGTTGAAGATGGGATCGTCCAGTATGAATAGCGCACCGAACATTGCCGCCAGACCGGTCAGCAGGATGGGTTGTGCCCGTGTTACCGCCGAACGAACGATCGCCCGTTCGAGCGGAGTGCCGCTCGCCACATCGAGGCGAATGAAATCGACGAGCAGAATCGAGTTACGGACGATGATTCCGGCGAGCGCGATCATGCCGATCATGCTGGTTGCGGTGTATTGCGCCCCCAGCAGTGCATGCCCCGGCATCACGCCCACGATCGTCAATGGGATCGGCGCCATGATGATCAGCGGTACCAGGTACGAGCCGAACTGAGCGACAACGAGCACATAGATGAGTACGAGTCCAACCGCATACGCCGCGCCCATGTCCCGGAATGTCTCGTAGGTGATCTGCCATTCGCCGTCCCACTTGACGGCGTAGTTTCGATACTGATCGTCGGGCTGTTTGATGAAGTGCTCCTCGACGCTCGCACCATTCGGAGCAATGAGGGCCCGAACGCCCTGCCGCATGGCGAACATGCCGTACAGCGGGCTGTCGGTCCGACCCGTCACGTCGCCGATGACGTAGTTCACCGGCAGAAGGTCTTTGTGATACAGCGGCTGTTCGCGAACGGTGTCGCTCATGGTCACGAGCTCGCGGATGGGCACGAGCTGGCCATCCGCACCGCGTACCATCAGTTGCAGAAGCGCATCCAGATCACCCTGCCGGTCCGATGCGAGCTGCAGTTGCGCGGCGGCCGGATACTTCGTCTCGTCGTGCAGGTACGCGGCTCTCTCGCCGGCAAACCCTGCGCGAAGCGTTGTCACGATCGCCTGTTGCGGCACACCGAGCGCGGCTGCCTTGCGACGATCGACCAGCAGCAACGTCCTCGGCGAGCTCACGATGCTGCTGTCATCGACGTCGACCACGCCCGGTGTGTTCTCGAATTGCCGGCGTATCGATTGGGCGATCTCCTGGCGGCCCGCGGGCTCGGGCCCATACACTTCCGCGACGATCGGTGCGAGCACTGGAGGCCCCGGCGGCACCTCGACGACCTTCACGTTGGCTCCATACGGTCGGCCAATCTCTTGTAGCCGGGGTCGCAAGCGGCTGGCGATGGCATGGCTCTGCTCTGCCCTGTTCCGCTTGTCGACGAGATTCACTTGCAGGTCACCCACCTCGCCTCCCGCTCGCATGTAGTACTGGCGCACGAGTCCGTTGAAGTTGATCGGGGCGGCCGTGCCGGCGTACGCCTGCACCGTGGTCACCTCACGCTGCTCGGTCAGAAACGCCGTGAGGTCGTGCAGGACCGCTGCGGTCTTCTCGACCGGCGTTCCTGCGGGCATGTCGACGATCACCTGAAATTCCGCCTTGTTGTCGAAGGGCAGCATCTTCAGCACGACGAGCCCGAGCATCGGCAGGGCGACGGAGAACAGCACGAGGCCGATCACGCCTGCACCGAGCCAAATCCGCCGCCGCCGCCCGCCGCGCGACTCGAGCAACGGCTCAAACACCCGCCTGAAAATGGGATCGAGCAGGGCCGACAAACCTTTCGGGCCCTTCTCGTGGTTCGGCATGTGACGCTCACCGGCGAGCCATAGTCGCGCGAGCCACGGTGTGACGACGAACGCAATCGCCAGGGACAGGAGCATGCCCATGCTCGCGTTGATCGGAATCGGACTCATGTACGGACCCATAAGCCCGCTCACGAATGCCATCGGCAGGAGCGCCGCGATGACGGTCAACGTCGCGAGGATTGTCGGCCCACCGACTTCGTCAACCGCTAAGGGAATGATCTCGGTGAGCCGTTTCCCGGGCTCCAGCACCTGATGACGGTGGATGTTCTCGACCACCACGATAGCGTCGTCGACCAGGATGCCGATCGAGAAGATGAGGGCGAACAGCGAAACGCGATTGAGGGTGAATCCCCACGCCCACGAGGCGAACAAGGTCACAGTCAGCGTCAGAACGACCGCGCTGCCGACAATGGCAGCCTCGCGGCGGCCTAGTGCCAAAAAAACCAACGCCACGACCGATGCCGTGGCGAACAGCAGCTTGTGAATCAGCTTCTGTGCCTTGTCGTTGGCGGTCGCGCCGTAGTTGCGGGTTTCCGCCACTTCGACGTTGGCCGGAATCACTGTGTTTTGCAAAGCATGCAAGCGGCGCACGACCGCATCGGCAACGTCGATTGCGTTCTCGCCAGGCTTCTTGGTGATGGCGATGGACACCGCCTCGTACTCTCCGCCGTTCGCGCCGCCAACGGCGTGCCACACGTAATGAGTCGGAGCCGGTGCTCCGTCGCGCACCGCCGCGACGTCTTGTAGATAGACTGGCTTCCCGCCACGAACGCCGACGATCAATTCGGCAACGTCGCGCGCGTCCTTCAGGAATGGACCGGACTCCAGTGCCACGGCACGGTTGCCAGCGAGCAGTTCCCCGATCGGCGCGCTGAGATTCGCCGACCCGAGCACCTGTCGCAAGTCGGCGATCGTTACCCCGTGCGCGGCCAACCGGCTGGGGTCGACTTCGACCAGAACGGCGCGGCCGGGACCGCCGATGGTCACAATTTCCCGTGTTCCCGGGACGCGCTTCAAATCGCTCTCGATGCTGTGCGCCACGCGCTCGAGGTCGAACGCCGTCGCCGTGCCGTCCTTTGAAAACAGGGTCAGCGTGACGATCGGAACATCGTCGATGCCTTTGGGCTTGACGATCGGCGCGCCGACGCCCAAGCCGGCCGGCAGCCAGTCGGCGTTCGAATGCACCGTGTCGTACAGGCGCACCAGCGCTTCCGTTCGCGGAACCCCCACCTTGAACTGCACGGTGACCACCGCGAGACCGGGCCGCGACACCGAGAACACATGCTCGATGCCGAAGATCTGGGCCAATACTTGCTCGGCCGGGCCGGCCACCATCTGCTCGACGTCGCGTACCGATGCGCCCGGAAACGGAATCAGCACGTTGGCCATCGTCACGTTGATCTGCGGCTCTTCTTCGCGGGGTGTCACGACGACCGCAAAAATGCCCAGCATCAGAGCGAGCAGCGCGATCAGCGGCGTGATTTGCGCGGTTTGGAAGTACGCTGCGATGCGACCCGAAATGCCGAGGGCGGGCTTCACGGCTTCTCCTCGTCAACGCAAGCGAGCGGCCAATTGCGGATCGAGCGCGACCTGCTCGCCAGCCGACAATCCACTCAGAATCTCGACGGTGTCGGCCGACATCGGGCCGACTCGCACCTGCCGCAACAGGGGACGGCCATCGCCCGTCACGATGTAAACCGCAGACACTTCACCTCGGCGCACCACCGCGCGCGACGGGACGTACAGCCGGGAGAGACTGGTCGTCGAGGCGGGAAGCCAGACCCTGGCAAAGACGCCCGGCCGCGCTGCAGCCAAACCGGTCGGCAGCACCAGGCGCAATTCCTGTGTGTGGCTGGCCGCATCGACGGCCGGCAGTAGCTGCGCGGAAGCCGGCTTGATGCGACCTGCGGCGATGCCAGGCAACTCGATTTGCCCGTACTCAGCATCGCGCAATTGGTTGGCGACGGTCTGCGGCACCGGTACGCTGACGCGCATCACCGATGGGTCGTACATCGTCAGCAGCGGGCGACCTGGCATCGCCATTTCGCCCAGAACCACAGGCACGTCGGAAACGATGCCGGAGTAAGGGGCACGAAGGACAAAAAAGCCGGATTCGGTCCGCGCCGCCATCGCGCTGGCGGTCTGGGCAGCGGCTTGCGCCGACGCCGCCTTGTACTGCTCCTCGGCGCGGTCCAGCGCCGCCTGGCTGATGTAGCCCTTTGCGAACAGCTTTTTCTGCCGTCCGTAGTCGCGCGTGGCCATGTCCTGCGTCGCTCGCGCCGCGGTGACTTGCGCTGCACTGGCGGCCGCAGTGTTCTCGGCCGACCGGGCATCAATGCGTAGCAGCACCTGGCCAGTCCTGACGTTGTCGCCAGGCCTGACCTCCAGCGCAACGATCGCGCCAGCAACTTGCGCGGACACCGCAGTTTGACGAACAGCCTGAACGACGCCGTCGAAGGCAGCAGAGGGAGTATTCGCGCTCACCGTCACCGGTGCAGTTCGAAGCTGCACCTCCGAGGCACTACCCGAGCCGAGCGCCGGCGCAGCCGTGAAGAGCATCGCCCCGAGTACGAGCCACCGGAGATTTCGGGCGCACATGTTTCAATCGATTTCTTGGGTTATGTGGATGAATCGTTTCGAATAAAGCGCCGGATGAGCTCCGCCATGAACGTGCGCATCGAGCGCGATGTCGCCATCTGCACCTTTTGCTGAATCCACTCACGCAGGAATGCGTCCTGGAGTCGCATCGAGGTTAGCTTCGGTCACCGTCGCATGTACTTTCCTTTGCCGCTACACATGATGCGAGCGTGCGGTGATCGCGTCTGTAACGTGAGTTACGGAGCCAGCTAGCGAATGAGCCGACGTCATGTCGCTGCCGGCCCCGGTGCGAACAATGGCGACGAGTGGGGATAGAATCGCATCATGCCGCGCAGCCGCATGCAAACCGCTCCGGCCGGGGACATAACCGAGCGCGTGCGTCGGACATTCCCCGCGCTCTCGACGCAAGATTCACGATTGCCGGACCGGATCGCCGCGGCGGGAATGTTCCGTCATGTGCCCGCCGGCACGACCGTGTTCAGCGAGCGCACGCCCTGTTCGGGGTTCCCGTTGCTTCTCGCCGGAACGGTCCGCGTGGTCCAGCGCTACCCTAATGGACGCGAGCTGCAGCTTTATCGAGTCAAACCGGGCGAGTCTTGCCTGCTGTCCGGCAGCTGTCTTCTGTCAAACGTGGAGTACGAAGCCACGGGCATCGCAGAAACCGATCTGGACCTGATCGTATTGCCACCGACGGCGTTCCACGCGTTGTTGGCGGAAGACGACGCATTTCGGAGGCACGTCTTCGGCAGTTTCGGCGCCCGTCTGTCGGAAGTGATGCAGGTCGTCGAAGCCGTTGCCTACCATCAGCTCGACGCTCGACTCGCGCGTTTGCTTCTCGACAGCGTTGATGAGGATGGCGAGGTGAAAGCAACCCACCAGGCGCTCGCCGACGGTATCGGCAGCGTGCGTGAGATGGTGTCTCGCCTCCTCCGGAATTTCGAAGACCGGGGATGGGTCACGCTCGGGCGGGAGCGAGTTGCCATTCTCGATCGCGCCGCGCTCTCAGCTCTAGCCTCGATCAAGTAGTTCGTGCGCGACCGTGGGAGCGATGCCGTGCGGGCTTCCGCTCGAATCTGCAGGCCTTTAATGTCGTCGGCCACTCAGATCTGCGCGTTTTTGAGTCGTGGGGAAACAAAGAGGGACGACCAAAGGCCGTCCCTCCACAGACCCGTCAGTTCATTGCCGGCATATCTTCCAGATCACCCCGGTACCGGGAATCTGCAGAAGCGGGCCATTGGCGGCGCCGACAAAATGGGTGTCAGTGCCGTTGTCTCGCACTGCTCCGTAATCCGCGACGTACGCGCAACCATCCGGCCCGAATCGAATGTTCGTCGGGCGGTTGAAGCCGGCTGCGCCCGTTAGGAACGCCTGATCACCCGTGTCGTTACGTGCGAATCCCTGGACCTTGAGTGCGGGGGTCTGATCGCCCTTCTGCTCGAAGTTGATCAGCTTGATCTCATGACCGACTTCGGGTGCGGGCGCGGTAGCGTTCGGGGGAGAGAAACCAAAATCCCCTTCGAGAGCGTACAGCGCCGCCCCCGGCTCTACCGGTGCGCCGACGAACGATCGCGGCGCGAAGTCGATGCCGGTGAACGACGAATCCGCTGCCTCGATCGCCAATGGCGAGGTAATCGTTTGCGGCGGTTTCGCGAGCACGTCCCTGATGGGGACGTCTTCGCTCAGGATCTGCGCGAGGCTTGCCGGCGTACATTTGCTGGGAGGATTGCCCGGATCGAACACGCATAGATCATCGCTGGGGCTGCCGATGGGATTGAATACCGCTTGGCTTGACGCCAGGAATCCGAAGCGATCCGGCCATCCGTGATAGTCCGGCGTGCCGTCAGCGTTCTGTCGCGCCACCTGCAGCACATCGGGCGCATTATTGGACGGACGGGCGCCGCGCTCGTCGGGACCGTCCTCGCCGACTAGCAAGCCGCCGGCCAGGGGGTGGTTGTGGGGTGCAAAGCGGATGGCGTAACCGTTGCGATATCCCCACGAGAACGGTTCGATGGTGGTGTCGGGTTGCGACGCGTTCAGCTGGGCGCGCAAGATAGCGCCGTCGCAGACACCGTGATGCAACGCGCTCTCGAACGCTTTCACGGTGGCACCAGGGCGCGTCACACCGAAGGGCGAGTAGCCGCTGGTCATCACCCCACCGCCCGAGTCGAACACATTCTGACTCAGCACGATGTCCTGGCAGGGAATATCTTGCTGGTCTAGACCGCCCCCATTGTCGCGACCGACCACGCCGCTGTTGGTCGTTGACCCCTGTGACCAATAAATCCAGTTGGCGTCGAACGCCAGCTGCTCGGTAGGATGGTCGCCGGTGGGCAAGCCGGTGATGAACGGGGTCACCGTTCCCGTCTGCGGATCCACCGTCACGATGCGCGAGCTGTTGTTCTGGCCGTTGTGCGCGTGCGTGGCTTGGTTGGAATCGGTGGCGAAGAGTCGTCCGCCCTCGAAGCCGCGCTCAAAGCCGATATCGACCGCAGGGCCCGCTGGCTGAAATCCCACGCCATTGGCAGTCGGCTTTCCGAGAACGCGCAACAAGGTTCCCTTTTCGTCGAACACTTCGATATCGGGCGTGAACGGGTTGCTCGACGAGAACGTGCCGCCTACCACGGGACTATCTTGGTCGTTGCACACACTTGGCAAGCCATGACCCGACTCGAGCACATAGACCTCGAAGTGCTGACGGTTGCCGCGGAACGCGATTCCGGTCGGAAAATTCAAGCCGCTCTTGAAAACGGAAACCTTGAAGCCGGGCGGGACCACGATATCTTGGCCATTGTCCGGATTGAACAGCGCGGTGTTGCTCGGACAGATCGGATTTGCGACGCTTATCGCGCCCGCCGCATAGGCAGCGGTCGGCAGCACCAGCAACGGTGCGAGCGCGGAAACCAGGGTCCGAACGCGAAACGCTTCGAGTCTCATTGCTGCAACCTCCTCTCGGTTCTACAGGCGCACGGTACGCATCCGCGTCTGCGTTCCCGCTCAGCTCACGCAGGGGCACGTGCTATGCGGCTTGAAACGGGTATGTCGCTTGGGTGTACCGACATTCGGCCTCTTGTCGAGGAGGGGCACGAATGAAGCAGGATAGCCATCGCCAACCCGGGATGATCCTGCTCATGTCGGGTCCTCCACATCTACCGCGCCGTAACGGGCGCGTGTTGATGGGCGGCTCAGTACGCCGTACCCGTGTACAGGCACAGCGTCAGCCGGCGGATCCCTGAAGTGTTATTGGCCTTCGAGCAAACGAGTCCCTTGCCGGCTCTCGCCTGCTTAGCTGCAAACTAACTTAGCGACGACGATCGCCGCGTGAATAGATGGCTTCCGTAACGGGCTAGGCAAACACTTCTGCACGCTACAACATTCCCCCGATGTTTTCAACACGTGGCAGCCCATTGCTTGGCTGTTTCATCATGCCTCCTGTCGCTCGCGTTTCCGTTCAGGCGAGCGATGAAGTGCGAAGCGACCCCGTATCCCCAAGCGCGACAACACCGACATGAGCCGAATTCTCGTCGGCACATCATCGTGGACCGACAAGACGTTGATCGAGTGCGGGCGGTTCTACCCGCCCAGCGTCACGACGCCGGAGGAGCGTCTACGCTTCTACGCCTCGCAATTCCCGATCGTCGAGATCGACAGCAGCTATTACGGCATCCCGAGCGTCGAGAACGCGCAGCGGTGGATCGAACGGACGCCCCGCGGGTTCACGTTCAACGTCAAGGCGTATCGGCTCTTCACTCGCCACCAGACACCGGTCGTCAGCATGGGGAGGGGGCTCGGCGAAGCGTTGGGGACGACCCGGAAGAACGTCTATGACAAGGACGTGCCCGCCGACATCACCTTGGAGCTGTGGCGGCAGTTCCGGGCCGTCCTCGACGTGTTGAGGGGCGCGGGAAAGCTCGGCGCGGTCCACATGCAGTTCGCGCCGTGGGTCGCCTTCCATCCGGAGACGTTCGCGTATCTCGACCACTGCCGTGCGATGCTCGCCGGTTACACGGTCGCGGTCGAGTTCCGCAACGTCACGTGGTTCAACAGCGACAAGCACAGGTCGCGAACGCTCGCATTCGAGCGGGAGAACGGCTTCGTGAACGTCGTCGTGGATGAGCCGCAGGAAGTCCCCAATTCCATTCCCGCGGTGTGGGAGGTGACAAATCCGGCGCTCGGCCTTGTCCGCCTCCATGGCCGAAATCGCGGCACCTGGAACAAGAAGGGCCTCAAATCGTCGGCGCAACGCTTCGACTACGAGTATTCCGACGACGAGCTGCGACATCTGGCGGGACAGATCGAAGTCCTGAGCGCGAAAGCCGACTCCACGCACGTGCTATGCAATATCAATTACCAAGATCAGGGGCAGCGGGCAGCGCGCAAGCTGGCGCAGATGTTGCCCGTTTCATGATCGATCGCGCGCGCCTCGATCCTGAATCGAATGTCGACCCGGTCACGTACCTGGAGCGCACCGCCGAGGATCGAGAACGGCGTGATGCCCCATTCGCTCTGGTTCACCGAGAAGCGACCGCGCGCGACGAATTGCCGCTCATCGTCTTCGCGCTGCATCGTCACCGGCACTCTACGCTCGACGCCGTTCACCGAGATCGCGATCGCGCCCGGTACCCCCGCGACGCCGACCCGGACGGCACGAACCCAAACGAACGGATGCGTTTCGACGTCGAACACGTTTCGAAGCATGTTCTCCCGCGTGCCCGCAATCGCATCGGCAGACGGCTGGGTGTCGAAGCCGGCTTCCCGTCGCGCGTCGCTTTCGTCTATGGCCAGCGTATCGACGCGCACGTAGAGATCGGCGCGTCCGACCTGCGGTGCGACATAACCGTGCACGTCGCGCGCGACGATCGCATGCTCGTGGCCGAGGTGCGCCAGCCGTCCGGCTTTGCCGACCTCGATCAGGATGCGAGAGGCGCGGCCATCGACGGCGAACACGCGCACGCCGCGTTTTGCCATGTCCGTGTATTCCCGCGCGGGAAAGTCTTGCGGTGCGTCCGTCCTCGGAACCGGCTCGTGCACGACCCGCGGTGCGCACGCGGACAGTGCAAGGGCAAAGCAACCGAGCAGCACGAAGCGGCGGCCAAGCGTCATCGGCGAGCGGCGTCTTGCACGGTCACGCGCTGCTCGTGAGCACGCAGGTCACGAATCACGGCGCTGCGAACGCGGTGCGCGAAGCGGCGCGCGTTCGTTCGCCAAGCGGAATACCCGCTGAATTTCCGTCGTCAATGCGGTGAAGTCCGCACGCATGAACTGGTCGACCGCGGCACATTGCAAAAAGCGCAGCGCGGGCGACTCCGCGATTCGTCCGACGTACTCGAGACGCACGCCCGCGGCGACGGGCGTCAGCGTGTACGTGCTGTCGATCGACATGCGATTCGCCGTACCGTGCGAATGGAGTGCGGCAGGCGGCGTTTCCTCGATTCGCCAACGGATGTCGGCGGGTACCTGCACGCCACAAAGCGCGACACTGACGCTTTGGTCGACACGCACCGTGCTTCCGTCGCGACGGACGGCCGAGCGATTCACGCCTGGCATGAATTCGCCGTAACGTTGGTAGTCGGTCAGCACCCGCCACGCGGCAGCCACGTCGGCCTCGACGAGCACGCTTGCCTGGAGAACGAGGTTTCCGTCCTCCTGGCGTTGGTCCCAGGTGATGTTGGTGGCGCCCGCAGGGCACGCGAATGTCAGCGCGAGCGCAACCGCCCACCGATAGAGTTTTGCGCATTCGGTCGATCGTCCTTCGGACAACCGACGGGCTGACACCCATTCGAAGAACGACTGCACGGCGGTCTCGCGCGAAAAATTGGACCTCGATCGACGGCAAACAGCCGCCGGGCGGCGCCATTCCGCTTCCGGGGATTTTATGGCGACCGCCCAACGATGCTTGGGCATGGAACAGGCACGTCGCGGCGACCGTGAAGACCGCGAGAACGGCCGGCCCAACGCGCATTCCACGGGTGGAAAAATAAGGGCAACCGCGGGGCAAGAGTTACGCGCTTGCCACGGGCCACGGAGGTGATCGGGGTGCGCTCCGTCGGCAAACCGGCTACCCGGCGCTGGCATGCGGCATGCAGGTATGCGCGTTGCCGGATGACAGCAAGGATCGTCCACGTCGAGCGGTAGCGCACCGCTTTGCGTAACCGCCGACGCGGGGAAGTCTGAGGTCGTCGATCGTCCCTTTCCCTGGAGGCCCCATGCGTACGCCCGCCAACATCGCTCGGCACCCGATCCACCCGATGCTCGTCCCGATTCCGATCGGACTTTGGATCTTTTCGTTCGCGTGCGACATCGTCGCGTTCTTCGTGGCGAATCCCGCCACCTGGAAAACCGTCGCGCTTTACGCGATGGTGGGCGGCATCATCGGAGCGCTGTTCGCCGCCGTTTTCGGGCTGATCGATCTCCTCTCGTTACCCGCGGAGATCCGGCAGACCGCGATCGTGCATATGTCGATCAACCTCCTCATCGTCGTGCTTTTCGTCATTGACGCGTGGCGACGAATCGCGGCCGGCGATGCCGGGCTCGCGTCCCCCGGCCTCGTGTGGCTTTCGTTGATCGCCATCCTTCTGCTGCTCGTGTCCGGTTGGCTTGGCGGGAAGATGGTCTATCGCTACGGCGTCGCCGTCGATACCGAAACGATCTGCAGCGAGCCGGGCCGCTGACGGGTCGACCGCGCGCCGGAACACGCGGCTAACGCCAAGCGCCCGACTCCGCCGATTCCTTGATGTCGGTCAAGGCGCTATCGCACGTGGGCGGATAGCGTTTCTTCGTGAACGTGATCGCCAAGCTGATCGAGCGCTCGCGGCAGCGCATTCCTCCGCGCAAGCCGCCGTTTTTCGCGATGCTGGCGCGCCGCGGAGTGACCTACGCGGAACTCGAGAACGCGATCGGTGCCGAGGCCCTGCCCCGCGCAATCGAGCGGTGCACCGCCTGCGACGCGCGTTACTCCTGCGGCTGGCGCGACGCGGAATGCCCGAACGCCGGGCTCTTCGCGTCGGCGATCAGCAAAAGAGACATCCGCGCGACGTGACCGCGACGGCGGTTCCGGGCGAGCTACTTCAAGTGCTTCGCCAGGAACGCCATCGTGCGTTTCCACGCCAGCTCGGCGGCCTGCGCGTCGTACTTCAGCATCGGCAGGTTCTTGCGGTCGGCGGCCTCGTTCGCGAACGCGTGCTTCGCGTCGTAGCGATGAAATTCGAAGTCGACCTTGGCACCCCGTAGCTTCTCCTCGAGCGCATCGACGCCGGCGATCGGAAACGCCGCATCGTGGATCGCCCAGTGGCCGAGAAGCGGCATCCGGATCTTCGACGCATCGACGTACTCGAGCGGTGGATAGCCGTACCAAATGACGGCCGCGTCGGCCTCCGGCACGTTGACGGCCGAAAGAACGGTGAGCGCACCGCCCATGCAGAAGCCGGTGACACCGACCTTCGTGCTGCCCTTCTTCAGGGACTGCACGGCGCCGCGGATGTCCTGACCGGCGGCGTCGCCGAAGTTCAGGCCGTGCATGAGGTGCTCGGCCTCGTTGGCCTCGAGCGCGACTTTGCCGCGATACAGGTCAGGCACGAGCGCGCGGTAGCCGGCCTGTGCGAGCTTGTCCGCCACGCCCTTGATCTCGTCGTTCAGGCCCCACCATTCCTGAATGACCACCACCCCGGGCGCATTGCCAGCCGCGGATGGTTCGGCGAGATAGCCGCTCACGCTCTTGCCGTCGGGGCGGTTGAAGTTCACGGTTTTTGCCATTTCAGGTCTCCTCGTTCAGTCGTTGACGATTGCCGTTCATCTTTCCGCGTCGCCGCGTGGCCGCGCTCGATTCGGTGGCAAAGCTGGCTTCCGCGGCGTTCGCCGCCCGCCGGACGTGCTCGATCGAGGCCGCTCTCGCCTTTTCCGCATCGCCGGCCGCGATCGCGCTCAGGATGCGGCGCAACTCGCGCGCGCTCTCGCTCGAGCGGCCTTGCTGCGACATCGACCGCGCGCGGAGAAAATTGATCCGCGCATGCACGCCCATCAGAAGGTCGGCGATCACGACATTGCCACAGCCCTTCAGCATCACGTTGTAGAACGCGTCGGTATGGAGCAAACGGGCCTCGGCGTCATCCTGTCGCACGGCGTCCTCGAAACGCCTGAGCGCTGCACGCATCGCCGATACCTGTTCCTTCGAGGCGCGCGTGGCGAAGAGGTACGCCGCCTGCCCTTCGAGGAGCGCGCGCACCTCGTAGATCTGCTCGGCCTCGGGCCAGTCGATGCGCGCGACCGCCGGGCCCTTGAAGGGGGTGATGACGACGAGGCGCTCGGCCTCGAGTTGCCGCAACGCCTCGCGCACCGAAGGCCGACTTACGCCGAGCAGCCGGCATAGCTCGGCCTCGACGAGCCTCGCTCCAGGCGCGAAGCGACCGGTGAGAATCGCGTTGCGAAGGTTGCCGACGGTTTGCGAGCGCACCGGGGCGGCGATCGGACCTACGCGCAAGGGACTCGGAGTGTTCACGGGGCTTGCGGGATTGTGTCAGATTGTCTTACGATCTGTCCATCCCCCTCAGGAGTGCTCGATGGACCTCGCCGTACACCGCTGGCTCACTTTCAACGACGAAAGGCGCGACCCCGATGGCGGACCGCCGCTGCGCAAGGTCGCCGTCGTCGCCGTGCTCGCCAATCCGTACGCGGGACGCTACGTTGCCGATCTCGCGCCGCTGGTCGAGGCGAGCGTAGCGCTCGGTGAGCAAATGGCCGCGAAAGCGGTCGAGTCGATGCAACCCTTCGCGGCGCTCGGCTACGGCAAGGGCGGCGTCGCCGGATTGAACGGCGAGCAGGAACACGTCAACGCGCTCCTGACGACGGCGTTCGCGGAGCCTTTGCGCGCGCGCCTCGGTGGCGGCAAAGCCTGGATCTCGTCGATGACCAAACGCGCAGCGCCCGGCGCCACCATCGACATCCCGGTGGCGCACAAGGACGCGCTCTACGTCCGCTCCTTCTACGATGGCGTCACCGTCACGCTGCACGATGCGCCGGCCCCGGACGAAGTGGCGGTGATCGTCGCGCTCACCAATCGTGGCCGTCTCCGCGCCAGAGTCGGCGGACTGCGTCTCGAGGACGTCAAAGGGACCGACGGGCTGGTTTGAAGCCATGCGCTCGCAACTCCACGAACTGACGACGACTCCCATCTTCGCCATCGAGGCGGGTCGCGGACCGCTCGTGATGTGCATGCACGGCATCACGGCGAACGCGTACGTGTTCGAGCCGATCATCGCGTTGTTGGCGGACGAGTTCCGCGTCGTAAGCATCGACCAGCGCGGCCACGGTCGCAGCGGCCGGCCCGCGCGCTACGAGGCCGAGGACTTCGCGGCCGACGTCGCAGCGCTCGTCGACGCGCTCGAAAGCGGCCCAGCGATACTTCTCGGACACTCGCTCGGCGCCCGCAATGGCATCGTCGCGGCGAACCTCTATCCCGAACACGTGCACAGCGTGGTCGCGGTCGATTTCACGCCGTTCATCGAGGATCGCGTGCTCGAGGAGCTCGAAGCGCGAGTGAAGGGAGGCGATCGCGTCTTCGCCGATCTCGCCGAGATCGAGGCGTATCTGTCGCAACGTTATCCGCTGTTGCCGCAAGACGCGATCCATCGTCGCGCACGGCATGGTTACCGCAAGATGGACACGGGCTTTCGGCCGCTCGCCGACGCGAACGCGATGGTGCTGACGGCGGCAGGGCTCAAGGCGAGCATCGAAGACGACCTCGAGCGCATCGAGCACCGGACCCTCCTCGTCCGCGGCGCGCAGAGCAAGCTCGTGAGCCCGCAGGCGTGGGCGCGCACGCGCGATCTGCGTCCGGATCTCGAGGCCGTCGAAGTCGCCGCCGCAGACCATTACGTTCCCGAGGAGCAACCGGCGGCGATCGCGTCGATCGTGCGGCGCGCGGCGGGGAAGTCCGCGTGAAACTGGCACGCGCGCTGAAAGGAACCGCCGGCATCGGGGTCGCGATCGCGCTGTGGGAGGCGACGCGTGCGCTCGGCCTCATCGATGCCCGCGATCTCCCCTCGGTGATCGACATCGCGCGCAGCGGAGTCGAAAACGCCGCCGATCTCGGACGTGCTGCACTCGGCACGCTCGGCGTTTGGGCTGCGGGGCTCACCCTCGCGACGGTCCTCGGTGCGGTCGCGGGTATCGCGCTGGCGCTGCTCCCGTGGCTCGAGCGCATCACGCGGCCGCTCATCGAGTTCATGCGCCCGATTCCTTCCGTCGCGTTGATCCCCGTGGCGCTGATCGTCATCGGCCTCGGGTTCCGGATGGAAGTGACACTGATCACGTTCGCCAGCGTCTGGCCGGTGCTCTTCAACGCGAAGGCGGGCGTGGAAAGCGTCGACCCGCGTTTCGTCGAAACGGGGCGCATCCTCGGCCTCGGGCGGGCGGCGATCGTGCTTCGCATCGTGCTGCCCGCAGCACTTCCGGCGATCGCGACCGGCGTGCGCACCGCGGCGGCGATCGCGCTCGTTCTCGCGATCACGGTTGAAATGCTCGCAGGGCAGAAGGGGCTCGGATTCTTCCTGCAGTTCGCCGCGCTCAACGGGCAGTTCGCGCAGATGTGGGCGGGGACGATGTTCGCGGGCCTGCTCGGCCTCGCGCTGAACACGATCTTCCTGACGACCGAGCGACGGGTCCTGGTGTGGAGCGCGGAGCATCGTGCGACCTGAGACGCTCGGGCAGCGGTTGGCGGAACTCGCCGGACAGGCGCTGCTCGTGCTCGTGCTGCTCGCGTGCTGGCAAGTGGCCGCGATTCTCTTCCCGGCGCCCCACCTTCCCAGGCTCGAGCGTATTGCATCGAGCTTGTGGAACCTGGTCCACGGGGAGCTTCTGCTGCGGGAAGTGCTGCCGAGCGCCGCACGCGTCGGCGCCGGTCTGGCGCTCGGCATCCTGCTCGGCACGGTGACAGGACTCGCGATCGGTTATTTCCGCGGGCTCGACCCGTGGTTACGGCCGATCCTCGAGTTCCTGCGTGCGCTGCCTGCGGTGGCGGTCCTGCCCGCAGCGCTTCTGCTTCTCGGTGCGACCGACACGATGCGCGTTGCGATCATCGTGTTCGGCTGTACCCCGCCCGTGCTGCTCGCGGCGATCGACGGCGCGAGGCGCGTCGATCCGCTGCTCCTCGACACGGCGCGCGTGAGCGGACTGACGGCTGCTCAGACCGTGGCGCGGGTGATCGTGCCGGCCGCATTGCCGCAAATCTTCGCCGGAATTCGCGTCGCGCTCGGCGTTGCCCTGATCATGATGGTCATCTCGGAGCTGCTCGCCTCCAATAACGGCCTCGGCGCCTTCATCCAGCGTAATCAACGCCTCTTCAACACCGCGAACGTCTACGCCGGCGTGCTCGTCATCGGCGTGCTCGCTTGGTTGTTCACCGCCGTGATGCTGCAGCTCGAGAAGCGCGTGTTGCGCTGGCATCGCGGCTGGCGTGGCGCAACGGAGTGACGATGTTCGCCGACGACATGGCCACGACGACCCCGATCCTCAGCGTCGAGGGCCTGACGAAGAGTTACGCCGGCGGCGCCGTGCCCGTGCTGCACGACGCGCGCTTCTGGCAGGCCGAAGGCGAGTTTCTCGCGGTGGTCGGCCCGTCGGGTTGCGGCAAGACCACGCTGCTGCGCTGCATTGCGGGGCTGATGAAACCCGATGACGGCCGCGTCCTGCACCGCGGCGTCGAGCACGGCAATCCGCCGCCCTGGCTTTCGATCGTGTTCCAGGACTACAACCGCAGCTTGTTCCCCTGGCTGTCGGTGCGGCGGAATGCAGGATTCGGACTGCACAAGCTCGACAAGGCGGAGCGCGATCGCAGGGTCGACGAGGCGCTCGCCGCCGTCGGCCTCTCGCACGCGGCGGATCTCTATCCGTGGCAGCTTTCCGGCGGCATGCAGCAACGCACGGCGCTCGCTCGATCGATCGCGGCGTCGCCCGAACTGCTGCTCCTCGACGAGCCTTTCGCCTCCGTCGACGCGCAGACGCGCATGGATCTGCAGGACCTCGTGATGAGAATTTGCCAGGAGATGAAGCTCGCCACGCTGCTCGTGACGCACGACATCGACGAGGCGGTGCTGATGGCGGATCGCATCGTCGTGCTGTCGACGCGCCCCGCGCGCGTCGTCGAGGACATTCGCGTCCCGCTCGCGCGGCCGCGCGATCAGCTCACCACCAAGGAATCACAGGAGTTCCTGCAGCTTCGGCACCGCGTATTTACCGCGGTGCGCCAGGAAGTGAAGCCCGTCAAACCCAGCACCCCTCGAGGGGAATCGGACAGGAGGAGTTCATGAACGCACGCAGGAAATTCACCATAGCGCTCGCCGCTGCGCTCGGTTTCGGCACGGGTCTCGCTGCGACGCCGTCGCTTGCGCAGCAACCGGTCGAGCTCAAGGTCGGCTACATCCCGGCGGGAATCTATGCGTATTTCTGGCGCGCCAACGAGGCCGGGTACTTCGCGCAGGAGAACCTGAAGGTCGACCTCACCGTCATGGCAGGCGGCGGCGTGGTGATCCCGGCGCTGCAGGCCGGGTCCATCCAGTTCGGGGTGTCCGACGCGCTGGGTGTCATCAATGCGCGCAACAACGGCATCGACATCAAGTACGTGTCGCTCGATTTCGCGCAGGCGTCCGACGACCCGGTGCACGCCGTGATGACGAACGACCCCAACGTGAAGACGCCCAAGGATCTCGTCGGCAAGAACGTGGCCACGAACCTTCGCTACAACACCGACTGGACGATGATGCGCGAGTGGTTGCGCAAGAACGGCGTCGACCCGAACAAGGTCAATTTCTCCGAGGTGCCGTTTCCCGACATGCTGGGTGCCGTGCGTAACGGCACGCTCGCCGCGGCCGGCATGGTCGAGCCGTTCTACACGCTCGGCCAGAACCAGGGCTTTCGTGTGCTCGGCCACTACTTCACCGACGTGAAGTCGCCGATCCTCTTCACCGGCATCGTCTCCTCGGGTGACTACATCAGCAAGAACCCCCAGGTGGTCGAGCGCTTCGTGCGCGCAATCAACAAGGCCATCGACGACTTCAATCGCGATCCGAACATCGCGCGCCAGACGATCGCGAAGAACACGAAGATCCCGCCGGAGGTCGTCGAGAAGATGCACCTCGGCCGCTGGACCACCAACTCGTCGCTCGCCGACATGCAGTTCTGGATCGACGCCGCGCGCAAGGAAGGGCTCATCACCTCCTCGAACATCAAGGTCGAGGACATGGTGTGGAAGGGTCGCTGAAATGGCGGCAAAAGGAAAACCCCACGCCGAGATCTCCGGCGCCGGCTATGCCGGCCTCACCGCAGCGGTCGCGCTCGCGCAGCGCGGCTGGTCGGTGCGGTTGCACGAGAAGCGCCATACGCTCGGTTCCTTCGGTGCCGGCATCGTGCTGTGGGAGAACGCGCTGCGCGTGCTGCGCGCGATCGGCGCGTTCGAGGAGGTGGCGAAGAAGTCCTTCACGCCTCCGTTCTACGAAACGCGAATGCACAACAGGACCGTCGCGCTCGAGCCGTTCGATCGCGACCCGTGGGCGACGATGACGCGCCAGCACCTGTACGACGCCATGCTTGCGCAGGCGCGTCCTCTCGACATCGAGATCCTGCACGACAGCGAAGTCGTGAGCGCGGACCCCGACGGCACCGTCACGCTCGGCTCGGGCCGCACCCTCAAGGCCGACCTCGTCGTCGGCGCCGACGGCGTCGGCTCGAACGTGCGCGACTCGGTGGGCTTCGCCGTCGAGCGCAACAAGGCGCGCGATGGACTGATCCGCATGATCGTTCCGCGCTGTCGTCGCGAGCTCGGCCCCGAAGCATTCTGGGACAACGTCATCGATTTCTGGAACTTCGAGCCGCGCGTGCAGCGCATCCTCTACGTGCCGGCGAACGACGACGATCTGTACATCGGCTTGATGGCGCCGTACGGCAGCGACGGGTCGATCGTCCCGATCAAGCTCGAGGTATGGCTCGACATGTTCCCATTCCTCGAGCCGGTCCTGCGCGAGGCCGTGCACGCGCCCGGCCGCTACGACCGATACGAGACGACGGTGCTGAACGCATGGACGAAGGGCCGGGTCGCGCTCGTGGGCGACGCCGGACATGCCATGACGCCGTCGCTCGCGCAAGGCGCAGCGTGCGCGATGATGAATTCGCTGAGCCTCGCGGTGTACATGGAGGGCGGCGCCGACGACGTCGAGGGGCGGCTGAAGGAATGGGAGCGCAACGAGCGGCCGCTGACCGATCGCACGCAGCGGCGCTCGGCAAAGCTGACCGCGGAGCGCGCGCTGTCGAAGGGCGAGTGGGTGAACGACGAATTGATGGAGACGATGCGGCACATCCCCACCGGCGCCTCGAGCGATCCGCTGCCGGGGTTCCCGCGTCGCATGGCGACAGCAGCCTAAGGGGGTCAGGACGCGCGTGCCGGTGAAGGACGCCGCCTGGTACGAGTCGCAGTACCGCAACCGGCTCGCGGTGCCCGGCCATCCACGCATCTTCGCGCGGTGGGAGGCCGCATCGGAGGAGGCGCGCCGAACGCCGGGCTTCCGCGCCGACGTGCGTTACGGAGCGCACGCGATGCAGACGCTCGACCTCTATCCCGCTCAAGGCGAGTGCCGGGCAGCCCTGCTGTTCCTGCACGGCGGGTACTGGATGGCGCTCGACAAGCGCGAGCATGGCTTCGTCGCGTTGGAGCTGGCGCGGCATGGTGTCACCGTCCTGGTCGCGAATTACGCGCTTTGCCCAGCGGTCGCGATCGACGATATCCTGCAACAGGTCCTCGACGCCGGCGCCTGGCTCTACCGCAGCGCGGACGATCTCGAGGTTCCTCGCGACAGACTCTACATCTCGGGACACTCGGCGGGCGGTCACCTCACCGCCATGGCGCTCGCCAGCGTCCGGCCGCAAGGCGCTTCAGAACGACTTCCTGCCCGGCTCTTCAGCGGGGGACTTTCGATCAGCGGGGTCTACGACCTGCGCGATCTCGTCAACGTGCCGTCGGTCAACGCCAACGTGCGTCTCGATCCGACGACGGCGCGGCGATTGAGCCCGGCGTTCATGCGGCCTGCGACCGATTCACCGCTCTACCTCGCCGTCGGCGGTGACGAACTGCCGCCCTTTCGGCAACAGCAGCAGCAGTTCGCGAGCAAATGGAAGCAGGTCGTGGCCGAGGCCGCGGTCGTTCCCGGCGAGAACCACTATTCCATCCTGCTGCAACTTCTCGATCCCGCGTCACCCCTCTTCCGCTCGGCCGCAGCGATGATGCGTCTAGCCTAGACGAAGCGTCCCGGACCCCCCACGACGCACCCGCCGCGCGATGCCATCCGGCGCGAACCGTGCGAAGATGTGTGCGCCAGCGCCGATTCGATTCCGACCGCCCTCCGGCGCTTTCTGACGCACCGACGAGGAACGAAACGATGAAGCTCTACGACTTCGAACTGTCCGGCAACTGCTATCGCGCGCGCCTGTTCCTGTCGCTGCTCGGCCTGCAGTACGAGCTGCGGCCGGTCGATCTCGTCAAGGGCGAGCAGCGACAGCCGTGGTTCCTCGAGCTCAACCCGCGCGGTCAGGTGCCGACACTCGAAGACGACGGCACGGTCGTCTGGGACTCGATGGCGGTCCTCGTCTATCTCGCCCGCAAGTACGGTGGCGAGAAGTGGCTGCCGAGCAGTGCCGAAGGCATGGCGGAAGTCATGCAGTGGCTCGCGCTGATGGAGAACGAATCGCTGTACGGGCTCGCCAAGGCGCGCATCATCTGCAAGTTCAAGTACGCGGGCAATCTCGACGAAGCCAAGGCCCTGGGACGCAAGGCGCTCGACGTGATGGAACGCCGCCTCGCCTCGCATGCGTGGCTCGCCTCGGACCATCCGACGATCGCCGATGTCGGCTGTTTCCCATACGTCGCGCTCGCGCACGAAGGCGAGATCGCGCTGGACGACCATCCGAACGTTCGCGCATGGGTCGCGCGCGTGAAGGCGTTGCCGGGGTTCGTCGGCATGCCGGGTATCTGACGACTGGAGCGCTTCGCATGAAGGTCTTCGCGATTCTCATGTTCGTTCTCGCGCTCGCCGGTTGCGCGAGCGCACCGTCACAGACGCCGCAGAGCATCGAGCACGACGCGCTGTTCGCGCCTCCGTCGCAGCCGGTGCGGGCTGACGACGTCTTCGCCGTGTCGCCCGAGATGAAGGCGTTCATCGCGAGCGACATCGCGCGGCTCGTGCACCTCAAGGGCACGCGGCGCGGCTTGTTCGAGGCGTTGCGCGACAAGGCCGGCCTGTCGCTCGAATACGAGTCGGCCGTCACCCGGAATGCCCAGGACGCGTTCGCGGCACGCAAGGGCAATTGCCTCTCGCTCGTCATCATGACGGCGGCTTTCGCCAAGGAAATGGGCCTTCCCGTCCGCTTCCAGAACGTCTTCGCCGACGAGACCTGGAGCCGCAACGGCAGCTTCTACCTGTCGATCGGGCACGTGAACGTCGTGATCGGCGGCACGCACGTCGAGCCGGGCTACGGCCACTACGACATCGACGCGATGATCGTCGACTTCCTGCCGCCCGCGGACGTCAGGAGCCTGCGCTCGTGGGTCATCGACGAATCGACGATCGTCGCGATGTACATGAACAACCGCGCGGTCGAAGCGCTGATGTCGGGCAACGTCGACGACGCGTACTGGTGGGCGCGCGAGGCGGTGCGCCAGGACCCGCACTTCCTCGGCGCGGCGAACACGCTCGGCGTCGTCTATCGCGCCCACGGCAACCTGGTCGAAGCGGAGCGCGCGCTCGACTACGTCCTCGCGCTCGAACCGGACAACACGACCGCGCTCGCGAACCTCGTGACACTCCTCAAGCAGCGCGGCGACGTCGCCAAGGCGCAGAAAACGGCCGAGCGTCTCGCACGCATCGAGCCGACGCCGCCGTTCGCGTACTTCGAGCGCGGCATCGCGGCGATGAAGGCGGGTGATTTCCGGCTCGCGCGCGACATGTTCACGCGTGAAGTCGACCGTGCCGCGTACTACCACGAGTTCCGCTTCTGGCTGGCGCTCGCCTACCTCGGGCTCGGCGACACGGAACAGGCGCGCGCGAACATGACGATCGCAATCGAGAACAGCCCGACCAGCGGCGATCGCGAGCTTTACGCCGCGAAGCTCGCGCGCATGCGCGCCGGCGTTCCCATCATCCGGCGCTGAGGCGCTCTTTGCAGCCGCTCATCGCGCGCGCGTGATCCGCGCGATGCCCACGACGCGCTCGATCACCGCGACGAGGAGCACGATCAGCGCGATCTGCACGGTGGACGCGGCGGCGATGACGAGCTGGCTTCCCTGGAACTGCAGGTAGCTGAAGATTTCGATCGGCAGCGTCGTCACGCCCGGACCCGTAAGGAAGAGCGCCGTGTTGAGTTCCCCGAACGAGACGATGAACGCGAAGAGCCATCCCGACAACACGCCGGGCCAGATCAGCGGCAGCGTCACCAGAAAGAACGTGCGCAGCGGCCCCGCACCGAGGCTCTCGCCTGCTTCCTCCAGCGCGGGGTCGAGCGCCTGCGCACTCGCGAGCACCGTGCGAAAGCCGTATGGCAGGCCGACGACGCAATGCGCGAGCAGCAAGCCCGGCATCACCGGCATGCCGATCGTCTTGTAGAGCAGCAGCAGCGCGACGCCGAGGATGATCGTCGGAAAGACGAGCGGCGCGAGGAACAGCGATTGCAGGAGGGTCCCGAGCGTCCCGCCGCGGCGCGCGAGGAACAACGCGGCGAACGTGCCGAGAATCGTCGCGATCGTCGCCGATGCGAGCGCGAGCTCGACGCTCAGCGCGAAGGCGCTTCGCATGTTGTCGAGATGGAAGAATTCGACGAACCAGCGCAGCGAAAAGCCGGGCGGCGGGAACTGGAAGAAGTCATTCGGCGAGAACGCGGCGACGACGACCATCACGATCGGTACCACGATGAGTATGAACGCGACGACCGTGGCGACGCCGCGTACCACCGACCCGCCGGTACGCTGCACGATCACCGCCCGACACCCTGCACGCGCCCCGGCCGCAACAGCGCGAGGAGGAGCGCGGTGAAGGCGAGGGCCAGGGCAAGCAGCACGAACGCGAGCGCCGCGGCGCGCGGCCACTGGAACGCGGTGACGTTGTCGTAGATCAGGCTCACGAGGAGCTTCGAGCGCGGACCGCCGAGCAGCGTGATCGTCACGTAGGCCGAGAGCGTGAGCAGGAAAACGAGCAGCGTTCCCGATGCGATGCCGGGCGTCGACAGCGGGAGCGTGACGTGAAGGAACGTGCGCACCGGCCCAGCGCCGAGCGCCTGCGCCGCCTCCTCGTAACGACGATCGAGCGCGGCGAGCGTATTCGCGATCGAGACGACCATGTAGGGAAGGAGGATCGTCATGAGCGCGACGACGACCGCCGACGTCGTGTACAGGAGGTCGAGCGGTGCATCGATGATGCGCAGGTCGCGCAGTGTCGTGTTCACGACGCCGCGCCGCTCGAGCAGCGCGACCCACCCGTAGGCGCGCACGACGTTGCTGACCATCAGCGGAAAGAGCAGCACCAGGAGCGCGAGCATGCGCCGACGCGGCGGCAGCAGCGCGACGAAGTACGCGACGGGATAACCGACGAGGAGGCAGAGCGCGAGGATGACGGCCGCCACGCCGAGCGTCCTCCGCACGATCCCGAGGTAAAAGGAATCGCCCAGGACGTCGGCATAGTTGCGAAGCGTCAGCGTGGCGCCGTACAGCTCGCTCGACGAAGCGGCGTGCAGGCTCACCCAGAACAGGTACACCACCGGCACGACGAAGAAGACGAGCGCAAGCGCGAGCGGCGGCGCCAACAGGAACCACGCCCACTTCGCTCTCATGCTTGCGTGTCGTCGAGCACGACGGCGCCGTCCGGGTCCCACGTGCAACGCACCGATTCGCCGATCGTGAAGTCGCCGGCACGCGCGTCCTGCCGGTACGCGATCAGCGGTCCCGCCGCGCTGTCAAGGTAGAAGTGCGTCACCGGGCCGCGATAGACGATGTCGCGAATCTGCGCGGGAAGGCCGGATGCACCACTTCGCTCCATCCGCAGGCGTTCGGGACGCACGGCGATGTGCACGTTGCCGCCGACAGGCCGGTCGCCGTTCGCCGCGACACGTCCGGCCGGCGTCTCCACGACGATCGCCGACGCGTCGCGCGCGACGACCGTACCGGCGACGAAGTTGCTCGCGCCGAGGAAGCTCGCGACGAACGCGCTGCGCGGCCGGTCGTAGATCTCGCGCGGTCCCCCGATCTGCTCGATGACGCCGTTGCGCATCACCGCGACCCGGTCGGAAAGCGTGAGTGCCTCCTCCTGGTCGTGCGTGACGAACACCGCGGTGATGCCGAGGCGCTGCTGCAGGCTGCGCAGCTCGACCTGCATCTCCTCGCGCAGCATCTTGTCGAGCGCGCCGAGCGGCTCGTCGAGCAGCAGCACGGCAGGCTTGACGACGATCGCGCGCGCGAGCGCGACGCGTTGCTGCTGCCCGCCCGACAACTGCCGTGGATAGCGATCGGCGAGCGTGCCGAGCTTGACGAGGTCGAGCGCCTCCGCGACGCTGCGCGCCCGGTCGGTGCGCGGGACGCGTCGCATGCGCAAACCAAACGCGACGTTCTCCGCGACGGTGAGATGCGGGAACAGCGCATAACTCTGGAACACCATGCTGAAGTCGCGCCGGTAGGGCGGGACCGACGTCACACGCGCGCCGCGGATGAAGACGTCGCCGGCATCGGGCTGCTCGAAGCCGGCGATCAGCCGCAGCGTCGTCGTCTTGCCACAGCCCGAGGGTCCGAGCAGCGAGAAGATCGAGCCGCGCGCGATGTCGAGGCTCACGTCGTCGACGGCGGTGACGGCGCCGAAACGCTTACGGACGGCGACCAGTTGCACGTCGGCGGCGCCGGCGGTGGTCATGGCGCAGCGAGCATGCGATGGAAGTGCGCTGCGCGCGTCCAGCATTCGACGATCGACACGACGAGCTCGGCTTCCATCAAGCGCTGTGCAATTTTCGCGTCGGCCGGCGCGTGATCCGCCAACGACTCCGCCAGGTGCTTCCACGAGGGGACGAGTCGCTCCACGCCCTGCGTGCCGGCGGCGAAACGCTCGAAGCGCGGTGCGACCGAATCGAGCCGCCCGGCAATGCCGGCGGCGATACCGCGCAGGAGATCGCCTTCGTCGCCGCTGCCGAAATCCGGCAGCGGGTCGAGCCACCGACGACAAGCGTGCAACGGGGCGTGATCGAGAACGACGCGACGAAGCGGCGCGGTCGCGCGACGCTCGATCCCGCGCGCCTGGCCATCGATCGTCAGCGCGTGCACAGCGTTCAGCACGAGTCGAAAACTCGGCGCGTCCGTGACGCGGTAATGACGCAGCGTATCGCGCATCGTCGCCGCACCACGGATCGGCAGATAGTGACGCACGTAGCCGTCGAGTGCGATGTACTTGCGAATCAAATCGCCCATTTCGGGATGCGGTGAGAACAACACCGCACGACCGCGCCCGCCGCTTGCGCGCAGGATCGCCGGCTTGCCCTTCATCTCGGACGCGAATCGCTGCGGATCGAGCGGATTGTCGATCGAGAGCCGCGCCGGAAGCGCAAGTGAGTGAAACGTCGCGGCGACGTCGATGCCGTCGCCGAGCGCGTCGTAGATCGGGCCGTGGTAGTACGGCACTTCCATCGTCGGCGGGCAGCCGAGCGCCAATGCTCCTTCGCGCAGTGCGATCGTGACGATCCCGACGCCGCTTTGCAGATACTCGTGCGTGTAGCGCGGTTTCGCGTTCGCCGTGCCGGTCCAGCCCGGACGTCCCGCCGACAGGTAGTAGGCGCCACCGCACGAGCCGATCGCAGCACCGCCATCGTGCAGGAATGCGCGCACGCGCGCATCGGCGCCCTGCGCTTTCTCGGCCGCGTCGATGCCCCACGTCGCGAAGCCACCGGGGAGGATCAGCAGGTTCGCGTCGTCGAGCGTTCCGCTCGCCAGAGCCGCACCGTCGCACGGGACGTAATCGATACCGAGCCGCAGCAGGCACAGCGCGTAGTACGCGAAGTAGGGAAACTGCGACGCGGTTCCCGCGAAGAGCCGCACCGCGGGCGTGACGAGCGCGCGCGCATCGGTTGGAACGTCGCGTTGCCACGAACGAGACGCGACGCCGAGGCGCGCGAGCGCCGCTTCCTGTGCGGACGAAACTTCGACGAGGTAGTCACCGGCCTCCCCGTCGTCGGCCCCGTGCGCGAGCCACCATGCGCGCGCACCGGCCACGAGCAGCCGGTTGACGGCGAGCGCGGCGTCGAAGCCATCGCCGTTCGCGCGCCAGCCGAGATGGACCAGGTGCGCGCGCGCCGGACGCGTCACGTCAACCGGAAACGGCGCGGTTCCAGCGCTCGACCCATTCCGCGCGACGATCGGTCATCATGCCGAGATCGAGCTTGATCAGGTGGTCGAGCTGCTCCTGCGGGAATTTCACCCGCTCCTGGAGTTCGGGCGGCAGCTTCGAGATCGTGTCCTTGTTCGTTCCGCCGTAGTTGTAGATCTTCGCCGCGAACGGCTGCACGTTCGGATCCATCGTCACGTTGATGTATTGCTCGGCGGCCTCGAGGTTCTTCGTTCCTTTCGCGATGCACGTCCCCGATGTGTAGGCGATGCCGCCCTCCTTCGGATACACCCACTCGACCGGCGCACCGTAGCCCTTGACGGTGTAGGTCTGCGACTTGTAGAGGATGCCGATCATCGCGTCCTCGGTGCGCATCGAGTTCATCATCGTGTCGGTGTCCTTGGCCCAGATCGGCCGCAGGTCCGCCATCTTCTTCAGCATCGCGAAGCCGGCTTCCTCGTCGCTCGGAGACTTGCCCGCCGCGACCGCGCCGATCGGGATGACGTACGAGCCGATCGAATGCGAGATTTCGGGCAGCACGATGCGTCCCTTGAATTCGGGGCGCCACAGGTCGGCCCAGCTCGTCGGCGGGGTCTTGACGAGCTTCGTGTTGTAGACGATTCCGATCACCGAAAAGATTTGCGGAACCCAGTAGTCGTTCCAGAACGTCGGGATCATGTTCTCGAGGTTCGGCATGCGCGGCGAATTGCGATCGATCTTCTCGCAGACGCCCTGCTTGATGGCGAGCGGGACGAGACCATCGGCGAGCTGAAAGCAGTCGGCCGGCGGATTCGGCAGGCTCACCTTGATCTTCGTGATCCGCTGCACGGGGCTCGCGCCGCGATCCTGCACGACCTTGATGCCCGTCTCCTTCGTGAACGCGGCGTCGACGTTGTCGCGCATCGCGTCGCCCCACTGGCCGCCCCACGTCATCACGACGATCTGATCGGGCTTCGCGAACGCACGCTCCGACCACACGAGCGGTGCGATGAGCGGCGACGCGAGCGCGGCGCCGCCGGCCTTCAGCCATTCTCTCCTGCGCATGTCTGCCTCCTTCGATGGGTTGCCGGCGCGCCGCGTTGTATGCTTCGGCGGCTGCGATGGTCCTCACCCGCCCTCTCCGCTGTTGCGCGACGAGGGAGCGAATGTTGCGAATGCATGATGCACGACGACCGCTGACGCTCGCCGATCTCGACGCGCTCGCCGAGCGCTTCGCGGTGGAGCCGCAACCGGCACTACTTTACCGCGCGATCGATGCCCTCGTACAGCAGGTGATCGGTCATCGCCTCTTCACGTTGATGCGCGTGCACGAGGCGACCGACGAGGTCGAGCGCATCTACGGCAGCAACACGACCGCATACCCGGTCGGCGGGCGCAAGGTGAAGCGCGGCACGCCGTGGAGCCGCGCGGTGCTCGACCGCGGCGAGGTGTTCGTCGCGCGCGATGCCGACGAGGTGCGCGACGCGTTCGCCGATCACGCGCTGATCTTCAGTCTCGGCATCGGATCGATCATGAACGTGCCGATCGCCTGGGCGGGACGGCGCCTCGGCGCGATGAACGTCTCGCACCAAGCCGGCCGGTTCACCACCGAGGACGAGCGCACGGGGCCGGCATGGGCGCGGCCATCGTCGTCGCGGCTCTCGTCGGCGCGCTCGTCGCGCTCGTCACCGTGCGCCTGCGCGGCGACTATCTCGCGATCGTGACGCTCGGCTTCGCGGAGACGATTCGCATCGTCGCGAGCAACGCGATCTGGCTCACCAACGGCACCGACGGGCTCTCCGGCATTCCCGGTCCCGGGCGCGGGCGGTTGTCGCCCGAAATGTTCAATCTCGTCTACCTCGCGTGATCGCGTCGTTCCTGCTCGTGATGCTGCGCTACAAGCCGACCGGCCTCGTGCCGGAGACGTCGACGCGGCTGCCCGTGCCGCCCTCGCCGCAGCGCTATCAACCGTCTGCTTAGAACGCCGGGGTGGACATCGCACGAATCATGAGAAACGGACTGCGGTGCAAGAAACGGCCTTGAGCATGCCCCATCGACTGCCGGAGTCCGCGAACGAAGACGCGCCCGCGCTCGCGCTGCTGCGTCAAACGTACGGCCATGCCGAATTCCGCGGCGCGCAGCGCGACGTCATCGAGCACGTAAGCGCAGGCGGCGACGCGCTCGTGCTGATGCCAACCGGCGGCGGCAAGTCGCTGTGCTACCAGATCCCGGCTCTATTGCGGGAGGGGATCGGTGTCGTCGTATCGCCGCTGATCGCGCTGATGCAGGATCAGGTCGCCGCGCTCACGCAGCTCGGCGTACGCGCAGCCGCGCTCAATTCCGCGGTGAATGCGGACGACGCGCGTCGCATCGAGCAAGCGCTTGCCACCAGCCGGCTCGATCTCGTCTACGTCGCGCCCGAGCGTCTCACGACGCCGCGGTTCCTCGAGCTGCTCGAGCGAACGAAGATCGCACTGTTCGCGATCGACGAGGCCCACTGCGTCTCGCAATGGGGACACGATTTCCGGCCCGAATACCTGCAGCTCTCGCTGCTGCACGAGCGACATTCCGATGTGCCGCGAATCGCGTTGACGGCGACGGCCGACCCGCAAACCCGGGCCGAAATCGTTGCGCGGCTGCGGCTCGAGGCTGCCCGGGTGTTCGTCTCGAGCTTCGATCGGCCCAATATCCGATACACGATCGTCGACAAGGCCGACGCACGAAACCAGCTCCTGCGCTTCATCCGGCAGGAGCACGCCGGGGATGCCGGCATCGTCTATTGCCTGTCCCGTCGCAAGGTCGACGAGACGTCCGCATGGCTCGTGGAGCAGGGTATCCGCGCGCTGCCGTATCACGCGGGCATGGACAGCGTGACCCGCAGCGCGCACCAGGCGCGTTTCCAGCGCGACGACGGTATCGTGATGGTCGCGACGATCGCATTCGGAATGGGAATCGACAAGCCGGATGTGCGATTCGTCGCGCATCTCGATCTGCCGAAGAGCATCGAAGGCTACTATCAGGAAACGGGGCGTGCCGGCCGCGATGGCCTGCCCGCCGATGCGTGGATGAGTTACGGCCTCGGTGACGTCGTACAACAGCGGCGGCTGATCGAGCAATCGGACGCGAGCGACGAATACAAGCGCGTGTCGAGCGGCAAGCTCGACGCGCTTCTCGGTCTATGCGAGACCGCGGGGTGCCGCCGCGTTCGGCTGCTCGACTATTTCGGCGAAGCGAGCGCTGCCTGCGGCAACTGCGACACCTGCATCGATCCTCCCGAAACGTGGGACGCCACCGAAAACTCGCGCAAGGCGTTGTCGGCCATCTACCGCACGGGACAGCGCTTCGGCGCGGTGCACCTGATCGACGTCTTGCGCGGCAGGAAGACCGAGCGCGTATTGCAATGGGAGCACGACCGCCTTGGCGTGTTCGGGATTGGCTCGGATCTCGACGACGCGGCGTGGCGCAGCGTGTTCCGGCAGCTCGTCGCGCTCGGCCTCGCTCGCGTCGATCACGACGCTCATGGCGGACTCAAGCTGACCGCAGCTAGCCGGCCGGTGCTGAAAGGCGAAGCTCCGGTCCAGATGCGCCGCGTCGTTCATCGCGCGAGACCATCGACCCAAGCCAAGACCGCCGGTTTCGCCGACCTGCCGGCGCCCGCGACGCAACGCCTCCAGCGGCTCAAGGAATGGCGCCTCGCCGAAGCACGGGCGCAGGCGGTACCCGCCTACGTGATCCTGCACGACAGCACGCTGATCGAAATCGCACGCCGGCGACCGCCTGATCTTTCCACACTCGCCAGCATCGCAGGAATCGGTGCCAGAAAGCTCGAACGCTATGGCAAAGCACTGCTACTGGCCATAGCGGACGCCTGATGCGGCGTCGCGTCATTCCAAAAGGCCGCTCGCCGACGCCGCGCTACCACCCCACCGCGTAGCAGGGACGCCGGGGATCGGCGCCTGCGGCGATCACGCCCGTCGAGCGATCGGCGTGCTGCACGCAAACTGCACCGGCGCGCCAAACGAAGTCGGGCCATTCGGCGACGTCGTGGCCGCGGCTCGCGAGCTCGCTTCGCACCGCTTGCGGCACGCGATTCTCGACGTACAGCAACCCCGGCGAATAGCTGTGCGGCTCGAACGAATCGGGGAAGCTGTACGACGCGAACCGCGGCGCCTCGACCGCCTGCTGCAGGCTCATGCCGAACACGCGCACGTTGAGCATCACCTGCAGCAGCGCCTGCGCCTGCACGTCGCCGCCCGGCGTGCCGAGCGGCATCGCAACGCCGTCGGCGGTGAACGCCATCGCGACCATCGGCGTCAGGCGCGGCCGCTTGCCGGGCGCGGGACACGACGGATGCGAAGGATCGGCGAAGCTCTGCGATCCGCGCGACGACGGGCACAGACCGGTGCCGGGAATCACCGGCGTGTCGTACGAAGGATCGCTCGGCGTCGCCGCGAATACGTTGCCTTGCTTGTCGATGACGCTCACGTGCGAGGTGTCGTGCGCGCCGGCTGCGGCGCGCTCGCGCGTTGCCGCCGGTTGTGGGCGTCGGTCCGCGATCTCGCCGGCGGGCGGCATGCCAGGCGACGCGCGACCGGCGTGGATCTGCGCGCGGCGCTGCTTGGCGTACGCCGGCGACAACAGCGTCTGCAGCGGCACGCCGACGAAGCGCGGGTCGCCGAAATACGCCTCGCGATCGGCGAACGCGAGCTTGATCGTCTCGGTCAGCGTGTGTACGTAATCGACCGAGTTGTGGCCCATCGACGCGAGATCGACGGCGTCGAGCATGTTCAGCATTTCGAGCAGCACCGGTCCCTGGCACCACGCGCCGCACGTGTAGACGTCGAGCCCGCGGAAGCGCGATTGCGCGGGTGGCTCGAGCGCGACGCGGAAATCGGCGAAGTCCTCGCGCGTCATCAGCCCGCCGTTCGCGCGATGGTAGTCGACGATCGCGCGCGCGACGTCGCCGCGGTAGAACGCATCGCGAACCGCCTGCAGCCCCGCTTCACGTCCTTTGTTCGCCGCCGCCTTCTCCTCGTCGGCGAGGAACTGCAGCGTGCGCGCGAGATCGCGTTGCACGAACCGCGCGCCGGGCTGCGGCGCGCGTCCACCGGGAAGGTAGATCTCCGCACTCGACGGCCAGCGCGCGTAATCGTCGACGTGCATCGCGATCATGTCCGACATCAGCGGATACATGGCAAAGCCGTCGCGCGCGAAACGGATCGCCGCCGACGCGCAATCGCCGAAGCTCATCGTCCCGAAGCGTTCAAGCGCCGTCACCCACGCGTCGATCGCCGCCGGCACGACGGTGCGCAGCACGCCGTGCGGAATGCGTCCGCCGTAATGCTTCGCGAAGAAGTCCGGCGTGATCGCGAGCGGCCACGTGCCGAGACCGCTGATCGTGACCACTTCGCGCGTCTTCGCGACGTAGATCATGATCGGGGCGACGCCTGCGACGTTGACGAGGTCGCTCTGCAGCACGCCGAGCGCGATGCCTCCGGCCACGCCCGCGTCGATGGCGTTGCCACCCGCTTCGAGGATCGCGAACGCCGCGTGCGCCGCGCCGTAGTGGCCCGCGGCCGCCATGTGCCGCGTGCCCATCACCGTCGGGCGCAGGCTCTCGATGCCCTGCGCCTCGACGCGTCGCGAGATCGAATCGGTCATGGCGCGCTCACGCCGTCAGCCGCTGCTCCGCGCGGTTCGCGGCGAGCGAGGGTCGCGTCGCGAGCGCCTCGTCGATCACCGCGTTCGCTTCGCGCAACTCGTCGCCGGCGAGCGGCAGTCGGGGCGCGCGCACGCGCGCGCTGCCCATGCCGACGCGCTCCTGCGCAAGCTTGATGAGCTGCACGAACTTCGGCACCGTGTCCATTCGAAGCAGCGGCAGGAACCAGCGGTAGAGCGCGAACGCCGCCTCGACGTCGCCTTCGACGGCCGCGCGATACAGCGCGATCGACTCCGCCGGAAACGCGTTCACGAGACCCGCGATCCAACCCAAGGCGCCTGCGCCGATCGCCTCGACGATCGCGTCGTCGACGCCGCACAGGACATTGATGCGGCCGCCGAGGAGCGCACGAATCGCGGTGGTGCGGCGCACGTCCGTGCTCGACTCTTTCACCGCATGCAGGTTCGGCATCTCGCGCGCGAGCTCGGCGATATGCGCCGGAAGGAAATCGGTCCTGTAGGCGACGGGATTGTTGTAGAGCATGCAGGGAAGGTCGGTCGCCGCGATGACCGCGCGCACGTGCGCCTTCATCTCGCGCCAGTCGGTGCTGTAGACGTATGGCGGCAGCACCATCAGGCCGCTGCAGCCGATCGCCTTCGCGTCCTTCGCGAGCGCGACCGCCTCGGCGGTGCTCAACGCGGCGATCCCGGGAAGGACGGGCACCCGGTTGCCGACCGCCGCGACGCACACCTCGAGAACGCGCCGCTTCTCGGCGCCGCTCAGCGTCGCCGATTCGCCGAGCGAGCCGATGGGCACGAGACCCGTGCAACCGTGCTCGACGACCCAGCGTGCATGTTCATCGAGAAATGCTTCGTCGACGCGATCGCTCGCGTCGAACGGCGTGGTGAGCGCCGGAATCACACCTTGCCAGTGCACGTGCATCATCCGTCCTCGAAGATCGGCGTCAGACCCCGGGCCGGACCCTCGTTGCGCGAGCGTCCGACGGGGCCTTCGTTTCCAGCGATGGCGCATCGCTCACATTGCGCGGGCTCGCATAGCGATCGGGCGAGAGCGCGTCGATCGCGATCGACGTCGCTTCGCCCGAGAGCACCTGCGCGAGCAGCATGCCGGTCACCGGCGCGAGGCTCACGCCCATCATCGCATGACCGGTCGCGGTCGACAGGTTCGCGTACCGCGCGAAGCGTCCGATGTACGGCAGCCCGTCCGGCGAGCACGGCCGCAGGCCGGCGCGAATCGCCGCAGTCGCGAATAGGTGAGGCGTGACGTCGGGAAAGTAATCGTGCATCGCCTTGACGATGCCGCGAATGCGCACGGGTTCGATCGTTTCGTCCAGGCCGGTGATCTCCATCGTCCCGCCGAAGCGCAGCGCCGTGCCCATCGGTGTGACGGCTGCGCGTGCCTCGCTGAGGATCGCGCACGTGCGCATCGTCGCCGGCGGCTTATCCACCGTGAGACTGTACCCCTTGCCCGACTGCATCGGCAGCGACAGCCCGAGCTTGCGCGCGAGGTGCGACGACCAGACGCCCGCCGCGAGCACGAACTCGTCGCCTGCGACGACGCCGTCGCTCGTCTCCGCGGCGTCGATGCGCGAGCCGCGCGTGCGAAAGACGCGAAGATCGGCGCCATGAAGGAATTCGACGCCGCGCCGCTGGGTTTCACTGTGCAGCGTCCGCATGAGCTGCGCCGGGACGAGACGCGCGTCGCGCGGAAAATGAATGCCGCCGGCGATCGACAGACGAATGTCGGGTTCGATGGTCGCGACCTGCTTGGGCGTGAGGACCTCGGCCGGCACGCCGAGATCGCGCGCGAACGCCGCGGCCTGCGCTTCCTCTCCGAGCCCATGCTCGGTGTTGCACAGCACGAGCATTCCGCTTTCGACGAACGCGAACGGCTCGTCCCATTGCGCCGTCCACTTCTCGTACAACGCGCGGCTCGCGAAGTGCAGATCGCGCAGCAGCGGCGCGGCGCGCCGAACGTGCGCGCGCGTGCACGCGCGCCAGAACTTCCACCCCCAGTCGAGGAGGTCGAGGCTCGCGCGTGGCTTGAGATGGAACGGACCCTCGGGGTTCCACATCCATCGCAGCCCCAGCGCGACCATACCCGGGCTCGCGAGGGGCACGACGTGGCTCGGAACCACCATGCCGGCGTTCGCGAACGAGCAGCCTTCGTCGCGATCGGCAGCACCACGCTCGACGACGACGACGCGATGGCCCTTCTCCGCGCACATCAGCGCGACGCACAGGCCGACGACGCCGCCGCCGATGACGACGACTCTGCTCACGACGCCGTGATGCCGAAGCGCAGCGGATCGTCGTCGTCGAAGATCAGCGTCGATTCCGCCGTGATGTAGGCACTGCCGGTGATGCGCGGAAGCACGCGTCCTGCCTCCCCGCGCGCGAACGTCGCCTCGAACACCGTGCCGATCACGCTCTCCTGGCGCCACGTTTCGCCCGGCGCGAGCTCGCCACGCGCGTGCAGGCAGGCGAGCTTCGCGCTCGTGCCCGTGCCGCACGGCGAGCGGTCGTACGCGTCGCCCGGGCAAAGCACGAAATTGCGTGAACCGCGTTGGTTGGCAAGGGGCGTATACACCTCGACGTGATCGATCTCCGACCCGTCGTCACCGGCGATGAAGTTCGCCGCGAGGCTCGCCCGCACGCGCGCCGAGAAGCTGGTGAGCTCGTCGATGTTCGCGGGCATGATCTCGATGCCGGGCGATTCCACCAGGTAGAACCAGTTGCCACCCCAGGCGACGTCGCCTTTCACCTCACCATAGCCCGGCACGTCGACGACGACGTCGTGCGCGTGCCGATAGCTCGGCACGTTCGCGACGGTCGCGCGATGAGCGTCATGCAGTTCGACGCCGACGACGCCGACCGGGGTTTCGATGCGGTGAACGCCGGGATCGATGCGTCCCAGATGCGCGAGCGTGACGGCGAGGCCGATCGTCCCATGACCGCACATGCCGATGACGCCGACGTTGTTGAAGTAGATGACGCCGGCCGCGCACGTCGGATCGATAGGCTCGCACAGGAGCGCGCCCACGATCACGTCGGAGCCGCGAGGCTCGTTGATGACGCCCGAGCGGAAATCGTCGAACTCGCGGCGGAAGCGCTCGCGCCGCGACGCGAGATCACCGGTCCCGAGATCGGGCCCGCCTTCGACGACGACACGGGTGGGCTCGCCCGCGGTGTGCGAATCGACGACGCGAACGGTCTTCATCGACCTACATTAACACTCCTCCGACACGTGTCGGACACACCTCTGACACGTGTCAGACACGTGTCAGAGGTGGCGACGCGCACGTCCACTTCTTCCTCGCCGAGGTGAACATCGGCCTGCTCGACGGGATGCCGCTCACGCTGCTGACCACCAAGGCCGCCGTCGCGGCGCGGCGCATGCTGATGCGCGGCTTCACCACCGTGCGCGACGCCGGCGGCAGCGACTACGGCATGAAGGCCGCGATCGAGCAGGGCCTCGTCGACGGCCCGCGCCTCTTCGTCTCCGGCATGCCGATCAGCCAGACCGGCGGACATGCCGATTTCCGCAAGCGGACGCAAGCCGGCTTCGAGTGCTCGTGCTGCTCGGGCCTCGCCTACATGAGCCGCATCGCCGACGGCGTGCCGGAGATGCTGAAGGCCGTGCGCGACGAGCTGCGCAAGGGTGCCGACCAGATCAAGCTGATGGTGTCGGGCGGCGTCGCGTCGCACAGCGATCCGCTCGAGAGCCTGCAGTTCCGCGTCGACGAGATCGAGTCCGCCGTCGAGCAGGCGACGAGCTGGGGCACCTACGTCATGGCGCACGCGTATTCGGCAGCGGCGATCGGACGCGCGGTCGCCTGCGGCGTGCGCACGATCGAGCACGGCAATCTCGTCGACGAGGCGGTCGCGCGGCGCATGGCCGAGCGCGGCGCGTACATCGTGCCGACGCTCGTGACCTACGAGTGCCTGAAGCGGCGTGGTCTCGATTACGGGCTCACGGCGTACAGCCTGCAGAAGAACGAGATCGTGCTCGAAGCCGGCCTGCGCTCGCTCGAGCTCTGCCGCGCCGCGGGCGTGTGCATCGGCTTCGGCACCGACCTGCTGGGCGCGCTGCAGGACGAGCAGTGCCGCGAGTTCACGATTCGCGCGGAAGCGATGCCGCCGCACGAGGTGATCCGGTCGGCGACGATCGTCAACGCGGAAATCGTGCAACGCGAGGGCGAGCTCGGCGAGCTCGTGCCCGGCGCCTACGCCGATCTGTTGATAGTCGACGGCGATCCCTACCGCGACCTCGGCGTGCTGCAGAACCAGGGAGAACGCATCGCCGGGATCATGAAAGACGGCCGATGGCACAAGCACGCGGGTTGAACGCGACGCGCAGTCACGTGACGTTTCTTGACTTTTCCCGATTCCTTACTTTATAGTAAGGCATGGCGACCGCGACGATTACGAGCAAGGGTCAGATAACGCTTCCCAAGGAAGTACGCGAGGCGCTCGGCGTTGGAACCGGCGATCGGGTCGAATTCGTCGCCGAGCCCGACGGCGCCTACAGAGTCACGGCCGCAACACGCGACGTCAAGCAACTCAAGGGATTGGTCCCCAAGCCACCATCGCCCGTCACGGTGGAAACGATGAAGCGGGCCGTGGCGCGCGCCGGATCCAAACGGTGATCGGCCTCGACACCAACGTGGTCGTTCGCTATGTCGTTCAGGACGATCCCCGCCAGGCCGCGGCGGCCAGTCGACTGATGGAACGTACGCTGTCGGCAGACAATCCGGGCTTCATCAGCATCGTCACGGTATGCGAAATCGGCTGGGTGCTTGCCGAGTGCTACGCAGCCGATCGAGCCCGGATCGCGGAAGTCGTTAAAGCGCTGCTCGAAACCCGGCAAATCGTGGTCGAGTCGGCCGATTTGGTCTGGAAAGCGCTACGCGCGTGGCGTGGATCCGCGGCCGACTTGAGCGACGCGCTCATCGGCGCCATCGCAGCCGCGAACGGCGCTCGCACCACGGTAACCTTCGACAAGGCCGCCGCCAGGCTCCCTGGCTTCCAGCTTCTCCCGTAGCGCTCGATTTCCGATATCCCGCCCAAGCCGGTGCCGGGCGTGATTTCGGGGCTGTTGATTCTCGGACGACTATTCGATATTATTCGAATGATGAAAATGAGCGCGCACGGTGACGCGGTGGCACGACTGGCAGCGCTCGCGCAGGAAACGCGGCTCGCCCTCTTCCGTCTGCTGGTCGAGGCCGGGCCGGCGGGACTGACGCCGGGCGTCCTCGCCCAACGCCTCGACGTCGCCGCGCCGACGCTCTCGTTCCATTTGAAGGAATTGGCGCGCGCATCGCTGATCCGTCCTGCGCAGCAGGGCCGCTTCATCGTCTACACCGCCGATTTCGACACGATGAACACCCTGATCGCCTACCTCACCGAAAACTGCTGCCGCATGAGTTGCGAAGCCGAATGCGCATCCGCGTGCGCACCGGACGTCGAACCCCGCCGAGCGCGAGCACGCAAGCGCCCACCGGCGATTTCCCGAAGGAGAACGTCATGAAGCGCTTTCACGTCCACGTCGCGGTGCCGGATCTTGGCGCCGGCATCGATTTCTATTCGACGCTGTTCGGCTCCGAGCCCTCCGTTCGCAAGGACGACTACGCGAAGTGGATGCTCGACGAGCCGCGGCTCAATTTCGCCATCTCGCAACGCGGTGTCGCCACGGGCGTCAATCACCTCGGCTTCCAGGTCGACAGCGACGACGAGCTCGAGGCGTTGCACGCGAACCTCGAAGCGGCGGACGCGAGCGTCGTCGCGGAGAAAGGCGCGAACTGCTGCTATGCGCGCTCGGACAAGTACTGGGTCACCGATCCGGCAGGCATCGCGTGGGAGTCGTTCCATTCGCTCGGCAGCATTCCGATGTTCGGAAGCTCGGCGGAATCCCCTTCGGAAACGGCGTGCTGCTCGCCCGGCGCGAAGGCTCGCGACGCTTCGACGCAGAAGGGATCCGCGTGCTGCGCGCCTGCGGTCACGAAAGCGGCCATGCCGGCGTCGCCGCGCGGGTGCGGCTGCAGCTGACACAACGACGGTCACCGGGCCAGGCATGCGCATGAACCTGTTCGAGCGCTACCTCACCGTGTGGGTGATCCTGTGCATCGTGGCCGGCATCGCGCTCGGACAGCTCGCGCCCGCCACCTTTCACGCCGTCGCCCGCATGGAGCTCGCCCGCGTGAACCTGCCGGTGGGCGCCCTGATCTGGATCATGATCGTGCCGATGCTCATGAAGGTCGACTTCGGCGCGCTGCACGAGGTGCGCCAATACGGCCGCGGCATCGCGGTTACATTGGCCGTGAACTGGCTCGTCAAGCCATTCTCGATGGCGTTCCTCGCGTGGGTTTTCATCCGGCACGTGTTCGCGCCGTTGCTGCCGGCCGGGCAGATCGACGGCTATGTCGCCGGCCTCATCCTGCTCGCCGCCGCGCCGTGCACCGCGATGGTGTTCGTGTGGAGCCGCCTCACCAACGGCGAACCGCTCTTCACGCTGTCGCAGGTGGCGCTGAACGACACGATCATGGTTTTCGCGTTCGCGCCCATCGTCGGCCTGCTGCTCGGCATTTCGAGCATCGCCGTGCCGTGGTCGACGCTTTTCACCTCGGTCGCGCTTTACATCGTGGTTCCCGTGATCGTGGCGCAGGCGCTGCGGCGCATGCTTCTGCGGCACGGCGACGTCGCCTTCGAACGCGCGATGGCGAAGTTCACGCCGTGGTCGACCGCGGCGCTTCTCGCCACGCTCGTTCTGCTATTCGCGTTCCAGGGACGGGCGATTCTCGACCAGCCGCTCGTCATCGCCCTGATCGCCGTGCCGATCCTGATCCAGGTGCTGTTCAACGCGTCGCTCGCGTACGGGCTCAATCACGCGCTCGGCGAGCGCCATTGCATCGCGTGCCCGTCCGCGCTGATCGGCGCCAGCAATTTCTTCGAGCTGGCCGTCGCTACCGCGATCAGCCTGTTCGGCTTCGATTCGGGCGCGGCGCTCGCAACGGTGGTCGGCGTACTGATCGAGGTGCCCGTCATGCTCGCCATCGTTCGCGCGGTCAACGCAACCCGCGGCCGGTACGAAGCGCGCTCCCGGCGCCTCGTCGCCGCCTCTTGAAGGAAGGAAACGATCACGTCGTCCGATCAAGCCGATGTTCGTGAGTTCGTTCGTGACACGTACGCGAAGGCCGCCCTGCGCGCGCGTTCCGGCGAAAACGGTTGCTGCGGTGATCGCGCGCCGGGCGACTGCTCCGCGCGCGCGTCGACGACGTCTGCCGGGGCAACCGAGGCAACCGACGCCGGAACCGGTTGTTGTACATCTGCGACACCATCGTCACCTTCGCAGAATGCATCCGGGTGCTGCGCTGCCCGACGCGCGGGGACCGCTTCGCGGTCAACCAAGGGCGCGAAGTGCTGCGCGTGACGCAAGCCCCTGCGCCGCGCTGACCGAAATCAATTCCGGAGGGCGGGCGCATCCTGTAATGTCGCCAAGCTGAGGCGACCTGCCCGCTCTCCCTTCCCGACAGATGAAATCCGAAGATCCGAAGCTCCTCCGGCCATCCGTTCCCGCGCTGCCCGCGCAAGCCATCTCCGAGGAAGTGCTGCTCGAGAAATACGCGAAGGGCGACGAGCGAACGATCGAGGACGTGCGCCGCCGCGTCGCGCGCGCGCTCGCCGCGGTCGAAGCGCCGGACAAGCGCGCGCAATGGGAGGAGGCGTTCTATCGCGCGCAGGAGAACGGGTTCATCCTCGGCGGCCGCATCAATTCGGCGGCGGGCACCGATCTCAAGGCGACGCTCATCAACTGCTTCGTCCAGCCGGTGGGCGACAGCATTTCCGGCGACGACGAAGGCATCGGCATCTACGTCGCGCTGAACGAGGCGGCGGAGACGATGCGCCGTGGCGGCGGCGTCGGCTACGACTTCTCGCACATCCGTCCGCGCGGCGCCCACGTGCGCGGCACCGACAGCCGCGCGAGCGGGCCGATCTCGTACATGCGCGTGTTCGACCAGAGTTGCGAGACGGTCGAATCGGCCGGCTCGCGACGCGGCGCGCAGATGGGCATCCTGCGCTGCGATCATCCGGACATCGTGGCGTTCGTGCACGCCAAGGACGATGGGAGCCTCACGAACTTCAACATTTCCGTCGCCGTCAGCGACGCGTTCGTCGAGGCGGTACGCGACGATCGCGACTGGCAGCTCGTGCACAAGGCCGCGCCCGCGCCCGACCTCATCGCCGCCGGCGCGCAACAGCGCGACGACGGCATGTGGGTGTACCGCACCCTCAAGGCGCGCGCGCTGTGGGGCGAGATCATGCGCTCGACGTACGACCACGCCGAGCCGGGCGTGATCTTCGTCGACGCGATCAATCGCGACAACAACCTCTCGTACTGCGAGACGATCGAGGCAACGAATCCGTGCGGCGAGCAGCCGCTCCCCTCCTACGGCTGCTGCGACCTGGGCAGCATCAACCTCGCGCGCTTCGTGCGCAAGCCGTTCACGCCGAAGGCCGAGTTCGACTTCGCCGCCTTCACGGCAACTGCGACCGTCGCGGCGCGCATGCTCGACAACGTGCTCGACGTCACCGCGTGGCCGCTGCCGCAGCAGCACGAGGAGGCGAAGGCGAAGCGGCGCGTCGGCCTCGGCTTCACCGGCCTGGGTGACGCGCTGATCGAGCTCGGGCTGCGCTACGACACCGCCGAAGGACGCGCGATGGCGGCGCGCATCGCCCAGCACATGCGCGACGCGGCGTATCGCTCGTCGATCGACACCGCGAAGGAGAAGGGTTCCTTCCCGCTGTTCGACGTCGACGAGTATTTGTCGGCGCCTCGCTTCGCCTCGCGCCTGCCCGACGAGATCAAGGCCGACATCCGCAAGCACGGCATCCGCAACAGCCACCTCCTGTCGATCGCCCCGACCGGCACCATCTCGCTCGCGTTCGCCGACAATGCGTCGAACGGCATCGAGCCGCCGTTCAGCTGGTACTACAAGCGCCGCAAGCGCATGCCCGACGACACGATGAAGGAGTTCCTCGTCGAGGACCACGCGTATCGCGTCTTCCGGCATCTGCACGGCCTCGACGAGGACGTCGAGATCGTCAAGTTCGATCCCGCGCGTCCGCACAAACCGGGCGAGCCGTGGACCGATGCCGACGGCACGCGGCGCGCGATGCTCGCGCCCGCCTTCGTCAGTGCGCTCGACATGAGCGCGCTCGATCACATGCGCATGAACGCCGCGGTGCAGCCGTTCGTCGACACCGCGATCAGCAAAACGGTCAACGTGCCGGCCGACTACCCGTTCGACGCGTTCGAGGACCTCTACTTCGAAGCGTGGAAGGCGGGTCTCAAGGGCATCACGACGTATCGCCCGAACGACGTGCTCGGCGCGGTGCTCGAGGTCGCGTCACCCGCCGCACCCGCGTCGGCGCACGAGGATCTCGACGTCGCCGATCCCGATCGCCGCATTCGTCTCGACGGCACGATCGAGCCTCCGCTCGCGAGCCTGCGCTGGCCGGGCCGTCCCGAATTGCCGAACGGCAATCCGTGCTGGACGTACGTCGTGCGGCATCCGCTCGGCGACTTCGCGGTGTTCATCGGTCACATCGAGAACGGCCGCGCGTACCCCTTCGAGGTCTGGATCAACGGCGCCGAGCAGCCGCGCGGCCTCGGCGCGATCGCGAAGACGCTGTCGATGGACATGCGCACCGACGATCGCAAGTGGCTCGACATGAAGCTCTCCGCTTTGCAGAAAGCGGTCGGCGACGACGCGTTCGAGATGGCGATGCCGCCCGACGGTCGCAAGGTGCGCGTGCCGAGCCTCGTATCGGGCTTCGCGAAGCTGATTCGCTACCGCTGCAACGAGCTCGGTGCGTTCGACGGCGAAGGCAGCGACGACACGCCGGTCATCGACGCACTGATGGGCGTGAAGGAGCCGAAGGCGGGGCCGGACGGCACGCTGTCGTGGACGGTCGACGTCGTCAACCACACGACCGGCGACGACTTCGTGCTGTTCCTCAAGGAACTCATCATGCCGAACGGCCAGCGTCGGCCGTACTCGATGTGGCTGTCGGGCGAATATCCGCGCGTGCTCGATGGATTGTGCAAGGCGCTGTCGCTCGACATGCGCGTGTACGACCCGGCGTGGATCGGCATGAAGCTGCGCAAGCTCCTGAACTACGGCGAGCCGAACGGCGAGTTCCTCGCGCGCATCCCCGGCTCGACCAAGTCGCAGACGTACGCGTCGACGATCGCCTACCTCGCGCAGCTGATGATTCACCGCTACGCGATGCTCGGCATCCTCACCGAGGAAGGCTATCCCGTCGCGGCCGCCGGCATCCTCGACGTCCCCGAGGCCGAGCAGGCGAAGCGCGCGTACAAGACGTTGCCGGGTAAGAAGTGTCCCGAGTGCGGCAACCGAGCGATGATCCGCAAGGACGGCTGCGACTTCTGCACCGATTGCGGCTACACGGGGGCGTGCGGTTGACGCGTCCGCGCGCCCCGGAAGCAACTATGTGTGGTAGCGATCGTGCCTGGGCTGCAGCATGCTCACGCGGTTGCCTTCCGGATCGGTGAACGAGACGTACTGACCCACGCCGGGAATTTCCATCGGGTCGCCGAGCACCTTTCCGCCGGCGCCGCTCACCTTCTTCATCGCGTCGCGGATGTCCTGGACGGCAATGACGACGGACGGGTGTTGCGCGGGCCAATCGGGTTTCCTCGGGAAGAAGCCGCCGTTGATGGCGCCGGGGTTCTTCGGGCCGCCGGTTTCGCCGGTCTCGGTCGTCGTCGCCACGACGTAATGGCCCATGTCCTCGCCTAACATCTGCATCTGCCAGCCGAACGCCGTCTCGTAGAACTTCGCCATGCGGGTGCGATCGTCGTAGGGCATCTCGAAGTGGACGACGGGGTCCATGGCTGTCCTCCCAAGGGATCGGCGTAAAGCCAACGATCGGTATTCGATCGGCGCGCCGACGGGAAGGTTCTCGGCGGCCGCCAGGATCGCTCTCGAGCTTGCTTGCGTCAGGCCTTCGGCCGAGGACGCAACCGCGGAATAAGCCGCACGGCGCTGCTGTTACCGGACAACACGCGCCGGATCGCCACGGGAGGATTCTCGCCACACAAGCGGGAATAGGGCGCGTCACTCGTTCCCGGCTCGCGCCGGATCTCAAGGAAGGAGGCGCTCTCATGCTTACGTCACGCTCCATCGCGTCCGGAGCGGCGCGACTGGCCGCATTCGCCTGCGCGCTCGCGCTCGGCAGTCCGAGTTTTGCCGACCAGGGCAACTCGGGGAATCCAGGCAATTCGGGAAATTCCGGCCGTTCGGGCGGCTACGCGGTCACGAACCTCGTCTCGAACGTCCCCGGTCTCGCGCCGAACGTGGACGCCAATCTCGTGAACGGCTGGGGCATCGTCGCCGGGCCCACGACGCCGTTGTGGGTTTCCGACAACGGCAGCGGCCATTCGACCGTCTACGACGGCACGGGCGCGCTTCGGCTCACCGTCGTGGTTCCATCGGTCGGCGGCACCGATCCGGGCGTGCCGACCGGCGTCGTGTTCAATCTCGGCGCGAGCCCGACGTCGAACGACTTCCTCGTCGCAGGCTCCGGGACGGCGGCGCGGTTCATGTGGTCGACCGAGGACGGCGGCATCGCCGCGTGGGCCGGCGGCGCGAGCGCGACGATCCGCTTCGCCGCGTCCGACGGGGCGAGCTACAAGGGACTCGCGCTCGCCGGCGACGGCGGTGCTCACTTCCGTATCTATGCCACCGACTTCCACAACGGCAAGATCGACGTCATCGATTCCACGTTCACGAAGACCTCGGTCACGGGCGGGTTCGCGGATCCGAAGATCCCCGCGACGTTCCATCCGTTCAACATCATGAACATCCAGGGCAACCTCTACGTCACCTACGCCCTGTGCTGCGAGCCGAACAGCAACGACGAAATCCACGGCGCCGGGCTCGGTTACGTCGACGTCTTCGACACGAACGGCAATCTCATCCGGCGCGTGGCGACGCGCGGCAAGCTGAACGCACCATGGGGCGTCGCGCTGGCGCCTGCCGGTTTCGGCAGGTTCAGCAATCACCTGCTGGTCGGCAACTTCGGCGACGGAACGATCAACGCCTACGATCCCGACGATTTCTCGTTCTCGGGACAGCTGCGAATGGCGAACGGCCGGCCCGTGACGATCGACGGCTTGTGGGGGATCACGTTCGGCAACGGCTTCCAGCAGCAGCCCGCGACGACGCTGTTCTTCGCGGCCGGCCCGAACGACGAGAACGATGGGCTCTTCGGCAGGATCGATGCGTTGCCGGGCGGCAACGACGAGGGCGACAACGACGATTCCGGCGGCGATTGACGCCGTGTAATCCTGACGTTCCGGACGCTTTACGAGAACGCCGCGGCAAACCGCGGCGTTTTCGTTATTCGGTCAGGTCGAACTGCAACGCATCGTAGCGTCGTTCTTCACGCAGATTGCCAAAACCTTCGCGAGGCGCTCTCACGGCGACGTGAACGGCGCCGCCTTGTTGTCGCCATCGACGAATCCATGAAGCGGTCGGCACCGAGAGCTGCCGTTGGAGTCGTCGCGCCACCGGCATGGGAACCGCCGAGCGTCGCGTGAATCGTATTTCTCGAAGATGCGGCAAGCGTCCACGGGAGAAGCAATGGCTGAAATCGTGGCCCGTACCGAGAGCGCCGTGACCGGCGTGACGGGGCCGCTTTACCTGCTGCTCTTTCCGATCCCCGTCGTCTGCTTCCTCGCGGCGCTGGTCACCGACATCGCGTACGCCGCC
>DASTGT010000059.1:0-9400 GCA_035718935.1 Casimicrobiaceae bacterium
TGTCGCCAACCGACGACGTTTCCGGTATGCTTCGCGCGTCGTCTGATGCCATTGTCATGGACGGCGCGGATGAGGTGGGTTTCGATGGACGAATGGGTCGGCTCGGTGTGACGCGCGTGCAGGTGTCCTGAATGCGTCGCCATCGCCACTGGATCCTCGCAGCGCTTTGCGTGATGACGCTCGTCGTCGTCGCCGTCGCAGCGTTGGACGAGCGCAGCGTCGCCTATGGCAACAACATGCCGTGGCGACTCTCCGCGTTGCCTGCGCCACCGCCGCGGCACGGCAGCCCCTTGGTCGAGCCGATCCTGATCGACCTCGAGGAACGGACGTTCCATTTCTTCTGGGATACCGCGAACCCCAAGAACGGCCTCGTCCCCGATCGCTATCCGACGCCCTCGTTCGCGAGCATCGCCGCGGTCGGCTTCGCGCTCACGTCGTATCCGATCGGCGTCGAGCGCGGCTACGTCACGCGCAAGGACGCCCGCAAGCGCGTGCTGACGACGCTGCGCTTCCTCGCCAACGCGCCGCAAGGCACGCACCAGCACGGCATGGCCGGTTACAAGGGCTTCTTCTACCACTTCCTCGACATGAAGACCGGCGAGCGCTTCGACGACAGCGAGCTCTCGACGGTCGACACCGGGCTGCTCCTCGCGGGGGCGCTCTTCTGCCAGTCGTATTTCGACGGCGATCATCCCGAAGAGGCGGAGATCCGCCGCCTCGCCGATCAGATCTACCGGCGCGTCGACTGGACGTGGGCGCAGCCCCGCAAGCCCGCGATCGTGCACGGGTGGACGCCCGAGGACGGCTACCTCGAATACGACTGGCGCGGCTACAACGAGGCGATGCTCGTCTACGTGCTTGCGCTCGCCTCGCCGACGCATGCGGTCGGCACCGACGCCTGGGACCAGTGGACGAGCACGTACGACCAGAACTGGCGCACGCGCTTCGGCCAGCAATACCTCGACTTCGCGCCGCTCTTCGGCCATCAGTACTCGCACGTGTGGCTCGACTTCCGCGACGTGCAGGATGCGTACATGCGCAAGCGCGGGCTCGACTACTTCGAGAACACCCGTCGCGCCATCCACGCGCAGCGCGCGTATGCGATCGCCAATCCGCTGCGCTGCAAGGATTACGGCGCGACCGTGTGGGGGATCACGGCGAGCGACGGTCCGGGCGAGATCGTCGTGGACGGCACGGCGGGCCAGCGCGTGTTCCGAGCCTACGCGGCGCGTGGCATCGGCGGCGCCGCGGCCGACGACGATTGCACGCTCGCGCCCACCGCCGCGGTCGCGTCGATTCCCTTCGCGCCGGAACTCGCGATCCCCGCCGTCGTCACGATGTATCGGCAGTTCGGCCGCTACATCTACGGGACTTATGGTTTTCTCGATGCGTTCAACCCGAGTTTCAGCTACGCCGACGAGCCGCTGGCGCACGGGCGCTACATTCCCGATTTCGGTTGGGTCGACGAGGACTACCTGGGCATCGACCAGGGCGCGCTCGTCGCGATGATCGAGAACTATCGGAGCGGCCTGATCTGGAACGTCATGCGCGGCAACGCCTACGTGCGCCGCGGTCTCACCCGCGCCGGTTTCTCCGGCGGCTGGCTCGAAGCTTCCGCGAAGTGACGATGCAGCGCGGTGCGCGCCGCGCGCTCGCGGCGCTCGCGCTCGTCATCGCGGCGGGCGTGCTGGGCGGCTGCGGCGACCGGCCGCACGACGTGACGACGATTCGATTCTGGGCGATGGGTCGCGAGGGCGAGGTCGTGACTGCGCTGCTGCCCGAGTTCGAGCGTGCGCATCCCGACGTGCGCGTCATCGTCCAGCAGCTGCCGTGGACGGCGGCGCACGAGAAGCTGCTGACCGCGTTCGCCGGCGATGCAACGCCCGACATCGCGCAGCTCGGCAATACGTGGATCGCGGAATTCGTGGCGCTGCGCGCGCTTGCGCCGCTCGACGCGTCGATTGCGAAATCGGGACTCGATGCAGGCGATTTCTTTCCCGGCATCTGGCAGACGAATGTCGTCGACGGCCAGGTCTACGGCCTGCCGTGGTACGTCGACACGCGGCTCCTCTTCTATCGCCGCGATATCCTGCAAGCGGCGGGCATCGGGGAGCCGCCGCGTTCGTGGCAGGAATGGACACGCGCGCTGGCGGCGATCGAGGCGCACGCCGCTCCCGATCATTACGCGCTGCTGCTGCCGCTGAACGAAGTCGAGCCGCTTGTCGCGTTCGCGCTTTCACAAGGCGAGCCGCTGCTTCGCGACGGGGGCCGCTACGGCAACTTCGAAAGCGACGGATTCCGTCGCGCGCTCGCGTTCTACGTCGACATGTTCCGGCAGGGCTTCGCCCCGCCGATCAGCGGCACGCAGTTGTCGAATGTCTGGAATGAATTCGGCCGCGGCACATTCGCGTTCTACATCTCGGGGCCTTGGAACATCGGCGAATTCGAGCGCAGATTGCCCGCCTCGGTGCAGGACACGTGGGCGACGGCGCCGCTGCCTGGGCCGTCCGGGCCGGGCGCGTCGCTTGCCGGGGGCTCGAGCCTCGTCGTCTTTCGCGCGTCGAAGGCAAAAGACGCGGCGTGGCAGCTGGTGGAATACCTCTCGCGCCCCGACGTCGAACTGCGTTTTCGCGAGTTGACGGGCGACCTGCCCCCGCGACGCAGCGCGTGGCGCGACCCTTCGCTCGCAGCCGACGTGCACGCGCGCGCGTTTCGCGATCAGCTCGAGCGCGTGCGGCCCACGCCGGGCGTGCCCGAATGGGAACGCATCGCCGACGAGATGCGAATCGTCGCCGAGCGCGCCGTCCGCGGCGACCTCTCGATCGACGAGGCGGCGCGCGCGCTCGACGTGCGCACCGACCGCATCCTCGAGAAGCGGCGCTTTCTGCTCGAGCGCGCGGCGCGCGAATGACCGTCCGGTGGCGCTGAGCGTTTCGCGCAGCCTTGCCGCGCCGCCGCGCGGCTTCGCCTGGTGGTTCGTGGCGCCAGCGCTTCTCGTCATCGCCGTGTTCTTCGTGCTGCCGGTGCTCGCCGCGCTCGCGATCAGCCTCACCGATTTCGACATCTACGCGCTCGCCGATCTTTCGAACCTGCGCGTCGTCGGCTTTCGCAACTATGTAGAGCTGTTGCAGCGGCCGCTCTTCTGGAAAGCGCTCGGCAACACGCTCTACTTCGTCGCCGTCGGCGTCCCGCTCTCGCTCGGCGCATCGCTCGCCGCCGCACTGCTGCTGAATTCGAAGCTCGCGCGCTTCCGAGCATTTTTTCGCACGGCGCTCTTCGCGCCCGTCGTGACGACGGTCGTGGCGGTCGCGGTCATCTGGCGCTATCTGCTCGCGACGCGCGACGGCTGGCTCAACTACGCGCTCGGCGCCTTCGGCGTCGCGCCGATCGACTGGCTCGGCGACCCTCGCTTCGCGATGCCGGCGATCATCCTGTTCGCGGTCTGGAAGAATTTCGGCTACAACATGGTGATCCTGCTCGCCGGCCTGCAGAACATTCCCGAGGAGCTCTACGAGGCGGCACGCATCGACGGCGCCTCCGCGTTCGAGCGCTTCCGCTACGTGACGCTGCCGATGCTCGCGCCGATCCTCTCGATCGTCGCGATCCTCACCGTCGCCGGCTACTTCCAGCTCTTCGCCGAGCCGTACGTGATGACGCAGGGAGGACCGCTGCAGAGCACGCTGTCGGTGCTCTACCTGATGTACGAGGAAGGCTTCAAGTGGTGGAATCTCGGCAGCGCGTCGGCGGTCGCGTTCCTGCTGTTCGTTCTGATCTTCGCGGTGTCGCTGCTGCAAACGCGCGCCGCGCGCGGGCAGTTGACCTCGTGATGGCGAAGCCGGCAGCGCTGCTCGTGAACGGCCTGCTCGCCGCCGCGGCGATCGTCGCGCTGTACCCGCTGCTGTGGATGCTCGCCGTATCGTTCATGGCGCCCGGCGAAGCGAGCGCGTATCCGCCGCCGCTTCTGCCCGCGAACCCGACGCTTGCGAACTACCGCGAGCTCTTCGCGCGTGCCGGCATGGGCCGCTATCTCGCGAACAGCGTGCTGCTCGCGGTCGCGGCAACCGCGCTGTCGCTGGTGTTCAACGTGATGGCCGGCTACGCGTTCGCCAAGCTGCGCTTTCGCGGCCGCGAGCGACTGTTCCGGCTGATGCTCGGCGCGCTCGTGATTCCGGGGCAGGTGGCGATGGTGCCGCTCTTCCTGCTGCTTAAGCACATGGGCCTCGTCAACTCGTACGGCGGCGTGATCGTGCCGGCGCTGGCGAGCATCTTCGGCATCTTCCTCGTGCGCCAGTACGCGCTTTCGATCCCCGACGAGCTGCTCGAGGCGGCGCGCATCGACGGCGCCAGCGAATGGAGGATCTTCGTCGCAATCGTCGTGCCGCTCCTGTCGCCGATCATCGTCACGCTCGCGGTGTTCACGCTGCTCGGCACGTGGAACGATTTCATGTGGCCGCTGATCGTTCTTTCCGACCAGGATCTCTACACGCTGCCCGTCGCGCTCGCGAGCCTGTCGCGCGAGCACGTGCAGGACAACGAGCTGATGATGGCGGGATCGGTGGTGACCACGTTGCCGGTGCTGGTCGTGTTCCTCGTCCTTTCTCGCTACTACATGCAGGGTCTGATGCTCGGCGCGGTGAAGGGATGAGACGACGCGTGTCTTCGGCGATGGTCGCCGTCGCGCTCGTGCTCCTCGCGGCGCTCGCGCAGGCGCAGCCATCGGCGTTCGAGACGCGCACGATCGATCGCTTCGACACCGTCGACGCGTGGAAGGCGATCGCCTCCGACGGCGTGCGCGCGTCCATCTCGCGCGTCGTCGACGAAAAACGTGCGGCGTTGCGCCTCGACTTCGATCTCGGTGGCACCGCCGGCTACGCGATCGCCCGGCGACCGCTGCCGATCGATCTGCCCGAAAACTATGCGATCACGTTCTGGCTGCGCGCCACCGCGCCGGTCAACGACTTGCAGGTGAAGTTCGTCGACGAAAGCGGCGACAACGTGTGGTGGTATCGCCAGCCGAACTTCGCTTTCCCGGGCGAATGGCAACCGATCACGATCCGGAAGCGGCAGATCGCGTTCGCCTGGGGTCCGACGAAGGATCGGACGCTGCACAGGATCGCGTCGATCGAGATCGCGATCGCCGCGGGCAGCGGCGGCGGACGCGGTACGGTCGAGGTGAGCGATCTGGCGCTGCAGGAGCGACCGGCTGACTCCGTTCCGTTTCCGACACCGAAAGTGACGGCCTCGTCGTCGCAGCCGGGGGCAGGCGCGCCGCGCATCCTCGACGGCAACGCCAAGACGGCATGGCGCAGCAAGGCGCAGCGCCGACGTGAACAGTGGGTCGCCATCGACTTCGGGCGTCCGCGCGAGTTCGGAGGGCTTGTGCTCGACTGGTCGCGCAACGCCTACGCGTCGCGCTACGACGTGCAGTTCTCCGACGACGGCCGCAAGTGGCGCACCGTGCGCCGCGTGAGCGAAGGAACGGGCGGACGCGCGCCCCTGCTTCTCACCGAATCCGAGACCCGCTATGTCCGCCTCGTGCTCTACGACGGCCCGCGTCGCGATTACGCGCTGAACGAGCTCGTCGTCGAGGATCTCGCGTTCGGCGCGTCGCCCAACGCATTCTTCGGCGCGCTCGCCCGCGAGGCGCCACGCGGCGCATATCCGCGCGGCTTCATCGGCGAGCAAGGCGCGTGGACGCTCGTCGGCCTCGACGGCGGCCGCGACAGCGGGCTGTTGTCCGACGACGGCGCGCTCGAGATCGGCAAGGCCGGCTTTACGCTTGAGCCCTTCGTCGTCGAGCGCGGCAAGGTGACGACGTGGGCGGACGTCACGGCGCGGCCGTTCCTCGTCGATGACGATTTGCCGATGCCGGGCGTGCAGTGGACCACGCCGCGCTGGACTTTGCGCATCACGACGTTCGCGATCGGCACGCCCGACAACGTGCAACTCGTCGCCCGTTACGACCTCGCGAACCTGACCGAGCAGCCGCAGAACCTCACGCTCGCGCTCGGCGTGCGCCCGTTCCAGGTGAATCCTCCCGCGCAGTTCCTGAACACGATCGGCGGCGCGAGCCCGATCCACGATCTCGCATGGGATGGCGACATGCTGACCGTGAACGGCGTGCGCAACGTTCACCTGCTCACGGCCCCGGCGCGCGTCACGATGCGGCCGTTCGACGCGGGCCCGCTCGTAGCCTCGCTCGCCGGGTCGCATCGGCCGCCACAGAAGGAGGTGCACGACGACTTCGGCTATGCATCGGGCGCGTTGTTCTATCCGTCGACGGTCGCGCCGCACCAGACGGTGACGTTCGGCGTGGTCGTGCCGCTCGCCGACCACGGCGAGGCGCCCGTGCTCAACGAAACGGCGACGCAGTGGCTGACGCGCGAGCAGTTCCGCGCCGCTGCGAACTGGCGCGGCAAGCTCGACCGCGTCACGATCCGCGTGCCCGACGAGGCGCAACCGCTGGCGGACGCGCTGCACACCTCGCTCGCATACATGCTCGTCTCGCGCGACGGGCCGATCCTGCGGCCGGGAACCCGCGCGTATGCACGTTCGTGGATCCGTGACGGCACGATGATCGCCGAGGCGCTGGTGCGGCTCGGTCACGCCTCGATCGCCGCCGACTACCTCCGCTGGTATGCGCCGCATCAGTTCGACAACGGGAAGATCCCGTGCTGCATCGACGCGCGCGGCGCGGATCCCGTTCCGGAAAACGACAGCCCCGGGCAATTCATCTTCCTCGTCGGCGAGGTTTATCGCTACACGCGCGATCGCGCGCTACTCGAGGCGATGTGGCCGCACGTGGAGAAAGCCGCGCTGTACCTCGGCAAGCTCCGCCACGCCGAGCGGCCGCCATCGCTCGACAATGGCGCGCGGCCGCCGACCTACGGCATGCTTCCGGCGTCGATCAGCCACGAGGGCTACTCGGAAAAACCGATGCACTCGTACTGGGACGATTTCTGGGCGCTCAAGGGTTACGCGAGCGCGGTGACGATCGCGCAGGCGCTCGGACGCGCGGGCGACGCGCGTGCGCTCGCCGCTGCACGGGACGAATTCGGCAACGACCTGGTCGCGTCGCTGCGCGCGACCGCGGCGCGTCATCGCATCGACTACCTGCCGGGTTCGGTCGAGCTCGGCGACTTCGATCCGACGTCGTCGACGATCGCGCTCGCACCGCTCGGCGACGAGCGCTTCCTGCCGCGCGAGCTCGTGCGCCCGACGTTCGAGCGCTACTTCCGCGAATTCGTCGCCCGCCGCGACGGCAAGGCGGTGTGGAAGGACTACACGCCGTACGAGCTGCGCAACGTTGCGGCGTTCGTGCGTCTCGGGTGGCGCGACCGCGCGCACGCGTTGCTCGACTTCTTCCTCGCGGGGCGCCGCCCCGCGGCATGGAATCAGTGGCCGGAGATCGTCGCCCACGATGCGCGTTCGGCGCATTTCGTCGGCGACCTGCCGCACGCGTGGGTGGCCTCCGATTACGTGCGCTCGGTGCTCGATCTCTTCGCGTACGAGCGCGCCGACGGCGCGTACGTGCTCGCCGCGGGCATCCCCGCGTCGTGGCTCGACCGCGCCGGCGTCGCGATCCGCGGCCTGCGCACGCCCTACGGTACGCTTTCGTATTCGCTCGTGCGCCTCGGCGAGCGCATCGTCGAGCTCTCCCTCACCGCGAACGGCAGCGTGCCACCCGGCGGCTTCGTGCTCGCCGGCCCGTGGTCGACGCCGTTGCATGCGACGGTGAACGGCAAGCCGATCGACGTGCGCGGCGGCGAGCTTCGCATCGACGAAACGCAGGCGCGCGTGGTGCTGGAATTGGGAGTCTCGAAGTGAACGGTGACGGGCAGACGATCGAATTCCCGGAGTCCTTCCTGTGGGGCAGCGCGACGTCGGCGTATCAGGTCGAAGGCTCGCCGCTCGCCGACGGCGCCGGTCCCAGCATCTGGCAGCGCTTCACCCGCACGCCGGGAGTGGTACGCGACGGCGACACCGGCGATGTCGCGTGCGATCAATATCGCCGCTACGCCGACGACGTGGCGCTGATGCGCCGGCTCGGCCTCAACGCGTACCGGTTCAGCATCGCATGGAGCCGCGTGCTGCCGCAGGGCCGCGGTGCGGTGAACGAGAAAGGTCTCGATCACTACGAGCGGCTCGTCGACACGCTGCTCGGGCACGGCATCGCACCGGCGCCCACCCTCTATCACTGGGACCTCCCGGCCGCGCTCGACGATCGGGGCGGCTGGCTCAATCCCGACGTCGCCCACTGGTTCGCCGACTACGCGGCGATCCTCTTTCGTCGCCTCGACGATCGCGTTCCGATGTGGGCGACGCTGAACGAGCCGTGGGTCGTCACCGACGGCGGCTACCTGCACGGCGTGCTCGCGCCCGGGCACCGAAACGCGTTCGAGGCGCCGATCGCCACCCATCAGTTGCTGAGAGCGCATGCGGCGGCGGTGCAGGCGTATCGCGCCCTCGGCCGTCACGCGATCGGCATCGTCGTGAATCTGGAGCCGAAGTACGCGGCGACGGACAGCGCCGAGGACCGGGCGGCCACCGCGCGCGCCCACGCCTACATGAACCGGCAATACCTCGACCCCGTCTTCTTCGGCCGCTATCCTTCGCCGCTCGCGGAAATCTTCGGCGAGGCGTGGCCGCAGTGGCCCGACGACGAGATGCAATTCATCCGCCAGCCGATCGACTTCGTGGGCGTCAACTACTACACGCGCAACGTCACGCGCTTCGATCCCGCGGCGTGGCCGCTTCGCGCCGCGCCCGTGCGTCAGAAGCAGGCGACCTACACCGAAACCGGCTGGGAGGTTTTTCCGCAAGGCTTGACCGACACGCTGTCGTGGGTCAAGGATCGCTACGGCAATCCGCCGGTATACGTGACCGAGAACGGCGCGGCGTTCTTCGACCCGCCGGTCGTCGAATGCGAGCGCCTCGCCGATCCGCTGCGCGTCGACTACTACCGCAAGCATCTGCGCGCCGTGCACGACGCGCGCGCGGCCGGTGCCGACGTGCGCGGGTATTTCGCGTGGTCGCTGCTCGACAACTTCGAGTGGTCGCTCGGCTATTCGAAGCGCTTCGGCATCGTCCACGTCGATTTCGAAAGCCAGAAGCGCACGCCCAAGGACAGTGCGCATTTCTATTCGCGCGTCGTCGCGACGCGCGGCCGCTGCCTCGACGACTAGCGCGCCGCGCGCCTGGAAGCGCACCTCCAATCGCTGATCGATCTTCTCGCCGCGCATCCGCGCGTGGCGCTCGGGATCGTCTTCGCCGCCGCATTCCTCGAATCACTCGCGCTCGTCGGCAGCGTGATCCCGGGGAGCACGATCGTCTTCGCATCGGGCATCCTCGCGGGCCTGCACGTGCTCGACCCCTGGTACGCAGGCGCGTTCGCGGTCGC
>DASTGT010000060.1:0-10974 GCA_035718935.1 Casimicrobiaceae bacterium
GATCGTCTACGGCGTGACGGCGAACGTTTCGATCGCCGAGCTTTTCATCGCGGGGATTCTCCCCGGCATCGTGCTCGCCTCGCTCTTTTCCGGATACATCGTCGTGTGGGCGCTGGCGAATCCGACCCGCGTTCCGGTGCCCACCATCCGCATGACGCTCGTCCAGAAGCTGCAGGCGTCGCGGCATCTGATCCCCGTCGTCCTGCTGATCGCGCTCGTTCTGGGATCGATCTACGCCGGTGTCGCAACGGCGACCGAGGCGGCGGCCTTCGGGGTCGTCGGCTCGCTCGTGCTTTCCGCAGTGCAGGGATCGCTGGACTGGCGCACGTTCATCGACAGCCTGCTCGGCGCGACGCGCCTCTACTGCATGATCGCGCTGATATTGTCCGGTGCGGCGTTCCTGACGCTCACGATGGGCTACATCGGCCTGCCGCGCGAGCTCGCCGAATGGATCGCGACGTTGGGGCTATCGCCGTTCGCGTTGATCGTCGCGCTCGCCGCGTTCTACATCGTGCTCGGATGCTTCCTGGACGGCATCTCGATGGTCGTGCTCACGATGGGCGTCATCCTGCCGACCGTCGAGAAGGCCGGCATCGACCTCCTGTGGTTCGGCATCTTCATCGTGCTCGTCGTCGAGATGGCACAGATCACGCCTCCGGTCGGCTTCAACCTGTTCGTTTTGCAGGGCATGACCGGCCGGCAGATCACGTGGATCGCGCGGCACACGCTGCCGATGTTCTTCCTGATGTGCGTCGCCGTGCTCGCGATCTGGTTCTTCCCCTCGCTCGTCACGTTCCTGCCGGCGCACATGAAGATGTGATGGCGAACGGGCGGCGCGCAGCGGTGGCCACGGACGGCGTGGCGAAACACGATCTGCTGATCGACGCGTTCTGCGATCGACTCTGGCTGCAGGACGGCCTGGCGCAAGCATCGCTCGCGAGCTATCGACGCGACCTCACCGGTTGGCAGGCGTGGCTCGCGGGCCGCGGGCAAAGCCTGCTCGAAGTTAAGCGCGGCGATTTCGAGCAATGGCTCGCCGATCAGTTCGCCGCCAAGGCCAAGGCGACGTCGGTTTCGCGGCGTCTGTCGGCGCTGCGCCGCTTCTATCGGCTGCAACTCGACGACGGGGTCATCGCCGAAGACCCGACGCTGCGCGTGCGCTCGCCGAAGAAGCCGCGCCGGTTGCCCAAGCAGCTGTCGGAAGCGCAGGTCGAGGCGCTGCTCGCCGCGCCGAACACGACGACGCAACGCGGCCTGCGCGACCGCGCGATGCTGGAGACGCTCTATGCGACCGGCTTGCGCGTCTCCGAGCTCGTCGGATTGAAGCTCGGGCAGCTGTCGATCGACGCCGGCGTCGTGCGCATCGTCGGCAAGGGCAACAAGGAGCGGCTGGTTCCAATCGGTGAGGAGGCGCTCGCGTGGATCACGCGTTACCTGCGCGAGGTGCGCGCGACACTCGCGGCCGGCGCGAAACGCGACGAGGTGTTCCTGACCGAACGCCGTGCGCCGATGACGCGGCAGGCATTCTGGGCGCTGATCAAGCGCTACGCGGTGCGCGCGGGCATCGCGAAAACCGCACTCTCACCCCACGTGCTGCGGCATGCCTTCGCAACGCATCTGCTCAATCACGGCGCGGATCTTCGCGTCGTGCAGTTGCTGCTCGGGCATGCCGACATCACGACGACGACGATCTACACGCACGTCGCGCGCGAGCGGTTGAAGCGGTTGCACGCGATGCATCATCCGAGGGGTTAGGGCGTACGCGTTCGCCCGCCCTGAGCGCCGTCGCTAGAACCGGCGGCGCAAGTGCCGCACCTCTCCCTCCAACGCCTCGATCCTCTGCAAGAACCGCAGCAGGATTGCGACGGCGTGCGCGTCGTCGAGCGCGAACTCGTCGCGCAGGCGTCGCGCGCTTCGTGCGGTCAAGACGGAGCGTGCGCTGAACGTCCACATCGATGCGGCGAAGTCACGGGGTGCGATCGCGCCGCACTCGACGAGCAGCTCGACCTCGTGCAGCGTCAATCCGGTCTGCTCGACGAGCTGCGTCGCGGTGACGCTGCCGTCTTCGTCGAGAAAGAGCGCCGTGGTCGTCTCGATGGTCGCCATGCCCGTCTACACCATGTGCGCGCGGGGATTGAATCCCGACGCGTCCTTCAGTTCGCCGTAGAGCTTCTTCGCGTGATCGTCGACGACGGTCGGCACCACGATCTTCGCAACCGCGTACAGATGGCCTGACGTGCCGTCGGCGCGTGCCAGGCCCCGTCCCGCAAGGCGCAGCTTCTGCCCGGCCTGCGTGCCGGGGGGAATCTTCAAGGTCACGTGGCCGCCGGGCGTCGGAACGTCGACGCTGGCGCCGAGCACCGCTTCCCACGGCGCGAGCGGCAGGTCCATGTAGAGGTCGAGGCCCTCGGCGCGATAGAGCGGATGGGCCTCGACTTCGATGTCGAGATAGAGGTTGCCGTCCGGACCGCCGTTGACGCCCTTCCCGCCCTTGCCCGGCACGCGCAGCTTCTGGCCGTTCGTCACGCCTTTGGGAACGCGCACGCGGATCTTGTGCGGCACGCGGCGCAGCACGCCGTTCTCGTCGACTTCGGGCACCGACATGTCGAGCTCGACTTCGGTGCCCTTGTAGGCCTGCTCGAACGACATTCGGACCGCGGCTTCGTAGTCCTGGCCGGGGATCGGAATGTTCGCGCGGCGTGCGCCGGCGCTTGCACCGCCGCGGCCGCGGCCCGCGAGGCCCGCGAAGAGATCCGCGAGATCGATGTCGTCGAACGAGAACCCGCCCTGGCCGGCAGACTCACCGAAGTTCTGTTCCCATCCGGGGGGCGGACGCATCTCCTCGCCCTGTGCGTGGCGGCCGAGCTGGTCGTATGCGGCGCGCTTCTCGGCGTCCTTCAACGTCTCGTAGGCCTCGGAGACTTCCTTGAACTTCTCCTCGGTGCCGGCTTCCTTCGAAACGTCGGGGTGGTACTTTCGCGCGAGTTTCCGGTAGGCGGCCTTGATCTGGTCGGCGGTCGCGTCGCGGCCAACGCCGAGCGTGGCGTAGTAGTCCTTGTATTTCATGCGCGCGGCTTGGTGCGCGCCCCGACGCACCCGCGCGCGGCGGCGCTCATTGCAGCTTGATCGTCCCGTCGAACGAGACGCGGATCTTCAAGCCCTCGACTTCGAGCGTCATGTGCGCCGGGTAGCTCTCGGTCCCCTTGATCGTGCCGTCCTCCATCCCCTGCGCGACGGCGCGCTCGATCTCGCGCTGCGAGCCGATTCCGACGACCTTCAGGAACTTGCGGATGCTGAGGTTGAACGTTTCGTCGTGCATGTCATGCTCTCCAGGTCGATTGCGATGACGCGATTCTAGATCGCCGCGTCGGGGCGAGGCATGCCTGCATGACGCTCGATCGCCACGCCGATCTCACGCACGCCCGGCAGCACGCCGAGCTTGGCGACGCGAAGCTTCACCGACTGTGCGCCGAACTCGTCGAGGACGATCGCCGCCATCGCCTCGGCGAATCGTTCGAGCAGTGCATGCCGATGATCGTTCGCAAAATCGCGAAGGCGCGCGACGACCGCGGCGTAGTCGATCGCGTCGGCGAGCTCGCCGGTCTCGAACGGCCGCGTCGACGGCAGGCCGATGTCGAGATCGATGCGGATGGTCTGCGCCAGTTCCCGCTCCCACGCGTAGACGCCGACCTTCGTTTCGAGGCGCAGGTCGTGGATGAAGATGGTATTCATGCCGGCGCGCAAGTCGCCAACGCCTCCGAAGATAGAATCGCGACCATCTTACCCAAAGCGGGAAGAACGACATCGTGCTCGCCGCGCTGCTGCTCGTCGTCCTGGGGTATCTCGTCGGCTCGGTCTCGTTCGCGGTCGTCGTCAGCCGCGCGTTCGGCCTGCCCGATCCGCACGAGTACGGATCGAAGAACCCGGGTGCGACGAACGTGCTTCGCACCGGACACCGGCTCGCGGCGCTGCTGACGCTGATCGGCGATGGCGCAAAGGGTTTCATCGCCGTGCTCTGCGCGCGGCTCGTGGCGCCGTGGGTCGGCGCGCCGGAATGGATCGTGCCGATCGTGGGGCTCGCCGTCTTCGTCGGGCATTTGTATCCGCTGTTCCATCGTTTCCGCGGCGGCAAGGGCGTGGCGACGGCGGGGGGCATCGTGCTCGCGCTGTACTGGCCGCTCGGCGTCGTGCTCGTCACGGTATGGCTGCTGATGGCATTCGGCTTCAAGATCAGCTCGCTCGCGGCGCTGACCACGGCGGTGCTGCTGCCGATCGGGCTGCTCTACGCGCGCGGGCCGGGGCTCGAGGTCGCGGTCGGCGTGGTCATGGCGGCGCTCCTCTTCTGGCGACATCGCGACAACATCCGCCAACTCGTGCGCGGGCAGGAACGCACGATAGGACAATGAACGAGAATCAGCGCGTCAGACCCTGCATTTCGGCGAGCGGCCACCGTGGCCGCACCGAGAACGCGTAATCCTCGCGCGCATCCGCGAGACGCATCGCCGCGGCCAATGCGATCATCGCGCCGTTGTCGGTGCAAAGGTGCGGCGCCGGGAAGTAGACGCGCGCGCCGCGCGCTTCCACCGCTTGCGTCAACGCCGCGCGCAGCCGCTTGTTGGCGCCGACTCCGCCCGCGACGACGAGCGTGGTGCGCCCGGTCAGGTCGAGTGCGAGCAACGCCTTGGCGACCAGCACGTCGACGACGGCGGCCTGAAACCCCGCAGCAATGTCGGCCTTGACGGGCATCGGCAGGCGCGCGGTATCCCAAGCCCGCTCGCGGGCTCGCAGCAGCACCGCCGTCTTGAGGCCCGAGAAGCTCATGTCCAGGTTGCCGGAATCGAGCATCGGCCGGGGCAAGGCGACCGCGTCGACATCACCTTGCTCGGCGAGCGCTGCAAGCGCCGGTCCGCCGGGATAGCCGAGTCCCAGCATCTTCGCCGTCTTGTCGAAGGCTTCGCCCGCGGCGTCGTCCTGTGTGTCGCCGAGGAGTTCGTAACGGCCGATGCCGAGCACGTCGTACCACTGCGTGTGACCGCCCGAGACGAGCAGCGCGACGAAGGGAAATGCCGGCGCCGGTTGCGCGAGGAGCGGCGAAAGCAGATGGCCTTCGAGATGGTGGATGCCGAGCACCGGCTTGCCGAGCGCGAAGCCGAGCCCGGCCGCAATGCCGGCGCCGACGAGCAGCGCGCCCGCGAGTCCCGGACCTTGCGTGTACGCGATCGCGTCGACGTCGTGCAAGGTCACGTCGGCGCGCGCGAGCACGTCCTTCAACAGGGGCAGCACGCGACGCACGTGGTCGCGCGACGCGAGCTCGGGCACGACGCCGCCGTACGCCGCGTGCAGCGCGACCTGCGAATGCAAGGCGTCCGCGACCAGCCCGCGCTCGGTGTCGTAGAGCGCGACGCCGGTTTCGTCGCAGGAGGTTTCGATGCCGATCACCCGCATGCGAAGCACCATACCCGACGTTGTGAGAGGTGCCCGGGCACTGCTATACTTTCGGGTTACCTGAACCCTTGGCAGGAAAGGCGCCACCCCACATGACCAGCGTTCGCGTTCGCGAGAACGAGCCGTTCGAAGCGGCCCTTCGCCGCTTCAAGCGCACCATCGAGAAGACGGGTCTTCTCACCGAGCTTCGGGCACGTGAGTTCTACGAAAAGCCCACCTCCGAGCGCAAGCGCAAGAAGGCCGCCGCGGTGAAGCGCCATTACAAGCGACTGCGCAGCCAGCAGCTCCCGCCCAAGCTCTACTGATTCTCCCGCTTCGCGCAAGGCGGAGCGCGCTCTGCAGGGTGGTCCGATGACGCTCAAGGATCGCATCACCGCCGACATGAAGGACGCGATGCGTGCGCGCGCGTCGGCGCGCTTGTCGACGCTGCGGTTGCTGCTCGCCGCCATCAAGCAGCGCGAAGTCGACGAGCGAAAGGCCCTTTCGGACAACGACGTCGTCGGCGTCGTCGACAAGATGGTGCGTCAGCGGCGCGAGTCGATCGCGCAGTTCGACGCCGGCCACCGGCCCGACCTTGCCGACGCCGAGCGCGCGGAGATCGCGATTCTCGAGACGTATATGCCGCAGGCGATGACCGACGCCGAGATCGAGACGGCGATCGACGAAGCGCTTCGCGCCGCGCGTGCGGCCGGCGCCGCCGGCCCGGCGCTGATGGGCAAGGTGATGGCCGCGCTCAAAGGCAACCTCGCCGGCCGCGCCGACATGGCGCAGGTCTCGGCGAAGGTGAAGTCGCGGCTCTGAAGCCGTCACGCGGCCGGCGCGCCGCCGACGTGTCGGCCGTACGCAACAAGCGGACGTCGACCGACACCGCCCGGCCGCCCGTCGCGTCGCCGGACGCGCCGCGTCGCTATACTGCTTCCGTACCCTGCCGTGTGGGAGCACCCGCGGCCGGCCTGGCCGGTCGCGCGGGGCCCCGTCGGGACACCGGCGGAGCACGTTTCGCCCCGCGACCTTCCGGCGGCTAACGGTCGGCCATGATCCCGAACGATTTCATCGACTCGCTGCTCTCGCGCGTCGACATCGTCGACGTGATCGACCGTTCGGTCCCGCTCAAGAAAGCCGGGGCGAACTACCAGGCGCGCTGCCCGTTCCATCAGGAGAAGACGCCATCGTTCACCGTCAGTCCGACGAAGCAGTTCTATCACTGCTTCGGCTGCGGCGCGCACGGCACGGCGATCGGCTTCCTGATGGACTATGCGGGCAAATCGTTTCCCGAAGCGGTCGAGGCGCTCGCGCGTGACGTCGGTCTCGAAGTCCCGCGTACCGAGCAGCCGGGACAGCGCGAAGTGCGCGAGAAGACGCAGGATCTCACCGAAACGCTGCTCGTCGCGGCGAGGTTTTACCGCGCCGAATTGAAGGGATCGGCGCGCGCGATCGACTACCTGAAGCGCCGCGGCCTGACCGGCGCGGTCGCCGCGCACTTCGGCATCGGCTATGCGCCGCCCGAATGGCACGGGCTCGGTCGCGTGTTCCCTCAGTACGACGACGTCCAGCTCGACGCGGCAGGCCTCGTCGTCAGCGGTGACGCCGGCAAGCGCTACGACCGCTTTCGCGACCGCATCATGTTTCCGATCCACGACGCGCATGGACGCGTCATCGGCTTCGGCGGACGCGTGCTCGATGCGGGCGAGCCCAAGTACCTGAACTCGCCGGAAACGCCGGTCTTCTCGAAGGGCCGCGAGCTCTACGGCCTGTATCTCGCGCGCAACGCGATCCGCGCCGCGAACCGCATCGTCGTCGTCGAAGGCTACATGGACGTCGTCGCGCTCGCGCAGCACGGCATCGGCTACGCGGTCGCGACGCTCGGCACGGCGACGACCCCGATCCACGCCCAGAAGCTGCTGCGCCTCGCCGACAGCGTCGTGTACTGCTTCGACGGCGATGCGGCGGGCCGGAAGGCCGCGTGGCGCGCGCTCGAGAACACGCTGGGCGAGTTGCGCGACGGCAAGGAAGTGCGTTTCCTGTTCCTTCCCGACGGCGAGGATCCGGACGACTTCGTGCGAAGCCGCGGCAAGGACGCGTTCGAACGGGCGCTCGCCACGGCGGTGCCGCTCTCGCAATATCTGCTCGAAACGCTCGCGGCGCGCCATTCGCCCGCGACACCCGAGGGCCGGGCGGCGCTCGTCGCGGCGGCCGCCCCCTATGTCGGCCAGATCGGCGCACCCGTCCTGGCCGCGCTGGTCCGGCGTCAGCTTGCCGAACTCACGGGCCTTCCGGAGGCCCAATTGGGATCGTTCGTGCGATCCGCTGCCCCCGATCGCAGCGCACGGCGGAGCGGGCCATCGCCGCGCGGTGCGGCCCGGCGACCGCCGTCGCTCGTGCGCGAACTCCTGACGGGCATCGTGCTCGAGCCGGCGCTCGCTCACCGCCACGACCTGCCGAGCGCCGACGCGCCCGGTCCGGAAGCGGCGGCATGGAATGCCGTGCTCGCGTATTGCCGGGAAGCGAGGCCCGAACTGACGACGGCCGGGATCGTCCAGCGCTTTGCCGCCACGCCGCACGAGGGGGTCCTCACCGAGGTGCTCGCGGCGGCAGCCGATCAGGCCTTGCCGCTCGAGCAGGTCGAGGTGCAGGTGGTCGCCGCCGCGGCGCGGCTGCGCCACGAGGCCGAGCAACGCGTATTGAACGAGATGCTGGCGAAGCCACTTTCCGCATTGACCCCGGGAGAGCGCGAAGCGCTTTCACGCATGAAGGCGCCGGCGTCGAACCCGCCGGGGCAGGCATGAACAAACGACGGATGGCGGCCGACTTCCTTCGCAGCCACGCTATAATTTGAGGTTTTTCGCGTCGCCCCCATAGTGAGCTGGACGACGCGAAAAGCCGCCACGAACGGAGGCGGCCGGCGCCGCCGCATCGTCGACGGCAGCGCCGTTACCGAACAAGGATGACCATGGTCAAGAAGCACGTGAAGCCCGCCCGCAAATCGCCCGCCGCCGCGAAGGGCAAATCGTCCAAGCCGGCGCGCAAGCCTGCGGCGAAGAGCACGGCCAGGAGGCCCAAGACGGCGGCCACGAAGACGACCGCTCGCAGCACCAAGCGGCCCACGGCGCAAACGTCGCGCAAGCCCGCGACGACGTCGAAGGCGCGCGGCGTCGACAGGGCGCACGCCACCAAGCAGAAGGCAGCGTCGACCACCAAGCACGCGGCCAAGGCGGAGAAGATCGCGCCTGCCGCGAAGCCCGAGAAGCTCGTCGTCGCGAAGGGCGCGGTGCCCGCCGCTCGCGCGCCAGCGCCCGTACCCGCGGCGGCGGCGGGCAAGACGGTGCGCAAGCCGTCGGTCGGCGAGATCGCGGCGAAGATCGCCGGCAAGCGCGCCGAGGATGCGGCGCACAAGAAGGGCAAGAACGGCAAGGCTGCGGAAGTCGCGCCGCGCGAGCTGACGCCGGCCGACGTCGAGGCGCGCAAGCGCCGCCTCAAGACGCTGATCGTGCTCGGCAAGGAGCGCGGCTACCTTACCTACGCCGAGATCAACGATCACCTGCCCGACGACATTCTCGACGCCGAGCAGATCGAGGGCATCATCTCGATGATCGGCGACATGGGCATTCAGGTGTACGACGAAGCGCCCGATGCCGAGACGCTGCTGATGTCGGAGGCGACGCCGACGGCGGCGGCCGAGGACGTCGAGGAAGAAGCCGAGGCCGCCGCCTCGACGCTCGACAGCGAATTCGGCCGCACGACCGATCCGGTGCGTATGTACATGCGCGAGATGGGCTCGGTCGAGCTCCTCACGCGCGAAGGCGAGATCGAGATCGCGAAGCGCATCGAGGAGGGTCTGAAGCACATGATCCTCGCGATCTCCGCCTGCCCGATGACGGTCCAGCAGATCCTCGAGCTCGCCGACAAGATCGCCAAGGACGAGATGAAGATCGACGACGTCGTCGACGGTCTTCTCGACTTCAACGAGGAGCTGACGGCGCTCGAGGACGAGTCGAGCGACGACGACGAGGACGAGAACGACGAAGAGGAAACCGATCCGGGCGCGATCGCGAGCGAGAATCTCGAGCGGCTGAAGAACGCCGCACTCGAACGCTTCGGCACGATGCGCAAGCTCTTCACGCGCATGCTGCAGGTGCTCGCGAAGGATGGTCACAAGGCGCCGCGCTACCTCGACCTGCAGAAGAAGATCAGCCACGAGCTGATGCAGATCCGCTTCTCGGCGCGCATGGTCGAGAAGCTGTGCGACTCGGTGCGCACCGAAGTCGACAACATCCGCCAGATCGAGCGCAAGATCCAGGATCTGGTCGTGAACAAGGGCGGCATGCCGCGGCCCGACTTCATCAAGGTGTTCCCGGCGAACGAGGTGTCGCTGCGCTGGATCGATCGCGAGGTCGGCGCGCATCACGGCTACAGCGAGCAGCTCGCGAAGTACCGGCAGGCGATCGTCGAGCAGCAGCAGAAGCTCATCGACCTGCAGACGCGCGTGATGATCCCCTTGAAGGACCTGAAGGAGATCAACAAGCAGATGTCGACCGGCGAGGCGAAGGCGCGCAAGGCGAAGCGCGAGATGACCGAGGCGAACCTGCGCCTCGTGATCTCGATCGCGAAGAAGTACACGAACCGCGGCCTGCAGTTCCTCGACCTGATCCAGGAAGGCAACATCGGCCTCATGAAGGCGGTCGACAAGTTCGAATACCGGCGCGGCTACAAATTCTCGACGTACGCGACGTGGTGGATCCGCCAGGCGATCACGCGCTCGATCGCCGACCAGGCGCGCACGATCCGCATCCCGGTGCACATGATCGAGACGATCAACAAGATGAACCGGATCTCGCGGCAGATCCTGCAGGAGACGGGTCAGGAGCCCGATCCCGCCACGCTCGCCGTGAAGATGGAGATGCCCGAGGAGAAGATCCGCAAGATCCTGAAGATCAGCAAGGAGCCGATCTCGATGGAGACGCCGATCGGCGACGACGACGACTCGCATCTCGGCGACTTCATCGAGGATCAGTCGACGGTCGCGCCGTCGGATGCGGCGGTCAACGCCAGCCTGCGCGACGTGTGCAAGGACATCCTCGACACGCTGACGCCGCGCGAGGCGAAGGTGCTCCGCATGCGCTTCGGCATCGAGATGAACACCGACCACACGCTCGAGGAAGTCGGCAAGCAGTTCGACGTCACCCGCGAGCGGATCCGCCAGATCGAGGCGAAGGCGCTACGCAAGCTGCGGCATCCGTCGCGCTCCGAGAAGCTGCGCAGTTTCCTGGAGGGCGAGTGAGGCCAGCGCGCGCCGCGCAGCGGCGCGGAGGCCCGAAGGGGCCGACGCTGGCCGAGCGAGGGAGCGCGACGCGCTGACGCTTCGACGTGCAGTGCCCTGACAAGGAGCGCGAGAGTGAGGCCAGCGCGCGCCGCGGAGGCCCGAAGCGGCCGACGCTGGCCGAGCGAGGGAGCGCGACGCGCTGACGCTTCGACGTGCAGTGCCCTGACAAGGAGCGCGAGAGTGAGGCCAGCGCGCGCCGCGCAGCGGCG
>DASTGT010000061.1:0-6185 GCA_035718935.1 Casimicrobiaceae bacterium
GAGGATCCCGATTCCCGACTGGACGAAGGCCACGCTTGGCCTCGCGCTCCCCGTCATGGCGAACGTCTCCGAGATCCTTCGCGGCGCGGTGCAGTCGATTCCCACGACGCAATGGGAGGCGGCCGCGTCGCTCGCGTTCACCCGCCGGCAAACGATGTGGATGATCATCTTCCCGCAGTGCGTCAAGCGCATGCTGCCGCCCTGGATGAACCTCTATGCGATTTTGACGATGGCGACCGTGCTCGCCTCCATCGTCGGTGTCAACGAGATGATGACGCTGACGCAGCGCGCGCTTTCTGCCGAGAATCGGCCGGGTCTGCTGCTGGCGTTCTACAGCTACGTGCTTCTCTGGTTCTTCGTCTATTGTTATCCGATCGCGCGCTGGACGGTTCGGCTCGAGGCGCGCTACGCGGTGAATCAATGAACAATGCGAACAAGGCCGGAACCAGCCAGCGGGTGCGCAAGGCGCGCGACCCGAGCGATACGCGGCCGATCGTCGAAGTTCTGGACGTCCATCAGGCGTTCGGCGCGGTCGAGGTGCTGAAGGGCGTCTCGTTCAGCGTGCCGAAGGGCGGCGTCGTCTGCATCATCGGTCCGTCGGGATCGGGCAAGTCGACGATGCTTCGCTGCATCAACGGCCTCGTGCCGATCCAGAGCGGCTCGATCCGCGTCGCCGACTTCGACGTGCATCGGCTGCACACCGACAAGGAGAAGATCGCGCTGCGCAAGGAAGTGTCGATGGTCTTCCAGCAGTACAACCTGTTCCCGCACAAGACCGCCCTCGAGAACGTCATGATGGCGCCGGTGCACGTGCTGCGCGAGAATCGCGACGAGGTGCGCGAGCGCGCGCTCGCGCTGCTGACGAAGGTCGGGCTCGCGCAGAAGCGCGATTCGTATCCGGGCGAGCTCTCGGGCGGCCAGCAGCAGCGGGTCGCCATCGCGCGCTCGCTCGCGATGCGCCCCGAGGTGATGCTGTTCGACGAGGTGACCGCGGCGCTCGACCCCGAGACCGTCAAGGAAGTGTTGAACACGATCCGCGAGCTCGCTAAGGAGGGGATGACCTGCATCCTCGTCACGCACGAGATGCGCTTCGCGCGCGAGCTCGCCGACGAAGTGCTCTTCACCGACGGCGGCAAGATCGTCGAGGCGGCACCGCCGGCGCAACTATTCGACCAGCCGCAGATGGAGCGCACGAAGGCGTTCCTCTCGCAGGTGCTTTGAAGCGCTACTCGATCTTTTCGCTCATCGGCAACGCGCTGTCGGGGCACGATCGCTGGCCGCTCGCGTGGCGCAGCCCCGAGCCGAAGAAGCATTACGACGTGGTCGTGATCGGCGGCGGCGGTCACGGCCTCGCCACCGCGTACTACCTCGCGAATGAGCATGGCATCCGCAACGTCGCCGTGCTCGAGAAGGGTTGGATCGGCGGTGGCAACACGGGCCGCAACACGACGATCGTGCGCTCGAACTACCACTTCGAGCCGAATGCGCATTTCTACGAGTTCTCGCTGAAGCTGTGGGAATCGCTGTCGCAGACGCTGAACTTCAACGTCATGTACAGCCCGCGCGGCGTGCTCAATCTCGTCCATACGCCCGCCGACATGGATGCGGCGCTTCGTCGCGGCAACGCGATGCGGCTGAACGGCATCGACGCGAAGTTTCTCTCGCGCGACGAGATCGCCGCGTGGATCCCGAACCTCGACTGCTCGCCGCGCGCGCGCTTCCCGATCCTCGGCGGCCTGCTGCAGCCGCGCGGAGGCACGGTGCGACACGATGCGGTCGCCTGGGGCTATGCGCGCGCCGCCGACGCGCTCGGCGTCGACATCCTCCAGCAATGCGAAGTCACCGGCTTGCGCGTCGAGAACGGAACGGTCACCGGCGTACGCACGACGCGCGGTGATATCGGTGCGGGAAAGGTCGGGATCGCGGTGGCCGGCCATTCGAGCACGGTCGCCGCGATGGCGGGCATACGCCTGCCGATCGAATCACACGTGCTGCAGGCGATGGTGTCGGAGCCGATCAAGCCGGTGCTCGACACGGTGGTGACGTCGGGCGCCGTGCATTTCTACGTCAGCCAATCCGACAAGGGTGAGCTCGTGATGGGTGGCGACCTCGATTTCTACAATTCTTACGCACAACGCGGCAACCTTCCGCGCATCGAAGACGTCGTGCGCGCGTGCGTGTCGCTCTTCCCGAGCTTCGGTCGCTTGCGACTGATGCGTACATGGGGCGGGATCATGGACATGACGATGGACGGCAGCCCGATCATCGGCAAGCTGCCGGTGAAGAACCTCTACATGACCGGCGGCTGGTGCTACGGCGGCTTCAAGGCGACGCCGGCATCGGGCTACGTCCATGCGTGGACGATCGCGCATGACGCCCCGCATCCGCTCAACGCGAAGTTCACGCTCGAGCGTTTCGCCGAAGGGCGCACGATCGACGAGAAGGGCGCCGGCCCCTACCCATGGGCGCATTGACATGCTTCTGATACCGTGCCCGTGGTGCGGGCCGCGCAACCAGATCGAGTTCACGTACGGCGGCGACGCGACCGTGCGCAGGCCCGCGCCCGACGCGCCGGAAGTGGCATGGGTCGATTACGTTTACTTCCGCGACAATCCCGCCGGCCCGCTCGACGAGTTGTGGTTCCACGGCGCGGGCTGCCGCAGTTGGCTGCACGTGATGCGTGACACGCGCACGCACGACATCCTCGCCAGCGCGCCGGCCGGCGAGCCGTTCTCGCGATGACGCAGGCATGGCGGCTCGCGCAGGGCGGCGCCATCGACCGCACACGGCCGCTCGCGTTCACGTTCGACGGCGTGCGCTACGAAGGCTACGCCGGCGATACGCTCGCCTCGGCGTTGCTCGCGAACGGCGTGCATCTCGTCGGGCGCAGCTTCAAGTATCACCGTCCGCGAGGAATCTTCAGCGCCGGCGTCGAAGAGCCCAACGCGCTCGTGCAACTCGGTACGGGTCGGTACACCGAGCCCAATACGCGCGCGACGACGATCGACCTTCACGAGGGTCTGGTCGCGACGAGCCAGAACTGCTGGCCGTCGGTCCGCTTCGACGTCGGCGAAATCGCGAACCTGCTGTCGCCGCTCCTGCCCGCGGGCTTCTATTACAAGACGTTCAAGTGGCCGCCGTCCCCGGCATGGTGGATGCGCTACGAGCATTTCATCCGGCGCGCGGGGGGGATGGGCCGCAGTGCCGACGCCCCCGATCCTGCCCGCTACGATCGGCAATTCGCGCATTGCGATGTTCTGGTCGTGGGCAGCGGTCCTGCCGGGGTTGCCGCGGCGATCACTGCTGCCGAGGCAGGCGCAAGCGTGATCGTGACCGAGCAGGCGACGGACGCCGCAACGCACGGCCTTGTGTACGGACTCGGCAACGCATCCGCGGGCGACGTCGCCGCGCCGCTCGCGTTGCTGCACGCGAATCCACGTGTCACGCTGCTCGTGCGCACGACGACGTTCGGTTACTACGATGCAAACCTCGTCGGCGCCGTCGAGCATCTCGCGCACGAGGCGGATGCTTCGCCCGACCTCCCGCGACAGCGCCTCTGGCTCATCCGCGCCAAGGCCGTCGTGCTCGCGAGCGGCGCGACCGAACGCCCGATCGCGTACGGCAACAACGATCTGCCCGGGACGCTGCTCGCCGGAGCCGCCGCGACGTACGTGCAGCGATACGCCGTGCGGCTCGGCACGCGCGCCGTCGTGTTCACGAACAACGATGGCGCGTACGACACCGCGCTGGCGCTGCACGCCGCCGGCATCGAGGTCGCCGCCGTCGTCGACACGCGCCGCGAGCCGTCGGCCGCGTCGATCGCTGTGCGTGAGCGTGCGGGGGCTGCGAACCTGGCCCTGTACGCGAACGCGGTGATCGCCAGGGCGCACGGCCATGATCGCGTCGCGCGTGTCGACGTCGCTTCACGCTCGGGTGGCAAGACGACGTCGATCGATTGCGATGTCGTCGCCATCTCCGGTGGCTACAGCCCCGTCGTGCACCTCTTTTCGCAGGCACGCGGGCAACTGCGTTACGACGCGGACAGCGCCAGTTTCCGGCCCGACCGCTCGCCGATGGCGATCGAGACCGCCGGCGCAGTTAACGGAGGTTGCGACGCCGCGACGGCAGCCGGCGAAGGCCGGGCCGCGGCGCGGCGGGCGCTTGCGCGCGTCGGCATCGCGACCGCAAGCGGCGGAGAAGGCGCGCCGCGGTTGCCCGTCGACGGTTCGACGGTGTCCGGTGCGCGCACGAAGGTCGACCCGCTGTGGGCCGTCCCCGACGCGCGCGGCGCCAAGTGCTTCGTCGATTTGCAGAACGACGTCACCGTACGCGACGTCGCCCTGGCGCGCCGCGAGGGCTACCAGGCCGTCGAGCATTTGAAGCGCTACACGACACTCGGCATGGGCACCGACCAGGGCAAGACGAGCAACGTCGTCGGCATCGGACTCATGGGCGATGCGCTCGGCGTGCCGATGGCGGCCGTCGGCACGACGACCTTTCGCCCGCCGTATACGCCGGTGACGCTCGGGGCGTTCGTGGGTCCGCATGGCGGCGCGCACGCGGAGCCGACGCGGTACGGTGCGATCCATGCGTGGCACGCCGAGCGTGGCGCACGTTTCGTCGATGCAGGACTGTGGAAGCGGCCGCATTCGTATCCGCGCGCCGGCGAATCGGAGGACGACGCCGCAAACCGCGAGGCGCGCAACGTGCGCGAGAACGTCGGCGTCGTCGACGTCTCGACGCTCGGAAAGATCGAGTTGCAAGGACGCGATGTCGCCGAATTCCTCAACCGCATCTATATCAACCGCTGGGACAACCTGCAGGTCGGCCGCTGCCGCTACGGCGTGATGCTGCGCGAGGATGGAATCGTGCGCGACGACGGGACCACGTCGCGCCTCGACGACTCGCATTACCTGATGACGACGACGACGGCCAACGCCGTCGCCATCATGCAGACGATCGAGCGGCTGCTCCAAATCGACTGGCCGGACCTCGACGTCCATGCAACGTCGGTGACCGAGCAATGGACCGCGGCCGCACTGTCAGGACCGCGCTCGCGGGAGGTGCTCGCGCGCGTGGTCGACATCGACGTGTCGAACGACGCGTTTCCGTTTCTCGCCGTCGTTCGGTGCAACGTGCGCACGGCCGATGGACTCGTCCCCGCGCGCCTGTTCCGCATGAGCTATTCCGGCGAGCTGGCGTACGAAATACACGTGGATGCGCGGCGCGGTCTCGCGATGTGGGAGGCCGTGCTGGCGGCGGGCGAGCCGTTCGGCATCATGCCGTATGGCACCGAAGCGATGAGCACGCTTCGCATCGAGAAGGGGCACGTCGTGATCGGTGCCGAGATCGACGGGCGCACGACCGCGGCCGACCTCGGGATGGAGAAGCTCGTCAATCCGAACAAGTGGTGCATCGGCAAGCCGCTGCTCGCGCGGCCCGCCCTCACCGCGCCCGATCGCTGGCAACTCGTCGGGCTCCGCGCCGAGGGCGGCGCGCGCATCCCGCGCGGCGCAAAGATCGTCGCGGATCCCGATGCCGCCACACCGATTCCCATGCAGGGTCATGTCACCTCGTGGTGCTACAGCCCGAACCTGGGCGCCTGGATCGCGCTGGCGCTCGTCGCCAATGGCCGCGCCCGCCATGGCGAGACCGTGTGGGCGACGTCGCCGCTCGCCGGAGACCGCGCGCGGGTGACGATTGGTTCATCAACTTTCATCGATCCGGCCGGGGAGCGGTTGCGTGGCTGAATCACGTTCGAAGGTCACGTTCCGCGAGTTGCGCATCGGGCAGGCGTGGACTCTGCGCGGCAATGCGGGTGATGGGGCATTCGCGTCGGACGTCGCCCGCCTGCTCGCGACGCTGCCGGTCGAACCGCTGACGAGCACGCGTCGCGACGATGCGGCATTGTTATGGCTCGGCCCGCGCTCGTGGCTGTTCGTCACCGGCGCGTCGTCGCCGGAACGCGATTTCGATGCGACGCGCATCGCCGTCAACACGGCGGGCGGTGCACTGTTCGACGTGTGCGCGAGCTATGTCGGCTGGACCATCGAAGGCGCGCACGCCGCGCGCGTGCTGAATCGAGAGTGCCCGCTCGACCTCGGTGAAGGCGCATTCCCCGCCGGACGTTGCGCGCAAAGCATGCTCGGGCACATCAACGCCACGATCTACCGGCCGCGCGATGC
>DASTGT010000062.1:0-15244 GCA_035718935.1 Casimicrobiaceae bacterium
ACGCCGCGCGCGCCAGATCGCGAGGTCGCGCGCGTGACCGCAATGATGGCAGCGCAGACCCGCCGGCGTGCGATGAACGACGAGCCGCGCGGCGCAGCGATCGCATTGCGACTCCCAGCCGCACGCGACGCACTTGAGCGACGGCGCGAATCCGCGTCGGTTGACGAAGACGAGCGATTGCTCGCGGCGCGCAAGGCGCTCGCCGATCGCGTGCAACAGTTCGCCACCAATGCCGTCGTGCACGTCGGGACCGCGATTGGGTGCGAAGCGGATCGCGGGCAGCGCCGCGCGCGGATCGGCGCGCGACGCGAGCGTCGCCACCGCGTAGCGGCCGCTACGCGCCTTGGCCCACGTGTCGAGCGACGGCGTCGCGCTGCCGAGCACGATCGGGACGCCGCGACGCCGCGCGCGCCAGATCGCGAGGTCGCGCGCGTGATAGCGCACGCCGTCCTGCTGGCGAAACGAATCGTCGTGCTCCTCGTCCACGACGACCAGGCCAAGCCGCGGGAGCGGCACGAACACGCCGAGGCGGGTCGCGAGGACGAGGTCGGCGTCGCCAGCGGCGGCGGCATCCCAGTTCGCGCGCCGCTCGCCGGCCGCGAGCCCGCTGTGCAGCGCGACGCTTCGCGTCGCGCCGAGGGCAGCCGCGACGCGCTGGGCGAATTGCGGCGTCAGGTTGATCTCGGGAACGAGGATCAACACCTGCGCGCCGCGCGCGATGCATCGCTGCGCAGCCGCAAGATAGACGTCGGTCTTGCCGCTGCCGGTCACGCCGTACAAAAGCGTGACCCCGAAACGTGCCGCGTGCGCGTCGATCGTCTCGAGCGCCGAGGCCTGTGCCGTGTTGAGTCGTCGAACGACCTCGTCGTCGATGGTGGGCGCGCGCGTCGCCGAATCGTCGCGCGCGCGACGCCTGCGCACGAGCGGTGGCAGGAGCAGCGCGTAGGCGAGCCCGGGGGGCGCCTGGTAATAGCGCGCGACGAAGTCGGCGAGCGACAGCACTTCGTCGGGCAGGCGGCGAACGTCGGTCAACGCCTCGATCGGCTGCAGCGCGTGCGCCGCGTCGCCCGCCACCTCGGCATGCACGACGACGCCAACGCAACGCCGGTTGCCGAGCCGCGCGCGCACGACGTCACCGCGCGCTACGTTGAGACCGCCCGGCACCCAATAGTCGAAGAGTTGCCACGCCGCGACCGGCATGGCGATCCGAGCGACACTCACTTCACGATCTCGGGCGCCTCGCACCCTGCCCCAGATTTGCGATGGGCGAGCTTGCTACGGCACGAAATGATTGTTGCGGAAAACGAGCCGAAATCGGAGATCGTTACCGGACAGTTAATCCTCAACATCAACACCGTCCAGCAAGCCCATAAGAAGGCGGAACTCCGGTAAACTTTTCCCCCGCGTCCTGTGGATAGTTTTGTGCGTAACTGTGATTAGCGGACGCGTACGTGGTCGTCGTCTACATGGCGCGATTGTTGCACTATTGCGACGTCATGGAGAATCGCGATTTTTTTCAGATGATTAGCGCTTCCCCTTCGCGCAATTTTCGTCACATCGCCCGATGCAAGACGAAGCGCCGGACAGTGTGCATAACTCCGTGCGAAAGACGCCTTTTCGAAATTGTCAAGCCCCTCAAACAACGCTCACGGGGCGCGCCGGGTGATGGCGTGCACCGTGTCGACCACCGCGGCGACATTGTCGGGAGGCGTCGCGGGCACGAGACCGTGCCCGAGGTTGAAGACGTAGCCTGGCGCGGAGCCCGCTGCCTGCACGACTGCGCCAACCGCCCGCTCCACGCTTTTCGGATCCGCGAGGAGGGCCATCGGATCGAGATTGCCTTGAAAGGCGACACGGGCGCCGAAGCGGCGGCGCGCCTCCCCGAGATCCGCCGTCCAGTCGAGGCCGACGCACGCGGCGCCGGCGTTCGCCAGCGACTCGAGCGAAGCGTGCGCGCCCTTGCTGAAGACGATCGTGGGGATCGCACGCGGCAGCGACGCCAGGATCGTCCGCATCGGTGCGAGCGAAAAGCGGCGGTATGCGTCAGGCGAGAGCAGTCCCCCCCACGTGTCGAACAACATCACCGCGTCGGCGCCGGCACGAATCTGCTCGGCGAGATAAGCCGCGACCGCGACCGCATTGACGTCGACGATGCGTTCGAGGAGATCCGGCCGCGCGACCGCCATCGTGCGTACGCTCGCGTAATCGGCGCTCGCGCCGCCTTCGATCATGTAGCACGCGAGCGTGAACGGACTGCCGGCGAAGCCCAGCAGCGGCACGCGGCCGGCGAGTGCGCGCTTGATCTGCGCGACCGCATCGAAGACGTAGCGTAGCTTCGCGAGATCGGGCGGCGCGAGCGCGGCGATCGACGCCTCGTCCCGAGTCGCGCGCGCGAAGCGCGGCCCCTCGCCTTCGGCGAACGACAAGCCGAGGCCCATCGCGTCGGGCACGGTGAGGATGTCGGAAATCAGAATCGCCGCGTCGAGCGGAAAGCGCGCGAGCGGCTGCAACGTCACTTCGGTCGCGAGCGCCGGATTGGTCGCAAGCGCGAGGAAACTCCCTGCCTTCGATCGAACCGCGTTGTATTCGGGGAGGTAGCGACCCGCCTGGCGCATGAGCCAAACCGGAACGTACGGCGTCGGCTCGCGACGCAGCGCACGCAGCAGCGTGTCGTTGGCGAGCGCCGTCATCGAATCAGATGGCGGCCGGTCATCCGCTCGAGGACGGCGAGCGGAGAGCGTTCCGGCATGTAGAGCGCCTCGATCGGCAGATGGACGGTCTGCTCGAACATGAATTGCCCCGACGAGGCTGCGTGCATCACTTGATCGGAGTAGCAGATCCAGGTCGTGCCCGGCGCGAAGCGCACTTCCTGCTGAGGCGATTGCGTTTGATAGTCGAGGTCGGCCTTTGCCGCATCGTGCAGCCCGAGCATGAGGTGGTCGTACTCGCTGCGCGGCGATTTGGTGACGTGCAACGCCTGGAGCAGCGCGGGCTCGCCGGGCAGCATGCGGCGCACGCGCGGCAACAGCCGCGTGGCCATCGCCTCGAAGTCCTCACCGACGCGCCACACGCGCGGCTTGCTGGGGTTCGCGTTGGTGAACACCCGCAGAATGCGCGCGCCGCGATTGGGGCGTGACGGAAATGCGTCGACGTGCAAACGTGCATCGTCCTTGCGCCACGACACGTCGCGTCCGCTGGCCGGATAGGGCCGATAGCTGGTGCGCGCGCGCTCGAGGTACGGCGAGTAGCGCGGAAAGAGCGAAGCGATGAGCGTGCTCGCCTGGGTCGCGAAGCGGGAGACCATCGCGGCGATCGCGCGAAGCTCCGTGGCGTCACCCCGCGCGCCGCGGATCGTATTGCCGTCGAGGCTGATGTTCTTCGCCTTGCCGTCGGACCAGCGAACGTCGAGAAACGCGCGCTCGGTCTCGTTCAACGCGAACGCCAGGTGCGGCATGACGAGCACGCCGCCACCTTCGAGGTCGCGCGCGTATTGCTCCGTTTCGTCGTCGTCGACGATCGGTTGCCACGTGTCGATCCCGAGCATCGAGATCGGGGTCATCAGGCGCCCCGAAGGTCCGCCGCGGCGTTCATCTCGGAAGGGACGAGGCTCCCATCAGGCAGGCGTCGATGGCGTGCGCGCATTGGCGGCCTTCGCGGATCGCCCACACGACGAGCGATTGTCCGCGGCGCATGTCGCCCGCTGCGAAGACCTTGGCCACGCTCGTGCGGTAATCGTCGGTATTCGCCTTGACGTTGCTCCGCGGGTCGCGCGCGATGCCGAATTGCTCGAAGAGCGGCAGGTCCGCCGGCCCGGTGAAGCCCATCGCGAGCAGCACGAGGTCGGCCTGCATCGCGAATTCGCTGCCGGGCACCTCGACCATCCGCATCGCCCCGCTGCCGTCGCGCTGCCATTCGACGCGAACGGCGACGAGCCGCTCGACCCGCCCGTCACGGCCTTCGAAGCGCTTCGTCGCGACCGACCAGTCGCGCTCGCAGCCTTCCTCGTGCGACGACGACGTGCGGAGCTTGATCGGCCAATAGGGCCACACGAGCGGCTTGTTCTCGACTTCCGGCGGCTGCGGCAGCAATTCGAACTGCACGATCGACAGTGCGCCCTGCCGGTTCGACGTGCCGACGCAGTCGGAGCCCGTGTCGCCGCCACCGATGACCACGACGCGCTTGCCGCCGGCGGTGATCTGCTGCGCGACGGCATCCCCCGCGACGACGCGGTTCTGCTGCGGGAGGAAATCCATGGCGAAATGCACGCCGGCAAGCTCGCGCCCGGGCACCGGCAGGTCGCGCGGCTTCTCCGCACCGCCGGTCAAGGCGATCGCGTCGAACTCGGCGAGCAAATCGTCCGCGCGGACGTCCGTGCCGACGTTCACGTTCGGACGGAATTCGACGCCCTCGATCGACATTTGCGCCATGCGCCGGTCGATCAGGTGCTTCTCCATCTTGAAGTCGGGAATGCCGTAGCGAAGCAGTCCCCCGATGCGATCGTGCTTTTCGAACAGCACGACGTCGTGCCCCGCGCGCGCAAGCTGCTGCGCGCACGCGAGACCCGCGGGCCCGGACCCGACGACGGCCACCTTGCGACCGGTCTTCCGCGCCGGCGGCTGCGGCTCGACCCATCCTTCGTCGTAGCCCTTGTCGATGATGAAGTGCTCGATCGACTTGATGCCCACCGGATCGCTGTTGATGTTGAGCGTGCACGCGGCCTCGCACGGCGCCGGGCACACGCGTCCGGTGAATTCGGGGAAGTTGTTCGTCGAATGCAAAACGTCGAGCGCCGCCTTCCACTGATGGCGGTACACGAGGTCGTTCCAGTCGGGAATGATGTTGTTGACGGGGCAACCGGTCTGGCAGAACGGGATGCCGCAATCCATGCAGCGGCCGCCCTGCTTCGCCGCGCTCGCGTCGTCGAGACGATGGACGAACTCGCGGAAATGCCTGATGCGCGCCTGCACGGGATCCGCCGCTTCGGCGATGCGCTGCCACTCGAGAAAGCCGGTGATCTTGCCCATCGCGCCCGCCTACGCCGCTTGCCGCGATGCGACGCGCACGGGCACGGCGGCCGGTTCCGTCTTTTGCGCCTTCACGTAGAGCTCGGAAAGCGCACGCACGTACTCGTTGGGGAATACTTTGACGAACGTCGCGCGCGCCGCGTCCCAATCGTCGAGCATCGCGAGAGCGACGCTCGAACCCGTGAAGCGCAGATGCCGCTCGACCAAGCGACGCAAAAGGAGTTCGTCGGCTTCGTTCTCGTGCAGCAACCGGCCCTTGCCCTGCGCGACGAGCGCCTTCTCCGCTTTGTGCTGCTCGGCTTCGGACAGGACGGGCGCGAGCGTGACCATCGCCGCGTTGCACCGCGATGCGAACGTGCCGTCGGGGTCGTAGACGTACGCGACGCCTCCGCTCATGCCGGCGGCGAAATTGCGGCCGGTGCGTCCGAGCACGACGACGGTGCCGCCGGTCATGTATTCGCAGCCGTGGTCGCCGGTGCCTTCCACAACGGCGGTCGCGCCCGAATTGCGCACGCAGAAGCGCTCGCCCGCGACGCCGCGGAAGTACGCTTCGCCGTCGATCGCGCCATACATCACGGTATTGCCGACGACGATGTTCTCTTCCGGCTTCGCGGGACACTGCGGATCGGGATACACGACGATGCGTCCGCCGGACAGGCCCTTGCCGACGTAGTCGTTCGTCCCGCCCTGCAGTTCGAACGTCACGCCGCGCGCGAGGAACGCGCCGAAGCTCTGGCCGGCAACGCCGTCGAACGCGACGTGCAAAGTGTCGTCGGGCAATCCGTCGTGGCCGTGCCTGCGCGCGATCACGCCCGACAGCATCGCGCCCACCGAGCGGTGCGCGTTGCGTATCTTGTAGGCGAGACGCACGGGCTGTCGCTTCTCGATGGCGGGGGCTGCCGCCGCGATCAGATCGTGATCGAGCGCCTTCGCGAGCCCGTGGTCCTGTGCCTCGCAATGAAAGCGCGCCACGTCCGCCGGCATCGGCGGCTGATGGAACACGCGCGTGAAGTCGAGTCCCTTCGCCTTCCAGTGCGCGATGCCCTTGCGCATGTCGAGGAGATCGCTGCGACCGACCATCTCGTTCAGCGTGCGGAAACCGAGCTTGGCCATGATCTCGCGCAACTCTTCCGCCACGAAGAAGAAGTAGTTGACGACATGCTCGGGCTGGCCGGCGAAGCGCCGACGCAGCACGGGGTCCTGGGTCGCCACGCCGACCGGGCAGGTGTTGAGATGGCACTTGCGCATCATGATGCAGCCTTCGACGACCAGCGGTGCCGTCGCGAAGCCGAACTCGTCGGCGCCGAGCAGCGCGCCGATCGCGACGTCGCGGCCGGTCTTCATCTGGCCGTCGACCTGCACGGCGATGCGCCCGCGCAGGCGATTGAGCACGAGCGTCTGCTGCGTCTCGGCGAGCCCGAGCTCCCATGGCGTGCCGGCGTGCTTGATCGACGACTGCGGCGAGGCGCCGGTGCCGCCGTCGTGGCCGGCGATCGTGACGTGGTCGGCCTTCGCCTTCGCGACACCCGCGGCGACCGTGCCGACGCCGATCTCGGAGACGAGCTTCACCGACACCGAGGCCTTCGGATTCGCGTTCTTCAGATCGTGGATCAGTTGCGCGAGGTCCTCGATCGAATAGATGTCGTGATGCGGCGGCGGCGAGATCAGGCCGACGCCCGGCACGGAGAAGCGCAACTGCGCGATGTACTCGGACACCTTGTGTCCCGGCAGTTGCCCGCCTTCGCCGGGCTTCGCGCCCTGCGCCATCTTGATCTGCAACTGATCGGCCGAAGCGAGGTACTCGGCGGTGACGCCGAAACGCGCCGAGGCGACCTGCTTGATGCGCGAGCGAAGGCTGTCACCGGCCGCGAGCACGATGTCCTTCTCGACGGCGCGCTCGCCGATCACCGAGGCGAGCGTGTCGCCGTCGCGCACTTCGCTGCGCCCTGCCCGCATCTCGGCGCGGTAACGCATCGGGTCCTCGCCGCCTTCGCCGGTGTTCGACTTGCCGCCGATGCGATTCATCGCGATCGCGAGCGTCGTGTGCGCTTCCGTCGAGATCGAGCCGAGGCTCATCGCGCCCGTCGAGAAGCGCTTGACGATCTCCTTCGCGGGCTCGACGTCGTCGATATGGATCGACGCGCGCTCGCTCGACCTGAATTCGAAGAGCCCGCGCAGCGTCTTGTGCTTGCGCCCCTGCTCGTTGATCAGCGCCGCGTATTCCTTGTACGTCGCATACGAGTTCGCCCGCGTCGCGTGCTGGAGCTTGGCAATCGTGTCCGGCGTCCACATGTGCTCTTCGCCGCGGATCCGGTACATGTAGTCGCCGCCCGCGTCGAGCGCGTTCTCGAGCAGCGGATCGTCGCCGAACGCGAGCGCGTGCAGGCGCTGCGCTTCCGCGGCGACTTCGAAGAGGCCGATGCCTTCGATGGTGCTCGCGGTGCCGGTGAAGTACTTGTCGACGAACGCCTTCTGCAGACCGACCGCTTCGAAAATCTGCGCGCCGCAATAGGACTGGTACGTCGAGATGCCCATCTTGGACATCACCTTGTAGAGCCCCTTGCAGATCGCCTTGACGTACTTCTTCTGCGAATCTTTGGCATCCGTATCCGACGACAGCGGCGCGATATGCGCGACGGTCTCGAGCGCGAGGTACGGATGGATCGCCTCCGCGCCGTAGCCTGCGAGCAACGCGAAGTGATGCACTTCTCGCGCGGAGCCCGTCTCCACGACGAGCCCGGTCGATGTGCGCAGGCCCTTCTTCACCAGATGCTCGTGCACGGCTGCCGTCGCGAGCAGCGCCGGAATCGGCAGCATGTCGGCGGCAACGCTGCGGTCGGACAGGATCAGGATGTTGTAGCCCTGACGGATCGCGTCCTCCGCATGCGCGGCGAGGCTCGCGAGCGCGGCCTCCATGCCGTTGCCGCCCCACGCGGCGGGATAGCAGATGTCGAGCTCGATCGAGCGAAATGCGCCGCCCGAGAAGAGCTCGACATGCCGCAGCTTCTCCATGTTCTCGGGAGTCAGCACCGGCTGCTGCACCTCGAGACGCATCGGCGGCTCGCCTGCGGGCGCGGTGCCGACGCCGCTCGGCGCGCCGATCACCGTCTCCGCATCGTCGTCGCGCGGATCGAGCGCGAGCAGGTTCGGTCGCGGCCCGATGAACGACACGAGCGACATCACGAGCTCTTCGCGGATCGGATCGATCGGCGGGTTGGTCACTTGCGCGAAGAGCTGCTTGAAGTAGTTGTAGAAGACCTTCGGCCGATCGGAGAGCACCGGCAGCGCGGCGTCGTTGCCCATCGAGCCCACCGGCTCCTCGCCGCCTTGCGCCATCGGCGCGAGGATGATCTTCAGGTCCTCCTGCGTGTAGCCGAACACCTGCTGCCGATCGAGGAGCGGCACGTCGCTCGGCGTGCTCGGCGCCGGCTCCGGCATTTCCTCGAGACGAAGACGACAGCGCGCGATCCACTCCCGGTAGGGCTTCGCCGTTGCGAGCGTGCGCTTCAACTCGTCGTCGTCGACGATGCGGCCGGCGTCGAGATCGACGAGCAGCATCTTGCCCGGCTGCAGCCGCCATTTCTTGACGATCTTCGCTTCCGGAATGTCGAGCACGCCGACTTCGGAGGCCATGACGACGTAGTCGTCGTCGGTGACCACGAAGCGCGCCGGACGCAAACCGTTGCGATCGAGCGTCGCGCCGATCTGGCGCCCATTGGTGAATGCCATCGCCGCAGGACCGTCCCACGGCTCCATCAATGCCGCGTGATACTCGTAGAACGCGCGCCGATCCTCGTCCATCAGCGGATTGCCCGCCCACGCCTCGGGAATCATCAGCATCATCGCGTGCGGCAGCGAATAGCCGCCCATCAACAGCAGCTCGAGCGCGTTGTCGAACGACGCCGAATCGGATTGCCCGTCGTAGATCAGCGGCCAAAGCTTCGGCAGATCGTCGCCGAGCACCTTCGACGCGATGGCGCCTTCGCGCGCGCGGACCCAGTTGAAGTTACCGCGCAGCGTGTTGATCTCGCCGTTGTGGCAGATGAAGCGGAACGGGTGCGCGAGGTCCCAGGTGGGGAACGTGTTCGTCGAGAAGCGCTGATGCACCATCGCGAGCGCCGACACCATCGATGCGTCGTGCAGATCGAGGTAGTACTCGCCGACCTGGTGCGCGAGGAGCATCCCCTTGTAGACGATCGTGCGCGTCGAGAACGACGGAACGTAGAACTCCTTGCCGTGGCGCAGGTTCAGCGCCTGGATCGCGTGCCCCGACGCCTTGCGAATGACGTAGAGCTTGCGCTCCAGCGCGTCCTGGTCCATATCGCGTGCGCCGCGTGCGACGAAGACTTGCCGTATCACCGGCTCGACGGCTTTCGTCCGCGTCGACAGCCCGGCGTCGTTCGTCGGGACGTCGCGCCAGCCGAGCAGCACCTGGCCCTCGGCCGCGATCGCGCGCTCGATCTCCTGCTCGCACGCCATCCGTGATGCGGGCTCCTGCGGCAGGAAAACCATGCCGACGCCGTACTGGCCGATCGCGGGGAGCGTGATGCCGAGCTTGCCGCACGCGCGGCGGAAGAACGCGTCGGGCATCTGAATCAGGATGCCCGCGCCATCGCCCTGCAGAGGGTCGGCGCCCGTCGCGCCCCGGTGCGTCAGGTGTTCGAGGATCGCGAGGCCCTGCGTGATGATGTCGTGGCTCTTGCGACCCTTGATGTTCGCGATGAAGCCGAGCCCGCAGGCGTCGTGCTCGTGCACCGGATCGTACAAGCCCTGGGCGCGCGGCGGCCAGGAATGGGCGGGGGCGTGCTTCGACGATTCCACGCGGGACCTCGATCGGGCGGACTTCGGATGGCCGCGACGCGTACGGGCGGGCGCGAGCGTCGGCGGCAGCGAAACCTGCTTATGTTACGCGCCATGCTGCAGTGCGGCAAGGCGAGGCGGGGTCGAGCTTGCGAAAAACCAACGCGCAACACCCGAATCGGGCGACATGCGCTTTCCGCCGGAAATGCTTGCGTCATAAGGGCGGATTCGCTTTAAATGGAGCAACCTCTGCTAGGTCGTTGTTAGCGCGTCCGTTTCATCCCCGAAGCAATCGCACGTTTAGGACAACATCATCAGGACCCGATCATGCCCGGATACCGAATGACCGCGTGGCTGCGCCCCTTCACGACGCTGGCCGCGCTCGCGGCCGTCCTTTCGCTCGCCGCGTGCGGCGGGGGGAACGGCGCGCCGAACAACGCCTTCGACAGCGGCCACGTCGTGACCCCACTGAGCATCACGCCCGCAACTGCGACCGCGTACTCGGGAACGCCGTTCACGTTCGTCGTGACCGGCGGCACGCAGCCGTATACGGTGATCTCCAGCGACCAGGCGGCGTTGCCCGTCGTCGGCACGTTGAACGGCAATACGCTCGTCGTCGTTCCGGGAAGCGTCGGCGCCGACACGGCCGTCACGCTCAGCATCCGCGATGCCGCGGGTCTCACCACCTCCGCGGCGGTGAACGTCCGCCCGGCGCTTCTGCTGCCCGCGTCGATCACGATCACGGGCAATCCGAACTGCGGCAACGCAGGCGCCGATCTTTGCTCCGGCCAGGACGGCCTCGCGACGGTGAAGGTGCTCGGGCCCGCCGGTGCGCCGCTCGCCGGCCGCCCGGTGCGCTTCGACGTCGTACAGGGCGATTTCGGCATCTCGAGCACGCAGCCGGGACAACCGGTCGTCTCGTCGGTCACCGTGAACACCGATCAGAACGGCAACGCGGCGGTGCGGCTCGTCGTTCCGGTCAGCGCACCCACGCAGGTCGCGACGCTGCGCGCCACCGACGTGACGAGTGGCAACACCGTGGTCGCGCAGTTCACGATCGCCCAGTTCGTCAATGGCAATTCGGTGCTGTCGGTCATTCCGACGGGAACGACGACGTTCACCGGACCCGACACCGCGCATTGCAGTTCGGGCGCGAGCGCGACGTTCTACGTGTTCGGCGGCACGCCGCCGTACACGGTCGCTACGAACTTCCCGCAGGCGGTCTCGATCACCGGCAATCCGGTTCTGCGCAGCGGCGGCGGCTTCACGATCACGACCAACGGCGTCTGCTTCACGGGACTCACGTTCGCGATCACCGACGCGGCGGGACGCACGCTGCTGACGCCGCCGACGGCCGACAACGTGTTCGGAACGGCAGCACCCCCGCCTGTGCCCATCGTGCTGACGCCGAATTCGATCGGCAGTTCGACGGCCCCGGTGGCATGCACCGCGAGCGCACAACTCGGTCAGATGCTAGCGACTGGCGGAACCGGCACCTACACTACGGCCGTCGTTCCTGACTCCACTGCGACCGGACAAATCATTGCCACGGCATCCGCCGGTCAGATCACCGTGAGCGTGGGAACGTCGGGTGATGCACACGGCAAGTTCACCATCAACGTGTCGTCCGGGTCGGCATTGACGAGCGCAAGCGTATTCTGTAGTTGATCGAGCATCTTCCGACGAAATAGGGCGCCTGCGGGCGCCCTATTTCGTCGGGTCACGTCTGCGTCAACAGGACCGAGCAGTATCAGGAAAAAACTTTGCGGAGACGGAATCAGCTGTCAGATTGCGAGAATTGGGATCGCCTGTATTGTCGTACCCGGTGCGTGATTGCGCCTCGGACGAACCCGGATGTGCGCGGTTTCGCGGCCTATCGAGGCTCGCTCGACACGTCGGCGAGCGCGGCGAGAATGTTCTCTCGTGCGACGTCGCGACGCACGACAGCATGACCGAGGCGGTCGAGCAGCACGAACCGTAACGCTCCCGATTCGACCTTCTTGTCCCGATGCATGAGGTCGAGCCAGTGATCGGTTGAAATTCGGGGCGGTACCACCGGCAACTCGGCAGACGCGATCACGCACGCGAGGCGCTCGACGCTTTGCGCGTCAAGCCCGCAAACCGGTTGCGACAAGCGCGCAGCGCACATCATGCCGGCGGCCACCGCCTCGCCGTGCAGCCACTCCCGGTACCCTTGCGCCGCTTCGATCGCGTGGCCGAACGTGTGACCGAAGTTGAGCAGCGCACGTTCGCCGGACTCGCGCTCGTCGGCTTCGACGATCGCCGCCTTGATGTCGCAGCTCCGCACGATCGCGTGCGTCAGCGCGTCGGCGTCCTTCGCGAGCAATGCCGGCACGTTCGCTTCCAGCCACGCGAAGAACTCGACGTCGCGGATGGCGCCGTACTTGATTACCTCCGCGACGCCGGCGCGTAGCTCGCGATCCGGCAGCGTGCGCAACACGCTCGTGTCGATCAGCACCGCGCGCGGCTGCCAGAACGCACCGATCATGTTCTTGCCCAGCGGATGGTTGATCCCGGTCTTGCCGCCGACCGACGAGTCGACCTGCGCGAGAAGCGTGGTCGGCACCTGGACGAACGGGATGCCGCGTTGGTAGATCGCGGCGGCGAAGCCCGCGATGTCGCCGATGACGCCGCCGCCGAGCGCGACGAGCGTCGTCGACCGCTCTACGCGCAGCTCGAGCAGGCGCGTCAACAGGTCGTCGAGCGTGCGCTGATTCTTGTGCGTCTCGCCGTCCGGCAGCAGCACGACGTCGACCTTCGCACCCGCGTCGCGAAGCGCGCCCCGCAAGGCTGCGAGGCAATGCGACGCGACGATCGCGTTGGTGACGACGACGTACCGGTCGTGCGCCCGCGCTCCGATCAACTCGGCGGCCTGCGGCAGCACGCGCTCGCCGACGTGGATGGAATACGCACGCGTCCCGAGCCCGACCTCGAGCGAGTTCATCGCCCCTCGCCGCAACGCTCTCCCCGATCCGCGGGGAGAGGGAGCGCTTCTTCCCGCGGCTGCGTCGCCTCGGTCGTCGGCGTGCCGGCATGCGGCTCCGCCGCGAGCCAGCGCACGAAGCGGATCACCGCCTCGCGTTCCGAGTCGATGACGTGGTCGGCGACGTCGCGATACAACGGATCGCGCAGGCGATAGAGCTCGACGAGCCGTTGGCGCGGATCTCCCGCGTGCAGCATCGGCCGATGCTTGCTGTTTCGAAGCCGCTGCCACAGCGTCTCCGGCTCCGCGTGCAGGTACAAGACGGTGCCGTTCTCGCGCAAGCGCTGGCGGCTGCCGTCGCGCATGACGGCGCCCCCGCCGGTCGCGAGCACGATGTTCGTGCGCGTCGCAAGCTCGCCGAGCAGCGCTTCCTCGCGATCGCGAAAACCCGCTTCGCCTTCGAGCTCGAAGATCGTCGGGATCGGAACGCCGAGCCGGGCTTCGAGCTCGTGGTCGGCGTCGACGAAGGGGCGGTCGAGACGGCGCGCGAGCTGACGTCCGAGCGTCGTTTTGCCCGCACCCATCAACCCGACGAGAAAGAGATTGCCCCGATGCAGCGACATCGGGGCATTGTATCGGGGACTTACCGAACCGACGTGACCGTCTCGCGCACGATGCGCGGCGTCAGGAAGATCAGAAGCTCCGTCTTCTGGCTCGAGCGGCTCGTCGTCTTGAAGAGATTGCCGACGACCGGCACGTCGCCCAGGAAGGGAACCTGCGTCTTGTCGTTGCGGATCACTTCTTCGTAAATGCCGCCGATTACCGCGGTGTCGCCGTTGTTGACGGCGATCTGCGTCAGCACGTTCTTCGTGTCGATCGCCGGCACCTGGCCGCCGCCCTGCACGTTCACGAGCTGCCCGACCGAATCCTTGCGGATCTCGACCTGCATGATCACCCGACCGTCGGGCGTGATCTGCGGCGTGACGTCGAGCGCGAGCACCGCCTTCTTGAACGACACGGTCGCCGGCGAATTCGCGCTGCCCGGCGTCACGTACGGGATTTCCGTCCCCTGCTCGATGTGCGCCTTCTGGTTGTCGCCGGTGATCACCCGCGGGCTCGACACGACCTTGCCGCGATTGTCGGCTTCGAGCGCGGAAAGCTCGAGGTTGATGAGGTTGCCGCTGCCGAGGTTGATCAGCGTCAGCGCGAGCTGGCCGGCTGGGTTGGCGACGGGCAGATTGATGTTGAGCTGATTGGGACTCGAGTAGCCGGCCGTTGCGATGCCGGACGCGAGCTCGAACGGCGTCTGCGTCTCGGTGGTCCGCGTCGCGGTACCGGTGCCGCCCGACAGCGACACGACCGGCTGCGTCGCGAGCGAGCCGCCCGTGCCGATCGCATAGCGGCGATTGAAGAGCGTCGCGCCCGTTTGCTGGCCGAACCGGATGCCGAGCTGGCGGCTGAACGTGTCGTCGGCGATCACGATGCGCGCCTCGATCAGCACCTGGCGCACCGGCGTGTCGACCTGGCGGATCACGCGACGCACTTCCTCGAGGCGGCCGGCGATGTCGGTGACGAACAGGATGTTGGTGCGCGGATCGACGAACGCGGTGCCTCGCTTCGAGAGGAATTGCGCGGCCACCGGCGCCCCGGCGCCCCCGGCGCCCGACGTCCCCTTGATGATGTTGAGGATGTCGCCGGCCTTCGCGTAGTTGAGCTGGAACGTCTCGGTCTGCAAGGGCTCGAGCTCGTTGATCTGCGCCTGCGACTCGAGCTGCTGCTTCTCCTTCAGCGCGAGCTCCTCGCGCGGCGCGATCAGAACGATGTTGCCGTTCTTGCGCATGTCGAGGCCCTTCGTCTGAAGGATGATGTCCAGCGCCTGGTCCCACGGCACGTCCTTCAGGCGCAGCGTGAGGCTGCCGTTCACCGTGTCGCTCGTGACGATGTTCAAGCCGGTGAAGTCGGCGATCACTTGCAGCACGGACCGCACTTCGATGTTCTGGAAGTTGAGCGAAAGCTTCTCGCCCTTGTAGCCCGGCCGGGTGCCCTGTACGAGCTTGTTCGGGTCGTCGACGATCGGCTTCACCTCGATGATGAAGCGGTTGTCGGCCTGGTAGGCGGAGTGTTCCCAGAGCCCCTGCGGCTGGATCACCATCCGCGCGTTGCCGTTCTGCTCGAACGTGTCGACGGTGACGACCGGCGTGTTGAAGTCGGCGACGTCGAGCCTGCGCTCCAGATTGCGCGGCACCGAGGTCTTCTGGAAATCGACGATCAGCTGGCGTCCCTGCTGACGGATGTCGATGCCCGTATTGTTGTCCGAGAGGTCGACGATGATCCGGCCCTCGCCGTTGCGGCCGCGACGGAAGTCGACGTCGCGCAGCGCGTGCTGCTCGTTGCTGGGGCCGGCCTCGGCGAATCGCTGTACAGGCGCGGGCGCCGTCGGCGTTTGCGCGGTGACGCTGTCGTTCAGCGTGACGAC
>DASTGT010000063.1:0-32692 GCA_035718935.1 Casimicrobiaceae bacterium
AACGCTTCGGAGTGCTTGCCCAGCTTCTCGTCCGCGTAAGAGATCTTGAGCAGCAGCGACGCCTCCTTGCGACGATCGCTGGTGAAAAGCGGCCGCGCGGCGACGTAGTTCTCGTAGGCCTTGCGGTACTCGCTCGCGTGATACCAGGCATCGCCGAGGGCTTCCTGCACCGAGGCGATTTCGTCGTTTCCGAGGTCCTCGACTTTTCTCCCCGCGTCCAGCGCTCGCGTGTACATGCCCGCTGCCTCGACGTGCGCATACGCCGTCTCGGCGCGCTCCGCGGCGACCCGCGCATAGCGCCAGGCGGGCTTGTAATCACCTGCCTCGAAGAAGTGCAGCGAAAGTGCACTCGCCGCCTCCTCGGGCCGCTCGGACTCCTGCTCCATGTGCTTCGCGACCACGGCGTGCAGCTTCCGGCGCACCTTGTAGGGAAGTCCTTCGTACGCCGCATCGCGCAACAGCGTCCGGCGAAATTTCAGGTGGCCATCCGGCTCCTCCTCGAAAAGTTCGCGAAGCCGTTCCCAGTTCGGCACCCGCAATTCGTCGCCTTCATCGATGAACCACACGAGCATCCGTGGATGAAACGTGATGCCGAACACCGCGGCGCGACGCACGATCGCCCGATCCTCCGGCGCGAGCCCGTCGATTTGCGCAATCGCGGCGGCCTCCGCGGAATCGGGCAGGTCGGCCGTTCCCCCCGATTGGATCGCGATTCGCAGCAAATCGCGCAGGAACTGAGGATTGCCGCCCGACCGTTTGGCGACGACTTCGAGAACGTGTGCGGGCAGCGGGTTTTTCTGCGTCGCGAGCTGCGCCATCCGCAACGCGTCCTGCGCGGCGAGCGGCTTGAGATCGACACGCACGACCGTCGCGCTTTCCGGTGCGCGGAAGCCGCCGCTCGACACCGCACGGCGCGCAATCGCGAAGAGCCACGGCCGCGTCCCGACTTCGTTGCAGACGAAGGAGAGGAGCTCGGCGGAAGCCTCGTCCATCTGATGCGCGTTCTCGATCTCGATCAGGCACGACTTCGGTACGACCATCTCGAGAAAGCCGAGCAGCGTTTCGTGCAGCTTGGCGCGTTGATTCTCCTGCGCGAGCATTGCGATCTCGGGCGTCGCTTCGAGCTCGATGCCGAGCGCCAACGCGATCAGCGGCAGCCACGGCAGCATTTCCGGCTGCTTCGCGTTGAGCTCATCGCGGATGCGGTCGACCACCTCGGCGTCCGCGTCGTCGCGCCCGAACTCGAGGAGCTCGCGCAGCAACTCGCGCCACACCGCGTACGGCGTCGATGCCGTATACGCCTCGCACGTCGCGTGAACCTTTCGAAAGCCCGCGGCCGCGTCGCGCAGCGCTTCGAGCAAACGCGACTTGCCCATGCCCGCTTCGCCGACGACTTCGATCAGGCGGCCCGCACCGCCACGCGCGCTGACGAACGCCTTTCGGATGATTCCGAGTTCGGCGTTACGCCCCGTGAGAGGCAGCTTCTCGAGCGAGACCTGGCGCGTCTTCGAACCCTTTGCGGAACCGACCGACCAAGCACGGACGGGCGCGGATTTTCCCTTGACCGCAAACGGTTCGAGCTCGGTCGTATCGAACTGCGTGTCCGAACGTTCGAGAATGTCGGCCGATGCGTAGATGGATCCGGGCTCCGCCTTCGCCATCAGCCGGGCGGTCAGATTCACGACGTCGCCCATGACCGTATAGGTGCGGCGATAGGCGGGACCGATGTCCCCAGCGAAGACGGCGCCGCGATGCACGCCGATCTTCAGCGGCAACGGCAGGGAGGTCGCAACGATCTTGCGCAGCGCGAGCAGCAGCCGCTCTTCGTCGTTGCCGGTGGCCTTCGGCGCGCCGGCGGTGAGGATCAGCTTGCCACCGTCGTGATCGACGTCGGAGGCGAGAAACGCGACGTCCTGCTCTTCGGCGGCTGCCTGGACGGTGGTGACGACGGCCTCGAGCGACTTAGCCGCTTCGTCGACGCCGCGTTCGGCGATCAGCGCGTCGGTACCTGTGTACTTCACGAACGCGATCGCCACGGGCCGATGCTCGGAACCGGCGCCCCCGGCGAGCACCTGCGCGCGGATCGCCGCGGAGAGGCACTGCGCGAGCGTTTCCGTCGCGAGCTTGGGCCTCGGCACGAAAGGAAGCTTGCTCGCGTGCTCCGGAGCTTCGTGCAACAGCGTGTGTCCGCTTGCAACGCATTCGCCGAGGCAGTTCACCGGTACGTGCGCGGCCGCCTCGGGCGTGAGGAGGATCTGGTCGGCTTCGGCGGCTGTCTCGCTCGCGGCGAGCTTGCTCCACCCCGGACCGACCGGCAGCAGTTCCCGATGCCGCTCGCCGACGGCGAAGAATTCGAACCGGCCGGCGTGAATGCCCTGGGATATGCGCAGCGTTACGTCGACATCGGGGAATTTGATCGCGCCGATCTCGCGCAGCGCGCTGCGCATCGTCACTGCGGCCCCGCATGCGCGTGCGACCGCGTCTTCGCCGTGGAACCAGAGAAGCAGCGCGTCGCCTCCGAACTTGAGGAGGCTTCCGCCGCGCTCGTACGCGACGCCGAGCAGCGAGTCGAAGACGCGCTCGATCGTTTCGGTGATCTGCTCGGCGCCCTCACGGCCCTTCTGCGCGAGCGCCTCGGAGAGCTTCGTGAAGCCGGACACGTCCGCGAACACCGCGGCGCCTTCGGCCGTCCACGCGTGGCGATGCGGGTCGTCGACGAGGTGCTGCTGCAGGACGCGCGGCACGTAGAGCGCGGCGCGCTCAGGACGGCCGAAGTCCTGCAGCAACTGCTCGCGCTGCACCAGGTCGTCGGCGACGATCGTGGACATACGAGCGCATACTGTACTTGCGCCCCCGGGAGAGGGGCAACGCCGATTTTCTTGAATGGCCGAACGAAATACGACGGAGGGTGAGTGGTGCGCGCTGACGGACGCCGCCAAGGCCGCCAGCGCGAACGCGCATTGCCCCTACAGTCGGTTTGCGGTCGGCGCCGCAGTGCTCGCGTTCGACGGCTCGATCGCGACAGGCTGCAACGTCGAGAACGCGTCGTACGGACTCACGAGCTGCGCCGAACGCAACGCGATCTTCCGCGCGGTCGCCGACGGTGCGAAAGCGATCGTCGCGCTCGCGCTCTATACGCCCACGCCGAAGCCGGTCACGCCGTGCGGCGCCTGCCTGCAGGTCATCGCCGAGTTCGGGCGGGATGCGCGGATTCGATGCGCATGCGCGAGCGGCGAGTACGACGAATACGCGTTCGGGGAGCTGATGCCGCACGGCTTTGCGCTGCCGGCGGAGTGACGCGAGCGAGAAGCACCGGTGTCAGACACGTGTCTGACACGTGTCTGACACCGATTACAGGTTCGGGGCGAGGCGGCGGCGCGCTTCGTCGAGCGACAGACCGGAGCGCTGCGCGAAATCGGCGAGCTGATCCTCCCCGATCTTGCCGACCGCGAAGTAGCGCGACTGTGGATGCGCGAGATAGAACCCCGCGACCGAGGCGGCGGGCAGCATCGCGAAGTTTTCGGTGACCTCCATGCCGGCCTCGCGCGCGCCGAGCAGCGCGAAGAGCTCGCCTTTCACCGCGTGATCCGGACACGCCGGGTAACCCGGCGCGGGGCGGATGCCGCGATACGCCTCGCGAACGAGCGCGTCGGTATCGAGCGCTTCGTCGGGGGCGTATCCCCACAGCTCCATCCGGACCTTGCGATGCAGCCATTCGGCGAGCGCCTCCGCGAGGCGATCGGCGAGCGACTTCAGCATCAGCGCCGAATAGTCGTCGTTCGCGGCCTTGAACGCCGCGACGCGCGCCTCGACCTCGCCGCCGGTCGTCACGGCGAACGCGCCGACGTAATCACGTCGAGCGCTTGCCGGCGGCGCGACGAAGTCGGCCAGCGAATAATTGGGCTTCCCCGATGGCCGCTCGTTCTGCTGCCGCAGATTGCGCCATGTCAACGCCGGGGACGCACGCGTTTCGTCGGCGTAGAGGACGATGTCGTCGCCGATCGCCGCTGCGGGCCAGAAGCCGACGACGGCGTGCGCTGACAGCCATTGCTCGCCGACGATCCGCGCCAGCATGGCGCGACCCTCGGCGAGCAAAGTACGCGCCGCTTCGCCGACGACGGGATCGTCGAGGATCGCCGGAAACGGTCCCGACAACTCCCACGCCTGGAAAAACGGCGCCCAGTCGATGACGCGCGCGATCTCGGCGAGCGGAACGTCGCGCAGCACGCGGCGGCCGAGAAACGTCGGCACCGGCGGTTCGTACGACGTCCAGTCGGCGGCGAACGCATTGGCACGCGCGGCCGCGAGCGACACGAGCTTCGGTCCGCGCTTGTTCGCGTGCTGCACGCGGATCTTCTCGTAGTCCGCGGCGACATCGTCGACGTACGCTGCACGCTGCTCCTGGGAGAGCAGGCTCGTGACGACACCCACCGCGCGGGACGCATCGGGCACGTAGACGGTGGGCCCGTTGGTGTAGTTCGGCGCGATCTTCACGGCGGTGTGCACGCGCGACGTCGTCGCGCCGCCGATCAGCAGCGGCACCGAAAATCCTTCGCGCTGCATTTCGGCTGCGACGTTCGCCATCTCCTCGAGCGACGGCGTGATGAGGCCCGACAGCCCGATCACGTCGGCGTTGGTTTCGCGCGCCGTCGCGAGGATCTTCTGCGCCGGCACCATGACGCCAAGGTCGATGACCTCGTAGTTGTTGCATTGCAGGACCACTCCGACGATGTTCTTGCCGATGTCGTGGACGTCGCCCTTGACGGTCGCCGTGACGAGCCGCCCCTTCGTGCGCGCCGCTGCCCCGCTCGCCGCCTTCTCCGCCTCGATGAACGGAATGAGGTGAGCGACCGCCTGCTTCATCACGCGCGCGCTCTTCACGACCTGCGGAAGGAACATCTTGCCGGCACCGAACAGGTCGCCGACGACGTTCATGCCGTCCATCAGCGGTCCTTCGATCACTTCGATCGGCTTGCCGCCGCGCGCGGCGACCGTGAGGCGCGCCTCCTCGGTGTCGTCGACGACGTACGTCGTGATCCCGTGCACGAGCGCGTGCGACAACCGCGCCTCGACGCTCGCGTCGCGCCACGCCAGATTCTCTTCCGTCATCTTCCCGCGCGCCTTGTACGACTCGGCGAACGCGACGAGCTTCTCGGTGGCGTTGCCGCCGTCGGACGGCACCCGATTCAGCACCACGTCCTCGACGAGCGTGCGCAACTTCGGGTCGAGGTCGTCGTAGACGCCGAGCTGGCCTGCGTTGACGATGCCCATCGTCAGGCCGGCGCGGATCGCGTGATAGAGAAACACCGTGTGGATCGCCTCGCGCACCGCATCGTTGCCGCGGAAGCTGAAGCTGACGTTCGAGATGCCGCCGGACACCTTCGCGTGCGGCAGGTTGTCGCGGATCCACCGCGTCGCGCGAATGAAGTCGACGCCGTAGCCGGCGTGCTCCTCGATCCCCGTCGCGATCGCGAACACGTTCGGATCGACGATGATGTCCTCGGGCGGAAACTCGACGCGCGTGACGAGCAGGTCGTAGGCGCGCTTCGCTATCTCGATGCGTCGCTCGAACGAGTCGGCCTGCCCGCGCTCGTCGAAGCACATGACGACGGCGGCGGCGCCGTAGCGGCGCACGAGCCTTGCCTGCCGCAGGAACTCGGCCTCGCCTTCCTTCATCGAGATCGAGTTGACGATCGGCTTCCCCTGCACGCACTTGAGGCCCGCCTCGATCACGTCCCACTTCGACGAGTCGATCATCACCGGAACGCGCGCGATGTCGGGCTCGGAGGCGATCAGGCTCAGGAAGCGAACCATCGCCTGCTTCGAGTCGAGCATCGCCTCGTCCATGTTGACGTCGATGATCTGCGCGCCGTTTTGCACCTGCTGGCGTGCGACCTCCACGGCGGCGGCGAAATCGCCGCCTAGAATCAGCTTCGCGAAGGCGCGCGAGCCCGTGACGTTCGTGCGCTCACCGACGTTGACGAAAAGCGACTGCTCGTCGATGACGAGCGGTTCGAGGCCGGCAAGGCACAGCGGCCGCTGTCGCGGCGCCGACTCAGGCAACGCGCCGCTCCACCTCGTCCGCGACGCGCCGCGGAGGCACGCCACGCACGGCGTCGGCGATCGCGCGGATGTGAGCCGGCGTCGTGCCGCAGCAGCCGCCGACGATGTTGACGAAGCCGCTGCGCGCGAATTCGCCGAGGAGCGCGGCCGTTTCGTCGGGTGTCTCGTCGTAGCCGGTGTCCGACATCGGATTCGGCAGTCCGGCGTTCGGATAGCAGGAGACGTACGTCTCGGCGACGTGCGAGAGCTCGGCGATGTACGGCCGCATCAACGCGGCGCCGAGTGCGCAATTGAGGCCCACCGCGAGCGGGCGCACGTGCCGGACCGAATACCAGAACGCCCGCGGCGTCTGCCCGGAAAGGGTGCGACCGGAAGCATCGGTGATCGTGCCCGACACGATGATCGGCAAGCGCGCGCCGCGTTGCGCGAACGTCTCGTCGATCGCGAAGAGCGCGGCCTTCGCGTTGAGCGTGTCGAACACCGTCTCGACCAGCAGCACGTCGACGCCGCCGTCGATCAACGCATCGGCCGCTTCGCGATACGCGGCGACGAGCTCGTCGTACGCGACGTTGCGGGCGGCAGGATCGTTGACGTCCGGCGAGATCGAGGCCGTCCGATTGGTGGGCCCCAATGCGCCCGCGACGAATCGCGGCCGATCGGGCGTGCGCGCAGTCCATGCATCGGCCGCCGCGCGCGCGAGACGCGCCGCGGCGCCGTTCATCGCGGCGACCTCGTCTTGCATGCCGTAGTCGGCCTGCGCGATGCGCGTCGCGTTGAACGTGTTCGTCTCGACGATGTCGGCGCCCGCCTCGAAATACGCGTCGTGCATCGACCGGACGGTCTCGGGTCGCGTCAGCGACAGCACGTCGTTGTCGCCCGCGAGATCGCGCGGATGGTCGTGAAAGCGGCCGCGGAAATCGCGCTCGGTCAGGCGGCACTGCTGGATCATGGTGCCCATCGCACCGTCGAGCACGAGGATGCGCTCGCGGAGCAGGCGGGAAAGCAAAGCGGTTCGATCGGGTTGCACGCGATGGACGTTCGTCGAAGTTCAGCTCGAATGTAGCATCCGCGGCATTCCGGTCCGCCGCCCGCTCGTATGCATGACGATCAGGCGGACAGCGCGAGCGACATGTAGGTGACGCCTTGCAGCGGATTGTCGTAGTACGGCGCGCACGGGCGAAAGCCGAGCGCCGCGTAGAGCGCGTGCGCCGTCGTCATCGTCTGCAGCGTATCGAGCTTCAGCTCCCGGTAGCCGCAGATGCGTGCACGCTCGATGACGGCGCGCGCGAGCATCGCGCCGACGCCCTCGCCGCGCGCCGTCGGTCGAACGTAAAGACGCTTCACCTCGCCGATACCCGCCGTCAACGGCCTCAGCGCGACGCAGCCCACGGCCTCGCCGCGTTCGGCGAGCAGCAAACACCCGCTCGGGCGCGAATACGCGCCGGGGAGCGATGCCAGTTCCTCCACAAAACCCTGGAAGCACAGATCGACGCCGATCGACGCTGCGTATTCCTCGAAGAGCGCGCGCGCAAGGGCCACGTCCTCGGTGCCCTCGGCATCGCGAAGGCGCACGCGAGCGGTCACGATGGCGGGCATGCCGCGACCTTGACGTCCGTGCCCGCATACTGCGCCTGCAGCTCGCGCAGGCGTGCGACGATCGGCTCGCGCGCGTCGCGCACGACGATCATCGACTGGCCGTTCGCCTGCCCGCGCGGCTCGACCTGTGTCCCGGCGACGCCGCGTGCGGCGAGCGTTTCTGCCCGTGCGTTCGCGGCGGCCTCGCTGCGAAACACGCCGAGCGAGACGGTGAACTGGCCGCGCGGGTATTCGACGACCGAGAGATCGGCGATCGCTTGCGCGCGCAATTCCGCGGCGCGCCGTTCGGCGGCCGAACGCGTCGCGAGGCCGCCGACATTGACCCAGTACGTCGAGGCGTCGGACACCACGGGGCGCAGCGAGACGAGACGGCCGAGCGCGAGCGGCTGAAGATCGGCTTCCGCGCGCGCGCGATCGGCGTCGGCGAACGGTCCCCACTCCACGCACGTCGTCGGCGCAGTCGAAGTCGTCGCCGCAACCTTCGTGGGCGCCAGCGCCGCGACCTCCTGCGGCGTCATTGGCCGGATGCGCTCGGGTTCGACCTGCATCGCGAGGCGCCCGCCTTCGCTTTGCGCCGAGCGCTCCAGCCGTCCGTACGCGAACAGGAGCACGTTGGCGACGACGAGCACGACGACGAGCGCGCGCATGCCGCGACCCGTCACGATGCCGGCACCTCCGAGCCGCCGGCACCACGCGGCAACAGTGCGAGCACGAGCACGCCTTCGAGCACGAGGTTTTCGACCGCCTCCACCGGCGCGGCGAGGCGCGGCGCGACGTCCTGCGCGCTGCCGCCCGCGACGAAGCACGTCACCGGCGCACGGTCGGCCAGGCGCGCGCGCATGGCCTCGATCGCGCCGCAGATCGCCTGGACGGCGCCGGAAAAGAGCGCGTCTGGCGTCGACGTCGGGAAATCGTGGTACTCGCCCGGCGTCGTGCGCAGCGCGGCGGTGTTGTCCCCGAGAGCGCGCAGCATGAGCCGCACCCCGGGCAGGATCGAACCGCCGCGAAACGCGCCGTCGGCGGCGAGTGCATCGATCGTCACCGCAGTGCCTGCGTTGACCACGACGCATGCGTGCGGCGAAGCTTCGTTGGCCGCCACCGCGCGGCGGCGCGCCGCGACCAGCGCGGCCCAGCGGTCGGCGCCGAGTTGCGAGGGATTGCGATAGCCGTTGGTGACACCACCCGCCTGCGTGCCCGACGCCAGCCATTCGACCGGCAGCCGCCAGCGAGCGAGCTGGCCTTCGACGCGCACGCGCGCCGCTTCGCCGGCAACGTTGACGCCGACCGCACGAAGCGGACGCTCCAGATTCTGCCAGTCGCGCACGGCGAGCGAGCCGATGTCCTGATTGGCGACGGCGCCGCGCGCGGTCCAGCCGCGGGGGCCGCGCAACGCCCACTTGAGCCGGCTGTTGCCGACGTCGATGACGAGAATCTGGCTCAAGGCAAGCGGCCGAGGAGGATCGACTCGGCCTCTATTTTCCCGCGAAACACGTTGCGGGCTCGGACGCGACTTTCCGACGTGCGCGTTCGCGGCGCGCATGGCGCCACGAACGCCCGGACGTCACGCGCGGCGGAGGGAGATTTCCCCGGCGAGGAAACGCGAGCGCCGCGGCCCGTCGGCGAGCACGAGCGCGCCGGTGCTGTCGACGCCCGCGACGGTGCCCTTCACCTGCTCGCCGTCGGGTAGCAGCAGGCGCACCGGCTTGCCCTGGTACGCATGCCGGCGCTGCCATTCGGCAGCGAACGGAACGAACCCTTGAGCCGCGTATTGCGACAGGCTGGCCGCGAGCTCGGCAACGAGCCGTGCAAGGAGCTTGTTGCGGTCGATCGGCGGGGCGCCGCGACCCGCGACGGCCGCGAGGTCGGACACGGGTTGCGCGATGTCGCGCTTGACTGCCTGCGGCAGCCGGATGTTGAGACCGACACCGACGACGACGGTCGATGGCCCGAGTGCATCGCCGTTGAGCTCGACGAGGATGCCACCCACCTTCAGATGCCGGTGCACGAGGTCGTTCGGCCACTTGAGCTCGACGCCCGCGAGGCCTTCCGCTTCGAGCGCACGCACCACCGCGACGCCGACGGCGAGCGAGAGCCCGGCCACGAAGCCCGCGCCCTGCTCGAAACGCCAGCCGAGCGAGAACGTGAGGCTGCCACCGGCGACCGCCGTCCAGACGCGGCCGCGTCGACCACGACCCGCGGTCTGCCATTCGGCAGCGAGCAGCGCGCCATGGATGTCGCGGCGCGCCGCACGGCGCAGCAGCTCGCTCGACGTCGAATCGACCTGGTCGGTGACCTCGACCGAAATCGCGGGATGCAGCGGGATCGTCGACAGCGCACCGGGACCGATGAGATCGTCGTCGTTCGCCGCGGGGAGGAGCGGCGCCTTGGCGTCGGCCGGCGCGACTTCCATGTCGAGCGCCTCGAGTGCCGCGCGGATTTCCTTGACGTCGAGGAAGTCGGGCGTGGCGAGAAGCCGATAGCCCCGGCCACGCACGCGTTCGAGGGCGAGACCGGCCGTTTCAGCCTGCTTCAGAAGTTGCGAAACCCGGGCGCGCGTCAGCCCCACCGTCGCGGCAAGGTCTTCGCCCGAGTGGAAAGCGCCATCGGAAAGCTGGCGCAGCAGCGAGAAACCGAGAGGAGTAAGCACTAACCTACGCGCCCTTCGAAAACATCGAATTCTAGCAAATTACTCGCGCGATTGCACGAATTTTGTCGGACGTACCAATGCGTGATTCATGTGCGGCCGGGGTTTGGTATTTGCAACCGCGTTGGGTGAGACACCCGGCGCGCGAAACGTTCGGGAAGCGTATCGTCGGATGCGACCGTCGGTCGCAGCGGTGGGAACGATCAGAGCGAGACGAGTTTGCGCTCGGCCTCGGCCGATAGCACCTGCTTCCATCCGTTCGCGTTGTCGCGCTGCGCGAGCCAGGCGGCGGTGTCGGCGATCGTCGACGCCAGTGGGCGGGCGACGAGGCCCGCGCGCTGCGCGCGCTCGCAGTTCATGGTCATGAAGCCGGCGCTGTCCGGCTCCGACGGCGGCAACCACAGCGGGAGGCCGGTCCACGGCTCGACGCCCGCGGCGACGAGCCGTGGCTCGTCGATCCACGCGGGTCGCGGCGGCGCAGGCGACGCTGCGATCAGCGCCTTGACGAAATCGATCATCCGCCACTGCCACGCCGGGCTCGCCGCGTTGAACGTGCCCGCCATGCCGCGCTCGAGCACATCGAGCATCCATGCCGACAGGTCGCGCGCGTCGATGAATTGCAGCGGTCGCTCGGGGGGCTCGGGCACGACCGCGCGCGGCGGCCGGTCGCCGAGCAACTGCGGATGGACGAAGCGCGCGACCCAGTAGCCGAAGCGATCGGTCGCGTCGAACGGACCGACGATGAGGCCCGGGCGCACGATCGTCGCCCGTTCGCCGAAGACGGTTTCGACGACGCGCTCGCACGCGGCCTTGAGCGCGCCGTAGTTTTCGAGCACTTGCTCGGTCGCAGGATCGACGAGGTGCGCGACGGGCGTTTCCTCGTCGAGGTTCGGCCGATCGGTCGTGGCGTAGACCGACATCGACGAGACGAACAGATAGCGGCCGACGTTGGGCGCCAGCAGGCGCGCGCTCGCCTCGACGACGCGCGGCACGTAGCCGGAGCAATCGACGACGGCATCGAAGCGGCGGTCGGCGAGCGCGTCGAGTCCGGGAGTGATACGCGGATCGCGATCGCCGGTCAGCGACGTGACGCGATCGAGCCACGGAACCGTGGTGCGGCCGCGCGTGAAGATCGTCACGTCCATCGCGCGGGCGAGCGCCGCTTCGACCAGGTGACGGCCGAGAAAGCGCGTGCCGCCGAGCACGAGGAGCTTCATCGCCCGTGGCGCAGGGCGGTCCCGACCCCGGCGTGGTCCCCCTCGGCGGGCAGCGAGCGGAGCGAAGGAGCGCGTCGTTTCATTCGCGCATGGCCGCCAGGATCCGCCGATGCAACACGCGATCGCCGCACGCGAGCACGTCGCCACCGCGGTCGCACGGTGCGCCGGTCCAGTCGGTGACGACGCCCCCCGCGTTCTCGATCAATGGAATCAGCGCCTGTACGTCGTACGGCTTGAGGCCCGTCTCGATCACGATGTCGACGAGGCCCATCGCGAGTTGCGTGTAGCAATAGCAATCGCCACCGAAGCGGACGAGCCGCGCCCCGGTTGTCGCCGCCGCATAAGCGCGCCGTTGCCGGTCGGATGCGAAGTGGCGCGGGTCCGTCGTCGCGACGATCGCGGCGTCGAGCGTCGCACAGGGGCGCACGCGCAACGCTCGGCTTGCATCGCCGCGCCGCCATTCGGCCCCGCCGTCGACGGCGACGAACGATTCGCCGACGTACGGCTGATGCATGACGCCGATGATCGGCCGCGTTCCGTCATGCAGCGCGATCAGCGTTCCCCAATGCAGTTGGCCAAGGATGAAGCTGCGTGTCCCGTCGATCGGATCGATGACCCACGTGTACCGCGAGCGTCCTTCGAGGCGCCCGTACTCCTCACCCTCGATGGCATGATCCGGGAAACGCGCGACGATCGCGTCGCGGATCACGCGCTCGGCCGCGCGGTCGGCTTCGGTCACCGGATCGTAGCCGCCCCCCCCGCCCTTGTCATCGACCGCCACCGCCGCGCGAAAATGCGGCAGGATCGCGTCGCCCGCGCGACGTGCGACGTCGAGTGCAAACGTGCCGAAGTCCGTTACGGCGCTCATTGGATGGTGACCGGATCGCCGACGCTGCGCGCGCGGCGGCGCTCGTGCAGCGTCATGACGAGCCCACTGCCCGCGATCAGCGCCATGCCCGACATGCGCAGCGTGTTCGGAAAGTCGCCGTAGAGCACGAATCCCAGCAGCATCGCGAAGACGAGTTGCACGTAGGTGAACGGCGTCAGCGCCGACGCGGGCGCGAGGCGGAACGCGAGAATGAAGAGGAAATGGCCCGCGGTCGCCGTGAGGCCGACGCAGACGACGAGCAGCAGATGCGTCCACGGCATGCTCGCCGGCCAGTCGAACGTCGGCGTCAAGGCCGTCAGCACCACCGTCCCGATCAGCGCCGGATAGAAGAGCAGCACGAGCGGGTCTTCGCCGGCGAGCATGCGCGTGGTGATCTGGTAGCCGGCGTAGAAGATCGCCGCCGCGATGCCGATGAGCGCTGCGCCGTGGAACATCGCACTGCCGGGCTGCACGATCATCAGCATCCCGACGGCGCCGGCGATGACGAACGCGACGCGCGCCCGCGTCATGGGCTCGCCGAGCAGCAGCCGGCCGAGGATCACGACGATCAGCGGCGTCGAATAGTTGAGCGCGGTCGTCTCGGCGAGCGGCAGCGAGCGGAGCGCGGTGACGAAGAGCAGCGACGAGCAGACGAGCAGCATGCCGCGGAACACCTGGAAGCGCGGATGCCGCGTGTGCAGGAGCCGCAGTCGCATGCGGGGGCCGAGCCACGCGAGCATCGCGACGAATTGCACGATGTAGCGAGCCCAGACGAGCACCGGCACCGAGTAGCGCTGCGTCGTGAACTTGGTGATCGCGTCGCCGATCGTGAAGCACAGCACGGCGCACGTGATGAGCACGATGGCTTTCGTCGGCACGTGGCCGCGCCTCGCCGCGGCGACGCCCGGCGCGCGAAGCACGAAACCCGCCGGTCGATCGTGACGCATCGACGCAATTATCCTCGAAAGTTTCGGGGCATAATCAATGGCCCGTAGGCTTCACCCGCCCATTCGGAGGTTTTCGCCATGCCGGTCGCCGTGCTCCGCCGATTCACTTCGCTTGCCGCGCTCGCGATTTTCGCGGTCATTTCGCTCGCCGCACCGATCGCCTCCGGCGACACCGCGGCGAAGAACCGCGTCGTCATGCAGGTGAGCGACAACGACCCGGGTAAATGGAACCTGGCGCTCAACAACGCGCGCAATCTGCAATCCGATCTCGGCGCCCGGAACGTCGAGATCGAGATCGTCGCCTACGGACCGGGGATCGCAATGCTTAAGTCCGAGTCCGTCGTGGCCAACCGGATCGGCGAGGCGCTCGAAAGCGGCGTGAAGGTCAGCGCCTGCGAGAACACGATGCACGGGCAGAAGCTCGCGAAGAGCGACATGCTGGACGGCATCGGCTACGTGCGGGCCGGAGTCGTCGAGATCATGCAGAAGCAGCAGCAGGGGTGGGCGTACCTGCGGCCGTGAGGGCTGCCGCTACAATACCGAAGCCCTTCACCCGCGGGTGAAGGTCATCGTGTTCGCATGACGCGGGTGTAGTTCAATGGCAGAACGGCAGCTTCCCAAGCTGCATACGAGGGTTCGATTCCCTTCACCCGCTCCACCCTTTGCACAACCGCAGCTTGCCAAGCTGCATACGAGGGTTCGACCGAGCGGTCCGAGCAGTGCGAGGACCGCGAGGGACGCCGGAACGAGGCGCGAGCCGAGCGACGGCGGTCCCGACGCGAAGCGGAGGGATCGTGAAATTGCCGCAAGGCGATTTCACGACAAGATCCCTTCACCCGCTCCACCCCTTTGTTTCCAGATGTGTCTCGCTAGCGCCGCCCACGGCGTGAGGCATAAACTCGACCGATTGCACGCCGTCGGCGCCGGGAATCCACCCGCGCCGGGGTGGTCCTAGCACGATGCCTGCTTCACGCCGCGCCTTCATCGCCCTTGCAGGCCTCGCCGTCGTCGCCGCCGCGGCGGTCTTCGTCATGCGCGAGATGCCGGGCTCTCGCGCGGCGGCGCCGAAACCGGTCGCCGCCGTTCCCGTCACCGTCGCCAAGGTGGTGAGCGAGACGATTCCGGTGAGGTTACGAGCGATCGGCAACGTCGAGGCGTACACGACCGTCGCGGTCAAGGCGCGGATCGACGGCCAGATCGTCGCCGTGCATTTCAAGGAAGGCGACGAGGTGCACAAGGGCGACGTGCTGTTCGAGATCGACAAGCGCCCCTTCGAGGCGCAACTCGCGCAGGCGCAGGCGACGCTCGCCAAGGACAAGGCGCTCGTCGCGCACGCCGACGAGCAGGAGCGCCGCTACAAGGAGTTGCTGGAAAAGAAGTTCGTGTCGCCCGACGCGTACGCGCAGATCCACACGAACGCAGAAACGGCGGCCGCGCAGATCCGCGCCGACGAGGCGACGATCGACAGCGTCAAGCTGCAACTCGCCTACTGCACGATCCGCTCGCCGATCACCGGCTACGCCGGCAGGATCCAGTTGCAGCAGGGCAACCTCGTCAAGGCGAACGACACGACGGCGCTCGTGGTCATCAACGAGATCGTGCCGGTGAACGTGAGCTTCTCAGTACCGGAGCAAAGCTTGTCCGCCGTGCGCAAGTACGACGCGGACGGTGAGTTGCAGGTCACCGCGCAGGTGCCGAATTCGGGCGAGCAGCCGATCGCGGGCAAGCTTTCGTTCATCGACAACGCGACGGACGTCTCGACCGGAACGATCAAGCTCAAGGCGGAGTTCGCGAATCACGACAAGGCGCTGTGGCCGGGTCAGTTCGTCGACGTCGTGCTGACGCTGACGCACGAGGCGAACGCCATCGTCGCGCCCGCCACGGCGATCCAGAACGGCCCGAACGGCCAATACGTTTTCATCGTCAAGCCCGACCACACGGTCGACTTGCGCGACGTCAAGGTCGAGCGCAGTGAAGGCAACCTGTCGGTGATTGCGCAAGGCCTGCAGCCGGGCGACGTCGTCGTCACCGTCGGGCAGCTGCGACTCGCGCCGGGCACGAAGGTAACCGTCGCCGACGCGAAGGCGAGCGCCTGACCCGATGAACGCTCCCGCGAATCGCGGCCAGGCCGGCGCGAACATCGCCGCGCTGTTCGTGGGACGGCCGGTCATGACAGCGCTCGTCATGCTCGGCATCCTGATCTTCGGCATCGTCAGCTATCGGCTGCTGCCGGTGAACGCGCTGCCGAACGTCGACTTTCCGACGATCCAGGTTTCCGCGAGCCTGCCCGGCGCGAGCCCTGACACGATGGCGTCCGCCGTCGCCACGCCGCTCGAAAAGCAGTTCTCGACCATCGCCGGCGTCGACTCCATGACGTCGACGTCGACCAACGGCAGCACGTCGATCACCATCCAGTTCGCGCTCGACCGCAACATCGACGCTGCCGCCCAGGACGTGCAATCGGCAATCGCGGCGGCCGGGCGCAACCTGCCGTCGTCGATGCCCTCGCCGCCGACGCAGCGGAAGGTCAATCCGGCGGAAGCGTCGATCCTGCTGCTCGCGCTCACCTCGCAGACGCAACCGCTCTCCGTCGTCGACGATTACGCGGAGAACAATCTCGCGCAGCGCATCTCGACGGTGAGCGGCGTCGCGCAGGTGCAGGTGTTCGGCTCGCAACAGTATGCGGTCCGCATCCAGCTCGACCCGAACGCGCTGGCGACGCGCGGCATCGCGCTGACCGACGTCGAGCAGGCCGTCGGCAATGCGAACGTGAACCTGCCGACGGGCACGCTCTACGGCGCCAACCGCGCGACGTCGGTGATGGCGACCGGCCAGCTCAACGACGCAACGCAGTACCAGTCGATGATCGTCGCGTACCGCAACGGCGCGGCGGTGCGCCTCAATCAGATCGGGCACGTCTTCGACAGCGTGCAGAACGACAAGGTGGCCGCGTGGTTCAACGGCACGCGCGGCGTCGTGCTCGCGATCCAGCGCCAGCCGGGCACGAACACCATCGAGGTCGTCGACGCGATCAAGTCGATCTTGCCGTCGTTCCAGGCGCAGCTTCCCCCGTCGGTGAAGCTGTCGACCCTCTACGACCGCTCGATCTCGATCCGCGAGTCGGTGCGCGACGTGCAATTCACGCTGCTCGTCGCGCTCGTGCTGGTCGTCGGCGTGATCTTCGTGTTCCTGCGCAGCGTCACCGCGACGATCATCCCGAGCCTTGCGCTGCCGATGTCGATCATCGGCACGTTCTCGGCGATGTACCTGTTGGACTACAGCCTCGACAACCTTTCGCTGATGGCGCTGACGCTTTGCGTCGGCTTCGTCGTCGACGACGCGATCGTCGTGCTCGAGAACGTCACGCGGCACATGGAGATGGGCAAGTCGCGCCTGCAGGCGACGCTCGAAGGCACGCGCGAGATCGGCTTCACGATCGTGTCGATGACGCTGTCGCTGATCGCGGTCTTCATCCCGGTGCTGCTGATGGGCGGCATCCTCGGCCGCCTCCTGCACGAGTTCGCCGTGACGATCATCGTCGCCGTTGCGCTGTCGGGATTCATCTCGCTGACGCTGACGCCGCTGCTTTGCAGCCGCATGCTGAAGGTCGAGCGCAAGGAGGACCACGGCCGCATCTTCGCGGCGAACGAGCGCGCGTTCCAGGCGGTGCTCGGCGCGTATCGCGGCAGCCTGCAGTGGGTGTTGCACCATCGCCGCCTCACGATGATCGTGTTCGCCGCGATCTTCGTCGGCACCGGGTTCCTCTTCTCGTGGATGCCGAAAGGGTTTCTCCCGAGCGACGACGTCGGCCAGATCTTCGTGCTGACCGAAGCCGCCCAGGACATCTCGTTCGACGCGATGGCGAACCTGCAGCAGCAGGTCGCCGCGATCATCCGCAAGAACCCGAACGTCGAGAACGTGATGTCGTTCGCGGGCGCGGGGGGCGCGAGCTCCTCGCTCAACCAGGGCCGTCTCTTCGTGACGCTGAAGCCGCGCGACGAGCGGCCGCTCGCCGAGGAGATCGTTCAGCAGCTGCGCCCCGAGGTGATGAAGGTGCCGGGCATCACCGCATACGTGCAGAACATTCCGGCAATCCGCATCGGCGGGCGCCTCTCCAAGAGTCAGTACCAGTACACGTTGCAGGCGGCGGACACCGAGGAGCTCTACCACTGGGCGCCGGAAGTCGAGCAGAAGCTGCGCAGCCTCCCCGGCCTCGTCGACGTGACGAGCGACCTGCAGATCACCCAACCGCAGATCACCGTCGCGATCGACCGAAACAAGGCCTCCGCGCTCGGCGTATCCGCGCAGGCGATCGAGAACACGCTCTACGACGCGTACGGCTCCCGGCAGGTGTCGACGATCTACGCGCCGACGAACCAGTACTGGGTCGTGATGGAGCTCGAGCCGCGCTACCAGCGCGACGCGAGCGCGCTGTCGCTGCTCTACGTGCGGTCCAACACGGGCGCGCTCGTTCCGCTCAACGCCGTCGCCACGCTGAAGCCGACGATCGGCCCGCTCGCGATCAACCATCAGGGCCAGTTGCCCGCCGTCACGATCTCGTTCGACCTCAAGCCGGGTGTTGCGCTGTCGCAGGCGATCGACGAGATCGACACGGCGACGCGCCAGATGCAATTGCCGGCGACGGTGATCGGCACCTACCAGGGGACGGCGCAGGCGTTCCAGTCGTCGCTGCGCGGCATGGGCATCCTGCTCGCACTGGCGGTATTCATCATCTACCTGGTGCTCGGCATCCTCTACGAGAGCTTCATTCACCCGATCACGATCCTGTCGGGGTTGCCGAGCGCGGGGTTCGGCGCGCTGCTGACCCTGCTCGCGTTCGGCAGCGACCTCAACATGTACGGCTTCGTCGGCATCATCATGCTCATCGGCATCGTGAAGAAGAACGCGATCCTGATGATCGACTTCGCGATCGACGCGCAGCGCCGGGAAGGGAAGGAGGCCGAGGCCGCGATCTTCCAGGCGTGCATGACGCGCTTTCGCCCGATCATGATGACGACGATGGCTGCGCTGATGGGCAGCCTCCCGATCGCGCTCGCCATCGGCGCGGGCGGCGAGTCGCGCCGCCCGCTCGGGCTCGCCGTCGTCGGCGGCCTCGTCGTGTCGCAGCTGCTGACGCTCTACATCACGCCGGTCGTCTACATCTACTTCGAACATTTCCGGCAGTGGGTCGCCGCGCGGCGGCATCACGCCGCGCCGGCCCCTGCACCCGTGCACGCCGATTGAGGCACCCGCGGTGCGTTTCGGCGGCGACGTGCGGATCGTCAGGGTTGGTCGTTCAACGAGAACCCGGCTCCGAACACCGTCTGGCGGAAGTTGTAATCGATGAGGCTCTCGCCGTAGCCGGTGAACGCCTGCAGGTAGTAGCGGAAGGGGCCGACCGCCGGCGCCGACCATTCGAGCTGCAGCGCGCCGCGGCCCGTGCGCGGGTTGAGACGTCCCATGAGCGAGAGCAGCTGCCGATTGCGCCGCCAGAGCAGTGTGACGTCGCCGTGGCCGAGATAATCGGTGATGTCGGGATTGTCGTCGTTGTCGGCGCGCTCGTGCAGGCGCAGCCACGGGCGCACGAGCACGGCGAACCGGCCACCCGCGACATCGGGGTGCTCGAACCCGAACTGCGCGTACACGCGGTTCCAGCTGCGCGAGTCGGGATCGGACAGTCCGTTCGACTGGTGCACCAGCCCGAGATCGAGCAGTTCCCAGCGGAATCCACCGGGGAGGGTGACGCTCGGCTGGACGACGAACATCGCCTCGGGCTGGTAATCGGACTCACGAAACGGCCGCGAGCGCGGCGCGTTCAAAGCCTGCCAGTTGCTCTGCTGCGTGTACCCGAGCCATGCTGCGTACATCCGGTCCTCGCTCGCCCAGAGCCGTGCCTTGACGCTCACCTGGAACTTGAGCTCGTCGCGCTGGATGTCGCGCTCGCTGCCCGCTTCGGGGTGGGCGGGCGAGAACGGGGCGTCGTTGGCGCGATCGGAATGGCGAAGCACGAGGTAGTTCGTGTTGTGCAGGCGCACGAGGAACGGGTGGCCCGGGACGTCGTAGCGCGACCAGCGCTCGCCGAGCAGCGAGCGATCCTCGGCGGCCGGTGCATTCGCCTGCGCGCTGGCGCCCTGCGCACTGGCCGAGGGCAGTGCCGACGACGGCGCTGCGGACACGGGCGCGTCGCGGAAGATCGCGTCGTAGCATGCAAGGCGCGCGCGATCGTCGGAGACCGAAGCGCAGCGCGATGGATCGCCCGCATGCGCGACGGCGGCGAAAAGCAGCGTCGCCGCAAGCACCGGCCAGCGAATTCGAAGCGGAGGCATATTCGTGGAATGGGCCGAGTGCCGGACGCCCCGGTGGATGCAATGCTGGCACACGTCGCGCGCGAAGGATTGCGGCCTGCGATCCGTGTTGGACGCGCAGGCGGAGTTCGCGTACGCTCGGCGCCGATTTCCTCCCGGACGAACAACCCATGAGAGACGCATCGCTCCCGGTCGCGCTGATCGTCGTCGGCCTCGGCTGGCTGCTATGGGAGTTCCGACTCTTCCCGGACCTCGACTGGATCATCGCGCTGGGCTTCGTCATCGGAGGCGTTCTCGTCCTCCTGCTCGACGGCATCAACAAGAATTCGGTCGTGATCGGTCCGTTCCTCGTGGGCATCGGCGTCGCATGGTTCCTGCACGACCGCTACGGTCTGCCGTGGCGCATCGTCGTGCCGGCGCTGCTCGTGTGGCTCGGCCTGCTGATGCTCGTGGCGCGCAGCCCGCGCGTGCCCGAGCGCGCGCTGCGTGCGTCGGGAACGGAACCGCGCTAGGCGACGCGTGAAACGCCGGCGGGTCGGCGCTACTGCGGCGTTCCCATAGACGCGACGTTCCGGCGCCCGGCCGCCGCCAACGTGCGCGCGCGGGCGACGATGCGATCGATCAACGGCAGCGGCTCGGCCTTCACCGATTCCTCGAGGAGCGCCGCGTAACGCTCGACCCCGGCCCAATCGCGGTCAACAAGCGCGGCCTCGATCGCGTGCCAATAGAAGCCCGTTCGCGAATGCGAGATCGAAGGCGCGCGCAGCAGCGCCTCACCGTCGCGCAGCGCGGCGCGCCGCTCTTCGCGCGTTGCTGCGAATCGGGCGCGTGCGCCCAGCACGATGCCGCCGGCGAATGCGGTTCCGACCGCCTCGCACAGCGCCCACGCCTCCTGCAACCGCGCGCGCGCTTCGGCGTGCCGCCCGGCGTGCCACTCGATTTGCGCGAGCGAGACGAGCAGGATCATCTCGAAGCGCCGCGCGCCGATCGAGCGCGCGAGAGGCAGGCCGCGTGCGACGACATCGGCGGCCTCCTCGACGTGCCCCGACGTGACGAGAATGAACGCCTCCGACTCGTCGCACATCGTCTCGGCGAGCCGATGCCGCAGGTCGCGCGCAACGCGGCGCGCCCGGGCGATGCGCGCGCGAGCCTCGTCGAGCCGCAGGAAGTACGCGTCGATGATCGCGAGCATGCAGTGGTTCATCAGCGAGAAGCGCGTCATCGCGTCGCGCTCGCAGATCTCGAGACAGCGCTCGAAGGCGTGGCGCGCGGAGTGGAGCAATCCCTGCGCGTAAAGCGCGTCGGCGAGCCCCGAGAGCGCCCACGCCTCGATCTCGGCGTCGCCCGCCTCGCGCGCGAACGCGAGCGCTTCCTCGTGCGGTTGCCGGCAGGCGTCGAGATCGCCGCGCGCAAAGTGCAGACTGCCGCGCAGATAGGCGATCTGCGCGCGCTCCCGCACGCGGTGCTCGCCAATCGCCAACGTCGCCGCGCAATCGAGCGCCGCGAGTCCGGCGGTGACCTCGCTCGTCATCCGGTGTCCCGACGCGATGCCGATCCATGCCTTGCATCGCGCTGCATCGTCGATGGCAGCGTCACGGGCCTGCTCGAATGCGGCGATCGCCTGCGGCGCGTCGCCGGAGTCGACCGACAGATCGCCGACGAGCGACAGCGCGTCGAAACGCACGGCATCCGAAGCGGCCAAAGCCGCAGCGCGTTTGGAGAGCGCGAGCGCCGCCTCGCTGCGCATCGCGTGGGCTTCGCCGCGGGCGGCGACGAGATAGGCATCGGCCGCGCGCCGATCCTCGGCGCGCTCCAGATGCTCGGCACGAAGCGTGGGATCGCGCGCTTCGTACCACGCGGCTGCAGCCGCATGCAGCGAGCGGCGGGCGCTGCGGAGCAACGAAGCGTACGCACCTTCGCGGATCAGCGCATGCTCGAAAACCAGGAACGACGGGTCGCGATGGTCGCGCCGAACCAGCTCGCGCGCGATCGGAACGTCGGCGGCATACCGTGCATCGCCGACGAGATGACGCACGAGCTCGATCGAAAAACGTTGCCCGGCGACCGCTGCCGCCTGCAATGCCGCCTTGTCACGCGGCGGCAGGCGATCGAGGCGCGCGAGCACGACGCTTTGAATCGTCGGTGGCACCGCTTCCTCATCGGCGCCGCTCGCGAGGAGTTGCACGAGGAACAGCGGGTTGCCCTGCGCACGCTCGACGCAGCGGCGCGCGAACGCCGGCGCGGCGGCAAGGTGCGCACGCGCGAGCGCGAACGCGTCGTCGTCCCCGAGCGGCGCGAGATCCAGGCGCACGAGCGACGGCCAGCGGTCGCTGATGGGATCGCCGTCCCGTCGCGTCGTCATCACGAGCACCACCGGGAGGCGCTCCCCGAGCCGCGCGATGGAAAGTGCGTGGTCGAGCACCGATGGCGACGCCCAGTGCGCGTCCTCGATCGCGAGCACGAGCACGTTGCGTTGCGCGGCAAGCTCCACCACCCCCCTGACGGCGCGGGTGCGCGCGAGGCGGCGTGCCTCGCTGTCCATCGCCTCGTAGAAGCTGCCGGCGCGCTGCGGGATCAGCAGCAGGTCGGCGAGCGCGCGCTCGTCGTCGTCGTCGGCCCGGCCTTCGGCCAGTGCACGATCGAGCGCGTCGCGCGACTCGCCGGATGGGCCGCCGGTCGGGATTGCGAGAAGACTCGCGACGAGCGCGTGGATGGCATCGCGACCCTGCCCGGCCCCGAAGTCGAGCACCGTCGACGCATGGCAGGCCGCGCCGGCCGCGGCGGCATCGACGAGCAGCGTTTCGAGGAGACGCGACTTGCCCATGCCGGGGTCGGCACGCACGACGAGCGTCGCCCCTGTTGCGTCGCGCCTCGCTCGTGCGAGCAGATCCGCGAAGCGCTTCCGCTCGCTCTCGCGTCCGACGAATGGCGACGATGCGCGTGGCGCATGCAGCGCGACGAGCTTCCATGCCGAGATGCCGCCGGGCAGCCCGCGCAGCGTGACGCATCCGAGCGGCTCGCTGCGTGCAAAGCTGCTCGCGGCGCGCTGCACGTCGTCGGAAAGCACGGTCTCGCCGGCACGCGCCAGATCGGTCAGCCGCGCCGCGAGGTTGACCGCATCGCCCGTGACCGTGTAGTCGCGATGCGCGCTGCTTCCCGTGGATGCGGCGACAACCTCGCCGCTCGCGATGCCGATGTGCGCGGCAAGCGGCGTTTGCGCCTCCCCCGATACCGCGGACATCGCGGCGTGGATGGCCACCGCACTGCGCAGCGCGCGCTCGATGTCGTTGCCGTACGCGACCGGCGCGCCGAACACGCCCATCACGGCATCGCCGATGTGCTTGTCGATCGTGCCGCCGTGACGCACGATGGCCTGGTCGGCGCATTCGAAGAATCGCGTCAATAGCCGATGCGTTTCTTCCGCGTCGATCGTGCTGGACAGGCGCGTGTAGCCGGACAGGTCGGCGAAGAGGATCGCGACCTGGCGTCGCTCGCCATCGGGCATCGACGTGGGCTGCGCCGCGGCGGCGTCGGCCGTAATCGTCGCATCGACGCGCGTTCCGCACGCCGGGCAGAACCGGGCGCCCGCGGGAACGGTGCTCGCGCATTGCCGGCACGTCGTCACGACTTCGCTCATGGTGTCATCCCGCGATGCGCTGCCCGTTCGCACCGGCGGGTCCGCCGGCTAGCGTACACTGACGACAACGCTGGGGGTCCTTCCCGCAGCGCCGACGGTCGGCTCCGGGTGCATCGTTCGCATTCGATTGCAGGCGAGTTGGCGCTTCTCGCGGGTGGGTGAGAGCATACCCTTCGCACCTGTTCGGATAATGCCGGCGCAGGGAAGCGTGGACGACGTCTCCCCGCTCCTCTTCGCCGGCCCACGAGGAGCGCCATGAACGCCAACGAGAAGTTCTTCGCGCGCGACGCGAAAGTCGACGCAGCCGCGATTTCCCCCCTTCCGGCCTCCCGCAAGATCTACGTGCGGGGCTCGCGCGACGACCTGCGGGTGCCGATGCGCGAGATCGCCCAGTCGGAAACGCCCGCGTCGTTGGGCGCCGAGAACAATCCCTCGCTCGCCGTCTACGACACATCGGGACCGTACACCGACCCCGCCTCGCGCGTCGACATCCGGCAGGGACTCCCGGCGCTTCGTGCGCGCTGGATCGACGAGCGCGACGACACGCGCACGCTCGATGCCCCGACGTCGGCGTACGGACGTGCGCGCCTCGCCGATCCGCAGCTCGCCGGACTGCGCTTCGACCTCCATCGCCCGCCGCGCTGCGCGAAGCCCGGTGCGAACGTCACCCAGATGCACTACGCGCGACGCGGGATCGTCACGCCGGAAATGGAATTCATCGCGATCCGCGAGAACCAGCTGCGCGAGCGCACGCTCGCGTCGATGCCCGAGCTCCTGCGTCGCCAGCATCCGGGACAAAGCTTCGGCGCAGGCATTCCAGCGACGATCACGCCGGAGTTGGTGCGCGACGAAGTGGCGCGCGGCCGCGCGATCATCCCGAGCAACATCAACCATCCCGAGAGCGAGCCGATGATCATCGGCCGCAACTTCCTCGTGAAGATCAACGCGAACATCGGCAATTCCGCCGTGTCGTCGTCGATCGGCGAGGAGGTCGAGAAGATGACGTGGGCGATCCGCTGGGGCGCCGACACGGTGATGGATTTGTCCACCGGCAAGAACATTCACGAGACACGCGAGTGGATCATCCGCAACGCGCCGGTGCCGATCGGCACCGTGCCGATCTACCAGGCGCTCGAGAAGGTCGACGGCAAGGCCGAGGACCTGACGTGGGAGATCTACCGCGACACGCTGATCGAGCAGGCCGAGCAGGGCGTCGACTATTTCACGATCCACGCCGGCGTGCTGCTGCGCTACATCCCGCTCACCGCGAAGCGCATGACGGGCATCGTGTCGCGTGGCGGCTCGATCATGGCGAAGTGGTGCCTCGCGCATCACCGGGAAAGCTTCCTTTACACGCGCTTCGAGGACATCTGCGAGATCATGAAGGCTTACGACGTCGCGTTCTCGCTCGGTGACGGCCTGCGTCCCGGCTCGATCTACGACGCCAACGACGAGGCGCAGATGGCGGAGCTCGCGACGCTCGGCGAACTGACGAAGATCGCGTGGAAGCACGACGTCCAGGTGATGATCGAGGGCCCCGGCCACGTGCCGATGCACATGATCAAGCACAACATGGACGAGCAGCTTCGCCTGTGCGACGAGGCGCCCTTCTACACGCTCGGGCCGCTGACGACCGACATCGCACCGGGCTACGATCACATCACGAGCGCGATCGGCGCGGCGATTATCGGCTGGTACGGCACGGCGATGCTTTGCTACGTGACGCCGAAGGAGCACCTGGGGCTGCCGAACAAGGCCGACGTCAAGGACGGCATCATCGCGTACAAGATCGCAGCGCACGCGGCCGACCTCGCGAAAGGACACCCGGGCGCGCAGCTGCGCGACAACGCGCTGTCGAAGGCGCGCTTCGAGTTCCGCTGGGACGATCAGTTCAACTTGGGCCTCGATCCCGACAAGGCGCGCGAATTCCACGACGAGACGCTGCCGCAGCACGGCGCGAAGCTCGCGCACTTCTGCTCGATGTGCGGACCGCACTTCTGCTCGATGAAGATCACGCAGGACGTGCGCGACTACGCGGCGAAGCAGGGCGTGAACGAGAACGAGGCACTCGCCAAGGGCATGGAAGCGAAGGCGGCCGAGTTCGTCGGGGGCGGCGCGGAGATCTATTCGAAGGCGTAACGAGGGCGCTCGCTCCGTCGCCTTGCGGCGTGACCCGACGATTTGCGCCATGTCGAGCCGATCCCCGTTCAATCCGAGGAACTGGCCGACGCTCCGCGTCGGAGGCGCGCATGGCGGGCAAGCGTGAGCGGTGACATTCGCATCGGGATCTCGGGATGGCGTTACCCGCCCTGGCGCGGCACGTTCTATCCGAAAAGCCTGCCGCAACGACGCGAGCTCGAGTACGCGTCGCGCCACGTCTCCACGATCGAGATCAACGGCTCCTTCTACTCGCTGCAGCGTCCCGAGCTCTACGCGCGCTGGCGCGACGAGACGCCCGACGACTTCCTCTTCAGCGTGAAGGCACCGCGCTACATCACGCATATGCTGCGGCTGCGCGAATGCGATGCCGCGCTCGCCAACTTCTTCGCGTCCGGCATCGCGAACCTCGGCGACAAGCTCGGCCCGATCCTCTGGCAGTTGCCACCGACGTTTCGCTTCGATCGCGCGCTCCTCGACGATTTCCTTGCCAGGCTGCCGCGCGACACCGACGCAGCGTCGGCGCTCGCCCGCCGGCGCAACGAGAAGGTCAGGGGCCGCGCGCGCCTCGCGTACGGAACGAATCGGCCGCTACGCCACGCGCTCGAGATCCGCCATGAGACGTTCGTCGACGAAGCATTCGTCGAACTGCTGCGAAGGCAGCAAGTTGCGCTCGTCGTCGCGGACACCGCGGGCAAATGGCCGCTCGCCGAGGATTTGACCGCGGACTTCGTCTACGCGCGGCTGCACGGCGACGAAGTGCTGTACGTGAGCGGCTACAGCGACGTTGCACTCCACGCGTGGGCCTCGCGTTTCATCGCGTGGAGCGAAGGCGGGGCGCCGGACGACACGCGCTGCATCTCGCGCGTTCCATCGGCACCCTGCGCCGGTCGCGACGTTTTCTGCTACTTCGACAACGACGCCAAGGTGATGGCGCCGCGCGACGCGCAGGCGATCACGCGCATCGTTCACGCGGTGGGCGGCAACGTCCGCCTGCCGCATACCACGGGAGACGACGAAGGATCGACGACAAAGGCGGCGGCTGAAGAGGTCCGCGGCGGTCGGCGCGGGGTCATTGAACGTCATTCAGCCGGGGCCAGGCGCACGCGGTAGCCGCCCGACTTGTCGTCGCGCTCGAGCATCAGCAGGCCGTGCTTCGCGGCGTCTTCGAGCAGCTCGTTGAACGAGCGGAAGCCGTAGAACGTTTCGTTGAAGCCCGGCTTGCGCCGGCGCAACGCCTGCTTGACCATCGAGCCCCAGATCCGCTCCTCGTCGCCGCGCTCGGCGATCAAGGCCTCGATCGTGCCGACGACGAGCTCCATCGCCTCCTGGCGGCGCTCCTCGTCCGACGTTTTCTTCGGCGTCGTCGTTTCGGCGGGCGCGGCTTCCGTCGACGCAGCCGCCGCGGCCGTCTTCGTCGCGCGCTTCCTCGCGGGTGCTTTGCGTTTCTGGCGAACGAGGTCGTCGTAGTAGATGAACTCGTCGCAGTTCGCGATCAGCAGGTCGGACGACGAGTTCTTGACGCCGACGCCGATGACGATCTTCGCGTTCTCGCGCAGCTTCGAGACGAGCGGCGAGAAATCGGAATCGCCGCTGATGATGACGAACGTATCGACGTGCGACTTCGTATAGCAGAGGTCGAGCGCGTCGACGACGAGCCGGATGTCGGCTGAATTCTTGCCCGACTGGCGCACGTGCGGGATCTCGATCAGCTCGAACGACGCTTCGTGCATCGGCGCCTTGAACGCCTTGTAGCGCTCCCAGTCGCAGTACGCCTTCTTGACCACGATGCTGCCTTTCAGCAGCAGGCGCTCGAGCACCTTCTCGATGTCGAATTTCTCGTAGTTCGCGTCGCGCACGCCGAGCGCGACGTTCTCGAAGTCGCAGAACAGCGCCATGCTGGTCACTTCCGGGGTGTTGGCCATCGGCGTTTCGGCCCTCCTCGCCTGCAATGAATACCAGACAGTACCATTGAGCCATGACCCCGAACGACCTCTCCCCCGCGGAGGCCCGCGTACTCGGCGTGCTGGTCGAGAAGCAGCGGAGCGTCCCCGATACCTACCCGCTCACGCTGAACGCGCTCGTGGCCGGCTGTAATCAGAAGACGAGCCGCGACCCGGTGATGACGCTCGACGAGCGCGACGTGCAGGAGGCACTCGATGCGCTCAAGCATCGCTCGCTCGTCGTCGAGACGAGCGGCGGACGCGTCATGCGCTACGGACACAACGCAGAACGGGCGCTCGACCTGCCGTCGCAGTCGGTCGCGATCCTCGCGGCGCTGATGCTGCGCGGCCCGCAGACCGCGGGCGAATTGCGCATCAACACCGATCGCATGCATCGGTTCGCCGACATCTCGGCCGTCGAAGGCTTCCTGCACGAGCTCGCGACCCGCCGCGACGGTGCGCTCGTCGTGGAGCTCCCGCGTACGGCGGGGACGCGCGAGACGCGCTGGGCGCACCTCCTCGGTGGCGCGCCGTCGACAAGGCCGGCGATGACCGTCGAGGAGCTCGACGAAGCGCGAGGATGGCAAGCGGAAATCGACGCGCTGCGAGCAGAACTCGCCGATTTGCGCGCGCGCATCGACGCCCTCGAAGCGCGCGACTGAGCGTGTGCGACAATCGCGCGCTTCCCCGCGACTTCCTCACGTTTGGATCACCCTACCGCGCTCGTCGCCCTGATCCTGGGCATCGTCGAGGGCCTCACCGAGTTCCTGCCGATCTCGTCGACGGGACATCTGATCGTGGCGGGCTCGCTGCTCGGCTACACCGGCGAGCGCGCGAAGGTCTTCGAGATCGTCATCCAGGCCGGCGCGATCCTCGCCGTCTGCTGGGAATTTCGCGCGCGCCTTGCACGCACCGTCGTCGGGCTGGCGCACGATCCGATCGCCCAGCGCTTCGCGGTGAACCTGATCGTCGCGTTCATTCCCGCGGCGGTGCTCGGGCTGCTGTTCAGCAGGGCGATCAAGCGCTACCTCTTCGCACCGTTGCCGGTCGCGCTCGCGTTCATCGTCGGCGCCTTCGTGATCCTGTGGGTCGAGCATTGGCGCAAGCGCAACCCATCGACGGTGCGGATCGACGACATCGACGCGATGCGCTGGCCCGATGCGCTCAAAGTCGGGATTGCGCAAGCGTTCGCGCTGATCCCCGGCACGTCGCGCTCGGGCGCGACGATCATCGGCGGCATGCTGTTCGGACTCTCGCGGGAAGCGGCGACGCGGTTCTCGTTCTTCCTCGCAATTCCCACGCTGCTCGCCGCTTGCATCTACGATTTCCTGCGAAATCGGGCGCTCTTCTCGCCGAGCGACCTGCAAGGCCTCGCGATCGGGTTCGTCGCGGCGTTCATCGCCGCGTTCCTCTGCGTGCGTTGGCTTCTGCGCTACGTCAGCCGCCACGATTTCATTCCGTTCGCGTGGTATCGGATCGCGTTCGGGATCCTGATCCTCGTCACCGCCTGGATGGGCGTCGTCGACTGGAACTGATGCGCGGCGCCGCGCGGTCACAAGTCGCGAGCGTGGCGGTTCTACGCGTCGGCACCCTGCTCGCCGTCCTCGGCGTCCTCGGCTTCTCGCTCAAGGCCATCCTGATCAAGCTCGCGTATCGGTGGGCGCCGCCCGACCCGATCACGCTGCTCGCGTTGCGCATGCTGTATGCGGCACCGTTCTTCATGCTGATGGCGTGGTGGAGCGGGCGTTCGCGTACCGGCCCACACGGCGCGACCCGCGCGCGCGTGCCGCTCACGCGGCGCGATGCCATGATGATCACGGCACTTGGCTTCATCGGCTATTACGTTTCGAGTTGGCTCGACTTCCTCGGGCTGCAATACGTCACCGCGTCGCTCGAGCGTCTCGTGCTCTTCCTCTACCCGACGATCGTCGTGGTTCTGTCGGCGATGTTCCTGCGCCAGCCGATCACGGGGAACGCGGTCGTTGCGCTGGTGCTGTCGTACGCGGGCATTGCGCTCGCCGTATGGCACGATATCCGGATCACCGGCGAGCCCGGCGAGATCGTTCTCGGCACCCTGCTCGTTTTCGCGAGTGCGCTGGGCTATGCGGTGTACCTGGTCGGCGCCGGCGGCATCATTGCCCGGCTCGGCTCGTCGCGATTCATCACGTTCGCGATGCTTTCGTCCACCGTCTTCATCGTGCTTCACTTCCTGGCGACGCGTCCGCTCTCCGCGCTTGCCGTGCCGTGGTCCGTGCAGTGGCTCGCGTTCGCGATGGCGCTGCTTTGCACGGTGCTGCCGACGTGGATGACGGCCGAATCGATCCGGTTGATCGGCGCGAGCACTGCGTCGCTCGTCGGCTCGCTCGGGCCGATCTTCACGATCGGCCTCGGCGCGGTGATGCTGAACGAGCCCGTCAACCTGCTGCAACTCGTCGGTGCGGCGCTCGTGCTCGGCGGCGTAATGGTCGTCTCGCGCCGGCCGCTGCCCCGTCCAGTGCGCGAGCCGCACGGAACGTGATTCCGCACGACGCAGTCTCATTTGCAACGACCATCTTCGGAGCGACTCATGGCCCCAGACACCCGTGAACGTACGTCCCTCGATCTCGCCGACGCCACGCTTTTTCGGGAGAAGTGCTACGTCGACGGACGGTGGATCGCGGCAGACGACGGCGCGACGATGCCCGTGATCGATCCGGCGACGGGCGCGCTCGTCGGCACGGCGCCGCTGTGCGGCGCGGCGGAGACCAGGCGCGCCATCGACGCGGCGAATCGCGCGTTTCCGGCATGGCGCGCGAAGACCGCGAAGGAGCGCAGCGCAATCCTGCGCGGGTGGACCGCGCTGATGCTCGAGCACGCCGACGATCTCGCCCGAATCCTCACGGCCGAGCAGGGCAAGCCGCTCGCCGAAGCGAAGGGCGAGATCACGATCGGCGCCGCGTACGTCGAGTGGTTCGCCGAGGAAGCGAAGCGCGTCTACGGCGACGTGATTCCGACGATCGCCAACGACCGCCGTCTCGTCGTCGTCAAGGAACCGGTCGGCGTGTGTGGCGCGATCACGCCGTGGAATTTCCCGTCGTCGATGATCACGCGGAAAGTCTCGCCGGCGCTCGCCGCCGGATGCACAGTCGTCATCAAGCCGGCGGAGGCCACGCCGTTCTCCGCATTCGCCCTCGCGGTGCTCGCCGAGCGCGCGGGCTTCCCTCCGGGCGTTCTCAACGTGATCACCGGCGATGCGCCGGCGATCGGAGGCGAGCTGTGCGCGAATCCGATCGTGCGCAAGCTGTCGTTCACCGGGTCGACCGAAGTCGGGCGCCTGCTGATGAAGCAAGTGGCGCCGACGATCAAGAAGATCTCGCTCGAGCTCGGCGGCAACGCGCCGTTCATCGTGTTCGACGACGCCGATCTCGACGCGGCGGCGGAAGGCGCGATGGTGTCGAAGTACCGGAACTCGGGACAGACGTGCGTGTGCGCGAATCGCTTCTTCGTGCAGGAGGGCGTCTACGATGCGTTCGCGGAGCGGCTCGCGAAGAAGGTCGGCGCGCTGAAGGTCGGCCGCGGCACCGAGCCGGGCGTCACGCAGGGGCCGCTCATCAATGCCGAGGCGCTGGCGAAGGTCGAGGCGCATTTGAACGACGCGAAGTCGCGCGGCGCGAAGGTCACCATCGGCGGCAAGCGCCACGCGCTCGGGGGCACGTTCTACGAGCCGACCGTGCTGACCGGCGTCACGCCGCAGATGCAGATTTTTCGCGAGGAAACGTTCGGACCGGTGGCGCCGCTGATCCCGTTCCGCGACGACGCCGAAGTGGTCGAGCTCGCCAATCGCAGTGAATTCGGTCTCGCGTCGTATTTCTACAGCCGCGACATCGGGCGCGTGTGGCGCGTCGCCGAAGCGCTCGAGTACGGCATGGTGGGCGTGAATACCGGGCTCATCACGACCGAGGTGGCGCCATTCGGAGGCGTGAAGGAGTCGGGACTCGGGCGCGAGGGCTCCAGGTACGGCATCGACGAATACGTCGAGGTGAAGTACATCTGCTTCGGCGGGCTCGACGAGTAGCGCATCATCGAAAAGTGGTCCCTGACCCGACTTTTCCTATCGTCCTCTGCAATGTGTCGGGGTCGACGGGCTTGACGAGATGCGCGTCGAAGCCGGCCTCGCGCGCGCGACGCCGGTCGCTTTCCTGTCCCCAGCCCGTCAAGGCAATGAGCCTGATCGGGCGCGTCGCCCGCTCGCGCATCAGGCGCGCGACTTCGTAACCGTCGAGGCCGGGCAGGCCGATGTCGAGCAGTACGACGTCGGGATCGAATCCGGCGAATTGATCGAGCGCTTCGCTGCCATCCGAGGCGATGTGCGCTTCGTGTCCGAGCAGCGTCAGCAGTGCCTGCGTCGTGAGTGCCGCATCGGCGTTGTCGTCGACGACGAGAATGCGCGCCCCCGGCCCGCCCGATCCTGTGCGCGCGCGTCCCGACGCGTCGGTATGTTGCACCGATTCGACGCGAGGCAAGCGCACGGTGAACGTGCTGCCGCGTCCGGGTCCATCGCTTTTCGCGCGAAGCGATCCGCCGTGCAGGTCGACGAGCGCACGGGCGAGCGAAAGCCCAAGTCCGAGGCCACTCGACAGCGTCTGCGGCGGCGCGGCGGCCTGCCTGAACGGCGTGAAGATGGACTCGAGGACGCCCGGGTCGATGCCACGGCCGTTGTCTGCGATCGTGAGCGTCGCATGCGACGCGTCGCTCGATAACGAGAGCTCGATGCGGCCGCCGTGCGCAGTGAACTTGACCGCGTTGTCGAGCAGATTGGTCACGACTTGCGAAAGCCGCGCGAAATCGCCGTCGACGACGACCGCGGTTTCCGGCATCCGGACCTGCAGCGTCTGGCGGTGCGCCTCGACGCTCGGCATCACGGCCTCGATGGCGTGACGCACGACGGCGCGCAGGTCGACGCGTTCGCGCTGCAGCGCGATCCGTCCCGACGTGATGCGCGCGCGGTCGAGCAGATCGTTGACGAGTCGGGTCAGCTGCTCGCTTTGCCGGTCGAGCACGTCGACGACCGCCGAAGGCGGGTGCTCGCCGCGGCCGACGGCGGCGCGCATCAGGGCGACCGCGTTGCGAATCGGCGCGAGCGGATTGCGCAGTTCGTGCGACAGCACCGCGAGGAAGTGGTCTTTCGAGCGACTGGCCTCCTCGGCGTCCGCCTTGCGCGCCTCGGCGACGAGCCGCTCCTCGCGCTCGCGCGCCTGCTGCTGACGCTGTAGCTCGGCGATGAGCCAATTCTGCGTTGTCAGTTTCTCCTGCTGCACGGTCTGCTCGGCGCGTGC
>DASTGT010000064.1:0-59143 GCA_035718935.1 Casimicrobiaceae bacterium
CGATGCGCGAGCGGCGCATTATAGACGCGGGTCGCGCAAAAGGGCTGCTGCACGTCGCCCCTGCTAGAATTCCGGTTTGTCCCGGCGGTCATCGTCATGTTCAGCCGCTCCCGCACGCTGGCGCAGTCCGATCCCGAGCTCTGGCAGGCGATCGCGGCGGAGAATCGCCGCCAGGGGGAGCACATCGAGCTGATCGCGTCGGAAAACTACGCGAGCCCGGCCGTCATGGCCGCGCAAGGGACGCAGCTCACCAACAAGTACGCCGAGGGATATCCGGGCAAGCGCTATTACGGCGGCTGCGAGCACGTCGACGTCGTCGAGCAGCTCGCGATCGACCGCGTGCGCAAGCTGTTCGACGCCGAGGCGGCGAACGTCCAGCCCCATTCCGGTGCGCAGGCGAACCAGGCGGTATTCTTCGCGGCCCTTTCGCCGGGCGACACGATCCTCGGCATGAGCCTGCCGCACGGCGGGCATCTGACGCACGGGTCGCCGGTGAACATTTCCGGCAAGTGGTTCGAGGTCGTCGCCTATGGCCTCGATCCGACCACCGAGCTGATCGACTATGCGCAGGCCGAGCGGCTTGCGAAGGAGCATCGGCCCAAGCTCGTCATCGCGGGAGCGTCCGCGTATTCGCGCGTGATCGACTGGAAGCGCTTCCGTGCGATCGCCGACGACGTCGGCGCGCGCTTCATGGTCGACATGGCGCACTACGCCGGATTGATCGCCGCGAAGCTGTATCCGAATCCGGTCGGCGTCGCCGATTACGTGACGAGCACGACGCACAAGACGCTGCGCGGGCCGCGCGGCGGCTTCGTCCTGATGAAGGACGAGTTCGCGAAGGGCCTCAATTCGGCGGTCTTTCCCGGGCTGCAGGGCGGCCCGTTGATGCACGTGATCGCCGCGAAGGCCGCCGCGTTCGGCGAGGCGATGACGCGCGATTTCCAGGTGTACCAGGAGCGCGTGCTCGAGAACGCCCGCGTGCTCGCCAAAGTGCTGCAGGAGCGTGGACTGCGCATCGTCTCGGGCGGCACCGACTGTCACATGTTCCTGGTGGATCTTCGGGCAAAGCAGTTGACCGGCCGCGACGCGGAGGCGGCGCTGGCGCGCGCGCACATCACGGTCAACAAGAACGCGATCCCCAACGATCCCGAGAAGCCGTTCGTCACGTCCGGCATTCGCATCGGCAGCCCCGCGGTGACGACGCGCGGCTTCGGCGAGATCGAGTGCGAGGAGCTCGGTCACCTGATCGCCGACGTGCTCGACGCCCCCGACGACGAGGCGGTCCTCGCGCGCACGCGCAATGCGGTGGCCGCGCTGACCCGCCGCTTCCCGGTTTATCGGGCATGAAGTGCCCGTTCTGCGGGAGCGACGACACGCAGGTCATCGATTCGCGCGTTTCCGACGCGGGCGACTCGATTCGCCGCCGGCGCCGGTGCACCGGCTGCCAGAAGCGCTTCACGACGTACGAGACGGTCGAGCTGCGGCTGCCGCAGGTCGTCAAGACCAACGGCAACCGCTCGGACTTCGACACGAACAAGCTGCGCATCGGCTTCGCGCGCGCCCTGCACAAGCGGCCGGTGCCCACCGAATTCGTCGACGCGGCGATCGATCGCATCGTGTCCCGCGTGCTCGCGCAGGGGGAGCGCGAGATCGCGTCTCGCCACCTCGGCGAGATGGTGATGGAAGAGCTTTACAAGCTCGACAAGGTGGCCTACATCCGCTTCGCGTCGGTGTACCGCTCGTTCCAGGATGTGTCCGACTTTCGCGATGCGCTGAAGGAAGTCGAAGCGGTGCGTCCCGCGCGCAAGGCGACGCGGCGCCCGGCGTGACGTCGACGGCGATTCCCGGGGCGGGCTTCGTCGCGTCGGCTGATCGCCGGTCTGCATGACGGCCGCCGCGTTCAGCGACGAGGATCGGCGCTACATGGCGCTCGCGCTCGTGCTCGCCGAGCGCGGGCTCTTCACGACGACGCCCAACCCGCGCGTCGGTTGCGTGATCGTGCGGGACGGCCAGGTGCTGGGCGAGGGCTGGCACGAGCGCGCGGGCGCGCCGCACGCGGAAGCGGCAGCGCTCGCCGATGCGCGCGCGAAGGGCTTCGACGTTCGCGGCGCGACGATGTACGTGACGCTGGAGCCGTGCAACAGCCACGGCCGCACGCCGCCTTGCGTCGACGCGGTGCTCGACGCCGGCATCGCGCGCGTCGTTTCCGCGATGGCGGATCCCAACCCTGCGCAGGCGGGGAGCCGCGAGCGATTGCATGCCGGCGGCGTCCAAGTGGAGACGGGTTTGTGCGAGCAGGAGGCGCTCGCGCAGAACATCGGCTTCGCGTCGCGGATGACGCGCGGGCGGCCGTGGCTGCGCACGAAGCTCGCGGCGAGCCTCGACGCCCGGACGGCGCTCGTCAACGGGGAAAGCCGCTGGATCACCGGATCCGACGCGCGCGCCGACGGTCACCGCTGGCGAGCGCGGGCGTGTGCGATTCTCACCGGCATCGGGACCGTGCGAAGCGACGATCCGGGTCTGACCGTGCGCGCGATCACGACGCCGCGGCAACCGCTTCGAGTCGTCGTCGACCGTCACGCGGAGACCCCGCCCGACGCGCGCGTGCTCGCCGACGGCAATGTGCTCGTCGTCACGACCGGTACGCGCAACTCGCAGTGGGCCTCGAGCGTCGAATCGTTGGCGTTGCCCGATGCGGACGGACGCGTCGACTTGCACGCGCTGATGCGCGAGCTCGCGCGACGCGGCTGCAACGAAGTGCACGTCGAGGCGGGGGCGCGTCTCAACGCAGCACTGCTCGACGCAGGCCTGATCGACGAGTTGCTGCTCTACCTCGCACCGTCGCTGATCGGCGATCCGGCGCGCGGGTTGTTCGAGCGCGCGACACCGCTCGCGTCGCTCGCGGAGCGCGTGTCGCTCGAATGGTCGTCGACCGAGCGGATCGGTGGTGACCTGCGCATCGTGGCGCGCGTCGTGCCGCCGCATGCGGTCGCATCGTGACCGATCGGTGTCGCTTCGTATCGGCGGCTCGTGCGGTGGACGCGCCGCATTCGAGATAACGGCGCGATGTTCACCGGCATCGTGCAGGCAACCGGCCGCATCGAACAGGTCGAACAAGACGGCGACAACGCGCGCGTTCGAATCGACGCGGGCACGCTCGATCTCGACGACGTGCGTGACGGCGACAGCATCGCGGTCGACGGCTGTTGCCTGACGGTGGTCACCGTGGCGCCGCCGCACCTCGCCTTCGACGTGTCACAGGAGACGTTGCGCTGCACGCGCGGCTTTGCTGCCGAGCGTCGCGTCAACCTGGAGAAGGCCATGCGGCTGTCGGATCGTCTTGGCGGCCATCTCGTGACCGGCCATATCGACGGCGTCGGGCGGATCGTCGCGCACCGGCGTGCCCCGGCGGGCGAAGGCGTCGACGTGGAGATCGAATTGCCTGCGACGCTTGCGCGCTACGTGGCACGCAAGGGATCGGTCGCCGTCGACGGCGTGAGCCTGACGACGAACGCAGTCGATGGCATGCGATTTACCGTGCATCTGATCCCGCATACACTTGCCGTGACGACGCTCGGCGCACTCGCGACGGGCGATGCGGTCAATCTCGAAGTCGACATCGTTGCGCGTTACGTGGAGCGCCTCCACGCCGGCGCGCGCTGAACCGGAGTATCCAATGGACCTGACGACCCTCGAACGCCTGCCGCTGTGGATTGCCGGCCGCGCGTTCTCGCCTTCCACGAAGCGCTACGGCGAGGTGACCAACCCCGCTACCGGCGAAGTCATCCGGCACGTGCCGTTCGCCAATCGCGAAGATGTCGACGCGGCGGTGAAGGCGGCGCGCGCCGCGTTTCCTGCATGGTCGAAGTCGCCGTCGCTGCGGCGCGCGCGCGTGCTGATGAAATTCCGCGACCTGCTCGACACGCACAAGAAGGATCTCGCGCGCATCGTGACGCAGGAGCATGGCAAGACGCTCGCCGATGCGGAAGGCTCGGTCACGCGCGGGATGGAAGTCGTCGAGTTCGCGACCGGGATTCCCCATCTTCTGAAGGGCGAGCACAGCGATAACGTCGGCACCGACGTCGACAGCTGGTCGCTGCGTACGCCGGTCGGCGTTTGTGCGGGCATCACGCCGTTCAATTTCCCGGCGATGGTGCCGATGTGGATGTTTCCGATCTCGATCGCATGCGGCAACACGTTCGTGCTGAAACCATCGGAGCGCGACCCGACGCTTTCGATCCGCCTCGCGGAGTTGTTGCAGGAAGCGGGACTGCCGGACGGCGTGTTCAACGTGGTGCACGGGGACAAGGAGGCGGTCGACGCGCTGCTCGCGCATCCCGGCGTCGACGCGATCTCGTTCGTCGGCTCGACGCCGATCGCCAAATACATCTACGAGACCGGCGCACGCAACGGCAAGCGCGTGCAGGCGCTCGGCGGGGCGAAGAATCACGCGATCGTGATGCCCGATGCCGATCTCGATTACGCGACCGAGGCGATCATCGGCGCAGGGTACGGTTCGGCGGGCGAACGATGCATGGCGATCTCCGCCGTGGTTGCGGTCGGCGAGGTCGCGGATCCGCTGATCGAGCGTCTTGCGAAGCGCGCGCGCAAGGTCGCGACGGGACCCGGCGATGCGCCGCAAAGCGAAATGGGACCGGTCATCACCTGCGCCGCACGCGATCGGATCACGGGTCTCATCGACCGCGGCGTCGCGGAGGGTGCGTCGCTCGTCGTCGACGGCCGGAAGCCGGCGATCGAAGGTTACCCGAACGGTTTCTTCGTCGGGCCAACGCTGTTCGACGGCGTCACGGCGGCAATGACGATCTATCGCGAGGAGATTTTCGGCCCCGTGCTTTGCGTGCTGCGTGTGGCGTCGCTGAACGACGCGATCGCGATGGTCAACGCGAACCCGTACGCGAACGGCGCGGCGATCTTCACGCGCTCGGGTCATGCGGCGCGGCATTTCGAGCAGGACACGGAAGTCGGGATGGTCGGCATCAACATCCCCATCCCCGTGCCGATGTCGTTCTATTCGTTCGGCGGCTGGCGCAATTCGTTGTTCGGAGACCTGCACGTGCACGGCATGGACGGCGTCCGCTTCTACACGCGCACCAAGACGATCACCGCGCGCTGGCCCGACGACGGCAGCGAAGGGCCGGGCTTCCACATGCCGACCATGGGCTAGCACGTGATCCTCCAGCATCATTCGTCGAGGACACGGAGCGACACGCGCGGATTCGCATGCGATACGGACAGGATCGCCTGCGCGTGCAACGCGCCGCCGGACGGTCCGTCGACGCGAACGCTGACGCGATAGCTGGGAACGCGCGGCGGCTCGCCAGGCGGGGGCATGCCCTGCGTCGCATCGACGCTCGGCGGTGAAAGCACGCAGTTGTCGCGCGTCGCATCGCCGGGCAACGCGCACCAGCGCTCGATCACGTGGCGCACGCGATAGCCGCCGTCGACGTCGATCGTGCCGGCTTCGGCCGGATAGTCGCTCGTCGCCTGCAGCGCGCGCGGCACGCCGCGCGCGTCGTCGCCCGGTTGCCGCGACGCGAAGTAGTTGTGCGCGAGGTCGTCGACCCGGGGATCGATCCGATGGTCGCGCAGGAGGTCGACGACCGCCCGCTCGACGGCCGCCGATGCGGCGAGCGCTGCGGCCCGGCGCGCGTGCACGTTGCCGCCCACGGTGGCGGTGGTCGACGATGCACGAACGAGCGCGAGCGCGGCGCCGGCGAGCGCGATCGAAATGAGGAGCGCGATGACGAGCACGACGCCGCGTTGCGGATGCGATGCGCAACGACCACATGCGCGACTCTCATCCATGCGCGTTCCACACGACGTTCGGCAACGGCACGATCGTCTCGACCGTCCGATATCGATAAGCGCCGGCACCCGTCGCGGCGATGGTGCCGGTGAGGCGTCCCGGGCAAGTCGACTTGTCGTCGCGCTCGCAATCGAACAGTACCCAATCGTAGCCAGACCGTTGCGGATCGCGCGCGTCGCTGCGCACGATGAGCCCGACGCGTACCGCGGCAATGCGCGCAAGCGTCGTGCGCGGTGCCGCGAGCAGCACCGGCGCCGACCACGGCCCCGACGTGCCGGCCGGGACCCACGTGTCGAGGGCGCCGTCGCCGTCGCTGTCGACGCCGTACTGAAACTTGAGGTTGACGATGTTGGTGGCGAGCGGGACCGGTGCGTCGCCGTTCGCGATGTCGGTGCTGCGCAGCGTCCCCGACGACACGTCGAAGCGAAGCGCCGACGCCGATCCGGCGGGCCCGAGATCGAGCAGGACGCTCGACAGCGGAAAGTCGGTCGTGACCGCCGTATGCGCCACCCGCAGCACGCCGGGCGCGGGCGACGTTCGCGACGTCACCTCGGCAAGTGCGCACGCGCCGGTGCGGCTGACCGCGACGATGCGGTTGCCGACGTCGAAGCCGCTCGAGGCTTCGATGTCGAACGCCGTGCCCAGAGGCGCCGCCGCAGCGAATGCGGCGCCGATCGCCCCCACCGGTGCGACCGCCTGGCGAAGTGCGATCGCATCGGGGCGATCGGCTGCGCCGCCGTCGGCAATCAGCACGGCGACGGGGCGCAGCGTCGTCGCGACGTCGGCCGACGCCGGGCAGCTTTCGAGCCAGGGGGCCGCGGCGAACCACCCTGCACCCGCATTGCCGATTTGCGTGATCAGCGTGTCGAGCGCGAACATCGCGGCGACTTGTGCGTCAGACGCGTCGGCCGCACGACGACGAAGCGTGTCGAGCGCAGCGAACGCGCGATACACGACGACGATTGCGAGTAGAGCGACGACGAGGCCGACGAGCACGTCGACGAGCGACGTTCCCGTGATGCTCGCGGCGAACGCCCCCCGCTTCCGATCGACGGTTAGACGACGTTTCACGGGGCAGGCAGCACGGTGCCGATGCGCGCGTGATGGATGCGCGTATCGCCCGGCAGTTGCCAGAACAGCGTGACGAGGATGCGGCGGTGATCGGCGTCGTCGACGATGGCGACCTCGGGGCGGTTCGACGAAGCCGAGACGCCGGGCAGGCGCAAGGCGCGCGCGAGGAGCGTCCGGTAACCGTCGCCGTCGGCGACCGCGTCGTAGCGGGCGGCGAGCGTCGCCGGATCCTCGACGCTCATGCGGGCGAGCGTCGACGCACCCGCGTCGACCGCCTCGCCGCGCCACTGCGCGGCGCCCGCCTGGCGAAGGGCGCCCGCCATGGCCGCGGCGAGCCCGAGCAGCGCGAGCGAGAAAATCACGACGGCGACGAGCGCTTCGAGCAGGAACGCACCCCGCGCGTGATTCATCGTGCTCACGCGTCGGCCTCCTTGGTACATTGCAGCCATGCGGCTGGCGGCGCGTCGGCCTCCCTGCCATCGCGCGTAGAGGCGGCCCTTCGGGCGCCCTCCTGGGGCTGGCAGATCGATTCGCCACGCCGTGCCTCGCGCGATGCGCTCATGCGCATGTGCCATCGGCGCGGGTCGTCCAGCAGTCGGCGCTGCGCGCCCAACCCGACGGCACCGAGATCGTCGTGCGCGTACCCGTCTGGTCGATCGCGTAGGTGAACGCGCTCATGCCCTTGTCCGCGCGGCCGCTCGCCGTGTAGACGAACGCGGCGCTGGACGCCGTGCACGTCAACGCGAACGCATCGGCCGCCGCGCTCGCGGGCGGGGCGATCGCGCAAGCACCGGTCGCGTCGACGAACGTGCGCTCGTCGAGAAAATGCTCCTGCATGCGTGCCGCCGCGTCGGAGAGCCGCGCCGCCGCTTCGAGGATGCGGCTGCGCCGGACGTAGTCGGCGTAGCCGGGCACGGCGAGGGTGGCCAGAGTGGCGACGATCGCAACGACGATCATCGTTTCGATCAGCGTGAACGCCCGAAGGCGTCGCCCGACGACTTTCACGGGCACACCTCGGTCGCGGTCTCGAGCCGTACGCGACCACTGCTCGCGAGGATCACCTTGCGCATGCGCTGACCGGGTGCGCAAACCGTGAACGTTCCCATCTGCAGCGCGCCGTCGAAGCGCCGGGCGTGGCCCGCGCTGGTGTACGAGACGTAATCGGCGAGCGGCCGGTTGCCGCGAATGGTGATCCCCGACGCGGCCGCGTGCTCGGTGGCGATCGCCGCCACGCCGCCTCGCGCCGTGTCGGCGACGACCCGCCAGCCACCTTCCCATGGCGTGGAGACCGTCGCGCAGTTGCCACCCGCGCCGGGACATACGTCGACGCGCTCGCCGCGCTTGATCGCCTCGCTTCGCGCCACCTGCAGCGTGCGTAAGAGGGCGTCGGCGCGGTCGTGCACGCGTTGCTCGGCGAGATAACCGCCGAGCCCGGGCACGCCGACGGCGAAAACGATCGCGGTGATCGCGAGGCCGACCATGAGCTCGAGCAGCGTGAAACCGGAGAGTGGGACGCGCGACATGCACGCATGCTGCGCGGCGGTGCGTCACCGTCCCAATCGGCAAGACGACCTAGTCCATCCGGACGATTGACGAGGCGTGGGGCGCGTCGCGGCGAATCGGTGGGGACTTGATCCATGCGAAGTCGACCGGCGCTCGCCGCCGCGCGGATCTGCTATCGTGGCCGGGCCAACCCTGAACGCGGCCAACGACGATGAACGCACGCGACGCGATCCGCACGAGCAAGCCCGATTTCCAGTGGGACGATCCGCTGCTCTTCGAGCGCCAGCTCGGCGAGGACGAGCGGATGGTGCGCGATACGGCGCACGACTACGCGCAGGAAAGGCTCGCGCCGCGCGTGCGCGACGCGTTTCGCAACGAAAGCACCGACCCCGCGATCTTCCGCGAGATGGGCGAGATCGGCCTGCTCGGCCTCACGATCCCCGCCGAATACGGCGGCGCCGGGCTCAATTACGTCTGCTACGGGCTCGTTGCGCGCGAAGTCGAGCGCGTCGATTCGGGCTACCGCTCGATGATGAGCGTGCAGAGCTCGCTCGTCATGTATCCGATCCACGCGTACGGGTCCGAGGCGCAGCGTGCGCAGTACCTGCCGCCGCTCGCGCGCGGCGAGAAGATCGGCTGCTTCGGCCTGACCGAGCCGAACCACGGCTCCGATCCCGGATCGATGGAGACGCGCGCACGGGCAGTCGACGGCGGCTATCGACTGAGCGGCGCGAAGACGTGGATTTCCAACTCGCCGATCGCCGACATCTTCGTCGTCTGGGCCAAGCTCGACGGCGTCGTCCACGGCTTCGTGCTCGAGAAGGGCATGAAGGGCCTGTCGGCGCCCAAGATCGAAGGCAAGTTCTCGCTGCGCGCGTCGATCACCGGCGAGATCGTCATGGACGACGTGTTCGTGCCGCGCGAGAACCTGCTGCCCGACGTCAAGGGTCTCAAGGGGCCGATGGGTTGTCTCAATAACGCGCGCTACGGCATCGCGTGGGGCGTCCTCGGTGCGGCGGAAGCGTGCTGGCACCAGGCGCGGCAGTACGTGCTCGACCGCAAGCAGTTCGGCCGCCCGCTCGCGGCCAATCAGCTGATTCAGCGCAAGCTCGCCGACATGCAGACCGAAATCGCGCTCGGCCTGCAGGGTTGCCTGCGCCTCGGCCGGCTGAAGGACGAAGGACAGGCCGCCCCCGAGATCACGTCGATCCTCAAGCGCAACAATTGCGGCAAGGCGCTCGAGATCGCGCGGATGGCGCGCGACATGCACGGCGGCAACGGCATCGTCGACGAGTTCAACGTGATTCGCCACATGCTGAACCTCGAGACGGTCAATACGTACGAGGGCACGCACGACATCCACGCACTGATCCTCGGGCGCGCGCAGACCGGCATCTCGGCGTTCTGATTCGCGCAGCGCCGTGCGCCTGCGAGCGCCTGTTCCCGGCCGCGCTCACTCCGCGTTCTGACATACTGCGGGGATGCGCCTCTACGACTACTTCCGGTCCTCGGCGGCCTATCGCGTACGTATCGCGCTCAACCTGAAGGGCGTCATCCCCGACGAGCGGACGTTCGTCCATTTGCGCATGGGCAACCAGCGCGCGCAGGACTACCTCGCGCTCAACCCGCAGGGGCTCGTGCCTGCGCTCGCGCTCGACGACGGCAACGTGCTCACGCAATCGCTCGCGATCGTCGAATTCCTCGACGAGACGCATCCGCAACCGCCCCTTTTGCCGGCGGACCCGGAAGGACGTGCGCGCGTGCGCTCGATCGCGCTCGCGATCGCCTGCGAGATCCATCCGCTGAACAACCTGCGCGTGCTGAACTACCTGATCGGCACGCTGGGCGTGTCGCGCGAGCAGAAGGACGGCTGGTACCGCTACTGGATCGACGTCGGCTTCGAGGCGCTCGAGAAGTCGCTCTCGCGCGATCCGGCGACCGGTCGCTTCTGCCACGGCGATGCGCCGACGCTCGCCGACGTCTGCCTCGTGCCGCAACTCGCGAACGCGCGGCGCTTCTCGATCGATCTCTCGCCGTATCCGACGCTGGTGCGAATCGAGTCCGAATGCAATGCGCTGCCGGGGTTCGCGAGCGCCGCACCGGCGAAACAACCCGACGCCGAATGAGGAGCCCGTAGAACGATGCAATACGCGATTCCCTTGTGGGACCCGCCCGCGGTGCCGGTGGTCGACGGTCCGCCGTTTCCCGTCCGTCACATCTTTTGCGTGGGACGCAACTACGCGGAGCACGCCAAGGAGATGGGGGGTGACGCGACGAAGGAGCCGCCGTTCTTCTTCACCAAGGCGGCCGACGCGATCGTGCCGGCGCGGCCACCCGAGGTCGCGCGCATCGCGTACCCGATGGCAACGAAGAACTTCCATTACGAGCTGGAGCTCGTCGTCGCGATCGGCAAGAGCGGCGCCAACGTGAAGGCGGCGGACGCGCAATCGCTGGTGTTCGGCTACGCGACGGGGCTCGACATGACGCGGCGCGACCTGCAGCACGACATGCGCGAGAAGAAGCGGCCGTGGGACATCGGCAAGTCGTTCGCGCAGGCGGCGCCGATCGCGCCGATCCATCCGGTGACCGCGACCGGCGTGCTGACCAAGGGCGAAGTGACGCTTCTCGTCAACGGCGAGCGGCGTCAGCACGGCGATCTTTCCGACATGATCTGGGACGTGCCGCACATGATCGAATTCCTGACCCGAATGTATCGCCTCGAGCCCGGCGATTTGATCTTCACCGGCACGCCGGCGGGCGTCGGGCCGGTCGTGCCCGGCGATCGGCTCGAAGGCCGCATCGCCAGCCTCACGCCGCTTTGGGTCGAGATCCTGCCGCCGGCGCAGGCCGCGCAATAGCGCCGACATGTCGACAGTCGAAGAGCTCACGCCGGAAGCCGTCGAGCGCGGCTACAACAATCGCGCCGCCGTTCCCGACCATCAGCGCTGGCTCGACGAATGGGTCGAGCGCTCGCAAGCTGCGATCCACGCGTTGCGGCCCGACCTCGACGTTCGCTACGGCGACGGGCCCAACGAGACGCTCGATATCTTTCGACCGTCGGAACGTCCGCGCGGCACGCTCGCGTTCATTCACGGGGGCTGGTGGCGCGCGCTCGACAAATCGGACTACGCGTTCGTCGCGCCGGCGTTCGTGGAGGCGGGCTACGCCGTCGCCACGATCAACTACGCGCTCTGCCCGAGCGCGGCGATCGAGGCGATCGTCGACCAGTGTCGGCGCGCGGTGCGCTGGGTCGCGCGCGAAGGACCGCAACGGGGCTTGCCGACGCCGCTCGTGATCGGCGGCCATTCCGCAGGCGGGCACCTGACGGCGATGATGTACACGCTCGACTGGCGCTCCGACGATTTCGCGCGCGCGCCGTTCGTCGGCGGTATTTCGCTGTCGGGCGTGCACGATCTCTCGCCGCTCGTGCACTTCTCGCACAACGTCGACTTCAAGCTCGACGGCGCGCGTGCGCGCGCACTCTCGCCCGTGGCCAAGACGCCCGCTACCGATGCGCCGCTGCTGATCGCGGTCGGCGCCGACGAAACGTCGGAGTTCGTGCGGCAGACCGACCTGCTGTGGGCCGCGTGGCCGCGCAACCGACCGCCAGGCGCGCGCGGACCGATGCGCGTCGCCGGCGAAAATCACTACAGCGTCGTGCTCGATTACGTGGATGCGAAGAGCGCGTTGACGAGCGCGACGCTCGCGCTCTTCGGAGAACGGTGACATGCCGATCGCTCCCATCGCCGACATCGTCGCCGACCTCAAGGCCGGCCGCATGGTCGTCCTCGTCGACGAGGAGGATCGGGAGAACGAGGGCGACCTCGTCCTCGCCGCCGATCACGTCACGCCCGACGCGATCAACTTCATGGCACGCTTCGGCCGCGGACTGGTCTGCATGCCGGTCACCGAGGAACGCGCGCGCCAGCTCGACCTCGCGCCGATGACCGCGACGAACCGGTCGGTGCACGGAACGAACTTCACCGTGTCGATCGAAGCGGCGAACGGCGTGACGACCGGAATTTCGGCGGCCGACCGCGCGCACACGATTCGCGTGGCCGCGGCGGCGAACGCGACACCCGACGACATCGTGCAGCCGGGCCACGTCTTCCCGCTGATCGCGCAAGCGGGCGGCGTGCTCGTCCGCGCCGGCCATACCGAGGCGTGCTGCGATCTCGCGCGACTCGCCGGTCTGTCGCCCGCGGCGGTGTTATGCGAGATCATGAACGACGACGGCACGATGGCGCGCCTGCCCGACCTCGAAGTGTTCGCGCGCACGCACGGGCTGCGAATCGGCGCGATCGCCGACCTCATCCACCACCGCGCGCGCACCGAGCGGCTGGTCGAGCGCGTCGCCGAACGGCCGCTCATCACACCCGTCGGCGCATTTCGACTCGTCGTGTACCGCGACAAGCTGTCCGACGCGACGCATCTCGCGCTCGTGCGCGGTCCGATCTCGCCCGACGTGGACACGCTCGTGCGCGTGCACGAGCCATTGTCGATCATCGATCTCCTCGACTCCGAAAGCGAAGCGCACGCCTGGAGCGTTCTCGAGGCGCAGCGCGCGATCGCCGACGCCGGCCGCGGCGTGATCGTGTTGCTGCATCGACCGGAAAGCGCGCGCGAGTTGCGCGAGCGCGCGATCGCCGGCAAGCCGCAGGTGCCGCAGAAGATGGACCTGCGCAACTACGGCATCGGTGCGCAGATCCTGCGCGACCTGCACGTCGGCAAGATGCGGCTCCTCGCGCGTCAGCGCAAAATGCCGAGCATGGCGGGCTTCGACCTGGAGGTGACGGGTTACGAAGAAACTCCGCCCGCGCGCCGCGCGTCGTAGCTTTCGTCGGGCCGCATCGCTGCGGCCGCCCATTTTGTCCGTTCGCCCACTGCCATGCCCATCGAGCGCCTCGAATCGAATGCCCGCGGCGACGAGCGTCGCGTCGCCATCGTCCAATCCCGCTTCAATCCCTCGATCGGCGCCGGCCTTTTGAAGGGCGCGTTGCGCGCGCTCGCGGAAGCAGGTGTCGCGGAGGAGCGCATCACGCTCCTCGCGGTGCCTGGCGCGCTGGAAATTCCGCTTGCGCTGCAACGGCTCGCGCAAAGCGGCGACTACGACGTGCTCGTCGCGCTCGGCGCGGTGATCCGGGGCGACACCTATCACTTCGACATCGTGGCCAACGAGTCCGCCGCCGGCGTCGCGAGCGTCGCGCTGGAGTTCGGCGTGCCGATCGGCAACGGCATCCTCACCTGCGACACCGACGCGCAGGCGGAGGCCCGCATGGCGACCAAGGGCGCAGAGGCCGCGCAGGCGGCGCTCGAGCTCGCCAACCTTCTCGACGCGATCGATCGACGGTGAGCGCGCAAAGTCCCAATCCGCGCAGACGCCGGGCGCGCGAGCTGGCGCTTAAGGGTCTCTACGAGCGACAGGTCGGGCACGGCGACGCGGACGAGATCGCCGCGTCGCTCGAGGCGGACCCGGAATTCGCCGATGCCGACCGCGAGTATTTCCGCGCGTTGTGGCGTGGCGTCACGCGCGGCTACGACGACCTCCTCGATACGCTTTCGCCCGATGTCGACCGCCGTGTCGACGGACTCGCGCCGATCGAGCGCGCGCTGCTCGTGATCGGGACGTGGGAGCTCGCGCATCGGCTCGAGATTCCGTACCGCGTCGTGATCAGCGAGGGCATCGAGCTCGCGAAGCGTTACGGCGGCACCGATGGGCACAAGTTCGTGAACGCGGTGCTCGACCGCGTGGCGGCGAGGCTTCGCGCCGACGAGATTCGCGCGCTGCGCGGCGCGTGACCGCGAAGAATTCGCGACGGACGGCATGTGAACGAGTTCGCGCTGATCGCGCACCACTTCGCGCGTAGGCCGCGACGCGCCGACGTGCGCGTGGGCATCGGCGACGACGGCGCGGTCGTCGCCTTCGAGCCGGGGATGGAGTGCGTCGCGTCCGTCGACATGCTGGTCGAGGGACGGCATTTCGCGGCGTTTGCGGATCCGCAGCAGCTCGGCCACAAAACGCTGGCGGTCAACCTCTCCGATCTCGCGGCGATGGGGGCGCGCCCGCGCTATGCGCTGCTCGCCGGCGCATTGCCGACGAGCGACACCGACTGGCTGTCGGCGTTCATGCGCGGATTCGACGCATTGGCCGCGCGCTACGACGTGGAGCTGATCGGCGGCGATACGACGCGCGGGCCGCTGACCCTCTGCGTCACGGTGTTGGGCGACGTGCCCGCGGGACAGGCGATCACGCGCGACGGCGCGAAGCCCGGCGACGACGTCTATGTGTCGGGGACCCTCGGCGACGCGGCGCTCGGGCTCGCCGCACGGCTCGGTCGAATCGACGTCGACGCGGATGCGCTGCACGTTGCAGGCGAGCGGCTCGATGCGCCGCAACCGCGTGTCGCGCTCGGCATGGCACTGCGCGGGATGGCATCAGCCGCGATCGACGTGTCGGACGGGCTCACCGGCGATCTCGGACACATCCTCGAGATGTCGCAGGTCGGCGCGACGCTCGATGTCGCCGCGCTGCCGGCCAGCGCTGCGTTGCGCGCTCGAATGCGCGGCAGCGGCCGCGACGTCGCGCTCGCGTGCCTGCTTGCGGGTGGCGACGATTACGAGCTTTGCTTCACCGCCGCGCCGGCGCTGCGAGCGCGCATCGATGCGGTTGCGCATGACCTCTCGCTCGCGTTGACGCGAATCGGCGCGATCACGGCCTCGGCGGGACTCGTGGTGCGCGACGAAACGGGCGCGGCGATGAGCGCGCTGCCACGCGCATTCGACCATTTCGCGCCCGCGTGAGTCGCACGCGATGATCGCGTCGCCCGGGATGCCGATCGCGCGTCCGACCGTCGCGTTCCTCCTGCGCCATCCGGCGCATCTGATCGCGCTCGGCTGCGGCGCCGGCCTCGCGCCGGTTGCGCCCGGCACCGTCGGTACGCTCGTGGCGTGGCCGATCGCCTGGCTGCTCGACACTTATGCGAACACGCTTGGCTGGCTCGCGACCATTGTCGCGGTCGCGATCGTCGGCGCGTGGGCGGCCGGCGTCACCGCGCGCGATCTCGGGGTCGCCGATCACGGCAGCATCGTCATCGACGAGATCGCGGCGTTTCTCCTCGTGCTGTTCTTCGCGGGGGCCGATCCTGTACGACAGGCGCTCGCGTTCGTGCTCTTCCGTTTCTTCGACGTCATCAAGCCGCCACCGATCCGCCAGGTCGATCGGGCGATGAAGAGCGGCACCGGCGTGATGGCCGACGATTTCCTCGCCGCGGGCTATACGCTGCTCGTGCTCGCGATCGTGCAGCGCGTCGTTCGATGGTGATCGACGTAGCGGCGGCGCGCATCGAGGAAGCGGGTCTCAACGCGGTGCAGACCCGGCGCCAGTTGTTCCACGACGGTTGGCTGCTTCGCCTCTCGCCGGGCAAGGCGAAGCGCGGACGCAGCGTCCAGCCGCATTTCGGCTCGACACTGCCGCTCATGGAGAAGATCGCGCATTGCGAGCGCGTCTACCGAGCGCACGATTTGCCTACGCTCTTCCGCATCACGCCGTTCTGCCGTCCCCCCGAACTCGACGACGCGCTCGCGCGCCGCGGTTACGTCGCGTTCGATCCGACGCTCGTGCAGTCGGCGCCGCTCGCCGCGCCGATCGATGTCGAGGACGTCGACGCCGTCGACATCGCCGTGCTGCCGATGGTCGACTTCGTCGAGGCGGTCGCAACGTTGCGCGGATCGAGTGCCGCACAACGCGCCGCGCATCTCGAGCGCCTCGCGCACACGCCGCTCGCGGTGCAAGGCGTCGTCGCGCGCATCGACGGCCGCACCGTCGCGAGCGGACAAGTCACGCTCGAGGATTCGCTCGCGGGGGTCTACGATATGGTGACGACGCACGCCATGCGGGGGCGGGGCATCGCAACGGCGATCGTGGCCGTCTTGCTGGCGTGGGCGCGCGAGCGCGGCGCGACGCAGGCGTACCTGCAGGTGAACGAGGACAACGCACCGGCGCTCGCCGTGTACCGCAAGTTCGGCTTCCGCACCGTGTACGCATACCATTATCGCGCGCGTCCAGACGAATGCCAGTAGATTCAGACACGGCCGGGTTTCGTACGCTCGCCATCGAGTTCGGCAGCGCACTTCGCCGCCACGGGCTGTGCATTGCAACGGCGGAATCCTGCACGGGCGGGCTCATCGCCGGGGTGATCACCGACGTTGCCGGAAGCTCGGCATGGTTCGAGTGCGGCTTCGTCACCTATTCGAACGACGCCAAGTCCGAGCTGCTCGGCGTGGCGCGCGAGACGATCGCTGCGCTCGGCGCGGTGTCGGAGGCGGTCGCGCGGGAAATGGCGGAAGGCGCCGTTGCGCATAGTCACGCGGCGTGCGCGCTCTCGGTCACCGGCATCGCCGGTCCCGACGGCGGCAGTGCAGACAAGCCGGTGGGGACCGTGTGCTTCGGCTGGGTATTGCCGGGCGGGCCTCCGGTGACGGCGACGCGGCATTTCACCGGCGACCGCGCCGCGGTGCGCGCGGCGGCGGTGCGCGCGGCGCTCGAGGGGTTCCTGCGGATCCTCGACGCCCGCGTGGCGCCCGGTTGACGGCTGGGCGGCGGCTTTGGCGGCTCACGGCCACGACGACGTCCGCTTCGGCCAAAAGTCTGCTTGCATCGAACGATCGTTCCATGGCACCATTCGCGCCGCGCTGACAAAAAGCCGCCGCCCGCCGAACCCGACACCCAGGAGTCCCCGTCATGCCCCCTCTCGACAGCCCCATGGACGACCAGAAAAGCAAGGCGCTCGCCGCGGCGCTCGCACAGATCGAGAAGCAGTTCGGCAAGGGCTCGATCATGAAAATGGGCGACGCGCAGATCCAGAACGATCTGACCGTCGTCTCCACGGGCTCGCTCGGCCTCGACATCGCGCTCGGCGTGGGCGGCCTGCCGCGCGGCCGCGTCGTCGAGGTCTACGGTCCCGAATCGTCGGGCAAGACGACGCTTTGTCTGCAGGTCGTGGCCGAGGTGCAGAAAGTGGGCGGCACCGCCGCGTACATCGACGCGGAGAACGCGCTCGACCCCACGTATGCGCAGAAACTCGGCGTGAACGTCGGGGACCTGCTGATCTCGCAACCCGACACGGGCGAACAGGCGCTCGAGATCGCCGACATGCTGGTGCGTTCCGGCGGCGTCGACATCATCGTCATCGACTCGGTCGCCGCGCTCGTGCCGAAGGCCGAGATCGAAGGCGAGATGGGCGACCAATTGCCCGGCCTGCAGGCGCGCCTGATGAGCCAGGCATTGCGCAAGCTCACCGCCAACATCAAGCGCGCGAACGTGCTGGTGATCTTCATCAACCAGATCCGCATGAAGATCGGCGTGATGTTCGGCAATCCCGAAACGACCACCGGCGGCAATGCGCTCAAGTTCTACGCGTCGGTGCGCCTCGACATCCGGCGCATCGGTTCGATCAAGAAGGGTGACGAGGTCATCGGCAACGAAACGCGCGTCAAGGTCGTCAAGAACAAGGTGTCGCCGCCATTCCGGGAGGCGCTCTTCGACATCCTGTACGGCGAGGGCATCAGCCGCGAAGGCGAGATCATCGAGCTCGGCGTCAACCACCGCATCGTCGAGAAGTCGGGCGCGTGGTACTCGTACAACGGCGATCGCATCGGGCAAGGCAAGGACAATGCGCGCGAATTCCTGCGCGAGCATCCGGAGATCGCGCAGGAAATCGAAGGGAAGATTCGCGATGCGGTCGGCGTCGCGCGCGTCGGCGGCAGCAGCGGCGGCGAAGGCTGAGCCGCGGCGGGCACCGACGCCCGCCGAGTTGCGCCAGGCCGCGCTGCGGCTTCTCGCTCGGCGCGAACATGCGCGGAGCGAGCTCGAGCTGCGGCTCGCGCGCCGCGGCGGTAACGCCGCCGACATCGCAGGCGTACTCGATGCGCTCGAGCGCGACGGCTATCTGTCGGATGCGCGCTTCGCGCACGCGCTCGTCGCCCAAAGGGCCGGTCGCTACGGCAAGCGCGCGATCGCCTACGCACTGCGCGAGCGCGGCGTCGACGGCGAAGTCACCCGCGAGGCGCTCGACGCGCTCGCCGGCCGCGACGAAATCGACGAAGCGCTGGCGCTTCTCGCGCGCCGCTTTCCGAACGTGCCGAGCGACGATCGCGACCGCGCGCGGCGCGTGCGCTTCCTGATCGCACGCGGGTACGCTCCTGCGACCGCGCGCCGTGCGCAGATGCGCGCCGAACGCGACGCACAGGCAGCGACGTCGGGGTCGGAGCCGTAAGCGTCGATGCATAGGGCGCTGCATCGATGCAGCGCGGACAGCGAAAGCGGCGTTCGCCGCGATATAATCTAAGGCTTTGATTTCGGCCGAGTTCCGCGGGCTCGCGGGCGCGCCCGCGCCCGCGACGGGAAGCGCATGAAGGTCTCCGACATCCGCCGCCAGTTCATCGACTTCTTCGTCTCGAAGGGGCACACGCACGTCCCGAGCTCCTCGCTGGTGCCGGCGAACGATCCGACGCTGCTCTTCACGAACTCGGGGATGGTGCAGTTCAAGGACGTGTTCACCGGGCGCGAAACGCGGCCGTACACGCGCGCGACGACGGCGCAGCGGTGCGTGCGCGCGGGCGGCAAGCACAACGACCTCGAGAACGTCGGCTACACGGCGCGGCACCACACGTTCTTCGAGATGCTCGGCAACTTCAGCTTCGGCGACTACTTCAAGCGCGACGCGATCCGCTTCGCCTGGGAGCTCCTGACGAAGCACTACGGCCTGCCGCCCGAGCGGCTGTGGGTGACTGTCTACATCGACGACGACGAGGCATACGACCTCTGGACGCGTGACGTCGGCGTCCTGCCCGAGCGCTGCATCCGCATCGGCGACAACAAGGGCGCCAAGTACGCGAGCGACAACTTCTGGCAGATGGCGGACACCGGCCCCTGCGGTCCGTGCTCGGAAGTCTTCTACGACCACGGTCCCGACGTCTTCGGCGGACCGCCCGGCTCGGCCGATGCCGAGGGGGACCGCTACATCGAGATCTGGAACCTCGTCTTCATGCAGTTCGACCGGCAGAAGAGTGGGGACGGCTTCACGATGACGCCGCTGCCCAAGCCCTGCGTCGACACGGGCATGGGGCTCGAGCGCCTCGCGGCGGTGCTGCAGCACGTGCATTCGAATTACGAGATCGACCTTTTCGTTTCGTTGATCAAGGCTGCGGCGCGCGCGACGTACGCGAGCGATCTCGACAGCCCGTCGCTCAAGGTCATCGCCGACCACATCCGAGCGTGCGCGTTCCTGATCGTCGACGGCGTCATCCCGGCGAGCGAAGGCCGCGGCTACGTGCTGCGCCGGATCATCCGTCGCGCCATCCGGCACGGCTACAAGCTCGGGCAGAAGCAGCCGTTCTTCTACACGCTGGTGGACGACCTCGATCGCGAGATGGGCGCGGCGTACCCGGAGCTCACGCGCGACAAGGAACGCGTCGCGCGCGTGCTGAAGACCGAGGAGGAGCGCTTCGGCGAGACGCTCGAGAACGGAATGAAGATCCTCGATGCGGCGCTCGCGGAGGGCACTCGCGTTCTCGACGGTCGGACCGCGTTCACGCTCTACGACACGTTCGGCTTCCCACTCGACCTGACCGCGGACGTCGCCCGCGAACGCGGCATCGGCGTCGACGAGGAAGGCTTCGATCGCGCGATGAGCGCGCAACGCGAGCGCGCACGCGCGGCGTCGCAATTCAAGTCCGGCGAGGCGTTGCCCTACGAAGGACCCAAGACGACGTTTCGCGGCTACGAATCGCTGTCCGAGGAAGGCCGCGTCGTCGCGTTGTATCGCGAGGGCGAGCGCGTCGAATCGCTCGTCACCGGCGAGCGCGGCGTCGTCGTGCTCGACCGCACGCCGTTCTACGCCGAATCGGGGGGCCAGGTCGGCGATCGCGGCGAGCTGTCGAAGTGGGGCGCGTGCCTGACGCTCTTCAACGTCGAGGACGCGCAGAAGGTCCAGCCCGACGTCGTCGGTCACGTCGGGGAGATGAAGAACGGCGAGCTGAAGGAGGGCGATCGCGTCACCGCATCCGTCGACGCCGACGCGCGTGCGCGCACCATGCGCAACCATTCGGCGACGCATCTGATGCACAAGGCGCTGCGCGAGGTGCTGGGCGAGCACGTGCAGCAGAAGGGCTCGCTCGTCGATGCCACGAAGACCCGCTTCGACTTCGCGCACGACACGCCGCTCACCGACGACCAAATCCGCCGCGTCGAGGCGATCGTCAACGCCGAGATCCTGGACAATGCGGCCGTCGCCGCGCGCACGATGCCGATTGCCGAGGCGCAGAAGTCCGGGGCGATGATGCTGTTCGGCGAGAAGTACGGCGACGAGGTGCGCGTGCTCGACATCGGCACGTCGCGCGAGCTTTGCGGCGGCACGCACGTCGCACGCACCGGCGACATCGGCCTTTTCAAGATCGTGTCGGAAGGCGGCGTCGCCGCGGGCATTCGCCGCGTCGAGGCGGTCACCGGCAAGGGCGCGCTCGACTACGTGCAGAAGCAGGAGGCGACGCTCGCGAACGCCGCGCAGCTTTTGAGGGCGCCGATCGCCGAGCTCGAGACGCGCATCGCGCAATTGCAGGAAGCCGCGCGCACGGCGGAGCGCGAGCTCGCGCGGCTTAAGGCAAGAGCGGCGGCGAGCGCCGGCGAGGATCTCGCCGATCGTGCGATCGAAGTGAATGGCGCGAAGGTCGTGGCCGCGATGCTCGACGGCAGCGACGCCAAGGCGCTGCGCGAGACGATCGACAAGCTGAAGGACAAGTTGAAGAGTGCCGCGATCGTGCTCGCGAGCGTGAACGACGGCCGCGTGACGCTGATCGCCGGTGTGACGAGCGATCTCACCGGCAGGGTGAAGGCCGGCGAGCTCGTCAACCATGTCGCTCAGCAGGTGGGCGGCAAGGGCGGCGGCCGGCCCGACATGGCGCAGGCCGGCGGGTCGAATCCGTCGGCGCTGCCCAAGGCGCTGCAGTCGGTGCCGCAGTGGGTCGGCGAACGGTTGTGACCCGCGGACTTCCTCCTCAATTCGCAAGCGACAACTACGCGGGCATCTGTCCCGAAGCCTGGCGCGCGCTCGAGGCCGCGAATCACGGGCACGCGCCGGGCTACGGCGCCGACGACTGGACGCGCGCAGCGATCGACGCGATTCGCCACGCGTTCGAGATCGACTGCGACGTCTTCTTCGTCTTCAACGGCACTGCGGCGAATTCGCTCGCGCTCGCTGCACTTTGCCGCAGCACCGACGCGATCCTCTGCCACGCGATGGCGCACGTGAACGTCGACGAATGCGGCGGCCCCGAATTCATGAGCGGCGGCGCGAAGCTCGTCGTGATCGACACGCCGCTCGCGAAGCTGACGCCCGCTTCCGTCGTCGACAAATGCGTGACGCCGCACGACGAGCATTCGTCGCGGCCGCGCGCGCTGTCGCTCACTCAGGCAACCGAGCTCGGCACGGTCTACCGGCAACACGAGCTGGTTGCGCTTTGCGATGCGGCGCACGCGCGCGGGCTGCGCGTCCAGGTGGACGGTGCGCGCTTTGCGAACGCGGTCGCTGCGCAGCATGGAACACCCGCGCAGCTGTCGTGGCGCGCGGGCGTCGACGTCCTGTGTCTCGGCGGCACGAAGAACGGGCTGCCCGCCGGTGAAGCGATCCTCTTTTTCGATCACGACCTGGGCGACGAATTCGCGCGAAGGCGCAAGCAGGCCGGGCAGCTCGCCTCGAAGATGCGCTTCCTCGCGGCCCCGTGGCTCGGCGTACTCGCCGACGGCACGTGGTTGCGGCACGCCGCACACGCGAACGCGATGGCGGCGCGGCTCGCCGAGGGACTCGCGGACATCGACGAAGCGCATCTGCTCGCGCCGGTCGAGGCCAACGGCGTGTTCGTCGACCTGCCGAAGCACGCGATCGACGCGTTGCACGCGAAAGACTGGCGCTTCTACGTCTTCGTCGGCGAGACCGGCGTTCGCCTGATGTGCTCGTGGGACACCACGCCCGAGGCCGTCGATCGACTCCTCGCCGATCTGCGCGCAGCGCTCGCCGCGTCGCCGCGCGCGGCGTGACGTGAGCGCGTCGATGGCGCTTCGCTCCGATTTCACGCTCGATGCCGCGAATCGCCGCGGCGACGGGCGGTTGCCCGGACTCATCGGCTTTCGCGTGACGTCGTTCGCCGAAGGCCGGCTCGACGCCGAAGTGACGTTGCGGCCCGAGCTGCTCGCGCCCAACGGTTATCTGCACGCGGCGAGCATCGTCGCGCTCGCCGACACCGCGTGCGGCTACGGCTGCCTCGCGCACCTCCCGGACGGCGCATCCAATTTCACGACGATCGAGCTCAAGACGAACTTCCTCGGCACGGCGCGTGAGGGAACGCTCGCATGCACCGCGGAAGTCGTGCATCTCGGCCGCACCACGCAGGTGTGGGACGCGACGGTCCTGCGCAAGGAAGATCAGCGCAGGATCGCGCTGTTCCGCTGCACGCAGCTGATCATCTACCCGCATCCCTGACGCGCGTCAGCCGAGCGTCGAGACCAGCATCGCCCCGGCGGTTGCGAGCATGAGCAGCGCCGCCACGCGCGCCAGAATGGTGGGCGACACGCGCGGCGTGACGCGCATGCCGGCGAGCACGCCGATCGCCAGCGCGACTGCGCAAGTCAACGCGACGCTCCACGCGATCGCACCCGCCGTCACCAGGACCAGCGCCGCCGTCAGCGCGATCGGCAACTGCGCGACCTGACCCGCGCGAATGCGCTCGCGGATCGGCACGCCGGAGAGCGCGAGCAGCGGCATCGCGACGAGCGGCCCCGACGTGCCGGTAACCGTCGACGCGAGGCCGGTGATCACGCCTTCGACCGTCGTCGCCACGCGCGATACGCCGGCGCGCGCGTCGCTCGGATTCGAATCCACGCGCGGCCGGCCGAGCAGTTGCGCGACGCCGGCCACGCCTACGGCGCCAGTGATCAGCAGGCCGATCACGCGCACGTCGATGACGCGTAGCAGGAGCGCGCCGGCGAGCGCACCCGGCACGCAGGCCGCGAGAAAGGGGCGCAAGCTCTTATGCATGTCGTGCGATTGGCGCAGCACGACCGCGAGCGAGACGACGCCGGCACCGACGAACGCGACCACGGCCGCGATGACCGCCTCGCGCAACGGGCGCCCCTGCACGAACACCAGCACGGGCACGACGAGAAAGCCGCCGATGCCAACGGCGCCGATCAGCGCGCCGACGAGCGCGAGCAGGAGGAGGGCGGGAAGATCCAAGGCGAGGCTCGACCGACCGCGATTGTAGGCGGACCCTCGCTGCTGCGCATCGTTTAGGCCGAATGGACGATCGCATCACCGCTCGCTGGAGCGCATGGTGTCGCATCCGTTTCGATGCGAGACCTCTCGACGAACGAAGCGCGCCGCTATCCGGTGCTCCCGTGCCTCGCCGCCTTCGCGGCCGGCGCGACATTGCTGCAATTCGCGGAAGCGTTGCCGGCGCATGCGGCGATGATTGCCGGTGCCGCACTCGTGCTCGCGTGCGCAGCCATCGCGCACGCGTCTCGTCCCGACCGAGCGAACGTATCGGCCACGCGCCTTGCGCGATGGCCGTCGCGCGTGTCGATCTCTTGGCTTCGCACGACGCTCGCCGTCGCCTGCATTGCCGCGTTCGGGTACGGCCTGGCCGCATGGCGCGCCGAGCTGCGGCTCGCCGACGCGTTGCCGAAAGCTTGGGAAGACGTCGACCTCCGGGTCACCGGCATCGTCGACGACCTGCCGCAGAACGACGCCGCCGCGGCGCGCTTCGCGTTCGCGGTCGAGCAGGTGCATACCGCAGGCGCGCACGTGCCGCGCCGCGTGTCGCTTGCCTGGCACGCACCACGCGTGCCCGGCGACGATGCGGCGGCGCCCGCGCCACAAGTTCACGCCGGCGAACGGTGGACGCTGACGCTGCGCCTTCGGCGCCCTCACGGCAACGTCAACCCTCACGGATTCGATCTCGAAGCGTGGTTGCTCGAGCGCGGATTGCGCGCCACCGGCTACGTGCGCGACAGCGCGCAGAACGCGCGCGTGACGCCCTTCGTCGGCCGTCCCGGCGATCACGTGCAACGTGCGCGCGAGCGCATTCGCGCGCGCGTGTTCGCCGCCCTGCCCGACGCGCCGTACGCCGGCGTTCTCGTCGCGCTCGCGATCGGAGATCAGCGCGCCATCCCGGAGGCGCAATGGGCGGTCTTTAACAAGACCGGCGTCACGCATCTCGTCTCGATCTCGGGTCTGCACGTCACGGTCTTCGCTTCGCTCGCCGGGGCCTGCGCGCTCGTCCTCGCCCGACGCTGGCCGCCGCTGACGATGCGGCTGCCCGCACGCAAGGTTGCCGCGCTCGTCGGCGCGCTCGTCGCGTTCGGCTACGTGTTGCTCGCCGGGGCCGAAGTACCCGCCGTCCGCACGCTCCTCATGCTCGTCGTCGCGGCGCTCGGCCTCTGGCTGGGCCGTCCCGGCACGGCGTTGCAGGTCTGGCTGTGGTCGCTCGTCGCCGTTCTCTTCGTCGATCCCTGGGCGTCGCTCGCGCCGGGATTCTGGCTCTCGTTCGGTGCGGTCGGGCTGCTGCTCTACGCCGGCAGCAATCGGATTCGCACGCCGCGTGCGCAAGGCGCGTCGATGCGGCTGCGCACGGAATTGCGCGAAAGCGCGCACGCGCAATGGGTCGTCACGCTCGGTCTCGTGCCCGGCACGCTCGCGCTGTTCCAGCAGGTTTCGCTCGTGTCCGCTTTCGCGAACGCGCTGGCGATCCCGGTCGTCACCCTCGGCGTCGTGCCGCTTGCGCTCTTCGGCATCGTCGTCCCCGCCGACGCTGCATGGTGGGCCGCGCACGCCGTGCTCACCGCGTTGATGCGCTACCTCGAATGGCTGGCCGCGTTGCCGCTGGCAGCGTGGGCCGCCCCGGCGCCGCGTACGTGGTCGGTTGCGATCGCCATCGCCGGAACGTTGTGGCTGCTCGCCCCGCGCGGCGTGCCGGGGCGGGCACTCGGGCTCGCGTGGATGCTGCCGATGGTTCTTCTGCGGCCGCCCGTCGTACCGGAGGGTTCGGTGCGAATGACGGTGCTCGACGTCGGTCAGGGACTCGCCGTCGCCGTCGAGACGGCGCGCCACACGCTCGTCTACGACACCGGCCCGCGCTTCAACGATACCGTCGACGCCGGCGCGCGCATCGTCGTGCCGTTCCTGCGCGCGTCGGGAATGTCTCACATCGATGCGCTGATCGTCAGCCATGCCGACAGCGATCATTCAGGCGGAGCACTCGCGATCCTGCGTGCACTGCCTGCTCGCATCGTGCTCTCTTCGTTGGCCGACGACCATGAGATCGTCGTCGCGGCCCGGCGAGCGGGCACCGTGCGCCGATGCAGCGCCGGCATGCGATGGCGCTGGGACGGCGTCGACTTCGAGCTCGTGCATCCGGCGCTCGACGCCTACGCGGACGCGGCACGCAAGACGAACGATCTCTCCTGCGTGCTGCGCATCGAGACCTCGCGCGGCGCCGCAATGATCACCGGCGACATCGAGGCGCGATCGGAAGCGGAGATCCTTGCGCAAGCCGCCAGCGTTCGAGCCGACGTGCTCGTCGTCCCGCACCACGGCTCGCGCACGTCGTCGACCGTCGCGTTCGTCGATGCCGTCGCGCCGAAGATCGCGGTGATCGCCGCGGGCTACCACAATCGCTTCGGTCATCCGCGCGCGGAAATCCTCGCGCGCTACGCGAACAGCGGCGCGTCGCTGCCGCGCACCGATCTGCAGGGCGCGATCCACGTCGCGTTCGACCAGGCGCGCGTCGCGGCGATCGGCGAGCGCGAGCGCAGCCGGCGTTACTGGTACGACCGTTAGTCTTACTCGACGTACCGTCCGAGCCGCACCGCCGTCTCGCCGGGCTTCGGCCGTTGCGCGGGCATGAGCAGCACGCAGTCGTCGTACGGCGTGCGAATCTCGCGCGCGCCGTCGTGCGCGAGCAATGTGCCCGCCTTTCCCACGCTCATCATCCCGTGCACCGGCAAGGCGAAAGAAAACGACGTGCTCTGGATCGTCACGACGTCGGTGATGTCGATCACGCGTTGCGCCGGCAGCGGCGCGGGATCGATGTGCGCATCGAGCACCGCGCGGTCGACGACGTCGCAATGCCGCAGAAAGCGGAGCATCGCCTGCTTCGCCACGCAGGCCGATGCGTGCATCCAGTGCTGTCCGCATTCGACGAGGAGCGCATTGCACGCGTCGTCGGGTTCGTCGAAGCGTGCGTAGTCGCGCAGCCGCTTCCCGGCGCGGTGTCCGGCGTCGACCACGATGTCGCGCGGCATGCCGAGCGCGCGGGCGAGTGCGACACCCTTGCGATGCCGGCCGGCAAGCGCGAGCGGTGGCGACGCCTCGGTCATCGAGTGCAGGTCGAGCAGCACGTCGGTTGCGTCGTAGATCGGCCGCAGCGCGCGCGCACGGTCGAGTTCGCGCGATCGTCGCTCGCTGTTCAGCACCGGCGCGTCCCACAGGCGGTTGAAGTCGTCGTCGAGGCAGCGCGACGCGAATGGCGTCGCGGAGTCGAACGTGCGGTACGCGTCGACGTTCGCGAACACGAGCGTCAGCGACCCGCGGCTCGGGCGCACGCGCTGGCGCAGCAACCAGTCGACGGCGATCGCGCCGCACACCTCGTTGCCATGCGTGAGCGCCTGGATCGTCACGCGCGGTCCGCGCGAGGTCGCTGCGAAGCACCAGACGTACGGAATGCCGACGTTGCCGCGCGCCCAACGACCGAGGTCGGGAAAGTCGACGTCGACCGGTGCTGCCTCGGTCACGCCGAGCGGCCGTCCGTCCACGTGCGAGCAGTCACTCGACGCACAGGTGATCCATCAGCCGGCGCATGAACGCTTCGCATCGGGCGAGCTGCTCGAGCCCGATCCATTCGTTCGGCTGATGCGCCTGCTCGATGTGACCGGGCCCGCAGATCACCGCGGGAATCGACGCCTTGTGGAAGAGCGCCGCTTCGCTGCCGAATGACACCTTGTGCTCGAGGGCCGAGCCGGTGCAATCGTGGCCGATCGCGATCATCGGGTTGTGGCCCTCGTTGTCGAAGCCGGGGCTTTCCGACAGCAGCTCGAATGTGATGTACGTCGCGGGGTCGACGGCCTGCATCGCGGGCACCAGCGATTCGGCGTAGGCGCGCAGCTCGCGCATGAACGCATCGGGATCGTCGAACGGCAGGTAGCGCACCTCGAACTCGAACATGCAGTCGCGCGGTACGATGTTGAGCGCCGTGCCGCCGTGAATGACGCCGACGTGCGGGGTGGTGTACGGCACGTCGTAGGCCGCATCCTGGCGGCCGTCCTCGCGGAAGGCGAGCGCGCGCTGCGCAATCCACGCGACGAGCGCGCACGCGATCTGCACAGCGTTGACGCCTTGCGGCGTCAGCGACGAATGCGCCTCGTGGCCGCGCACGCGGCAGCGCCACGATTTCCGGCCCTTGTTCGCGACGACGAGCTGCATTCCCGTCGGCTCGCCGATGATGCAGCCCGCCGGCGCGATGCCTTTCGTCGCGATGTCGGCGAGCAGGCGGCGCACGCCGACGCACCCGACTTCCTCGTCGTACGACAACGCGAAGTGCAGCGGGCGTGCGAGGCCGCGTTGCACGAATTGCGGCACGAACGCGAGCCCGATCGCCGAGAAGCTCTTCATGTCGGCCGTTCCGCGGCCATAGAGCCGGTCGCCGTCGAGCGTCGCGACGAAGGGATCGGTATCCCAGGGTTGAGCGTCCACCGGAACCACGTCGGTATGCCCGGAAAGGACGATGCCGCGCTTCGTCGCGTTGCCGTCGCGCGCGGGCAGCGTCGCGAACAGGTTCGCCTTGCGCCGCTCGTCGTCGAACGTGAGCGTCGTTTGCGCGCCGTAGCCTTCGAGGAAATGCCGCACCCACTCGATCAGCTCGAGATTCGAGTCGCGGCTCACCGTGGGGAAGCCGACGAGACGACGCACCATCTCGTAGCCGACGAGATCATCAGCGCGAATCGCGCCGGGCAGGGTATGCGGGGGATGGGCTGCGTTCATGACGTCGTCCTCGATGGAGCGAGCGCCGATACTGCCTGCGCCGCCCGCACGTCGCCGCACGATGTTGGCGACGTCTTTCGCAGGATAGCACCGCCGACGCGCGGGGTGCCGCGACGCGACCCGTCCGTAACCGGCGAACGGCGCGCCGCGACACGACTCCAATCGTCATCGAAGTCACGAGAGACCCCGATGTTGCGCTTGCACCGCTTGATCACCTTCGTAGTCGCACTCGCACCCGCCGCCGTCTTCGCTCAGCTTCCGCTCGACCGCATTCGGCTGCCCGCGGGCTTCAGGATCGACGTCGTCGCGCGCGCACCCGGCGCACGCGAGATGACGTTCGGTGCGAAAGGAACGCTCTTCGTCGGCTCCAACCGGGGTGACGTCTACGCGATCACCCTCGGCGGCATTGGCGCCGACGCGAAGGTGCGAACGATCGCATCCGGCTTGCGGCAACCCGTCGGCGTTGCGTTTCGCGACGGCGCGCTTTACGTCTCCGCCGTGAGCCGGATCCTGCGCTTCGACGACGTCGAATCGCGGCTCGACGATCCGCCGAAGCCCGTCGTCGTGACCGATGCCTTTCCGACCGACGGCGCGCATGGCTGGAAATTCATCGCGTTCGGCCCCGACGGCAAGTTGTACGTCCCCGTCGGCGCGCCATGCAACATCTGCGAGCCCGATCGGGATCGCTACGCGAGCATCATGCGCATGAACGCCGACGGCTCGCGACTCGAGGTCTATGCGCGCGGCATTCGCAATACGGTCGGCTTCGACTGGGACCCGGTGACCGGGGCGCTGTGGTTCACGAACAACGGCCGTGACAACATGGGCGACGACGTTCCGCCCGACACGCTCGCGGTTGCGCCGCATCCCGGCGTCGATTTCGGCTATCCGTATTGTCACGCAGGCAACATTCCCGACCCCGAGTACGGCAGGAAACGGGCGTGCAGCGAGTTCGCGCCCCCCGCCCAGCGCCTCGGCGCACACGTCGCGGCGCTCGGCATGCGCTTCTACACGGGCTCGCAATTCCCCGCGCAATACCGCAACCAGATCTTCATCGCCGAGCACGGCTCGTGGAATCGCAGCTCGAAGGTCGGCTACCGCGTCACGCTCGTGCGGCTCGACGCCGACCGCAAGCCGGTGTCGTACGAGCCTTTCGCGGAGGGCTGGCTGCAGGGGCAGCGCGCGTGGGGACGTCCAGCGGACGTCGCGATCGCGCCGGATGGCTCGCTGCTCATCGCCGACGACGACGCGGGAGCGATCTATCGCGTTCGCTATCGCGGCTGATTCAAGCGACGAGGGCCGCGCGATGCGGCCCTCGTGATCGGGTGCTCATCCAGTTCGCGCTCAGTAGCGGTAGTACACGCGCGGTGGCGCGTAATAGCGATGATGGCGGTACGGCGCGCGATAGACGACGCGTGGCGGTGCGTAATAGACGACGCGTGGCGGCGCGTACACCACCGGGGGCGCGACGTACACCGGCGCCGGCGCGTAGTAGCGGGGACCCCACCACGGAGCATCGCCGACGGTCACGGCGTAGCCGGGACCTCCGATCGAAAAATTGAAGCCGACGCGATCGGCATGCGCGGCGGGCGCGAAGGCTGCCGTTCCGGCGACGAGCGCCGAAGCGAGGGCGATTTGCGTAGTGCGACGTAGCATGTCAACCTCCTCAGTTCATCCCTGTGAGACACGGGCGGCGTTGGAGCGGTTCCGCCGTGCTGTCACGTCGATCAACGCGGTGCGCCAACCCGCCGTTGACGCGCCGGTCCGCGCGTAGCGATTTGTTACAGTGCCACTGCCGGCCGCGGGCCGGTCGTCGCCCTTTGCCCCCGCTTCCAACTCGCCATGAACGCTCCCGATCGTCACGCAGCCGCCATTTCGGTGCCGGCCGGCCATTTCATCGACAACCGCTTCGTTCCTGCCGCCGACGCGCGCACGCTGCCGATGATCGATCCATCCGACGGTGCGCCATTCGCCGCGATCGCGCGCGGCGCCGCCGCCGACGTCGACCTCGCGGTGCGGGCGGCGCAACGCGCGCGCACCGGGACGTGGGGCCGCCTCGCGCCGGCAGAGCGCGGCCGACGGCTGATGGCGCTTTCGAACGCGATCGGCGAGCATGCCGACGAGCTCGCCCGCATCGAGGCGCGCGATTGCGGCAAGCCGCTGTCGCAGGCGCGCGCCGACGCTGCGGCATGCGCGCGCTATTTCGAGTTCTACGCCGGCGCGCCCGACAAGTTGCATGGCGAGACGTTGCCCTATTCCGGCGGATACGCGGTGCTGACGTGGCGTGAACCGCACGGCGTGACGGGCCACGTGATTCCCTGGAACTACCCGCTGCAGATCTTCGGACGCTCCGTCGGTGCCGCGCTCGCGGCGGGCAACGCGTGCGTCGTCAAGCCCGCCGAAGACGCGTGCCTGTCGCTTCTGCGGCTCGCCGAGCTCGCCGCTGAAAGCGAGCTGCCCGAAGGCGCGCTCAACATCGTGACCGGCCTCGGCGCGGAAGCGGGAGCCGCGCTCGTCGCGCATCCCGGCATCTCGCACGTGTCGTTCACCGGCTCACCGCAAACGGGCGCGCAGGTCGGCGCGGTCGCCGCCGCACGGCATTGTCCGGTCACGCTCGAGCTCGGCGGCAAATCGCCGCAAATTGTCTTCGCCGATGCCGATCTCGAGCAGGCGCTGCCGTCGATCGTGAATGCGATCGTGCAAAACGCGGGGCAGACGTGCAGCGCGGGCTCGCGGCTGCTCGTCGAGCGATCGGTTTACGAGGATGTCCTCGCGCAACTTGCAGACCGCTTCGTGCGCTTGGTGACCGCGCCCGCGTTCGCCGATCGCGATTGCGGGCCGCTGATTCGCGCGGGCCAGCGTGATCGCGTCCGGGATTTCCTCGACGAGGCGACGAAGCAGGGCATCGAGATCGTCGCACGCGGCACGATCGCGACCGATGCACCTTCCGGCGGTTTCTACGTCGCGCCGTCGCTGCTGCGCGACGTGCCCGCGCAAAGCCGTCTCGCGTGCGACGAAGTGTTCGGGCCGGTGCTCGCCGCGATGGCGTTCGACGACGAAGCCCACGCGATCGCGCTCGCCAACGGCACCGCCTACGGGCTGGTGGCCGGCGTATGGACGCGCGACGGCGGCCGACAGCTGCGCATGGCGCGCGCCATCGAAAGCGGGCAGGTGTTCGTCAACAACTATGGCGCCGGGGGTGGCGTCGAGCTGCCGTTCGGCGGCGTCAAGCACTCCGGCCACGGCCGCGAGAAAGGGTTCGAGGCGCTGTACGGCTTCACGACGCTGAAGACCGTCGTCGTTCGGCATGGCTGACGGTGGCTCGACGCACGCCGCGCGGCGACGGTCCACGACCACGACCTTCCCATGAGACTCGAGAACAAGATCGCCATCGTCACCGGTGCAGGCTCGGGCTTCGGCGCCGGCATCGCGCAGCGCTACGCCGAAGAAGGCGCGCGCGTCGTCGTCAACGACTTGCGCGAGGACGCGGCATCGCGCACCGTCGAATCCATCGAGCGCGCCGGTGGCCTCGCGCGCGCATGCACCGGCGACGTTTCGAAGGATGCCGACGTCGGGCGCCTCGTCACGTTCGCGCTCGACGCGTTCGGCGGCCTCGACGTCGTCGTCAACAACGCGGGGACGACGCATCGCAACCAGCCGATGCTCGACGTGCCCGAGGAGATGTTCGATCGCATCTACGCGGTGAACGTGAAGAGCCTGTACCTGACCGCCAAGCACGCGGTGCCGCATTTCCGCAACCAAGGGAGCGGCGTATTCATCACGATCGCCTCGACCGCGGGCGTGCGTCCGCGTCCCGGCCTCACCTGGTACAACGGCAGCAAGGGCGCCGCGATCGTGACGTCACGCTCGATGGCCGCCGAACTCGCGCCGCACAACATCCGCGTCAACGTCATCAACCCGGTCGCCGGCGAGACCGGACTGCTCGCCGACTTCATGGGCGAGGACACGCCGCAGCGGCGCGCGCAGTTCATCTCAACGATACCGCTCGGCCGTTTGTCGCAACCCTCCGATATTGCGACCGCCGCGGTGTTCTTCGCTTCCGAGGAGGCGTCGTTCATCACGGGAGCGTGCCTCGAAGTCGACGGGGGCCGCTGCATTTGAGGGCCGATTCGGCGTGGATGACGCTCCTGCTCGGAGCGCTCATCGCGACGCCGCCGCTCGCGATGGACATCTACCTCGCGTCGATGCCCACGATGACGAGCGCGCTCTCGGCGACGACGTCGGAAGTGCAGCTCACGCTTTCCGTCTACATGTACGGTTGGGGCATCGCGCAACTGTTCGCCGGTCCGCTGTCCGACCGCTACGGGCGGCGTCCGGCGCTGCTCGCGAGCCTCTCGGTGTTCGTCGGCGCATCGTTGTTCTGCGCGCTGTCGCGCGACGTGTACATGCTGATCGCTGGCCGGCTCGTGCAGGCGGTTTCGATCGCCTCGATCGGCGTCGTCCCGCGCGCTGCCGTGCGCGATCTCTACGCCGGGGACAAGGCGGCGCACGTCCTCTCGCTGATGGGCGTGGTGCTCGGCATCGCACCGGTCGTTGCGCCCATCGTCGGCAGCAACCTGCACGCGTGGCTCGGCTGGCAGTCGAATTTCGTCGCGGTGGCGATCTACGGCGCCGTGCTGTGGTTCTGGGTCTTCGTTGCGTTGCCGGAGACGCTCGCGCGGCGTGACGCGCGCGCGACGCTGCCGCGCGTCGTCGTCGCGAATTATCGGCGGCTGTTCGCGTCCCGCGCGTACGTCGGCTATCTGCTCGTCGCGGCGTTCGGCTACAGCGGTCTTTTCGCGTTTCTCGCCGGCAGCGCCTTCGTGTTCGTCGACGTGATGGGCGCCGGTGAGCGGGGCTTCGGGATCATGTTCGGCAGCGTCATGCTGGGGAACATCATCGGCGCGACCATCGGCAGCCGCGTCGTGCAGATGGTCGGGATTCTCGGCCTGGTGCGCCTCGGAACCCGCTTGATGGTGATCGCGGGCGTCGCGCTCGGCCTGTTCGCGCTGCTCGGCGTGCGGCATCCGCTCGCGGTCATGGTCCCGATGTTCGCGTTCATGGTCACGTTCACGATGACGATGCCGCCCGCGATCGCGGGCGCGTTGACGCCATTCCCGCAGATCGCCGGCAGCGCATCGTCGCTGCTCGCGTTCTGCCAGTTCGTCGTCGCGTCGACGGCGGCGCTCACCGTCGGCTTGACGCTCGACGGCACGACGCGGCCGATGTCGCTCGCGATCGCAGTGGCGTCGATCGGTGCGTTCCTGTCGGTGCGCTTCGTGCCGCAGCGTGCGCCGGTGCCTGCGTCGTGACCGGCATGGTCGCGTCGTTCGACCGCAGGTTCCTGGTCGTCAACCGAGCACTCGTGATCGTGCTGCTCGCGGCCATGGCGGTAATGGTCTTCGCCAACGTCGCGTTGCGCTTCCTCACCGATCATTCGATTCTGTGGACCGAGGAAGCCTCGCGCTACGCGATGGTGTGGCTGACGTTCATCGGCGCAGGGCCGGTGCTTCGTTACGGCGCACACATCGGCATCGACACGCTCGAGCGCGCGCTGCCGCGACACGCGTGGATCATCCGCACGACGATCTTGGCGCTGCTGGCGATCTTCTTCACGGTGATGATCGTCGTCGGTATCCGCTATTCGATCCTCACGTGGGCGCAGACCACCCCGGTGCTGGAGATCCCGATCGGCGCGGTCTACCTCGCCATGCCGATCGGCTTCGCGTTGATGCTCATGCATCTCGCGGTCATGGCGCCCGGCTACGTCGCGCGCCGCGAGCTGCTCGGCGACGGCGAGTTCGACGCCGACGCGGCGATGCTCTAGCGCGAGCCCGGGAACGCATTACGCGTGGTCACCGTACTCTTCATCGCGTGCGTCCTGCTGCTCGCGCTCGGGGTGCCGGTCGCGTTCGCACTCGGCGGCGCGACGCTCGTCGCGATGCTTTGGCAGGGGGTGCCGCTCGTCGCGCTGCCCAAGTACCTCTTTTCGGGCATCGACCTCTTCGCGCTCGAGGCCGTGCCGTTCTTCATTCTGACCGCGGAGTTGATGACCGGTGGCGAGCTGTCGGCGGTGCTCCTGCGCTTCGCGTCGCAGTTCGTCGGTCGGTTTCGCGGCGGCATGGGACATACGAACATTCTCACGCTGACGTTCTTTTCCGGAATCTCGGGCTCCGCGCTCGCCGACGCCGCGGGCCCGGGCGCCATCATGATCCGGATGATGCGCGACGACGGCTACGCGCCGTCGTATGCCGCGGCGCTCACGGCCGCGACGTCGATCCTCGGGCCGATCATCCCGCCGTCGATCAGCGTGATCATCTACGCGCTCGCGTATCCCGACGTGAACCTCGTGGGGCTCCTCCTCGCCGGCGTGGTGCCCGGGATTCTCATCGCGGCGGCAATGGCGGTGATCAATCACGTGACGTCGGTGCGCCGCAACTACCGAGGTAAGGTGCAGGCGCTGCAGTGGAACGACTACGTGCGCAACACCTGGCGTGCGCTGCCGGCGCTCGTGCTGCCCGCGTTGATTCTCGGCGGCATCATGTCCGGTGCGTTCACGCCGACCGAAGCGTCGGTCGTCGCGGTGTTCTATGCGCTCTTCGCCGGGCGCGTGCTCTACCGGACGCTCGAATGGCGGATGCTGCCGGGGATCCTCGCGCGCTCGGCGCTGATGACGGCGTCGGTGCTGATCATCGTGGGCATGTCGGCGGCGTTCGCGTGGGTGCTCACCGTATCGCGCGTGCCGCAGCACCTGACCGAGTGGATCGTCGGCATGCAGCTGTCACCGCTCGCGTTCATGTTCGCGGTCAACGTGCTCCTGCTCCTGTTCGGCATCTTCATCGAGCCGCTGCCGGGCATCGTCGTGCTCGTGCCGATTCTCGCGCCGATCGCCCACGCGCTCGGCATCGACGAGCTGCAGTTCGGCATCATCGTCATCGTCAATCTGACGATGGGGATGATTACGCCGCCGGTGGGCGGCTTGCTGTTCGTGACGTCGATCGTCGCGCGCGTGCCGCTCGCGCAGCTCGTGCGCGAGCTCTGGCCGTTCCTGTGGGCGCAGCTCGCGGTGCTCGCGCTCCTGACGCTCTTTCCCGTGCTGTCGGCGGGCTTGCCGAACCTGCTCGGGTACCGGTAGGCCGCGCGCCGGTCGACTTCGAACTCGCGCTCAGCGCACTCCGCCGCCTGGCTCCGCGCATCGTGCCGACGCGTGACGCCGTGCACCGCTTGGGCTGGCTCCGCACGTTGCACCGGTGCGTGTTACCGCGCGCGCAACGGCTGCGCACCTGGAAAGATCATGCGCGACTCGCCCTCCGCACGAAGCATGCGGATGCGACGGTGGAGTTACTTGTAGTTCCGGATGCGGTCGATGTTCTCCTGCCCGAACTTCTTGCCGAACTCGGCGAAGACGGGCGTGAGCGCCGCCTGGAACTTCGCCTTGTCGGGATGCTCGACGATCTGCATGCCCTTGGCGCGCAGGTCGGCGACCGCCTTCTTCTCGTCGTCGTCGATGCGGGCGCGATTCGCCTTCACCGCTTCGACGGCCGCTTCGTGGAACGCCTGCTTGTCGGCAGCGGAGAGCGCGTCCCATTTCGCCTTGCTCATCAGGATCAGCGCAGGCGAATACACGTGGCCGGTGAGCGTGAGGTACTTCTGCACCTGGTCGAGCTTGGCCGCCTCGATCACCGACAGCGGGTTCTCCTGGCCGTCGACCGTCCCTTGCTGGAGCGCCGTATACACCTCGGTGAACGCCATCGGCGTCGGAATGATGCCGAACGCCTTGTACGCCTGGATGTGCACCGGATTCTCCATCGTGCGCATCTTCAACCCCTTCAGGTCGGCGGGTCCGTTGACCGGATGCTTGCTGTTCGTCATGTTGCGGAAGCCGTTCTCGCCCCACGCGAGCGCCTCGATACCCTTCGGCTCGAACTTCTTCAGCATCTCCTGCCCGATCGGACCGTCGAGCACCGCGCGCGCGTGCGCGTAGTCGCGGAACAGGAACGGGATGTCGAGGATCGCGATCTCGGGCACGAAGTTCGGCACCGGTCCGGTCGACGTCATCGTGAGGTCGAGCGTGCCGAGTTGAAGCGCTTCGATCGACTCGCGCTCGGCGCCCAACGCGCCCGAGTAGAAGTTTTGCACCTTGTAGCGGCCGTTCGTGCGCTTCTCGACTTCGCGGGCGAACGTGTCGATCGCGACGCCGTAGTGCGAGTTCTGCGCGAGCGAGATGTTCATCTTGAGCGTCGTCTGCGCGAGTGCCGGCGCCGAGAAGAACGGAACGAGCGCGAGCAGTGCGACGGCGAGGAAACGGGGGTGACGCATGGCAGCTTCTCCAGAGGGCCGGCCATCGCCGGCTGACGCGAGCGGCGCGATTCTAGCAGGGGGGCCGCGGCGCGAAGGTGGGCGCTCGAGGGCGCGAACGCAAGGGCGCGCCGCGCGCGTTCACCGGTCCCCCGGTGTCCCTGTGAAATAATGGACTTGGCGCTCGCGAATCGCGCGGGCGCCACACAGCCATGCTCGATCCGACGTTCACCCGGGCGCTCGCGGCGATCGTCCCGCCCTCGGCTCTGCTGACGGCGGCCGAGGACACGCGACCGTACGAATGCGACGGCCTCACGCTGTATCGCGAATTGCCGGCCGCGGTCGTGCTTCCCGAAGACGAGGCGCAAGTCGTTGCGATCCTGCGCCTGTGCCACGCGACGCGCGTGCCCGTGGTTGCGCGCGGCGCGGGGACCAGCCTGTCCGGCGGCTCGCTGCCCATACAAAACGGCATCGTGCTGTCGCTCGCCAAGTTTCGGCGCATCGTCGCCATCGACCCGATCGCGCGCACCGCGATCGTCGAGCCCGGTGTGCGAAACCTCGCGATCTCGGAAGCCGCGGCCCGTTACGGCTTGTTCTACGCGCCCGATCCGTCGTCGCAGATCGCGTGCTCGATCGGCGGAAACGTCGCCGAAAATGCCGGCGGCGTGCATTGCCTCAAGTACGGGCTCACCGTGCACAACGTGCGCAAGGTGCGCGCGGTGCTGATGAGCGGCGACATCGTCGAGTTCGGCAGCGAGGCGCTCGACTCGTCAGGCTATGACCTGCTCGCGCTCGTGACGGGCAGCGAGGGTCTTCTCGCCGTGATCACCGAGATCACCGTGAAGCTCCTGCCGAGGCCGCAGGAAGCCCGCGTCGCCCTCGCCGCGTTCGACGACATCGAGAAGGCCGGCGCTGCGGTCGGCAACGTGATTGCCGCGGGCATCATTCCCGGCGGCCTCGAGATGATGGATCGCGACGCGACGCGTGCGGTGGAGCAGTTCGTCCATGCCGACTATCCGCTCGATGCCGCGGCGGTGCTGCTGGTGGAGGCCGACGGGACCACTCACGAGGTCGCCGAGGAGATGGCGCAGATCTGCGAAGTGCTGAAGGCGAGTGGTGCGACCGAGATCCGCGTATCGGCAGACGAGGCGCAGCGACTGCTCTACTGGTCGGGACGCAAGGCCGCTTTTCCGGCGGTCGGCCGCATCTCGCCCGATTACTACTGCATCGACGACACGATCCCGCGCGGCGCGCTGCCGCGCGTGCTGATGCAGATCGAGCAATGGTCGCGCGAATACGCGCTGCCGTGCGCGAACGTGTTTCACGCCGGCGACGGCAATCTCCATCCGCTGATCCTCTTCGATGCGAACCGACCCGGCGACAAGGAGCGCACGATCGAATTCGGCGATCGCATCCTCGAGCTCTGCATCGAGGTCGGCGGCACGATCACCGGCGAGCACGGCGTCGGCGTCGAGAAGATCCGGGGCATGTGCGCACAGTTCGCGCCCGCCGCGCTCGAGCGCTTCCTCGGCATCAAGCACGCGTTCGATCCGCACGGATTGCTCAACCCCGGCAAGGCGATCCCGACGCTCGCGCGCTGCGCCGAGTTCGGTCGCATGCACGTTCATCACGGGCAGTTGCCGCATCCCGATCTGCCCCGCTTCTGAATCGACGAGATCGTCATGACTCCCGAAGCCCGCTCCCGACCTGCCGCCGCCGACGTCGCGGCGCTGACCGAACGCCTGATGCGCGAGCTCGGCGACCGCGCGGTGACCAATGCGAGCGTGCGCGAGCAGCATTCGCACGGCGAGGGACTCGCCGACGCGGGCTTGCCGGACGTCGTCGTGTTTCCGCATTCGAACGACGAGGTCGCATCGATCGTCCGCCTCTGCAATGCGGCGCGCATCCCGGTCATCGCGTTCGGCGTCGGCACCTCGCTCGAAGGCCACGTCGCGGCGCTCTACGGCGGCGTGTGCATCGACCTTTCGCAGATGAACCGCGTGCTCGAGGTGAGCGAAGCCGACCTCGACTGTCGCGTGCAGGCGGGCGTGACGCGCGTGCAGCTCAATACCGAGCTGAAAGGAACGGGACTCTTCTTTCCGATCGACCCGGGCGCGAACGCGACGATCGGCGGCATGGCCTCCACGCGCGCATCGGGCACGAACGCGGTGCGCTACGGCACGATGCGCGAGAACGTGCTCGGCCTCACGGTGGTCACCGCCGACGGAAAGATCGTGCGCACCGGCAGCCGCGCGCGCAAGTCGAGCGCGGGCTACGACCTCACGCGCCTTTTCGTCGGCGCCGAAGGCACGCTCGGCATCATCACCGAAGTGCAGCTTCGCCTGTACGGCCTGCCGGAGGCGATTTCGGCCGCCGTGTGCCAGTTCGACGACTTGAAGGGTGCGGTCGATACGGTGATCGCCGCGATGCAGCTCGGCATTCCGGTCGCGCGCATCGAATTGCTCGACGACGCGCAGATGGACGCGTGCATCCGCTATTCGCAGCTCACGCAGTACCTGGCGAAGCCCACGCTGTTCTTCGAGTTCCACGGCACCGAAGCGGGCGTGCGCGAGCAGGCGGAAACGATCGAGGCGATCGCCACAGAGCATGGCGGAAGCCGCTTCCAATGGGCGACCGCGCAGGAGGATCGCTCGAAGCTCTGGAAGGCGCGCCACGACGCTTATTACGCGGTGCTCGCGCTCGCACCCGGCAAGCAGGCGTTCGCGACCGATGCCTGCGTGCCGATCTCGCGGCTCACCGAATGCGTGCTCGAGACGCAGGCCGACGTCGTCGCGTCGGGCCTCGTCGCACCCATCGTGGGGCACGTCGGCGACGGCAATTTCCACCTCGTCGTGTTGTTCGATCCGACCAAGCCCGAGGAGCGCGCGAAGGCCGAGGGACTCGCTGCGCGCGTCAGCCTGCGTGCGATCCGCATGGGCGGGACGTGTACGGGCGAGCACGGCGTCGGCGTCCACAAGCTCGACGCGCTCGTTGCAGAGCACGGAGACGACGCGGTCGCGCTGATGCAGGCGGTGAAGCGGGCGCTCGATCCGAACGACATCTTCAACCCGGGGAAGACGGTTCCAACGAAGGCGCTCCCCCGTCCCTGATCCCTGGCCCTGGATCCTGCTCATGAAGCTTTACATCGGCAACAAGAACTACTCCAGCTGGTCGCTTCGCGGCTGGCTCGTCACGAAGCTCTCAGGCGAACCGTTCGACGAAGTGCTCGTGCCGCTCGCGGGCGTCGTGCCGAATCCGGCGAACCTCGCGTTCTCGCCGTCGGGACTCGTGCCGTGCCTGCACGACGGCGGCGCTGTCGTCTGGGACTCGCTCGCCATCGGCGAATACCTCGCCGAGCGACATCCGGCGATGTGGCCCGAGGATCGTGTCGCGCGTGCACATGCACGATCGATCGTGGCCGAGATGCATTCCGGCTTCGCCGCGCTGCGTTCGGAGATGTCGATGTGCATTCGCGAGCGCGTCGACGTGCGTCCCTGGTCGCCGCGCTTGTCGCACGACGTCGAGCGCATCGCGCAGATCTTCGACGAATCGCGGCGCCGCTTCGGGCAGGATGGCGACTACCTCTTCGGCCGTTACTCGATCGCCGACTGCTTCTTCGCACCGGTCGCGTTCCGCTTCCAGACGTACGGCGTCGCGCTGCCCGGTCCGGGGGGCGCGTACGTACGCTCGCTGCTCGCGCATTCGGACGTGAGCGCCTGGGGACGCGACGCGATTGCGGAGACGACGATCATCGAGGCCGACGAGCCGCGCACGCTCTATCGCGACAAGATCGCGCACGGATGACCGATCGCGCGATCGCAACGATCGAGGAGCGCATCCGCGCGGCCGCCGGCGACCGCCGCGCGCTTTGCATTCGCGGCGGCGCGACCAAGGATTTCTACGGCGAGGTGCCGTCGGGCGAGCCGCTCGACGTGCGCGACGTGCGCGGGATCGTCTCGTATGCACCCGCCGAGCTCGTCGTCACCGCGAAGGGCGGTACACCGCTCGCGGAGATCGAGCACGCGCTTGCCGAGCACGGCCAGTTGCTCGCGTTCGAGCCGCCGCGCTACGGCGAAGGCACGACGCTCGGTGGCGTGGTCGCGACCGGCCTGTCGGGGCCGCGACGCCCGTACGCTGGCAGTGTGCGCGATTTCGTCCTCGGAACGCGCGTGATCGACGGAACCGGCACTTCGATCGCGTTCGGCGGGCAGGTGATCAAGAACGTCGCGGGCTTCGACGTGTCGCGGCTGATGACCGGCGCGCTGGGCACGCTCGGCGTGATCACCGAGGTTTCGCTCAAATGCTTGCCGAAACCCAAGGTCGAATCGACGCGTGCGCTCGCTTGCGACGCGGCGACTGCGCTGCGACTCATGAACGAATGGGGCGGCAAGCCATGGCCGATCTCGGCGACGGCGCATCACGACGGCGTGCTGCGCGTGCGCCTCTCCGGCACCGCGGCCGGCGTCGCGAATGCGCAAGCGACGATCGGCGGCGATGCTGTCGACGCCGACGCGTACTGGAACGCGCTGCGCGATCAGACGCTCGACTTTTTCCGCCCGGCGATCGACGCCCGCGCGCAACTGTGGCGCTTGTCCGTGCGCTCGACGGCACCCATCTGCGACGTGCCGGGCGATGCGATGATCGAATGGGGCGGCGCGTTGCGCTGGCTGGTGTGCGCGGCCCCGGCTGACGCAGTGCGCATTCGCGACTGGGCGTCGAGCAACGGCGGCCATGCGACGCTGTTCCGCGCCGCCGAGAAGGCGCCGGGCGCATTTCAGCTGTTGGCGCCTCCGCTCGCGCGACTCCACGCGCGCCTTGCGGAGGTCTTCGATCCGCACGGCATCCTCAATCCCGGCCGCATGTACCCGCGCTGATGGAAACGAAACTGCTGCCCGCGCTCGCCGCGACACCCGAAGGGCGGGAGGCCGAAGCGATCCTGCGCGCGTGCGTGCACTGCGGCTTCTGCACGGCGACCTGTCCGACGTATCAGCTTCTGCGCGACGAGCTCGATGGGCCGCGCGGCCGCATCTACCTGATCAAGCAGGCGCTCGAAGGCGGTGAGATCACCGAGAAGACGCAGTTGCATCTCGATCGGTGCTTGACCTGCCGCAGTTGCGAGACGACGTGCCCTTCCGGCGTGCGCTACGGGCGCCTCGTCGACATCGGGCGCAAGTTCGTCGAGGACCGCGTCGGGCGCAGCGCCACCGACGCGGCGCGTCGCGCGGCACTGCGCCGCGGCCTCCTTTCCCGGCCGCTGTTCGGCGCGGCGCTTCGCCTCGGCCGCATGGCGAAGCCGTTCCTGCCGCGCGGCCTCGGTGCATCGATTCCCGAGAGGCGCGACGCAGGCACGTGGCCCGCGCCGCGGCACGCGCGCCACGTATTGATCACGCAAGGTTGCGTGCAGCCATCGCTCGCCCCCAACATCGATGCGGCGACCGCGCGCGTGCTCGATCGTGCCGGCGTCTCCGCCATCCCGATCGACGATGGGGGCGGCTGTTGCGGGGCGCTGTCGCAGCATCTGTCCGAGCACGACGAAGCGAAGGCGCTCGCCCGCCGCAACATCGACGCGTGGTGGCCGCATCTCGAGCGCGGCGTGGAGGCGATCGTCGTGACCGCGAGCGGCTGCGGCGTGATGGTGCGCGAATACGATCAGCTTCTCGCGCATGACGTCGACTATGCCGAAAAGGCCCGGCGGGTCGCCGCGCTCGCGCGCGATCCGATCGAGCTCGTCGCGGCGGAATGGCCGGCGCTTGCGCCGCTCGCCGATCGCGCGCGCACGTCACGTCGCGTCGCGTTCCAGGCGCCGTGCACGTTGCAACACGGACTGAAGATTCGCGGCCGGGTCGAGCGCGTGCTCGCCGATGCCGGCTTCACGCTCGTTCCCGTCGCCGATGGGCATCTGTGCTGCGGCTCCGCGGGGACTTACTCGATTCTGCAGCCGGAGATCGCGGCGCGCCTCAAGGCGGACAAGCTGCACAATCTGCAGGCGAACCGGCCCGACGTCATCGCCAGTGCCAACATCGGCTGCATGACGCACCTGCAATCCGGAGCGCCGCTGCCCGTCCTGCACTGGATCGAATTGCTCGACGACGTGTTGGCGCACCCCGCGCAGCGGCCGATGCCGCGCCGAGCGGCGCGGGACGCGGCGCCCGTCGCATGACGGTGCTCGCGAAGGCGAAGCGAAGCGAGCGCGAAGACTGGCCGATCCCGGCCACGCGCGCCGCGTATGTCGCTTTCCTCGCGATTCCGACGCGGTGGATGGACAACGATGCGTACGGCCACGTCAACAACGTCACCTATTACGCCTACTTCGATACCGTCGTGAACGAGCACCTCGTGCGCGCCGGCGGGCTCGATATCGAGCGCTCGCCCGCGATCGGCGTCGTCGTGGAAACCGCGTGCCGCTTCCACAAGCCGGTCGCGTTTCCCGACGTGCTCGACGCCGGCATGCGCGTCGTCGCGCTCGGGCGCTCGTCGGTGCGCTACGAGATCGCGCTTTTCCGGCAAGGCGAAGACGGCGCGGTGGCGAGCGGGCGCTTCGTGCACGTGTGGGTCGATCGCGAGACGCGGCGCCCGGTGCCCGTGCCGGCGTCGATTCGGACTGCGCTGGCGCCATTGCTGCGGTGAGCCCAGCATCCAATGTCGCGTGTGCGCCGATGACGGCGGCAACGCGCGAGGACGCGCGGCGCCTGCTCGCTGCATTCCTCGAAGGCGACGACCACTATCGCGCATCCGCAGCGCAGTATGGACACGGCGGGGCCGAAGCGCTCGAGCGCGCGCTCGATCTCTTCCTCGCCCATCCGGAGGTCGGCTTCGTCTGGCTCGCTTTCGTCGACGGCCGCGCGAAGGCGGCGTGCGTGGTTTGCTACGCGATCTCGACGTCGCGCGGCGGGCTCGTCGCCAAGCTCGACGACGTCACCGTCGATGCCGCATGCGTCGGGCAGGGCATCGGGACGCGGATGCTCGATGCGCTCGCGCGACACCTCGCCGATCACGGCGTCGGCCGCATCGACACCGCCTGCCATCGCGAGAACCAAGGTGCGTGGCGCTTCTACGCACGGCTCGGGTTTCGCCCGCTCGACGAAGAGCGCCTCGCGCGCGTGATGTAGCGGCGAAAAGCCTACAATCGCACCCCCGGTTTCGACTCCCAGGTTTTGATCCCATGAAACGACTCGTTCCTCTCGCCGGCCTCGTCCTGTCGCTCGGCGTCGTCCCGCCCGCACCGGCGGCGAACGGCGACGTCATCCCCATGCGCGATTTCTTCCGCCACCCGGATCGCGCGTACTACCGCATCTCGGGCGACGGGAAGACGCTGTCGTTCATGCAGCCGTGGGAGCGGCGGATGAACATCTACGTGCAGGCGATCGGCAGCAGCGCCGAGCCCGTTCGCATCACGTCCGAGAAGGACCGGGACATCCCGAACTACTTCTGGAAGGGCGCCGACCGCGTCGTGTACACGAAGGACTTCGGCGGCGACGAGAACGACCACATCGTCGTCGTCGACCGTCGCGGTGGCGAACCGCTCGACGTGACGCCGTTCCCCGGCGTCAAGGCGATCATCGTCGATCCACTGGTCGAGATTCCCGGCCGCATGCTGATCGGCCTCAACAAGCGCGTCAAGGAAGTCTTCGACGTCTACGACCTCGACCTCGCGAGCGGCAAGCTGACGCTCGTCGCGGAGAACCCCGGCAACATCACGAGCTGGGGTGCCGACCACGACGGGAACGTGCGCTTCGCAATCGCCACCGACGGCGTCGATCAGACGTACCTCTATCGCGACGAAGCGAAGGTACCCTTCCAGCCGGTGCTCAAGACGACGTTCCGCGACCAGTTCCAGCCGCTCGTCTTCACCGCCGACAACAAGAAGCTGTACGTCGCATCGAATCTCGGCCGCGACAAGGTGGCGATCGTGCTGGTCGACCCGGCGAGCGCGAAGGAGGCACAGGTCGTCTACGGGCGCGACGACGTCGACGTCCAGAACGTCGCGTGGTCGCGCGCACGACGGCGCGCGTCGTTCGTCAACTATCAAACCTGGAAGGACGAGCGCCACTATCTCGACCCCGACGCGAAGGAGCTCTTCTCGAAGCTGGAGGCGAAGCTCCCCGGTTACGAAGTCACCCTGCAATCGGTGACCGACGACGAGACGCGAATGATCGTCGCGGCGACCAACGACCGCACGCAGGGCACGCGCTATCTCTACGATCGGAAGGCCGACTCGCTGACGAAGCTCGGCGAGGTCGCGCCGTGGCTGCCCGAAGCGAAGATGGCGGCGATGAAGCCGATCCAATACAAGACGCGCGACGGGCTCACCGTCAATGGCTACCTGACGCTGCCCAACGGGGTCGAGCCTGCGAAGCTTCCCGTCGTGGTCAACCCGCACGGCGGCCCGTGGGCGCGCGACGGCTGGGGCTTCAATCCCGAGGTGCAGTTCCTCGCCAATCGCGGCTACGCGGTCCTGCAGATCAACTATCGCGGCTCGACCGGCTACGGGCGGAAGTTCTGGGAGGCGTCGTTCAAGCAATGGGGCTTCGCGATGCAGGACGACATCACCGACGGCGTGCATTGGCTGATCGAGCAGGGCGTCGCCGACCCCAAGCGGATCTGCATCTACGGCGGCAGCTACGGCGGCTACGCAACGCTCGAAGGCCTGGTGAAGACGCCCGATCTCTACGCTTGCGGCGTCGACTATGTCGGCGTGGCGAATCTCTTCACGTTCATGAAGACGATCCCGCCGTACTGGAAGCCGTTCCTCGCGATGATGCAGCAGATGGTCGGCGATCCCGAGAAGGACAAGGAACGCCTCGCTGCGGCGTCACCGGCGCTCAACGCCGACCGCATCAAGGCGCCGCTCCTGATCGCGCAGGGCGCACGCGACCCGCGTGTCAACAAGGACGAGTCCGACCAGATGGTCGCGGCGCTTTCGAAGCGCGGCGTCGACGTGCCTTACCTCGTCAAGGACAACGAAGGCCACGGTTTCCACAACGAGGAGAATCAATTCGACTTCTACGAAGCGATGGAGAAATTCCTCGCCAAGTACCTGGGCTCGCGCGCGCAGCTCTGACCGGCGGCGTCGGTGCGCACGTGGATCGTCGTTCCCGCCGCGGGTGGCGGCGCGCGCTTCGGCGCCGCGCACCCGAAGCAGTACGCCGACCTCGCGGGCGCTCCGGTGCTCGCGCGCACGTTGGAGCGGCTTTCGACGATCGGCGCGGACGGCATCGTCGTCGCCCTCGCGCCTGACGACATGCACTACGACGACGCGATCGGCGAGCGCACCGGCGTGGATGCGCTTCGCTGCGGCGGATCCACGCGCGCCGACACGGTGCGCCGCGCGCTGCGCGCCATCGCCGGACGCTGCAGCGACGACGACTGGGTGCTCGTGCACGACGCCGCGCGGCCCTGTGTGCCCGAGGAGGCGCTCGAACGGCTCATCACGCAATTGCGAGACGACGACGTCGGCGGACTGCTCGCGCTGCCGCTTCGCGACACGTTGAAGCGTGCGACGGCGAGCGACGAGCCGCCGCGCGTGCTGCGCACCGAGGATCGCAACGGCGCGTGGCTCGCGCAGACGCCGCAGATGTTCCGTTATCGGCTGCTCGTCGCGGCGCACGCGCGCGATGCGCGTGGCGAATGCACCGACGACGCACAGGCGATCGAAGCGCTGGCGGCGACCGGCGTTTGCGCCCGCCCGCGACTCGTCACGGGCAGTCCGCAGAACATCAAGATCACCTATCCCGACGATCTGGCGCTCGCCGCGGCGATCCTCGCGATGCAGGCACCGCGATGACGCGAGCGCGATGAATCTGCGCATCGGCAACGGCTTCGACGTGCACGCGTTCGTCGTGGGGCGGCCGCTCGTCGTCGGCGGCGTCACGATCGCTCACGATCGCGGTCTCGAAGGGCACTCCGATGCCGACGTGCTGCTGCATGCGATCGCCGATGCGATCCTCGGCGCGCTCGCACTCGGCGATCTCGGCCGGCATTTCCCCGACACCGATCCGCAATGGAAGGGCGCCGACAGCCGCAAGCTGTTGCGTGGCGTCGCCGCGATGATGCAGGCGCAGCGTTATGTCGTCGGCAACGTCGACGCGACCATCGTGGCGCAGTCGCCGAAATTCGCGCCCTACGTGGCCGCGATGCGCGCCAACATCGCGGCCGACGTGGGATGCGATCCGTCCCGGGTGTCGGTGAAGGCCACGACGACCGAGCGTCTGGGCTTCACCGGACGCGAGGAGGGCATCGCGGTGCTCGCGAGCGTGCTGCTGCACGGCGCCGCGGACCCAAGCGGCGGCTGACTAACCTTCGTCGACGCGGATCGCGCGCCTTTCGAGGGAAGCGTACACGCCGGGCAGCATGCGTCTTATCTGCGCGGCGATGAACATGGCGCCGAGCGGGTCGCCGAACGTGCCCGCCGTCGGCGGGCCGATCACGCGCACGACGTCGGACGGCGCCCCGTCGGCTCCGATCGGTCGACATCGTGCGTCGACGGCAAAGCCGACGCCCGTCGCATGGAGCGCGAGCGTCCCTCGCTGCATCAGTGTCGCGAGGAACGGATTGCGCATCGCGCCGCCGCCGCTGTCGAGGCCCGCGCAGTTGACGACGGCATCGAACGTTTCGACGCGCACGGCGCCTTTCGCGCCTTCGTGCAATTCGACGGCGAGCGCCCCGCCGTCGCCGCCTTCGATCGAACGCACTTTCGCGGCGCGAAAGACGACCTGTCCCTGACGCTCGGCGTCGTGCACGATTGCCTCGTTTTGCGGTGGCGCGCGAAACCGATGCACGTCGTACCAGCGCCGCACGTGGCGCAGCACTCGGCGCTTCTCGTCGATCTCCAGCGGCGACCAGAGCTGCCACAGCGGGTCGCGCAATTCGTCGAACGGCCCGTACCACGATTCGCCGTGCTCGCGCGCCCGCGCGATGCGTCGACGGAGCGCGCGCGTGAGGGCGCGCGCAGTCAGTGGTCGCGGCACGACGCGCAGGAATTCCGGGAGGTGCGCGTCGATCCTTTGCAGCATGCCGGCACCGGACGACGCGGGCGGCACGTCGAAGGCGGGCCGGTGCGGGCGCGGCCGTAACGCGCGCGATGAAACGGCGGTGATCGAACCTCGATGACCCGCACGAAGCAGCGTCGTGACGACGTCGAGCGCGGTCAGCCCCGTGCCGAGCACGAGCACGCGCGCGTCCTTGTCGATCGCGCGAAGGCGCCCGAGGCCCCACGGTTCACCGATCAGGCCTGGATGCCGATCGACGTCCGGCGCAACGCGTGCGGGCAAGCGCGTCGGAACGTTGCCCGTCGCGATCACGAGCAGGTCGCTCGGCAAGCATAGGTGGCCTCGCGTCGTCACGGCAATCCGTTGCTGCGTAGGCGTCGCGTCGATCGCTTCGTCGCGCAGGTGTCGCAACCGCACCCGACCCTGGCGCCGTGTCTCGCGAGCGAACGCCTCGCCCACGAAGCGACCGAAATCACGCCGGCGCACGAAGAGCGCGCCGCCGGCCGCGACGGCCTCCGGGTCGTCACGCGCTATCGACTGCTCCGCACACCAGCGCGTCAATTCCTCGTGGTCGGCAGGATCGACGAGATGCGTGCCTACGGTGCCGTTGAGCCGGTGGTCGGGATCGTCGGTCGAATACGCGAGGCCGCGACCGACCGCGGCGCGCGGCTCGACGACGGTGACGTCGAGGGGCAGCGCGCTGTGGCGCGCGAGTTGGACCGCGAGGCTCGCGCCGCTGAAGCCGCCGCCGACGATGGTGACGACGGGGACGTCAGCTGCCCGCAAGCCCGTGCGCCACCGGCCAGAAATAATCCTTCCAGCTCGCCGGCAGGTGCGAGATCGTGCCGACCTCGTGCATGTACCGCGCGAAGATCATCGTGTTCGAGGGCGTGATGCCGACGCGGACCTGCGGGTCGCCGAGGATCGTCACGAGGTCTTCGGCCGACAGCTTTTTCTCGCTGGTCATCACGATGTACATCTCGGCCGCCTCGCGCGCGTGATGATCGATGAAATCGCTTGCCTCGCGCTGCGCGCCGAGCCACGCGTCGACCCACTGCGGGTGTTCCTGCATCACGCGCCTGGGCGTCACCACTTGGATCGTCGTCGCCGGCCCGTTCGTCACGTCGTTCGCCCAGAGGACGGCATGCACGCCCGGCGTGCGCAATTCTTCGTAGCTGTACGGCGGGTAGCTGAAGTGCGAGTTCACTTCGCTCTTGCCCGAGATGACGGCGACCGCCGCGGTCGGGTGGCCCATCGACACGGTCATGGCGTCGAGCGCCGTCCGCTTGTCCTGGCCGAACGCCTTCGCCGCCGCCATCTGCAGGACGATCGCCTGCACCGAGATCTTAACCGCCGGTACGGCGATCCGGTCCTTAGGCGAGAAGTCCTTGATCGTCTTGACGTTCGGGTCGCGCGTGACGAGCGGGTAAGGAAACGACGAGATCGCCGAGATGGCGCGGATCTCGCTGGGGGTGTTTTGCGTCTTGTCCCACATGGCGAGAAGGCCGGTGATGCCCGACGAGGCGAAATCCACGCTGCCCGAGAGCAACCCGTCGACGGTCGCCGTGGTCGTCGCCATCGTCGCCCACGTCACCTTGGCTTCGGCGATGCCGGCGGCCTTCAGGTGCTTCTCGAGAAGCTGCTCGTGCTCCATCACCATCAACGGCAGGTACGGCAAGCCGTACTGGCGCGTGACGCGGATCTCGTCGGCGGCGACGGCGTTACGGGTGGCGCCGAACGCGATCGCCGCCAGACCCAGAAGCACGACGCGACGCGCGATCCGGTCGAGCAACATGACGCTCCCTCTGTCGTTGCAGCGAGGACCGATCCCCATCGGTTCCTCTGGAAATCGAACGATACATCACCCGAGGGGCCCTCGATGCGCGGGTACGCGGGGATCGACGTGCAATGGCTCGCGAGCGCGTACGCTGTACGACGCTCGTCATGCATGCGGATCGTGACGCGCGCTTGGCGTTACGCCGCGAACCTGCCCGACTGGTAGTCGCGCACCGCCTGCACGAGCTCGTCCTGGGTGTTCATCACGAACGGCCCGTATTGCGCGATCGGCTCGTGCAGCGGCTCGCCGGCGATCAGCAAGGCGCGTGCGTCGGCGCGGGCGCGCAACAAGACGCCGTCACCTTCATTGGCGAGGATCGCCATCCGCTGCGCGGAAAGGTCGGTCTCGCCGACACCGAGCTCGCCTCGGAAGACGTAGACGAACGCGTTCCGCGACGAAGGAAGCGGCTGGACGAAAGTCGCCCCCGCGGGCAGCTCGAGGTCGAGGTAGAGCGGTTGCGTCACGTCGCGCTGCACGGCGCCTTCGACGCCGTGGGTCGCGCCGGCGATGATGCGCACGCGAACGCCCTCGGGCGTCGTGAACGTCGGGATCTCGCTCGCGCGGATGTCGCGATACCAGGGCGCGCGCAGCTTGTCCTTTGCCGGCAGGTTCAACCACAGCTGAAAGCCTTCCATGCGCCCGTCCTGCTGCTCCGGCAGCTCGGAATGGATCACGCCGCGGCCCGCGGTCATCCACTGGACGTCGCCGTTTTGCAGCAGGCCTTCGTGACCGGCACTGTCGCGGTGACGCATGCGGCCGGCGAGCATGTACGTGATGGTCTCGAAGCCGCGATGCGGATGATCGGGGAATCCGGCGATGTAGTCCTGCGGATTGTCGGTGCCGAAAGCGTCGAGCATCAGGAACGGGTCGAGCCGACGCTGCAGCGGCTGCGTGAGCACGCGGGTGAGTTTCACGCCGGCGCCGTCCGACGTTGGCTGGCCCGCGACGACGCGCTCGACGGCGCGCGGCTGTTGGAGTTGGAGTGCGGTGGATTCGCGCGGTCGCGTCGTCGCCATGGGACCTCCGTCGGTGTATTCACCGATGATTGGGATTCCGTACGCGAATGCAAGACGCGCCGCCGGCGCGGTGCCCGGGCAAAGCGTCAGGGCGCGCGGCTCGCGGGCAGACGGACGCGCGCTTGCGCGCCTCCGCCTTCCCGCGTGCGCAGGTCCAGGCTGCCGCCGTGCAGCCTCGCGATGCGGTCGACGATCGCGAGGCCCAATCCCGCGCCCGGCGCGCCATCCGCGCGCGTGCGCGCTTCGTCGGCGCGGGTGAACGGCTGCTTCAGGCGCTCGGCGTCGCCGGGGGCGATGCCCGGCCCGCGGTCGGCGACGTCGAGAACGACTTCGTCGCCTTGCCGCTGCGCGATCACGTCCACCGGCGGCTTGCCGTACGCGAGCGCGTTGTCGATGAGATTGGTCGCGATGCGCGAAAGTGCGGCAGGCTTCATGCGCACGAACGCGCGCGTACCGGGCGCGTAGCGTACGTCGTGGCCGGCCCGCGCGTAGCGCTCGACGGTCGCGGCGAGTTCGCGATCGACGTCGATGGGCTCGCCGGCGGCGGCCGATTCGGCGCGCGCGAAATCGAGAAACTGCCCGATGATCCGGTCCATTTCCTCGATGTCCGAGACCATGCCCGCGCGCGTCGCCTCGTCGGTTTTCGACATCTCGAGTCCCAGGCGCAGCCGCGCGAGCGGCGTGCGCAAGTCGTGCGACACACCGGCGAGCAGGATCGCGCGATCGCGCTCGATCTGGCGCAGATTGGCGAGCATCGCATTGAAGCCGCGATTCACCGCCGCGATCTCCGAGGTGCCGGATTCGGGCAACGGTGGCGGCGTTTCGCCGCGTCCGACGCGATCGACCGCGCTGCGCAGTTCGCCGAGCGGGCGCGCGAGGTAGCGCGCGAACGCGAACGCGGCGAGCAACAAAAGCACCATGACGACAATGACCGATGCCAGTGCGCGCACCGGAATGTCGGCCTCGGGCCGCGGCGGCAACGGAAAGCCGACCCAGTAGCCTTCGCTTCCCGCGGACAGGCGCACGAAGAGTTGACGCGCACGCGGCGCGATCCGCACTTCGGTATCGCTGCCCAGGTCTTCGCGCAGTCGGTCCTCGAGGCCCTGCAACGTGGGGCCGCGCGGCGCGAGACCCACGGTGCCTCGCTCGCGTTCCGGAATGATGCGCACGCCGTATTCGCGGGCGAGGCGCGCGAGCGCGTCGCCGCGCAACGGGCCGTCGACGCCTTCGAGCGACGCACGCAGGGCCTTCATCTGCACGACCTTCGTGTCGTTGAATTGATGCGCGATCAGCGCGGCGCGATCGCGGTTGAAGACCACGATCGTCGTGACCGCAGCAAGCGCGACGACGGCGACGAGGAGCAACACGAGGCGTCCGAAGAGCGAGCGTGGCCACAGCACGCGGTGCGGCCAGGTCGCCGATGACGACGGCCGCGGCGCCGCGCTCGACGTCGCGGGATTCGAAGGCATCTCGGCGGCGCTTGGACGCAGGCTCACTGGACTACCCTCGCGCTTCGCGCTTCGGGACTGATTCGCGCTTGGGGCGGCCCTGTGCGCTCATGCGGATGCGGTCGAATCGGCAGGAGCGCCTTCCGGTACGTAGACGTAGCCGAAGCCCCAGACCGTCTGGATGTAGCGCGGCGTCGTCGGATCGGGCTCGATCAGCTTGCGCAGCCGCGACACCTGGACGTCGATGGCACGATCGAACACTTCGTGGTCGCGGCCGCGCGCGAGAAGCATGAGCTTCTCGCGCGCCAGTGGCATGCGCGGATGGCGCACGAACACGTTGATGAGCGAGAACTCGCCCGTCGTAAGGGCCTTCACGTCGCCGTCGCGCTCGAGCGTTCGCGCCGCGAGATCCAGCGTGTGCCCGCCGAACGGCACGCGGCCCTCGTCCGTCGGTGCGCCCGGTGCGGGCTGCTCGCCGCGGCGACGCAGCACGGCGTGAATGCGCGCGACCAGCTCGCGCGGATTGAAAGGCTTCGGCAGATAATCGTCGGCGCCCATCTCGAGCCCGACGATGCGATCGACGTCCTCGCCCTTGGCGGTGAGCATGATGATCGGCACGGTCTCGCCCGCCGCACGCAGGCGGCGGCACGCGGCGAGGCCGTCTTCGCCGGGAAGCATGAGGTCGAGCACGAGCAGATGCGGCGGGTCGCGCTGCAGGCGCCGATCGAGTTGCGTCGTGTCGGCCAGCGCCGAGACGGTGAAGCCCTGCTCGGCGAGATAGCGTGTGAGGAGGTCACGCAAGCGCACGTCGTCGTCGACGACGAGGATCTTGGGCGAAGGAACCTTTGGCATGGTGACGATCCAACGAGGCGCGAGTTGCAATGCGCGCCGGATGTGTACGTCGATTAGAGCGAGCAGGCACGACACGTGCTGACGCGTGCTGTAACGAATTGTATCGTTGCGCGCATCGTGCAACGACCGGTTGCAATCCGGTGCGGATCGGTGCGAACGGCCATTTCAGAATCGGGACGAAGCATGCGTGTTCGCGAGCGTCCGGATGGGCCGGCCGCCCGAATGGCACATCACGGAGAACGGAAATGGCCTCTCGATTCGCATCACGACTCGCGATCTTCGCCGCCGCGGCGTTGATCGGCGGTGGCGGTGCTGCGCTTGCGCAACCGATGCACCCCCATGCTCATGGAGGCGGTGGCGACGTCGTCATGGGCATCGTCGCGCTCAAGAACCAACTGAATCTGAACACGTCTCAACAAGCGATGTGGGACAACGCGGTGGCGGCGGGCAAGAACGCGCGCACCGCGGCGCGCGCCAACATGCAGAAGGTTCACGACACGCTCGCAGCGGAGCTCGCCAAGTCCGAGCCCGATCTCGCCGCGGTTTCCGCGGCCGCGGATTCAGCGCGTGCCGCGAACGCGCAGCTGCATGGACAAGTGCGCGACGCGTGGCTCAACCTCTATGCGACGTTCACGCCGGAGCAGAAGGGCGTCGTGAAGAACGCGTTGTCGCAGCGGCTCGCGAAGATGGACAGCTTCCGCGAGAAGATGCGGGCGCGGCACGGGCAGGGCGGCTGACTCGCCGCACGCGCGCGAAATCTCGCGCGCGAGTCCTTGTCGACCGACCGACCCGGCCGATGGGGCGGTCGATCGACGGCGGGCGCGGGGAACCCGCGCCCGCTTCATTTCATCAATCCGCGCAGTGCACCCGGTGACTGACTCGCTCGCACGCGCGAGTGCAGAGCAGGCGAGATTTCACACCGTCGCGCCGACGTAGGTCGCCTGCGCCATGAGGGCGATGGCGGTGGCGCGCAGCGTCGCGCCGACGACCGGCTTCGAGAGCAGCATCAACCCCGCGGCGCGGGCTTCGCGATCGGCGCTCGTGCCGGTGTCGCCCGAGACGACGATCGCGGGGATCGGCATGCCGAGCTCGTGGCGCAGTCGGCGCACTGCGTCGATGCCCGACGCGCCTTCCGCGAGGCGCAGATCGGCGACGATGAGATCCGGGTAGCGCTCGACGTCCCCGATCGCGGCGAGCAGCGCGTCGACGCTGTCGCCGCACGCGACGGTCGCGCCCCACGTCTCGAAGAGTGTCTGCATGGCGTCGAGCGTCTCCCCGTCGTCGTCGATCACGGCGACGACGCGCCCGGCGCACGACGGTACGCCGGGCTCGGCGCAGTGCAGCGCGGTGCGCAAGAGCCGCGCACGCGACGGTGTGCGCACGACGCGCGGAACGAGCACGCGAAAACGCGAACCGCGCCCGACGCAGGTGTCGAGCGTGATGTCGTGACCGAGAAGGTCGGCGAAGCGACGCACGATCGCGAGCCCGAGACCCATGCCGCGCCGCGGTTGATCGGTGCGCGAATGCTCCTTGACGCGGTAGAACTCCTCGAAGACGCGCTCGCGGTGCGCCGGCGCGATGCCGATTCCGGTATCGACGACGTCGATGGCGACGCGCGTGCCGACACGCCGCGCCCCGAGGAGCACGCCGCCGTGGTTCGTGTAGCGGATGCCGTTCGCAACGAGGTTGCCGACGATGCGCTCGAGGAGCGCGGGATCGCTCTCGACGACAAGTCGCGTCGGCACGATCGTCAACGCGAGCCCGCGTGCCGCGGCCTGCGGCGCGAACTCCGCGCGAATACGCGCGAAGAGCCCACCGAGGGCGATCTCCGCTCGCTCGGGCACCAGCGCGCCGGCATCGAGGCGCGACAGGTCGATGAGCTGCGCGAACTGGATCTCGAGGGCATTCGCCGCCGATTCGACGTGCGCAACGAGCGGGCGCCACTCGGCGTCGCGGGCTCGCGCCGAAAGCGCCGAGACATACAGCCCGAGCGCGTGCAAAGGCTGCCGCAGATCGTGGCTGGCGGCCGCGAGGAGCTGGCTTTTCGCACGGTTCGCGGATTCCGCAGCCGCGCGCGCATCGAGCGCACTTCGCGTCTTGTCCTTGAGCTCCGCGATGAGGTCGACGTTCTCGTAGCGGATCACCAGCGAGCGCGTGAGCAGGTCGTTCAGCCGATGGCCGAAGCCTACGACGAACGCGAGCACGACGCTCATCACGCCCGCGATGAACCCGTGCACGGAATCGCCGACCCACGCGACGCGAACGATCAGCGGCACGAGCGCGGGCAGCACGAATCCGTAGAACGACGGCTTGTAGACCGCGGTGAGGTTCAAGCCACCGAGCGCCGCGCCGAAGAGGCAGACGATGAGAAGCGATTGATACGCAGGCGACTCGGGAAACATCGCGACCGCCGCGGCGCCCCACAGGCTGCCTGCGAGTGTCGAGCCGATCGCCCAGTAGCGTCCCCACCGCGGCGCCGCGTCGGGCCCCGGGCGCCGGCGTTCGAAAGCCCGCACGAGGCCGACGCGCCACAGCTGGTTGAGCGCGATCAGCGCGATCCAGACGAGCATCGCGCTCGCCGAGATCTGCGTCCACATCGCCATGCAAAGGATCAGCGCGCCGAGCGCCATGGAAACGCTCGTCAGGTGCCCGTTCGCGTAGAGCGTCGCGACCTGGTCGGCGCGGGCGCGCACGATCAGGTCCGAGGGAATGGTCGCGAGCGGCGACATCGCGCGAGGGATGTGCGGAACGCGTTTCAGTGCCGCTTCGCCGCGAATTCGTCGAGCGCAACGCCGCGGCGCGTCAGTTCGGCGATCGCCTGCGCACGCGAACGAACGTTCAGCGCCTTGAGAATGGCGCTCACGTGCACCTTCACGGTGCCCTCCGAGAGCCGCAGGTCGCGACAAATCGTCTTGTTCGGCTTCCCCTGGACCAGCAACCGAAGCACGTCGGCCTGGCGTTGCGTGAGGCCGAGCACGTCGCTCGGAACGCCGCCGATCGTCGGCACCGGCGGCCCGATGTCGTTCGTTATGCTGCTGCCGCCGCCCAGCACGGTGCGGACCGCGCCGAGCAAGTCACGCGGCGTCGACGTCTTGGCGATGTAGCCTTGCGCGCCGGCCGCGATCGCGGCGCTGACCGTGCCGCGATCGTGCGTGGCCGAGAGAACCACGATGGGCAGGCGCGGATGCGCGCGGCGCAATTGCACCAGCAGTTCGAGGCCGTGCGCGCCCGGCAGCGCGAGGTCGAGCAGCACGAGCGCGCAGTCGGGATGCCGGGCGAGCGTGAACAGCGCTTGGTCGCGATCGATCGCACCGAGCACTTCGAGCCCGGCATCGAGTTCCGGCAGCGCGTCGGCGAGCGCCTGCAGGATGAGAGGATGATCGTCGACGACGAGGACTTTCATGGCGCCTCCGCGGCGTTGCGCGTGGCTCGCGCAGCGCGACGTCAATCTACGAAGGCGAGGCCGGCGTGCGCACCTGTCAGAACCGACAGTGGCGCCCGATCACTCGGGTCTGACCCTCATTCGCGCTCGTGCGCGCTGATCGCGAAGCCAGGTCGGCTGAATGCGGACTTCTTTTCGTCGGCTTCTTCGCGGCGGAGTGCGCGAAGCCGCGTGTCGACGACCGATGCCTGGTAGAAGTCGCCGTCCTTCTGCTTCGCCGCGATCTCGAGCTGGTCGATCGCGCCCTTCAGGTTGCCCTGCCACGCGTAGTACTCGGCCTGATGGCGGTGCGCGAGCATCTGCTTGTTCTGCGCGGCATACGCCCGCGCCGCAAGGAGCTGGAGCGGGCCGTCGCCCGGAAAGCGTCCGAGCTGCTGCTCGATGAAACGTGCGGCGTCGATGTTGCGCCCGCCCTTGAGCAACGCTTCCGGGTAATCGTAGACGAGCTGCATCTTGTTCGGATAGCGCGCAAGCGCAGTGCCGAAGCGCTTGATCGCGGCGTCGACGTCGCCCGACTCGAGCAGGACGTGGCCGCCGATCGCGTCGATCATCGGGTGCTCGGGTGTCATCTTCTCGAGCTTCGCGAGCTCGACCTTCGCGCGCTTGTAGTCCGCGGCGCGCAGCAGCGACGCGACGAGCCCGTACTGCGCGGCGATGGCGTTGTTGTACTTGCGCTGCGCGATCGCGTCGTCGAACCAACGCACGGCATCGCCCGGCTCGCCGTCGTAGCTCTTGAGCAGTGCGCGAACGAGGTGGAAGTCAAGCGAGTCGACGACCTGCCGGTACGGTCGGCCATAGGCGCGCGCCTCGGCCTCGGCGATGCGCTCGTACGTAATCGGGTGGTCCTGCAGGTACTTGGGCGCGCTGCCTTCGACGAAACGCATCGCCGATTGCAGGCGCTTCATGAACGTCGCCATCGCGGTGACGTCGAAGCCCGCCGCGTCGAGTCGCTGGAAGCCGAGCCGGTCGGCCTCGTACTCGTTCTCGCGCGTGAAGTTGATTTCGCGCTGAATCGTGAGCGCTTGCGTCGCCGCGATCGCGGCCTGCGCGGCGTCACCGCTCGACGCGCTGCTCCCGCGCGCGGCGAGGATCGCAAGCGCGAGGCCCGCGAGCGACATCAGCATCGAATCCTTGCGCGCGGCGAGCGCCCGCGCCAGATGGTGCTGGGTGACGTGCGAGATTTCGTGCGCCAGCACGCTCGCGAGCTCCGATTCGGATTGCGCGAGGAGGATCAGGCCGGTGTTCACACCGACGTAGCCGCCGGGGAGCGCGAACGCGTTGATCTGAGAATCGGGCACGGCGAAGAACTCGAAATCCTGCCGCACGTCGGTCGACGCCGCCGTCAGCCGGTGCCCGAGCTCGTTCAGGTAGTCGTTGACCTCGGGGTCGTTCATGTACGCGCCCGCGGCGCGCATCTGGCGCACGATCGTCTCGCCGAGCTTGCGCTCCTGCGCGGGCGAGAAGTCCGTCTGCGACACGTCGCCGAGGTCGGGCAGCCGCTGCGGGTACGCGGCGACCGGATCGCTGACGCTCGCTGTTCCGGAAATGCCGGGAAGCGGCGCGAACGCAAGCGCGACCGCGGTGGCGATCACGACGAAGCGACGCCGCTTGCGAGTAAGGGAGAAGCCTGGGTTCACGGACGAAAGCGCGTCAATCGTGATGCTAAGATGCTCGCAGCCGCGAGTCCGTTCACGCGCTCGTCGTCCGTTCGATGCCGCGCTCACGCACCAACGCCTCCGACGCCACGCAGGATCCCGGGCACGACGATCGCTCGCCGGCGGGTTCCGCTGCGTATTTTACCCACTTCGACCCGTCCGGAAAGGCGCAGATGGTGGACGTGGGCGACAAGGATGTCACGAAACGTGTCGCGCGGGCCGGCGGGCGCATCGTCATGCGCCGCGAAACGCTCGCGATGGTGCGCGAGGGCACGGCGAGGAAGGGCGACGTGCTGGGCATCGCGCGCATTGCGGCGATCCAGGCCGCCAAGCGCACGTCCGATTTGATTCCACTCGCGCATCCGCTACGGCTGACGCACGTCGGCATCGCGTTCGTCGACGAGCCGGACGCGATCGCGATCGAGGTCACCGTCCAGACGCAGGAGCGCACCGGCGTCGAGATGGAGGCGCTGACGGCCGTCGCCGTGGGCCTGCTCACGATCTACGACATGTGCAAGGCGGTCGACCGCGCCATGCGCATCGAAGGCGTCAGGCTATTGGAAAAGAGCGGCGGCCGCTCCGGCCACTACGTCGCGGCATAGGGGACGGCGCAGGGAAGGGCGGCAAGGCGCCTTGTCCGATCTCCTTATGCTTCCCTATCGCTTCACCAGTTCCACATCGACCCGTCCTCGAGACGATTGACCGGCAGCGCGCTCGGCGCGTACGGATACTTCGCCGCAAGCGTCTCGTCGATGTCGACGCCGTGTCCCGGCGTTTCGCCCGCATGCAGGTAGCCGTCCTCGAACCAATACCCGTGAGGAAAGACCTCGTCGGTTTCCGGGGTGTGCCGCATGTATTCCTGCACGCCGAAGTTCGGCACCCACGTGTCGAAGTGCAGCGCGGCGCCCATGCACACCGGCGACATGTCGGTCGCGCCATGGCAGCCCGTTCGCACCTGGTAGAGATCGGCGAGGCTCGCGATGCGCCGCAGATGCGTGATGCCTCCCGCATGCACGACCGTCGCGCGGATGAAGTCGATCAACTGTTCGGTGATCAGCGTCTGGCAGTCGAAGATCGTGTTGAAGACTTCGCCGACGGCGATCGGCGTCACCGTGTGCT
>DASTGT010000065.1:0-5939 GCA_035718935.1 Casimicrobiaceae bacterium
GTCTGGGTCGAGTACTCGAAGTCGTTCTTCCCGGTCCTCCTCGTGGTGTTCGTGCTGCGCTCGTTCCTGGCCGAGCCCTTCAAGATCCCGTCGTCGTCGATGCGGCCGACGCTCGAAGTCGGCGACTTCATCCTCGTCAACAAGTTCATCTACGGCATCCGCTTGCCGGTCATCGAGCAGAAGATCATCCCGATATCGGACCCGCAGCGTGGCGACGTCGTCGTCTTTCGCTACCCGCTGAACCCGTCCCAGGACTTCATCAAGCGCGTCGTCGGCCTGCCGGGCGACGTCGTCGAGTACCGCGACAAGAAACTGACGGTGAACGGCACCCCGTGGCCGCAAACTGCCGACGGCACGTACAGCTACCTGGAGGGCTTGCGCTTCGAGACGCTGCAGAAGTCGACCGAGCTCACCGACGGCAAAGCCGCGCTGGCGCACACGATCGGCATCAACGTCCAGGCGCAACCGGTCTATCCGTCGAGCGTGCGGCCTTTTCCCGGGCGCGAAAATTGCGACTACAATGAGCGCGGCTTCAGATGCAGGGTTCCGGCCGGCCACTACTTCATGATGGGCGACAACCGGGACAACAGCGACGACAGCCGCTACTGGGGATTCGTCCCGGACGACCACCTGCGAGGCAGGGCCTTCTTCATCTGGTTCAACTGGGACGACATCGCGTCGTTTGCATTCAAGCGCGTCGGCAGCGGCATCCGGTGACCGGCAGCGCGGGAGGGAGCACCGTGGGCGGTAACGAGCGTGGACTGTCGATGATCGGCTTCCTGTTCACCACGATCGTCATCATCGTCGTTGCGCTGATCGCGTTTCGCGTCGGGCCGTCGTACATCGAGTACTTCACCGTGCAGAAGGCGCTCGACCAGACGATGCAGGACGTGCAGAACCCCACCGCCTACGAGATTCGCCGCTCGATGGACCGCCGGCTCTCCGCCGATTACGTCGACTCCGTGAATGCCGCCGACGTGGCCATCGGCCGCGAAGGCAACGCGATCGTCGCGACGCTGTCATGGCAGAAGGTCCTGCACATGATCGGCAATGCGAGCATCCTCCTCGAGTTCGAAGCCCGCTCGTCCCGCGGCTAGCGAACCCGTTCCTGGCGACGCACCGAGTTCCGGTGCACCGCGTGCCGGCATCGCGCACGCGTTCGCCAACGCGGAACTGCTCCGCCAGGCGCTGACCCACCGCAGCTACGGCTCGCCGAACAACGAGCGGCTCGAATTCGTCGGCGACGCCGTGCTGGGCTTCGTCGTCGCGCTGACGCTCTACGAGCGCTTTCCCGATATGCCGGAGGGGCAGCTCACGCGCGCCCGCGCCCACCTCGTGCGCGAGGACACGCTCGCCCGGGTCGCGCGGCGCATCGATCTCGGCGCCGCGATCCGCCTTGGCGAAGGCGAGGTTAAAAGCGGCGGTGCCGATCGTCCGTCGATCCTCGCCGATGCGATGGAGGCGGTCTTCGGTGCGGTGTTCCTCGACGCCGGTTTCGACGCCGCACGTGCGGCGATCGAGGCGGCTTACGGCGAGATCCTGCGCGACGCCGATCCGGCGCGCCTCGGCAAGGACGCGAAGACGCGGCTGCAGGAGGCGCTGCACAAGCGGCGCTTGCCCGAGCCGGTCTACGAGATCGTCGCGACGACCGGCAAGGCGCACGCGCAGGCATTCGCGGTCGAATGCCGGATCGTCGATCTCGGCCTCGTCACCCGCGGCGCCGGTGCAAGCCGTCGCGCGGCGGAGCAGGATGCGGCGACGCAGGCGCTCGACCTGCTGCCGAAGGCACGCCGCCATGGCTGACGCCGGAAAGACGCACCGCGCGGGGCATGTCGCAATCGTCGGCCGGCCGTCGGTCGGCAAGTCCACGCTACTGAATGCGCTCGTCGGCGCACGCATCAGCATCACGTCGCAAAAGCCGCAGACGACGCGTCATCGCATCACCGGCATCCTGAGCGAGCCGGATGCGCAGTTCGTGTTCGTCGACACGCCGGGCTGGCAGACGCGGCATCGGTCGCGGCTGAACGAGCGCTTGAACCGCGCGGTGCGCGACGCGCTCGCCGGCGTCGACGCGATCGTCTTCGTCGTCGACGCGGCGCGGCTCACCGATCAGGATCGCGAGGTGCTCGCGCTTCTTCCCGCCGGCGTCCCGATCGTCGTGGCGCTGAACAGGATCGATGTGATCGCCGACAAGCGGACGCTTCTGCCGCGCATCGCGGAGATCGCGGCGCTGCGCGACTTCGCCGCGATCGTGCCGGTATCTGCCGAGCGCGGCACCGATCTTCCCGCGCTCAAGCGCGCGATCGCCGCGGTGCTGCCGATCGGGCCCGCGCTCTATCCCGACGACGACGTCACCGATCGCGACGAGCGCTTCCTCGCGGCCGAGTTCATTCGCGAGAAGATCTTCCGGCAACTCGGCGACGAGGTGCCGTACGGAACCGCCGTCGAGATCGAGCGCTTCGAGCACGAAGGCGATCTGCGGCGCATCGGCGCGACGGTGTATGTCGACAAGCCCAGCCAGCGCGCGATCCTCGTCGGCGAGGGCGGGAGCCGGATGAAGGCGATCGCGACGAAGGCGCGTCTCGACATGGAGCGCCTCTTCGGCGGCAAGGTGTTCCTCGACGTCTGGGTGCGCGTGAAGCGCGGCTGGGCCGACAACGACGCGATGCTGACTCGCCTCGGATACTGAGCGTTGAAACTCGCCCGCGAGCGCCGCGACGACGAGCCGGCGTTCATTCTCCACACGTACCCGTACCGGGAGACCAGCCTGATCGTCGAGGCGTTCACCGAGCGCCACGGGCGCGTCGCGATGGTCGCGAAGGGCGCGAAGCGTCCGCGCTCGGAAATGCGGGGCGTGCTGCAGGCGTTCCAGCCGCTTCTGCTGTCATGGGCGGGTGCCGGCGAGCTGAAGACGCTCGTCAAGGCCGAATGGCAGGGCGGCCTGCCGTTGCCGACGGGCGCCGCGCTGCTCTGCGGCTTCTACCTGAACGAGCTGCTGCTGAAGCTCCTTGCCCGCGAGGATCCGCATCCGGAGCTGTTCCGCCACTACGCGTCCGCGCTGCGTGCGCTCACCGTCGATGCGGCCGCCGCGTCGCAGGCGGCGACGCTGCGCCGCTTCGAGCTGCGGCTCTTGGCCGAGCTGGGCTACGCGCTCACGCTCACGCACGACGTCGCAAGCGGCGCGGCCATCGCGCCGGACGAGCGTTACCATTACGCGTTCGATCGCGGCCCGCTTCACGTCGCCGCGGAACCGCGCGCCGCGTGGCCGGTCGTGCGCGGCGAGACGCTGATCGCGCTCGAGCGCGACCGCTATCCGGACGCCGACGTCGCGGCCGAAGCCAAGCGGCTGATGCGCGGCATCCTCGACCATTACCTCGAGCAGCGGCGCATCTTCAGCCGTCGCGTCGTGCAGGACCTGGCGGCGCTCGAGGACGACGAAAGGAAGTGAAGTGATCGAGCTCGGCGTGAACATCGACCACGTGGCGACGCTGCGGCAGGCGCGACGCACCTACGAGCCGGATCCCGTCTGGGCGGCCGTCGAGGCGCATCTCGGCGGCGCCGACGGCATCACCGTCCATCTGCGCGAGGACCGGCGCCACATTCAGGACGAGGACGTGCGAAGACTTCGCGATCTCGTGCACATCAAGCTCAATCTCGAGATGGCGGCGACCGACGAGATGGTCGCCATCGCGTGCACGCTGCGTCCGGAGATGGCGATGCTCGTGCCGGAGGGCCGGCAGGAGGTGACGACCGAAGGCGGGCTCGACGTCGTTGCCCAGGAGCGGAAGCTCAAGGCCGCCATCGACCGGCTCACGGCCGCGGGCATCGTCACGTCCGTGTTCATCGACGCCGACCTGCCGCAGGTCGAGGCCTCAGCGCGCGTCGGCGCGAGAGTCTGCGAGATACATACGGGACCGTACGCACACGCGTTCCATGCGAAGGGGCGCGATGCGGAAAGCCGTGCGGTCGTCGAGGAGCTCGATCGCATCCACGTCGCCGGGCGTGCGATCCGCGACCTCGGCATGCGCTTCAACGCGGGCCACGCGCTCAACTACGTCAACGTGCAGCCGGTGGCCGCGCTGCCCGGCGTGCGCGAGCTGCACATCGGGCACGCGATCGTCTCGCGCAGCGTCTTCGTGGGCTTGCGTGAGGCGGTTCGCGAGATGAAGGCGCTGATGCGCCAGGCGGCGAAGTCGGCATCGTGACGCGCGCTGCGGGAGGTCCCGTCATGCTGGGCGTCGAGGGCCTGGCGTTGACCGCCGCCGATCGTACGCGGCTTGCCGATTCTCGCGTCGGCGGCGTGATCCTCTTCGCCCGCAACTTCGCCTCGTCGGTGCAACTGCGCGCGCTGACGAGCGAGATCCGCGCGGTGCGTCCCGGGCTCGTCATCGCCGTCGATCACGAAGGCGGCCGCGTCCAGCGCTTTCGTCATGACGAGTTCACCGTATTGCCGCCGATGGGTGCGCTCGGGGCGCGCTTCGACGCCGATCCGATGGCGGCGAACGCGGCGGCGTTCGAGACGGGGCGCACGATCGCCCGCGAGCTGCGCGCGCACGGCATCGATTTCAGCTTCACACCGGTGCTCGACCTCGATCATGGCACAAGCGCGGTGATCGGCGATCGCGCGTTCCACGCCGACCCGGTCGTCGTCGCCGACTTGGCGGGCGCATTGGCACGAGGACTGCAAGCGGGCGGCGTCGCATCGGTCGGCAAGCATTTCCCGGGGCACGGCTACGTCGCCGCCGATTCGCACGTCGACACGCCGATCGATCCGCGCACGGCCGACGAAGTTTTCGCGAACGACATCGTGCCGTTCGCCGCCCTGATCCAGCAGGGCCTCGACGCGATCATGCCGGCGCACGTCGTCTATCCGGCCGTCGACGAGCGCCCGGCGGGATTTTCGCCGCGGTGGATCGGCGACATCCTGCGCCGGCGCTTGCGCTTCGACGGCCTCGTGTTCTCGGACGACCTCGAGATGGCCGGCGCGCATTCGGCGGGCGACGTCGTCGCGCGCGCGGATGCCGCCGTGGCAGCGGGCTGCGACGTCGTGCTCGTCTGCAACGACTTCGCCGCCATGGACGATCTTCTCGCGCGCTGGACGCCGCCTGCGCAACCCGAGCTCGCCAGACGTTGGCAAACGATGGTCGCCGGCGATCACCGCGCGCGCAGCGCCGCATGAGCCGTCCGCCCCATGCGTGAAGCGGTCGTCGTCTCCTTCGCGCGTACCGCGCTCGCAAAATCGTGGCGTGGCGCACTCAACATGACGCACGGCGCGACGATGGGCGGCCACGCGGTCCGCCATGCGATCGCGCGCGCGGGCCTCGAACCCGCCGACGTCGACGACGTGATGATCGGCTGCGCGTTTCCCGAGGGCGCGACCGGCTGGAACATCGCGCGGCAGATCGCGCTTCGCGCGGGATGCCCGGTATCGGTCCCAGCGATGACGGTCAATCGCTTCTGCGCGTCGGGACTGCAGACGATCGTGCTCGCCGCGCAGCGCATCCTCGCGAGCGAAGGCGACTTCTACGTGGCGGGCGGCGTCGAATCGATCTCGTGCGTGCAGAACCAGAGCAACCAGCACATGCTGCAGGAGGCATGGCTTGCCGAGCACAAGCCATCGATCTACTGGAGCATGCTGCAGACGGCCGAAACCGTCGCGGCGCGCTACGGCGTGTCACGCGAGCGCCAGGACGCCTACGGCGTGCAGAGCCAGCTGCGGGCTGCCGCGGCGGCCGCCGCGGGCAGGTTCGATGACGAGATCGTGCCGATTGACGTGACGATGCAGGTCACCGACAAGGAAACGGGCGCCGTCTCGACGAAGGACGTCACGCTTGCCGCCGACGAGGGGATCCGCGCGGACACGACGTACGAAGCGGTCGCGAAGATCAAGCCGGCGCTGCCGGGTGGCGTGATCGCCGCCGGCAACGCAAGCCAGTTCT
>DASTGT010000066.1:0-5107 GCA_035718935.1 Casimicrobiaceae bacterium
GCAACGCAAGCGGCAACCGCGGGCGGCAGCGCCGAAGGCAAGTCGGTGTACGACCAGACTTGCCACGTGTGCCATGCCACCGGCCTTGCCGGCTCGCCGAAGTTCGGCGACAAGGCGGCGTGGGCGCCGCGCATCGCGACCGGCATGGACACGCTCTACAACGCGGCGCTGCACGGATTGCGCGCGATGCCGCCGAAGGGTGGCAACGCCTCGCTTACCGACGCGCAGGTGAAGGCGGCCGTCGACTACATGGTCGCCGCGGCGAAGTAAGACGCTACCGCGCCACCATCGCCTTCAGCGCCGCCAGACGCGCGTTCCCGCTCGTCTTCGCCTGAGCCGCTTCCTCTGGCGCTAACGCCCGCTCGACATAGCGGAGATCTTCCTGCGCGAGTTCCGCGAGAAACCGCGACGGCGTGCAATCGACCTTCTCGCCGGCGCGCTTGCGCGTGCTGCAATACGACAGGTGCAGCGACTGCTGCGCGCGTGTGAGCCCGACGTACATCAGGCGCCGCTCCTCGTCGATCGTGCCTCCGTCGATCGCTCCGCGATGCGGCAGCACGCCCTCCTCCAATCCGACGAGAAATACGTGCGGGAATTCGAGGCCCTTCGCGGCGTGGAGCGTCGACAGTCGCACGGCGTCGGGCGCGTCCTGCTCGCGTCCTTCGAGCATCGTGATCAGCGCGACCATTTGCGTGAGCTCGAGCAGGTTCTTGCTGTCCGCCTCGCCTTTGCGCGCGAGCCACGACACGAAATCGTCGACGCTCTTCGTGCGCGCCTGTGCGTCGCGCTTGTCGAACGTCGCGACGAGATGGTCCATGTAGCCGATCGACGCGACGAGCTCGCTCAGGAGTCGCGCCGCTGGCTCGCGCGGCGCGCGGTGCCGCAACCCATTGATCGATGCGCAAAACGCTTCGAGGATGGCGCGCTGCCGTGACGGAACGGCACTCGCGAGCGCCGCCTCGAACACCGCGCCGAAGAGGCTCGTGTGACATCGCTGCGCGATCTCGCCGAGATGCCGCAGCGTCGTCTCGCCGATGCCACGCTTCGGCACCTGCAGCGCGCGCACGAACGCCGGATCGTCGTCCTCGTTTGCGATGAGGCGCAGGTACGCGACGACGTCCTTGATCTCCGTGCGCTCGAACATCGACTGTCCGCCCGAGATCTGGTACGGAATCGACTGCGCGCGAAGCACCGTCTCGAACACGCGTGCCTGGTGGTTGCCGCGATAAAGGATCGCGTAATCCGCGAAGTCGGTGCGATGCTCGAACTTGTGCGCGAGGAGACGGCGCACGACGAGCTCGGCCTCGGCCTCCTCGTCCGCCGCAGGCGTGACGCGCAACGGCTCGCCGTGCGCGAGCTCGGTCCACAGGCGCTTGTCGAAGAGCTTCGGGTTGTTCCCGATCAAGGCGTTTGCGCAGCGCAGGATTCGTACGGTGGAGCGGTAGTTCTGCTCGAGCTTGATCACGCGCAGCTCGGGATAGTCGCGCGGCAGCGCGGCGAGATTATCGAGCGTGGCGCCGCGCCACCCGTAGATCGCCTGGTCGTCGTCGCCCACCGCAGTGAACGGCGTGTCGCGGCCCACGAGATGGCGAAACAGCCGGTACTGCGCACCGTTCGTGTCCTGGTACTCGTCGATCAACAGATGCGCGCAGCGCGCCTGCCAGCGTGCGCGGGCCTCGTCGTCGCGATCGAAGAGTGCGACCGGCAGGCCGATCAAGTCGTCGAAATCGACCGCCTGATAGGCCCGCAAGGCGTCGCCGTAGCGCGCATAAGCGCGCGCCGCAACGAGCTCCTCGTCGCTGGCTGCACCGGCGAGTGCGTCTCCGGGGGCAATCAAACCGTTCTTCCACTGGCTGATCTTCCATTGAATCGCGCGGGCACGCGCGCGATCGGCGGTGGCCGCGAGCTCGGCGACGATCGGCTCGATATCGCCGGGATCGAGGATCGAAAAGCTGCGCTTCAGGCCCAGCGCGTGCGCCTCGGCGCGCACGATCGCGAGTCCGAGGCTGTGAAACGTGGAGATCGAGACCTGCGCGGCGCTCGGCAACGCACGCTGCGCGCGCTCGCGCATCTCGCGCGCGGCCTTGTTCGTGAACGTGATCGCGACGACCTTGGAAGGCTCGATGCCGCGGGCGGCGAGATGGGCGATCTTCTCGGTGATGACGCGCGTCTTGCCGCTGCCTGCGCCGGCGAGGACGAGCAGCGGGCCGGCGTCGTGCAGCACGGCGTCGCGCTGCGCAGCGTTCAGGGGAAAGTGCAAGGGAGGACGGCAGGCGTTGCTACAATCGGCTGCATTCTACCGGCGCGCCGCTTGTACGCGACCCTGCGCAGTGTCGGAGGCGTGTCTGACACTCCTCCGACACTCCTCCGACACTCTTCCGACACCACCGTGGCGCTCTACGCGATCGGCGACATCCAGGGCTGCCACGCCGAGTTCTGCGATCTGCTCTCGCTGATCGGCTTTTCGCGCGCACACGATCGCTTGTGGATTACCGGCGATCTCGTCAACCGCGGACCCGACTCGCTCGGCGTGCTGCGCGAAGTCAAGGCGCTTGGCGACAGCGTACGCGTCGTCCTCGGCAATCACGATCTGCACCTTCTCGTCGTCGCCGCCGGCAACCGGCCCATGCATCGCGACGACACGCTCGCGCGCATCCTCGAGGCGCCCGATCGCGACGAACTGCTCGAATGGCTCGCACGCCAACCGCTCGCGATCTCCGAGGACGACATGCTGATGGTGCATGCCGGCGTGCTCCCGCAGTGGTCCACACCGCAAGTACTCGCATTGGCGCACGAGGTCGAGTCGGTTCTCGCCAGCAACGAGCGGATCCCCTTTCTGCACGCGCTTTACGGCGACAGGCCCGATCACTGGCGTGACGACCTCGCCGGCTACGATCGCCTGCGCGTCATCGTCAACGCGCTCACGCGCCTGCGCTTCTGTACGGCGGACGGGCGCATGGACTTGCGCGAGAAGCGCGGCGCGCCGTTTGCACCGCGGGGCTACGCCGCCTGGTTCCTGCACGAGAACCGGCGCACGGCATCGTCGCTCGTCATTTGCGGGCACTGGTCGACGCTCGGCCTCCTGCTCGCGCCCAACGTACTGATGCTCGATTCTGCGTGCCTGTGGGGCGGCGCGCTCACCGCGATTCGCCTGCCGGATCGCCGGGTGTTCCAGGTGCCGAGCCGCGCGCCGGTGACGCCAGGGCCGCTCGAATAGCAATCTCGGCTTCGCGCGCCAGTTCGCGGCGATGCCGCCCGGTCGTCTCGAGCGGCGGCATCGCGACGAGATCGACGACGAGCGATCGCGCGCCGGCGATCCGCCACAACGAGCCGAGGAAATGGACGTCGTGGTAAGGAGCGGCCAGCGAGCGCTCGCCGGCAGCGTCGCGATACGCGACGGCGACCGGTTGAATGCGGCCACCGGCGTCGATGATCGGCTGCAACAACGAGCCCTTGAACGGAAGGACCTTCGATCCGTCCGTGACGGTGCCTTCGGGAAAGACGGCGACGATGTCGCCGGCCGCGAGCGCGTCCGCCACTTCCCGGTTCACGCGATGGGTGTCGCGCCGTCGCGCGCGTTCGACGAAGAGCGTCCCCACTCCACGCACGAGGCGGCCGATCATCGGCCAGTCCTCGAGCTCCGACTTGGCGATGAAGCGCACGGGACCGATCGCGTGCAGCGCGAAGATGTCGAGCCACGACACGTGGTTGGCGACCACCAGCACGTTCGGATGCAAGAGCTCGCCTTGCACGCGCAACTCGACGTGCAGGATGCGCAACAGCTTGCGCGACCACTTGCGAATGCGCACGCGGCGCGCGTGGGTGTCGAGCGATGGAAACGTGAACGCGACCGTGCGCAGGCCGCGCAGGAAGTGCAGCGTCAGCCGTCCGATACGCGCGAGCCGACCGAGCGCCGGCCGCGGACGCCGGTGCCGGCGGCGGCTACCAGAGGGGCTCGCCGAAGGCCTCGCGGTAGCGGCTTGCAACGATATCCCGGTCGATCGCATGGTTCTGACCGCCGCGCGACGCGATCTTGATCGAACCCATCAGCGACGCGAGCTGGCCAGTCTTTTGCCAATCCCACCCGGCGGCTATTCCGTAGAGGAGGCCCGCGCGATACGCGTCGCCGCAGCCGGTGGGGTCGACCAGCGCCACGGGGCGTACGGGCGGAATCAGATATGTGTCCCCGTCGGCATGAATGACCGAGCCTTCGCCGCCGTGCGTGACGACGAGCGCGTCGACGCGCTCGGCCACCTCGCCGATCGACAGGCCGGTGCGCTCGGACAGGAGCTTCGCTTCGTAATCGTTCACCGCGAGATACGACGCCTGATTTATCAGTGTTGCGAGCTCCTCCGATGAAAAGAGCGGCAGACCCTGCCCGGGATCGAAAACGAACGGAATGCCGCGCGCGTGGAAGTCGGCGGCGTGCGCCTGCATACCCGCCTTGCCGTCGGGCGCGACGATGCCGAGCCCGATCTCGTCGACCTCGCCAACGCTGCAGCGATTCGACGCATTCATCGCGCCTGCGTGGAACGCCGTGATCTGGTTGTCGTCGAGATCGGTGATGATGAACGCCTGGGCGGTGTAGAGGTCGTCGATCACGCGTACGCCGTCCTGCGCGATGCCGAGCTCCGAGAGACGTTGGCGATACGTGTCGCCGTCGCGGCCGAGCGTGCCCATGACGACGGCTTCGCCGCCGAGCGCGTGCAAGTTGTAGCCGATGTTGCCCGCGCAGCCGCCCCATTCGCGGCGCATGTCCGCGACCTGGAACGACACCGACAGCATGTGCGTCTGTTCCGGCAGGATGTGCCGCGAAAAGCGGTCGCGGAACACCATGATGGTATCGAACGCGAACGAGCCACAGATCAGGGTGCGCATCAGTCGTCACGGATCAGGCATCAGGAATCGGTGGCGCGCCGCGAATGCTACCAGCGTCGCGATATCGCCTCCCTGATTCCCGATCCCTGATCCCTGATCCCTGCTAAGCCGCGGCGCCGTTCATGGCCTCGCGCCCGATCTCGCGCACGATGTACTGCTGGCGCCGCGACACCGGCAGCGACTCGTCGATGCCGTGCATGAGCACTTCCCAGTGGGCGTCGCCGTCGTC
>DASTGT010000067.1:0-33416 GCA_035718935.1 Casimicrobiaceae bacterium
GATGCGGCGGCGCTCGCGACGGCGCCCCAACGCGAGCACGCCTCCCGTCGCGAAGGCGAGCGGCGCGAGGGACGGCGCGAGCAGCGACCGCCGAAGGGCGGCACGCCGCGGGCGCCCAAGGCCGCACCGCGCGAGGCGAAGGACGCGGCGCGCGAGGCGCACCATCCACCGGCCGAATCCGCGCTCGAAACCGAAGCCGTCGCGACGACCGAAGCCTTATCGTCGACGCAGGCGACTGACGCCGCGCACGAGGCCGCACATCGTCCGGGCAACGGCGCCCACGCAAGCAACGGCGACGAGCATCGCGAAGGCAGCCGGCGGCGCCGTGGGCGTCGCGGCCGCGGCGGCGATCGCGCACGTCGTCCGGGTGAGGGCGAGGCACCCGCCGGCGATGCCATCGGGCCCCTCCACGAGCACGCCGAGGCCGGTGCGGCCGCGCCCGTCGACGTCGACGAACCGCTGACGGCGAGCGCCCATGGCGCCGTGCACGACGAGCCGGCCAGCGTGGCCGCGAACGTCGAAGCACACGAAGCCGGAACCATGGCCAGACCGGCCCCGTTCGCAGGACCGGCACCCGCGGAGACGATTCGCGTCGAGTCGCCGGTCGCCGCGGCGCAGATGCCGGAACCGGTGGTCGAAGCCGCCGTAACCCCCGTCGAAGTGCACGTCGAGCCGGCGTCCAGCGACGACCGTGCGAACGACGTGACATCGCCGGCGGCACACGTCGCGGTGCCTGCGATCGACCCGATCGCGCTGGCCGCGGATTCGGGTCTCGTTCTCGTCGAGACCCGATCGGCCGCTGTTGCGCCCGATGAGCATGTCGAGCCCGCGCGACCGCGGCGCGTGCGGCCGCCGCGCGTGCAGATTGCCGACGAGCCGTTGCAGCTCGTCGAGACGCGGAAGCACGACGGCGCCTGATCACAGGACAGCAGGGGTCGGACCTCGGGGGAGGCCCGGGTCCAACCCCCATCGCTCGACCCTCGAGGCAGGGTCAGACCGTGGCCTGACCCCTGTTATCCGTGCTGGCGAATGTGCGCGAGCAGCGCCGCGCACGCGCGCTCGGTGAGCTCGAGCACCGTTTCGAAGCCCTCGGCGCCGCCGAAGTACGGATCGGGCACTTCGCGAAGTCCGAGTTCAGGGACGAAATCGAGCAGCAGCCCGAGGCGGCCCGAGTAATCCGCCGGTTGCAGTGCGCGCAAATCGCGCAGATTGCGCAGATCCATCGCGAGGATGTAATCGAACCGCGCGAAGTCGTCGACGACGACCTGCCGGGCGCGTAACGACGTCAGGTCGTAGCCCCGGCGCCGTGCGTGCGCGATGGCGCGCTCGTCGGGCCGCTGCCCCACGTGCCAGTCGCCGATCCCCGCCGACTCGATGCGCAGGCGCGCAAGCCACCCCGCCCGATGCGCGTGCTCGCGAAAGATACCCTCCGCGGTCGGCGAGCGGCAGATATTCCCCATGCAGACGAAAAGCACGCCCGTACGGGCTGCATCGTCGGCTGCGGCGGTCGGAACGTCGTTTCGGCGCGGCGGCATTCGCACTCCTTTCGATCCGAAGATACCGCACCGCGACCCTCTTGAAATTCCGGCGCGCAGACCTACTGTTCGCGTCACTCAACCCGCTGAAAGGAGGTCGTGATGTACGGCAATCTGTTCGGCAGTTTCGACGGCGGCGTCCTCAACGAGCTGCGGCGCTTCGAAAGCGACATCGACCAGATGTTCGAGCGTTGGGCTCCCGCCACCGGCATTCGCGCACCGCGTCGCGGTGCCTTCCCGCCGGTCAACGTAGGCTTTACGCCCGAGCGCGTCGACGTGTACCTGTTCGCCGCTGGTCTCGATCCGAAGAAGCTCGACCTTACGATCCAGCAGAACTTGCTGATCGTTTCCGGCAGTCGTCCCGCTCCCGCCGAGGCGGAGGCGGACTACTACCGCAAGGAGCGCTACGACGGCGAGTTCCGGCGCGTGATCACGTTGCCCGACGACGTGGACCCCGATCGGGTCCAGGCGAGCTACCGCGACGGCGTTCTCCAGATCACCGTGCAGCGCCGGGAAGCGTCGCGGCCCCGGCAAATCTCCGTGCAATGAACGCAACGAAGGAGACGAACATGGCAGATGTGACACGGCGCGAAGACGCCAACGCTCAGGCGAACGCCCGGGACCAGGCTCAGGCCCCGGCGCTGGCGCCTGCGGTCGACATTTTCGAGGATCGCCGCGGTATCACGGTCCAGGCCGAAATGCCGGGGGTCTCGAAGGACCGGCTGAACGTGCAGGCCGACCGCAACGGGTTGCTCATCGAAGGCGATGTCGCCATCGACATGCCGCAGGGGATCGAGGCGGTCTACGCCGACGTGCGCGCGACGAAATACCGGCGCAACTTCACGTTGAGCAGCGAGCTCGATCCCGACGGCATCGAGGCGTCGCTCAAGGACGGTCTGCTGACCGTGCGCATCCCGAAGCGCGCCGAATTCACCCCGCGCAAGATCGACGTTCAGGTACGCTGATCCGGCCCTCCGGTGCACGGTTTCGTCCGTGCACCGGATCGGCGGCGCGCGCCCTCCGACGAGCGCCGCCGGCGCACGGTGCGTGTAGGCGCCGCACCGATTTCGCGCTTTGTCGGCGGCCACTAGAATCGCGGCTCACATCGTGCCGCACGACAAGCATGCGCGAACACACTGAGTCGCCCAGCCTCGTTCCCTTCGGCATCCCGGGACTCGACAACGTGCTCCTCGGGGGCATCCCGCGCGACCGCGTCTACCTGATCGAGGGTGATCCGGGAGCCGGCAAGACGACGCTCGCCATGCAATTCCTGCTCGACGGCCGCGCGCGCGGCGAGCAGGGCCTGTACGTCACCCTGTCCGAGACGACCGACGAGTTGCGCGCGGTCGCGCAGTCCCACGGGTGGGAGCTCGAAGGCATTCACCTCTCGGAGCTCGCGACCGCCGAAGCGAGCCTCTCGCCGGATGCCGAGAACACGATGTTCTACCCGTCCGAGGTCGAGCTTACCGAAGTCACCGATCGCGTGCTGCGCAACGTCGAGACGCTGCGCCCGTCACGCGTGGTAATCGACTCGCTGTCCGAATTGCGCATGATGGCGCAAAGCCCGCTGCGCTATCGCCGCCAGATCCTCGCGCTCAAGCAATTCTTCGTCGGCCGGCGCTGCACGGTGCTGCTCCTCGACGATCGATCGGCCGGCGCCCACGATATCCAGGTGCAAAGCATCGTGCACGGCGTGCTATGCCTCGAGCTGCGCACGCCCGACTACGGCGTCATGCAGCGGCGCCTGCAGGTCCTCAAGTTGCGCGGGCGCGCCTACCGGCCGGGTTACCACGACTTCGCGATCGTCACCGGCGGGCTGCAGGTATTCCCGCGGCTCGTCGCGACGGAGCACGCGAAGGCGTACAAGCGGAGCCTGATCCCGAGCGGCCTGCCCGAGCTCGACGCGCTCATGGGGGGCGGCGTCGATCGCGGCACGAGCACGTTGATCATCGGGCCGGCGGGCGCCGGAAAGTCGACGTTCGCAACGCAGTACGCCATGCAGGTCGCCTCCGGCGGCGAGCGGGTGTCGATGTTCCTGTTCGACGAAAGCGACCGGACGTTGTGCGAGCGAGCATCGGGGCTCGGCATGCCCGTCGACCACCTCGTCGCCGAGGACCGGGTGGGCCTTCGTCAGGTCGATCCGGGCGAGCTTTCAGCGGGCGAGCTCGTGCAGCTCGTGCGCGACGAGGTCGAGCAGCGCGACGCCCGGCTGATCGTCATCGACAGCCTCAACGGCTATTTGAACGCGATTCCGGACGAGCGGTTTCTGACGCTGCAGCTGCACGAGCTGCTGTCCTACCTGCGGCAACGTGGCGTGACGAGCATGCTCGTCATGGCGCAATCCGGGATGGTCGGCCAGATGGTGGCGCCGGTGGATGCGAGCTATCTGGCCGACACGGTCATCCTGCTGCGCTACTTCGAGGCCTTCGGCGAGGTTCGACAAGCGTTGTCCGTGCTGAAGCGGCGTAACGGCCGCCACGAGCGAACGATCCGTGAATTCCGATTCGGGCCCGCCGGGATTCGAATCGGGGAGCCGCTCACCGATTTCCATGGCGTGCTCACGGGCGTGCCCACCTATACCGGCGGCGAAAAGCCGCTGCTTGGCACCGAGGGCCGGACGTGAGCGTCGAGCCGCCTCGCACCGGCGCGTCCGTGCCGACGCAAAACGCGACGAAAGCCGGCGCGTGACCGCCCCCGAGGATCCCGAAGAGCGCGTTCTCGTGCTCGCGCCGACGCTGCGCGACGGCCTCAACACGAGCCGCATCCTCGCCCACGCGGGCATCGCCACGTACGCGTGCAGCGACATCGCGACGGTTTGTTCGGAGATCGTTCGCGGCGCCGGCGCCCTCGTGATCACCGAGGAGACGCTTGCGGCGGGCCGCGCAGAGCGTCTCGCGCAATTCCTTCACGATCAGCCGCCGTGGTCCGACCTGCCGATCATCGCGGTCACGCGCGGCGGCCCCGATTCGGCCGCCGCCGTGCAGGCGATGGAAACGCTCGGCAACGTGATCCTGCTCGAACGGCCGGTTCGCATCGGAACCTTCGTCACCGCGACGCGGACCGCGCTGCGCGAACGACGACGGCAATACGAGTTGCGACGCGTTCTGGCGCAATTGCGCGAAGCCGACCGGCGCAAGGACGTCTTCCTCGCCATGCTTGCCCACGAACTGCGCAATCCGCTGGCACCCATCCGCAACGCCGGTGAAATCTTCCGGCGCTCGACGCGCGACGATCCGTTGCTGACCCGCACGGCGGACATCGTGAGCAGGCAGGTGGCGCTCTTGTCACGCCTCGTGGACGATCTGCTCGACGTCTCGCGCATCACGCAAGGCAAAGTGCAATTGAAGCGCGAGACCTACGACCTGCGAACGTCGATCCACCAGGCGATCGAGACGGCAAGCCCGCTGATTCAGCAAAAACGCCAGAAGCTCAGCGTCGCGCTACCTTGCACGCCGCTGCACGTGGACGCCGATACGGCGCGGATGACGCAGGTCGTCGGCAATCTGCTCAACAATGCCGCGAAATACACGCCCGCCGGCGGCCGAATCGGGCTCTCGGCGCGACGGGCGCGGCAAGCGATCGTGATCCGCGTGCGCGACGACGGCATCGGCATCGCGAAGGACATGCTCTCCTCGGTCTTCGACCTGTTTGCCCAGGGAGACGACTCGCTCGATCACCGGCACGGCGGCCTCGGGGTCGGGCTGACGCTCGTTCGCAGCATCGTCGAACTGCACGGCGGACAGGTCCGCGCGCGCAGCGCCGGCCCGGGTCGCGGCAGTCGTTTCCTGTTCTGGCTGCCGGGTGTCGCGACCGCCGCACGGCAAGACGCGCGCGCCGGGGACGGCCGCGACGCGACGAACGCGCGTCGGCGGATCCTCCTCGTCGACGACAACGTCGACGCACTGGAAAGCCTCGCGATCCTGTTGCGAAGCACCGGCCATGACGTCACGACGGCGCATGACGCGACGAGCGCACTTGCGACGATCGACGCGTGCGCGCCGGAACTCGTCGTGCTCGATATCGGCCTGCCCGGGATGGACGGCTATGCGCTTGCGCGCGAGATCCGCGCGCGGCCTCACCTGCGCGACGTCGTGCTCGTCGCCTTGACGGGCTACGGCAAGCCCGAGGACAGCAGCCGCGCGCGCGAGGTGGGCTTCGACCATCACCTGATCAAGCCGGCAAGCATCGCCGAGTTGAACCGCGTGCTCAACCGCGCCGCGTAGCCGGCGTGCGTCCTACTGCATGTACCAGCCGTGACTGACGACGAGCGATTGCCCGGTGAGCGCGTTCGTCGGGAACGACGCGAACAGCAGCGCAACGTCCGCGACGTCCTCGACGGTGGTGAACTCGCCGTCGACGGTGTCCTTCAGCATCACCTTCTTGATCACGTCCTCTTCGGATAAGCCGAGCTCCTTCGACTGCTGCGGAATCTGCCGCTCGACGAGCGGCGTGCGGACAAAGCCCGGGCAGATGACGTTCGCGCGCACGCCGTGCGCCGCGCCCTCCTTCGCCATCGTCTTCGCGAGTCCGATCAGCCCGTGCTTGGCCGTCACGTACGGCGCCTTCAGCACGGATGCGAGCTTCGAGTGCACCGAGCCCATGTAGATCAGGCTGCCCCGCTTCGCCCGATACATGTGCGGCAGGCACGCGCGCGTGGTGAGAAACGCGCCGTCGAGGTGGATCGCCAGCATCTTCTTCCACTCCGCGTAACTGAATTCCTCGAGCGGATGCACGATCTGGATGCCCGCATTGCTGACCAGGATGTCGACGCTCCCCATCCGCGAGACGACGTCCGCGACGCCGCTGTCGACGGCGCGCTCGTCGGTGACATCCATCGCGATGCCCATCGCGCGCTCGGGATTGCGATCGATCTCGCGCGCGGTGGCTTGCGCCGCACCGAGGTCGAGGTCCGCCACGACGACCCGTCCGCCGGCACGCGCGAACCGCTGCGCGATCGCCCTGCCGAGGCCGCTCGCCGCGCCCGTCACCAGCGCGACCTGGCCGTTCAATTTCATTTCCAATCCTGCGTCAGCCATCGATTTCTCCGGTACATTCGACGAATCGGTGCGTCATCACCGCCGAAGCGGCGTTGCCTCGCCTTCAGTATAAGTCCCCCTCCATGCGGTTGTTGACCATGATCGCCCTCTCTCGTTTCGTCGTTCTCGCATTCGCGCTGCTCGCGCTCGCAGCGCCCCGCGGCGCGTTCGCCGCCGACATGCAGAAGGTGCTGCGCATCGCATCGAACGACATCACCAGCCTCGATCCGCAGCAGGGAACGGATCTCTATTCGACACGCGTCGCGACGTCGATCTTCGAGGGCCTGTACGAGTTCGAGTACCTGTCGAGCGGCTCGAAAGTCATTCCGTGCACGGCCGAGGCGCTGCCGGCGATCAGCGACGACGGAAAGACGTGGACGATGCGCGTGAAGAAGGGCATCTACTTCACCGACGATCCGGCGTTCAAGGGCAAGCCACGCGAGCTCGTCGCAGCCGATTACGCGTATTCGATCGAGCGCGTGATGGATCCGAATCTTCGCAGCGGCGGCGATCCCGCGCTCTCCGATCTCATCGCCGGTGCACGCCCGATCGTCGACGCCGCACGCAAGCCTGGCGGCAAGTTCGACTACGACGCGCCGATTGCGGGTCTGTCGACCCCCGACCGCTACACGCTCGTCATCAAGCTCGTCCATCCCGATTACACGCTGCTCGAGCGGCTGGCGGGGCTCAACATGATGGCCGTCGCGCGCGAGGTCGTCGAAGCGTCCGGTGCAGACGTCCTGCGCCGTCCGGTGGGCACCGGCCCGTATCGCCTTAAGGAATGGCGGCCCGCTTCCCGCGTCGTCCTCGAGGCGAACCCGAAGTATCGCAAGGTCGTGTTTCCGGAGAACGCCGACGCTCCGCAGCAGGACCTGGTGCGTGCCATGCGTGGCAAGACGCTGCCGGTCATCGGCCGCATCGAGATCAGCATCATCGAGGAGTCGCAGCCCGAGATCCTCGCGTTCTCGCAGGGTGCCCTCGATTACATCGCGCTCGGCGGCGACGACATGAAGCGCGTCATGGAGAACGGCCAGTTGCGGCCGGACCTCGCAGGCGCCGGTGTCCGGCATCTGCGCTACACCGCGCCGTCGCTCGGATTCACCTACTTCAACATGGACGACCCGATCGTCGGCGGTTATTCGACGTCACAGATCGCGTTGCGCCGCGCGATCGGCATGGGCTTCGACGTCAACGAGATGATTCGCGTGCTCTTCGCCGGCAACGCGCTGCCGGCGAACCAGTTGCTGCCGCCGGGCGTGAGCGGGTACGACCCGGCGCTTCCGCCGAAGTCGCTGTACGACCCGGCCTCGGCGCGCGCACTCCTCGACCGCTTCGGCTTCAAGGATCGGGACGGCGACGGCTACCGCGAAACGCCCGACGGGAAGCCGCTGACGGTCGTGCGCGGCACGCTGCCCGAATCGTGGTATCGCGAGGTCGACCTGCTGTGGAAGAAGAGCATGGATGCAATCGGCATCCGGATGAAGGTGCAGCAGCAGACGTTCGCCGAGCTCAACAACCTGTCGCGCGCGGGCAAGCTGCCGATGTTCAACCTCGGCTACCGATCGCTCGAGCCGTCGGGCTACCAGATCCTGCAGACGCTTTGGAGCAAGGAGTCACGCGACATCAATCCGGCGCAGTTCAAGAACGCCGACTACGACGCCGCGTACGAGCAGTTCCTGCGCACGCCCGCGGGGCCTGGGCGCGTCGCGCTGGCGCGCAGGATGTCCGAGATCTCGCAGGCGTTCATGCCGATGATCCTGCATACCTACGGGATCGGCAACGTGCTCGAGCACCCGTGGGTCGAAGGCTACTGGCCGTCGCCGTTCGGCTTCGCGTTGAAGTACCTCGACGTCGATGTCGCGATGCGCAACCGCATGCTGGCCGCGGCGAAGAAGTAGGCGAAAAATCGGGTCAAAGATGGATTTTCCCTTCGCGGAAATCCATCTCCGATCCCGATGTCGTGATCGCTACGTCTCGGTCGGCAGCGCGACGCCGAAGAGCTGCTCGCGCAGCTTGTAGAGCCGGTCGCGCAGTTCCGCCGCGCGCTCGAACTCGAGATTCTTCGCCGCTTCGAGCATCTGCTTCTCGATTTGCCGCAGTTCCTTCTCGAGGTCCTTCTCGGGCATCGCCGCGTACTTCGCCTTCGCCTGCGCAGCGCGCAGCTCCCGCCGCTCCTCGTCGATGTCGTACACGCCGTCGATCATGTCCTTGATGCGCTTCTCGACGCCTTTGGGCGTGATGCCGCGCGCGGCATTCCACGCGATCTGCTTCGCGCGCCGCCTCTCGGTCTCCTCGATCGCGGCCTTCATCGAGTCGGTCATCGTGTCGGCGTAGAGGATCGCCGTGCCGTTGAGATGCCGCGCGGCGCGGCCGATCGTCTGGATCAGCGACCGCTCGGCCCGCAGGAATCCTTCCTTGTCGGCGTCGAGGATCGCGACGAGCGAGACCTCGGGGATGTCGAGCCCCTCGCGCAACAAGTTGATGCCGACGAGCACGTCGAACTCCCCGAGTCGGAGGTCGCGGATGATCTCGACGCGCTCGACGGTGTCGATGTCGCTGTGCAGGTAACGTACCTTCACGCCGTGCTCGCCAAGATAGTCGGTGAGATCCTCCGCCATGCGCTTGGTGAGGGTCGTGACGAGCACGCGCTCGTTGCGCGCGACGCGCAGGGTGATCTCCGACAAGAGATCGTCCACCTGGGTCGCCGCCGGTCGCACCTCGAGGAGCGGATCGACGAGCCCGGTCGGGCGCACCACCTGCTCCACCACCTGCCCGGCGTGCTTCTGCTCGTAGTCGGCCGGCGTCGCGGACACGAAGATCGTCTGGGGCAAGAGCCGTTCGAACTCGTCGAAGCGCAGCGGCCGGTTGTCGAGTGCCGAGGGCAGCCGGAAGCCGAACTGCACGAGGTTGTCCTTGCGCGCCCGGTCGCCGCGATACATGCCTCCGACTTGCGGAATCGTCACGTGGCTCTCATCGACGAACATCAGCGCGCGCGGCGGCAGGTAGTCGATCAAGGTCGGCGGCGGCTCGCCAGGCTGGCGCCCCGAGAGATGCCGCGAGTAGTTCTCGATGCCTTTGCAGAAGCCGATCTCGGCCATCATCTCGAGGTCGAAGCGCGTGCGCTGCTCGATGCGCTGCGCCTCGATGAGCTTCATCTGCGAGACGAACCACTCCTTCTGCTGCGCGAGCTCGACCTTGATGCCCTCGATCGCGTCGAGCACCTTCTGCCGCCCGGTCACGTAGTGCGAAGACGGGAACACCGTGTAGCGCGCCATCTTGTGGCGCAGGTGCCCGGTGAGCGGGTCGAAGAGCTGCAGCGATTCCACCTCGTCGTCGAACAATGACACGCGGATTGCGCTTTCCGCGTTCTCCGCCGGGAAGATGTCGAGAACGTCGCCGCGTACGCGAAAGGTGCCGCGACGGAAGTCGAGCTCGGCGCGCTGGTACTGCATCTCGGTCAGCCGCTTGATCGCGTCGCGCTGCGACAGCTTGTCGCCCTGGCGCACGTGCAGGATCATGCTGTGGTACTCGGTCGGATCACCGATGCCGTAGATGGCAGACACCGTGCCGACGATCACGCAATCGGGGCGCTCGAGAATCGCCTTCGTCGCCGACAGCCGCATCTGCTCGATGTGCTCGTTGATCGAGCTGTCCTTCTCGATGTAGAGGTCGCGCGACGGAACGTAAGCCTCGGGCTGGTAGTAGTCGTAGTACGAGACGAAGTACTCGACGGCGTTGTTCGGGAAGAACTCGCGAAATTCCGAGTAGAGCTGCGCGGCGAGCGTCTTGTTCGGCGCGAGCACGAGCGCCGGGCGGCCGCTGCGCGCGATGACGTTCGCCATCGTGTACGTCTTGCCCGAACCCGTCACGCCGAGCAGCGTCTGGAACGACAGGCCGTCTTCGAGGCCTTCGGTCAGCTTCTCGATCGCCTCGGGCTGGTCGCCGGACGGCTCGAAGGGTTGATGCAGCTCGTAGGGACTGTTCGGAAACCGGGCGATCATCGTGGGTCGACGCCGAGAAAACCCATCATTTTAATTCCGGGACGGTTTGATCGGAAGCGCGCGCGGCCGCCGCGCCGAATTGCAGCGCGGCAAGCCGCGCGTAGAGCGGGTTGTCGCGCACGAGCTCTTCGTGCGTGCCGACCGCGACGATTCGGCCCTTGTCCATCACCGCGATACGGTCGGCATGCCGAACCGTCGCGAGGCGGTGGGCGATCATCAGGACCGTGCGCCCCGCCATCAGCCGCTCGAGCGCAAGCTGCACGATGCGCTCGCTTTCGGCGTCGAGCGCGCTCGTCGCTTCGTCGAGCAGCAGGATCGGGCGGTCGGCGAGGATCGCGCGGGCAATCGCGATGCGCTGCCGCTGACCGCCGGACAGGCGCACGCCGCGTTCACCGAGCGCGCTCGCGAGGCCCTGCGGCATCCGCTCGATGAATTCCGTCGCATACGCGGCGTCGCATGCCGCCTGCACCTGCGCGTCGGTCGCGTCCGGCCGACCGTAACGGACGTTCTCGAGCACGCTCGTTGCGAAGATCACCGGGTCCTGCGGCACGAGCGCGCATTGCCGGCGAACGTCGCGCGGATCGGCGCGTACCAGATCGACACCGTCGATCTCGACGCGCCCGCGCTCCGGATCGTGGAAACGCAGCAACAATTGGAAAGCGGTGGTCTTGCCCGCCCCAGACGGGCCGACGAGCGCCACCTTTTCGCTCGCCCGCACCGCGAGCGTGAAGTGGTCGAGCGCCGGCGTATCGGGACGCGACGGGTAGTGGAACGTGACGTCGTCGAAGGCGAGGCTTCCTCGCGCCGTGGCGGGAATCGGGACCGCGTTCTCGGGCGTGCGAATCGCCGGCTCGACGGTCAGCAATTCGAAGAGGCGCTCGGTCGCGCCCGCGGCGCGCTGCAGGTCGCCGACGACCTCGGACAGCGAGCCGACCGATCCGGCGACGAGCACCGCGTAGAACACGAACGCCGACAGTTCGCCCGGGCTGAGCCGACCCGCCACGACGTCGTGCCCACCGATCCACAGGATCACGCCGACTGCGCCGAACACGAGCACGATCACCGCCGCGACGAGGAAGGCGCGTTGGCGTACGCGCCTTACCGCGGTGGCGAACGCGTCTTCGACTCGTGCGCGGAATGCGCGCCGGTCCGCGTCCTCGTGGCCGTACGCCTGCATGATGCGAATCTCGTGCAGCGACTCGTCGAGGAACGCGCCGACGTCGCCGACGCGATCCTGCGTCGCGCGCGAGAGCTTCCGTACGCGGCGTCCGAACAGAATGATCGGCACGACGACGAGCGGAACGCCCGCGAGCACCAGCAGCGTGAGCTTCGGGCTCGTCGCGGCGAGCATCACGAGGCCGCCGATCATCAACAGCGAATTGCGGATCGCGACCGACGCGCTCGAACCGATCACCGTCTCGAGCATCGTCGTGTCGTTGATCAGGCGCGAGATGACCTCGCCGGTGCGCGTCGCCTCGAAGAACGAGGGCGGGAGATCGACGAGGTGGTCGAACACCGCGCGCCGCAGATCCGCGGTGACGCGCTCGCCGAGCCACGACACATGGTAGAAACGCATGTACGTCGCGCCCGCCATCACGACGATCACCACGAGCAGCAGGCCGAGCATCCGGTCGAGCTCGACCGCGCTCGATGCTGCGAAGCCGCGATCGACGACGAAGCGCACGCCCTGCCCGATCGCGAGGACCGCCGCGGCGGCGACCACGAGGCCGATCCCCGCGAGCACGATCTCGCGCCGGTAGGGCCGCAGGAAGCGACCCGCGCGGGCGAGCGTCCGCAGCGCGGTGACCGGCGGAATCTTTGGAGCGGGTTCGAGGCGCGTGTCGGCGCGAGCCATGATCGGGCGCGTAGGGCCAGCGTTAGGACATGGGGGCGGCGACGCGCTCGCGCAAGCCGGCCGGCATGCCTCGCACGAGGCAGAATCGAAGAGGGGCGAGCGCTACAATAGCCTGTTTGCGCGCGTTCCGAATCACCTCCGCTCCTCCAGGACCCATGTCGATGACCTCCTCTTCCGCCGCCTCGCTGCTAAGCGATGTCACGCTCGCGCCTCGCGATCCGATTCTCGGCGTCACCGAAGCGTTCAATGCCGATCCGAATCCGCGGAAAGTCAACCTGGGGGTCGGGGTCTACATCAACGACGACGGCAAGGTGCCGCTGCTCGATTGCGTGAAACGCGCCGAGGTCGCGATCACGCAAAGCGCCGCACCGCGGACGTACCTGCCCATCGACGGCATTCCCGCCTACGACAAGGCGGTGCAGCGCCTGCTGCTCGGCGAGGACAGTCCCGTCATTGCAGCCGGTCGCGCCGTCACGGTGCAGGCGCTCGGTGGCACCGGCGGCCTCAAGATCGGCGCCGATTTCATGCGCAGGTTCTCGCCGGGGTCGCACTTATTCATCAGCGATCCGAGCTGGGAGAACCATCGCGCGCTCTTCGAGGCTGCGGGATTCGACGTCGGCACGTATCCGTACTACGACGCGGCGACGCACGGGCTCGCCTTCGATGCGATGCGCGGCTTCCTCGAGCGGGTGCCCGCCGGCTCGATCGTCGTGCTGCACGCGTGCTGTCACAACCCCACCGGCGTCGACCCGACGCCCGAGCAATGGGACGCGATCATCGCGACCGTGCGCGACCGTGAGCTCGTGCCGTTTCTCGATCTCGCGTATCAAGGCTTCGGGGCCGGGACCGAGGCCGACGCGGTCGTCGTTCGCAAGTTCGCGGCGACCCCGGGCCCGCTGTTCGTCTCGAATTCGTTCTCGAAGTCGTTCTCGCTCTACGGCGAGCGCGTGGGCGCGTTGACGGTCGTCGCCGCCGATCGCGACGAGGCGGTCCGAGTGCTCTCGCAACTGAAGCGCGTGGTGCGCTCGAACTATTCGAACCCGCCGACGTTCGGCGGCGAGATCGTGACGATGGTGCTCACCCAACCCGAACTTCGCGATCTCTGGGAGCGCGAGCTCGCCGGCATGCGCGAGCGCATTCGCGAGATGCGGGACACGCTGGTCAAGAAGCTCTTTGCGCGCGTTCCCGACCGCGACTTCGAGTTCATGCGCCGCCAGCGCGGCATGTTCTCGTATTCGGGACTCGAACCGGGGCAGGTGCGCCGGCTGCGCGAGGAGTTCTCGATCTATTTGATCGACACCGGCCGGATCTGCGTCGCCGCGCTCAACTCGAAGAACATCGAGTACGTTGCCGACGCGATCGCAGCGGTGCTCGATACCGTGCACGCGTAGGCGGCCTCGCGCCGCATTGAGTCGCGCGCGGTCGATGCTATAATTCGCGACCTCCGCGGGAATAGCTCAGTTGGTAGAGCGCAACCTTGCCAAGGTTGAGGTCGCGAGTTCGAGACTCGTTTCCCGCTCCATATTCGAGGGAGAGCCGAAGGTCAGCTCTCCCTTTTCGTTTGCCCGGCGGCAATCGTTGTGTTGCCGCGCAGGCGCCGCTCCTGGCGGGGTGGCAGAGTGGTCATGCAGCGGCCTGCAAAGCCGTGGACGCCGGTTCGATTCCGACCCCCGCCTCCAACGTGTCCTCGGAAATAACCATCCCAAGGCGTCTTGTGATCTTCTTACATATTGAGCCTACGGCCCGGCCGTCAGGGCGGCGCGTAGCAGCGCGCGGTGAGCATGGACCTGAACGAACCGTACGAAGAGAAGGATGCAGCAACGGCTCTCGGCGCGATGTGGGACCCAACTAGGAGGACGTGGTATGTGCGGGCCCGCGACGACGCCAACAAGTTCGCTCGCTGGGCGAGGGGCATCTAGCAATAAAATCGCGTCGCTGACGAGGGCGGCAAACCGGCGGCGCGTCGTGATGACAAACCGCGAATCGGATGGAAAGAGGCGAAGCTCCTTGCGTCGGAGCGGCGCGCCGCCATCGCGGCACATCCCTCCCGCGCGGGCTGGACCCCGCCCTTGGATCGGCCGCGCGCTCGGGCTTTCAATCGACCCTCGCTCGAATCGTTCGCAGGTACGTCGCCGCGCCCTTCGAGCGAACTGCGATGCATCCGCGATGACTCATACATACCCGGTCGCTCCTTGCCGCAACATGTCCACGCCGCGCACCAGCAACGCTGCGGCGCGTTCGCCTGCGCCATCGCTCCAAGCCTTGATCGCCTCCTCCAGCGCGCCGCGAACGTCGTCCGGCAACCTGCGCTGGCTCGGATGCAGCAGCGCTTGCGCGTAGCCGATCGCGCCTTGCCAATCCTCGCGGCTCGTCGCAAGAGCCAGCAAGGGTCCTGTTGCCATGAATTGGATGGGAGAAGGTATCTTCGCAGTGATCGCCATCGATTCCTGCAGATAAGCTTGCGCCCGTGGCTCGTCGCGCTCCCGCAAGGCAACCCAGCCCAGCGAGCCGAGGCTGCTCGCCTGATAGAAGAAATTCTTCATCGATCGTGACAGCGCAAGGGTTCGTTCGGCCCACTGCCGGGCACGCGCGACATCGCTCCGATGGCGTGCGGCGAACGTGAGCCAGTTCATTGCGATCAGCGCAACCTCCATATCGCCCACGTACTCGGCGTCCTCGAGCGAAGCTGCAAGATACTGCTCCGCATCGGAAAACTCGTTGCGGAGTAGATGCACGAAACCGCGCACCCCCTCACCGCGGGCGATGACGCGCCGGTTTCCGGTCGATCTCGCAACATCGAGTTGGCGTCGCGCATTCGCAAGCGTCTCGTCCGGAAGTCCGAAATAGCGGAAGCGGCGGAGGTCGGCGAGCACCGTCGCTTCCAGAAGACGTGCCTGCTGAGCAGCGCTCCCGCGCTGCTCGATGACGTGCCCCGCCTGCGCCACCAATTCCATGAGATCCGGAATGCGCCCGGCGAGATAGAAGCCCCAGATGCGCTCGATCTGCAGATCCGACCACTCCTGCCACCAGGCCTCATCCCCGCCATCGCGCGGCGCACCGCCCAGCATCGCAACTGCACGATCGTGAGCGGCAAGCATTTCCTGAATCCGTCGCGACCCGCTCAGCGCGATGCTTTCGCGCCGATACAACCGCGCCTGCGCGACCGCGTCCGTCTCCGCGAGGAATCGTCGTGCCGCCTCGTAACTCTCTACGGCCTCGTCGACGCGGCCCAAAAGGCTCAGCACGCTGCCGATGCTTTCGCGCAGGCCGGCGGCCTTTTCGCTCCACGCTTCCGGGCTCGCGCACTCTTCGCGCAGCCGGTCGACCTGCTCCACCGCCGTCCGATAGAACCGGATCGCCTCGGCGTTGGCGTACGTTTCACGCGCCCTTTCGGCGGCCACGCTCAGATATTGCACCGCCTTCTCGCGCGACTCCGCGGCGACGAGGTGGTGCGCGAGCGTGGCGGCGAGCTCGTCCAACCGGTCCGCATAGGCGCGCTCCATCGTTTCGGCGGTTTGGTTGTGCAAGACCTTGCGCCGGGCGAGCAGCAGCGATTCGTACGCCACGTCGCGAGTAATGGCATGTTTGAAGACATACTCGGACGCGCCCTGCGGGCGCACCAACTCGCGCCCGACGAGTTCGGCCAGCGCGGCGTCCACTTCCACATTGGCGGTTTCCGACCGGAGGACCGAATCGAGAATCGACGTTTGAAACAGGCGACCGAGGACGGACGCTGTCTGCAGCACGCGCTTGGCATCCGCAGGGAGGCGGTCGATGCGGGCGGCCACCACGCCCTGAACAGTATCGGGGATTTCCAACAGTGCGTCGGCATCGACGGCGCGGAATTGCGCAGCGTCGTCGCCCGCGAGCCGGACGTCGATCAACGACTGCAGCAGCTCTTCGATGAAGAACGGATTGCCCTCGGATTTCTCGAGGATCAGCTTTCTGGTCGTATCCGGAAGATCTTCGAGGCGTCGCCGGTTGTCGATGAGCGCTGAACTCTCCCGCGGATCGAGCGGCGGCAACTCCAGGACGTGGTAACGCTCGGCGAGCTCGCGCTGCAGCCGCTGGTGCAGTTGCCACGCTTCGCCTTCGTCGGGACGAAACACGAGCAGCAGGAGCAGCGGAGAGGTGAGCGTGAGAGGCACAAGCGCATCGAGCATGCCGAGCGAAGAAGGGTCGGCCCAGTGGAGGTCCTCGCAGACGAGTACCATCGGCCGCTCCGCGACGCAGGCACGGATCAACTCGCTGAACGCGTCGTGGATGCGCGCCTGCAACGCTTCGGGCACCAGTTCGCGCAAACGGCGGTCCGCATCCGCTTCGAGGGGGAGGTCCCGCATCCGCGCGAGATACGGATAGACGTCGTCGGCTCGACCCTTCAGCCTCACCCGAACGAATTCGCGGAGCGCGCCGCTCGATTCCGAAGGCGAAAGGCCCGTGTCGGAACCGACGAGGCTGCCGAGCACGCTGCTCGCAAGCGCGTAGCTGCTGCGATGCGCGTGCGGGACGGCGTGGCCCACTATCCACTGGACGTTCTCGCCTGTTGAGCGGCGCGCTTCCGCCACGAGCCGGCTCTTGCCGATCCCCGCTTCCCCAAGGACGGCGAGCACTTCCCCCTGCCCCCGAACGAGGTCGCCGGCCGCCACCTGGATCGCCTGCATCTGCGATGCGCGGCCGACCATCGGCGAGCGCGGGCGTTCGCCGGCGCGCTTCGCATCACCGCTCGCAAGAGGCCCGAGGAGACGATAGACGGCCACGTGCTGGGCCTTGCCCTTGAGGCGAACCGACGGCACCGGATCGAAGCGGAACATCGATCGAGCGAGGCGATACGTGACGGGGCCGACGAGAATTTCGCCTGGCTCCGAAAGGTCCTCCAAGCGTGCGGCGATGTTGACGGCGTCGCCGATCACCGAGTATTGCTGGTGACCATCGGAACCGAGTCCGCCTGCGAGGACACGTCCCGTCGCGATGCCGAAATGCATGTGCAATGCGACACGGTTTCGGTCGCCAAACGTTTTCAGTGCCTGCATCATGTCGAGTGCGGCGCGCAACGCCCGCTCGGCGTCGTTCTCGTGCGTGATCGGCGCGCCGAAGAGCCCCATGATCGCGTCGCCGATGAACTTGTCGACGATTCCTCCGTACGCCTCGATGATCGGCACCAGAGTGTTGAAGCAGCCGTTGACGAGGCTGCGCACCCGTTCGGCATCGGTCGTTTCCGATAGTGCCGTGAATCCGGACAGATCCGCGAACATCACGGTGATCTGCTTTCGCTCGGCCACGCGTTCGCCGGTCACCGCGCTCTCGCGCTCGATCGTCAGCAGCTTCTCGCACATCGGCGCGATCGCCGCGTCGACGACGCTGTCGCCCAGAAAAGAGCGCTTCGTTTCGAGCGCGTCGATCGCGTACCGAAGTTGCTCGACCGCGGACATGGTGCAGTCAGAACCGATAACCGTATCCGACGGAGAAGAAGTTGGCGCTCGAGGTCATGTTGACGCCGCTGCTCGCCTGCGTGCCGGTGATCGACTTCTCGAAGTTGTGCGCGTAAGCGCCGCTGACGACCTGTTTGTCCGTGATTCGATAGCTCGCGCCGATCGTCATGCTGACTTGCGGGATGAGCGGCGAGAGCGTGTCGAGCGTCGTCGATTCTGGAACGACGAGCCGTGACTTGTAGGTACCCCCGGCTCGCAGCGTCCATCGCTCGCCGGCGTCGAACGCGACGCCGAGGCGATAGACGTCCTGGTTCCTCCAGCCGAAACCGGGCCCCCCCGCGCTGCCCGGCGGCCCGCTGCCTGGAAACGGGTTGCCGAGCGGGCTCACGCTCGCCCAGTTGATCCACAGGTAGTCGAGCGCGACGAGGAAATGCGGTGTCGCTTGCCATGAGAGCCCGACGCCTGCCTGCTGCGGGATATCGAGATTCCCGCGATCGGCAAGAAGGTCCTGGTACTTGTCCAGACGGCCCATGTCGATCTTGCTCGAATAGGTGAGCCCGATTTTCACGCCATGCCCGAGATCACCGAGATACCCGATCGATGCGCCCGCGCCGAATGAATGATCGGAACCGGCATCCTGGAATCCGAAGCCCTGCAGGCCTTCGATCTTGATACGCTGCCCCGCGAGCAACACCGCCAAGCCAACCGCGTGCTGCGGGGCCACTCGGTAGGTGACCGTCGGTGCCACCACGACCTGAGCAATCGTCGACCCGGCGCTCGACGTACCGCCGGGGAACGGCTTCTTGTAATCGATCCCGGAGCCGAAGCCGAAGAGCGACATGCCGACCGTCCACCCGTTTTGCAGGTCCCAATTGATGCCTCCGCCCGGGCCGAATCCGTAATCGTCGGCGCTCCCGTGAAATGGCCCGAAGTCGGTGGTCGCCTTGGTCCGGATCAGCGTGAACGTGAAGTCGGCACGCGAGCCGACGAACGCCATTCCTGCCGCATTGTTCGCAGTCGCTTCGGCGTCGTACGGCACGGCTATCGCGGCACCGCCCATTCCGGACGCCGCTTGGCCGTATCCCGGCAACTGCGCCTGCCCGGCGACATCCGGCGATGTCAAGACGACGCCGAGGGCCATTGGTAACAGCATCGAACGCGTCGCTTTCATGTCACCCCCCTCGATGATTAAGCTTCAAGGCATCGTCAATGAGCCCACTTCTTGTCGAGTTGTTGAACGACTCGTTCGTGAACGAACTGCTCGAGTCCGGTGACGGGAGGCGGATATGAAATCATCTTCGTCACGCCGGACGAATCGTCGACGCCGTCGATGCTTGCCATCCGCATGATTCGCGCGAATCCCGGATGCAACGGAAGTGCGGCGGCACCGAGAAGCGAACACAGCCAACCAGGAACATGGCTGATCTTCGGCGGAATACCCGCCAGATGCGCATAGAGCCGGGCGACTTCGTCGTCGGTGAAGTCGGACGGGCCGCGAATCTCGACGATCTGCGAGACGAACTCGCGCTCGAACAGCGCGCTCGCGGCGATACGAGCGACGTCGCTGGCCGCGACGAAGTTGCGGCGCCTCGACCCGGACCCGAGTAAGATCGTGCGTCCCTTGTCGAGCAACGGCTTGCCGTTCAATTCGTGCGCGTGCCATTCCATGAGCGACGAAGGCCGCAGGACGACGTACTCGAGGCCGCTCCCGGCAAGATATTGCTCGAGCCCGTATTTGGTTCGGAAGAAGTCGATGCGATGGTCGGGGGAGGCACCTTGTGCCGACGTGTAGACGAAGCGGTTGACGCCGGCGTTCTTCGCTGCGTCCACCAATGCCCGGTGACCGGCGTCGTCGACGTATTCGGAGCGGTAGCGCCCGCGGCCCATGATCGCGTGCGCCGCGGCCAGTACGCGGTCGGCGCCCTGGCACGCCCGAAGGACCGACGCTGGGTCGATCAAATCCCCGCGCACCAGTTCCGCACCTTGTTGCCGCAAGTGTTCGGCGCGCGAAGGCTCGCGCGTCATCACGCGAACTGCGTGACCTTCGGCCAGAAGCAGCCTTGCGGCGTGTTGGCCGAGAACGCCCGTGCCACCGACGATAAGGATCACAGGGCCCCTTGCACTTCGCGTTGCCTCCGCAAGCGAGTGGGCAATCAGGTTGGCCCCGCTACTCTATCAAGTCTGCAAGGGATTGGGTCAATCCGTGACCGGCCAGCGCGGGCGTGCGCGGCGTGGCGCCCGCCGGCGAGCAGGCGCCCGAGGACAAGGGCCAGTGGCCGGCCGCGAGGTGATCGCCGGAAAGCCACCCCTTGCGAACAGCGTCCGCCGTCCTATCGCCGACCTACGCCAGCACCCGCCAAGCTTCTACGACGTTCCGGCCGCGCACCGTGTTGAGGCTGCGCGGGATAGTGGAGCTGTTGGACCCCGACCGAGTCGGGCTGTCGGTCGACGTCGAGACCGAGGACCAAGACGCCGTATGGGAAACGATTTGCCCCGCGTCACCGAGCCGCACCTTGCAATGGTTTGATAGCCGCGCCCGCTGCGAACACGCGCGAGCAACGGGCATGACGCCAGGTAAAGCCCGCCTTCGTAGCCATCGGCGCAATCGGCCACAGCAATTTTGTCGGACGTCTGCTGAGGCGTACCCCGGCTCTTGCCGCCGACGGAATCTGCGTCGGGTCAGTCGGCGAGGAGCGCGTCGGCATCCTGCGCCGCGTCACGCGCGTTGACCGGGCCGGTGGTCGCTGATAGGGTCCAACTTTCTTTTTGTCCAGCTCGTTCGAGAGCTGACTTGCCCCAAGGGGCGAACCATGCGTGCATGCCATGCCGTCGTAGCAGTTTCCGTTGGTCTCTTGTTGTCCGCTTGTGCGCCGTCGAGCTACACGGAGCCGAACGCGGGGCCGCTCGCTAAGGTGCGTTTCATCAGTTACGGCGACGAAGGGAACCATGGCGGAGGAGTCACGGTACTTCGGCAATACGACGACAGTGACTGTCGCACGGGAGAACGAGAAGTTGCGCGCTTTAATTCGTCCTCGCACTTTTACACCCGGAACCACAAACGCATTGGCATGCCGATGGAGGATCCACACCTTTCCGAAGGGCAGAAGACCGAAGTGCTGGTCCGCGCGAACCAGCCTTTTTACGGGATATTCAGTGCATCGGAGGCAAACCAGTCCTGCAACGTTGCATTCAGTTTCTTGCCCAAGGACTCGGGAAATTACGAGGTCAGTTTGAGGTGGAATTATCGTGTCGGGCCATGCAACGCTACGCTTTCGACTTTGGACGCGGCATCTTCTCCGTCGAGTATCGCTCTTCCCTACGGCCAGTGCGCACAAGCGCTTGAGAAAACGCACTTGTACTGAAGTGTTTTCCGATGAAGTAACGTGGCGCGTCACCGCGTTCACCGCATTGCCTGCTGGCAGCAGGCGCGTTGCACGGTGCAATAGCCCGCATGGAACGATTGCGCGATTACACGAGGACCATTACCAGCTTGCCGTTGGAAACGATACGCGCGATACGTGTGCGCGCGTCGGCGCTCGGACGCATCCGGTGCGTCGCGCATCCGGTCGGGATATTTTTGGGAGTGTGAAGAAGCGATGAGGTGGAAACTTACGCTGAAACAACGTGCTGCGAGCCGAGTGTGAACGAGACCTTCCGCCTTACCCCGGCTCGCGCTGCATGTTTTGAGAGCATGCGCCGTGACGAGGACGGGAACTGAACTGACACGGCTATCGGCGTTTCACCGATAGCACTCGCCCGCGTTGCGCCCTAAGCTGCGTCATCCCGCGTGAGGAGGGCTCATGTTCTCGAATAGAACGACGCGCAGTCCCGAGGACCTCGCCAGCGACTTCAACCAACTGGTCGAGGAAGGCAAGGCGTTGCTCTCGGAACTGATGGAAAAGCCGCAAGAGCGGACGGCCAAGGTGCGTGCGGTCCTCGACGACATGAGCGAACGGCTTATGGGGCTTCAGTCGTCGGCCGGCAAAGTCGCGCAACGAAGCGCGCAGCAGGGCGCAAGGTACGCGCGAGAAGCCGACCGCTATCTGCACGACAATCCGTGGCCCGCGATCGTTGGCGGCATCATCCTGGGTATCGTCGGCACGCTCTGGTTGAGTCAACGCCGTTGACGCCGCCCGAGGAATTCGCGCCGGCGGCTCGTCGAACACGGGTCAATGGCGCATCGCAGCTTGGAGACGCATCATGGCAGAAACCCCTCGCACTTCTCCCGTCGACAGCATGGCAGAACAAGCCAAGACGGCGGCCGATCGCGTGGCGACCAAGGCCACCGACGCAATCTCGTCGGTGAAGACGTCGATCCACGACACGGTGGATCACGTGGCGGACCGCGCAAGCGCGGCGACCCAGTGGACAGCCGACAAGATCGACGCCGTGAAGCGAGCGCCGACGGACGGGATCGAAGCGGGCGCCGAGTACATCCGAGCGAATCCCTACATGGCGGTGGGCGTCGCGCTCGCCGTCGGATACATCGTGGGGCGCATCGGCCGGCGCGTCTAGGCGATCCGTGGCGCGGACGTCGGAGCACCAAGACCCGCGGTGCACGATCGCGGAGTCGACGGAATGAAGCGCGTCTCAGCGCCGGTTCAGTAGCGCGGCGACGATCAGCACGAACTCGGCGATATCGAACGGCTTCGCAAGGTGGGCCTGATAGCCCGCGAGCATCGCCCGCTTGCGGTCTTCGGCGCGGGCGAATGCGGTCAGTGCGAGTGCGGGCACCGTCCGCCCCTTGGGTTCGCGCTCGCGGAACGTACGCATCATCTGGTAGCCGTCGATGCCGGCCATGCCCACGTCGCTGATGATGACGTCCGGTCGCGACGTTTCCAGGAACTCGAGCGCCTCGTCCGCGGTACCGAGCGTCGTCACGCGGGCGCGCTGGCTTTCCAATACGCTGCGAACCAGTTCCCGGGCGTCGGCCTCGTCGTCGACGACCAGCACGTGCGTGCCATGCAGGTCGGGAAGCGCAGTCGGGACCGACACCGCATCTTCCTCCGGGCGTTCCTCGCCGCCGTCCACGAGTACGAGCGGCAGACGCACGATGAACGCAGCGCCCTTGCCCTCCCCGGCGCTCTTCGCGCTGATCGAACCGCCGTGCAGTTCGACCAGTTGCTTCGAGATGGCGAGACCGAGGCCGAGTCCGCCGTATCTTCGAGCCGGCGTGCTGTCCTGCTGCGTGAAGCGTCCGAAGACGTGCGGAAGGAACTCGGCGCTGATGCCGATCCCCGTGTCGCTCACGGTGATCTCGATGTGCGAATTCACGCGCTCCAGCAAGACCTGAATCCTTCCACCCTTCGGCGTGAACTTGATCGCGTTGCTGAGCAGGTTCCAGACGATCTGCTGCAACCGCGCAGCGTCGCCCGAAACGATGCCGCGGCGCGCGTCGAGAACGCTCTCCAGGCGGACGCCCTTCGCATCGGCCGCGGGCTGAACCGATTCGATGGCATTGCGGATCACGTCGACGAGCGCGACGCGCTGTACGTCGAGGCGGACCTGCCCGGCCAGAATGCGGCTCAGCTCCAGCAGGTCGTCGATGAGCTGGACCTGAGCACGCGCGTTGCGCTCGATGACGGTGAGACCTTGTAGCAGCTGGCTCTCTTCGGAGCCTTTGGCGCGCATCCGAAGAACCTGCGTCCAGCCGAGGATCGCGTTCAGCGGCGTGCGCAATTCGTGCGACAGCGTGGCGAGGAACTCGTCCTTCATGTGCACCGTTCGCTGCGCCTCGATGCGCGCAGCTCGCTCCGCCTCGAGCATCTGATCGCGCAGCGCGGCGTATTCCTCGCGCGACTGCGCACGCTGGCGCTCGGAGAGATCGCGGGTCAGCTTCGCAAACCCGCGCAGTCGGCCCGATTCGTCGCGAAGCGCGGTGATCGTCACGTGCGCCCAGAATCGCGAGCCGTCTTTGCGCACCCGCCAGCCCTCTTCCTGGTAACGGCCCTCCGCGGCCGCAACCTGCAATTCGTGCTCGGGCCAACCGGCGTCGACGGCATCCTTTGGATAAAAGACCGACAGATGCTTGCCAATGATCTCGTCCGCCGAGTACCCGTTGATCCGCTGCGCGCCGGTGTTCCAGGTCACGACACGACCATTCGCATCGAGCATGAAGAGCGCATATTCGACGACGCCGTCCACAAGGAGCCGGAATCGCTCCTCGCTTTGCCGCAGCGACTCCTCGTGTGCGCGTCGCTCCGTCAGATCGCGCGTGACCTTGCCGAAGCCGATCAGGCGGCCCGCTTCATCGCGAAGGGCGGTGATGACCACGTTGGCCCAGAACAGGCTGCCATCCTTGCGGACGCGCCAACCCTCGTCCTCGAAGCGCCCGACCTTGGCCGCGACCTCGAGCTCGTACTCCGGGTAGCGCTTCGCTGCGACGTCGGCCGGATAGAACGTCGAGAAGTGCTTTCCGACGATCTCGTCCGCCTTGTAGCCTTTGATGCGCTCGGCCCCCAGATTCCACGTGGTGACGATGCCCCGAGGATCGAGCATGAAGATCGCGTAGTCGGCGATCGAGCTCACGAGCACGCGAAACGGATGCTGGCTCGCGAAGGAGCGTAGCTCGTTCCCGGCGTCTTGCGTCAATGCGACTCCTTCGAAGGGCGTCGCGCGATGCGCGGCGAAGGGATAGCCGGCGCGCTGCCGCGCGGCCAGCACATTGTCGGCGAGCCCAATCGACCCTGTATGTAGGCGGATGTCGTAATCGTGCGCCCAAGGGCCGGATCACGGAAAACGAACGGGTGTCACCCCGAACCTGGCGCGTACCCGCCCGCCCCGGCGCCGGCCGCGCAGGACGCTGTCAGCCAGCGGTACCCGGCGTATCCGCCAGCGCGACGCCGATCATGCTGTCGCGCGTGACAAGTCGCGCGAGTGCCTCCTCGCTCCACCCATCGGTGCCCGTCGGCCGCTTCGGCGCAACCATGTAGCGCATGTCGGCGGTGCTGTCGTGCACGCGGATCTGCACGTCGTCGGGTATCGTCGTGCCGAATTCGGCGAGTACCGCACGCGGGTCGCGCACGACGCGCGAGCGATAGTTGCGGCTCTTGTACCAATCCGGCGGCAGCCCGAGCAGCATGCGCGGATAGCAGGAGCAGAGCGTGCACACGATCACGTTGTGCACGGCATCGGTATTCTCGACGACGATCAGCTTGAGCGGCCCGACGTCGAGGCCGATCTCCTCGGCGGCCCTGCTGCCGTTCGCCAGCATCCGCGCCTTGTACTCCGCATCGACCCACGCCCGCGCCACCATTTTCGCACCGCGCCCGGCGTCGCGTCCGTCCATGTCCTCGACCTGCCGGCGCACGTCGTCGGCGGTGACGATTCCCTTGTCGATGAGAAGCGCGCGGACCGCCGCTTCCATCGCACGGTAATACGTGAGCGTATCGTCCTGATCGGGACGCGGCGGCGAGCGATGCACGTGCGGATGCGCGTGATCGTGGTCGTGCGGCGCGTGGTCGTCGGACTGATCGTGGCTCATGATCTCGTCCCGCCCGGTTCGAGCCAATGCTCGTAGATCTCGATTTCGACGACGTCGTCGGCGCGCCCGGCATAGTCCGGCCACACCTCGCGTTGCTGAAAGCGCACGCGGTACAACGGCTGCCGGGGCTCGCCCGATCGCGCGTACGCGAGTTCCTCCGGATTCGCGAACGTCCCGCATACGCGCTCAATCATCCCGTGCTTGCCGCGGATGTAATAGGGGGTGCGCACGTGACCGATCGGATAGGCGCTGCGCACGACGACACGGTCGCCGGGTCGAAAGCGCGCTGCGCTCGCCTCAGTCAAGTCGCGCCTCGCGCTCGCGGACCGCTTCCATCGCGCGGCCGAGTTCGTCGATGCTGACGACGCCGCGCTCGATCAGCGTGTGCGTGATCGCATGGATCCAGCGTTCGTAGTACGTCATGCGCTCGTACGCTTCGGCACCCAGGCTCTCGATGTTGCGGCGAAGCTCGTCGACGGTGACGAGGCCGCGCCGGCTCAGCAACATCATCAGCGCGTCGACGCGCTTCTCCCACAGCGCGTAGTCGTGCTCGCTCGGCACCACCGTTCCTCCGGGAAGGCCGCCCATGTCGTGGTGCGCACGGGGCGGTTGGTCGCTGGCCATGCCCGGATTATCGCCCATGCGTGCTCCCAAGCCCAAGGTGCGACCGGCTCGCGCGCCCCCGGCGCTGTCGGCGACTGCCGACGCCGCTATCGGCGTGTCGCCGACAGACGCCGCCCGGCGCAGCGTTTCATGCTGCGCGCGTTTTCTCCTCCGCAACACAAGCCGCAATGCCATACGACTCGATCGAGGATCTGCCGAAGTCCCAGACGGATCAGTACAACCATCATCAGAAGGAAGCGTTCCTGAAGGCGTTCAACAACGCCTACGCGGAATACGGCGGCGACGAGCACCGCGCGTTCGCCGTTGCGCATGCCGCCGCCAAGCGCGCCGGGGACCGTCCCGGTCCCGGTTGATGCTGGCGACCCCATTTCCACCAAGGAGATTTGCCATGAAAGCCGTGTCGCTCGTCGTTCCCCTCGTCTTCGTCGCGGGCGTCGCGCTGTCGTTGCCGTCGCTCGCCCAGCAACCCGCCGGATCGACCGGCGTTTGCAAGGACGGCTCGTATACCAGCGCCGAAAACAAGCGCGGCGCATGCCGCGGTCACGGCGGCGTGAAGGATTGGTACGGCGCGGGTGCGAAGGTCGAGAAGAGTGCCGCAAGCGAGAAGGCCGAGAAGAGCAGCACGAGCGCCAAGTCCGAGAAGAGCGCGGCAGGAACGGAGAAGAGCAGCAGCGCGAAGTCCGAGAAGAGCGCGATGACGACGCCGGCCGCCACGATGCCGGCCGCGACGCCGAGCCCCTCCACCGCGCGGACCGACAAGATGGCCACGGCGTCGCGCACGCCGAAGGGTATGCGCACCGAGGCCGCGCCCGGCGGCGGCGCCGGAAAGGTGTGGCTCAACACGGCGACCAACACGTATCACTGCAGCGGCGATCAGTGGTACGGCAAGACCAAAGCCGGTGAGTACATGTCCGAGTCGGAAGCGAAGGCGAAGGGCGGGCATGCTGCACGCGGCAAGGCGTGCGGCTGAAGCGCGCATCGAACGTCGACAAAAAACGGCGCCGTGGAAACACGGCGCCGTTTTTGCTGGGCGAGCGTGCCGCTATTTGTAGGCGCTGCCTTGGATCGACGAGCTCGTCGAGCCGTGCCCGGACGCTTGCGACCCTTGGGTGCCCTGCGACGAAGACATGCCGCCCTGCGCCGCCTGGTTCTGCTCGACGCCGAGCGCGGAAAGCGTTCGCGCATCGAGGTTGCCCGATTGCGCGATGCCCTGGGACTGCTGGAACTGTCGCAGGGCGTCCTGCGTATTCGGGCCCCACTGGCCATCGATGGCGCCGACGTCGTAGCCCTTCTGCTTCAGCGCCTGCTGCACCGACTGCACCAGTTGCGTGTCGTGCTCCTCGTTCGCCATGCCGCCTTGCGAATGGCCGGCGCCGGACGCGTTCGAGTTGTCCATCTTGGCGGAGCCGGACCCGCTGGTGCGTGCACTGTTCGCGGGACTCGATCCCTGCGGCTCCTGTTGGGCCTGCGTCGACTGCTCGAGCGACTGACCCTGCCGCGCCGTCGGCAATCGTTCGCTCGTCGTCGAGCGCATATCGTTCCCCGCGGCCATCGCCGTTCCCGCCAACGAGAGCGCCGCCACCGCCACTGCAATTTCGCGAAGTTTCATTGCCCGTCCTTTCCGAATCGCAAGCCGGCGGGATGCCGGCCTGCGCGATGTCGCCACGCGCGATTCACGCCGCGCCACGATGATCCATAACCTGCAAGGCACGTGCCCTTTCGACGTGCTGGAAGCGCCCGGGAAAAGGCGTCCACACGCCATTGGCGCGAAGCTCGACGCGCGGCCGCGTACGCGCTTGAAATCCTTACAGGGAAACCCGGCGCGGGGGCGCGTTGCGTCAGGCAGACCCGTACACGCGTGCGGGAGCGCGAATAGGTCGGTTCAAAAGCGAAACGTCGCGGCGATCCCGGTCGCCGACGGCATGTCGACGCGCGGCACCACGACTACGTCGCCGCCGGTGCGCAACACCTGTTCGCCAAGATCGTCGAGCACGTCGTCGACGCCGACGCTGTCGTCTTCGGCGAACGAGACGGTGCCCGTGCGCGCGTCGAAACGCCCGGGAATCATGCGATCGGCCTCGATCAGCAACGTGGCCACGCGTCGATCCGCGGCCGCCTTCGCCGCACGCACGATGTCGTCGGTGGCGAAGTTCTTCGCGAGGCCGGCCCGATAGGCATCGGCGAGTCCGGCGAGCCGCCGCGTGTAGCGCGTACGCATGCAGTTCCAGACGCGCTCGCGCAGCGCGTCGTGGTCGATGTCCGGCGGATAGACGTCGATCGCGGCGTCGACGAGCATCGGGTTGCGGCTCGCGGCGCGAAAGCGCCGGTGATATTGCGGAAGCGCCGCGAGCAGGAGCGGTAACCCGGTAGGGCGCGAATGATGCGTGAGCACCGCGTCGTCGACCCGCCGGAAGAACTGGTCGGTGTCGTGATCCACGACGTCCTGTGTGGCGTCGTCGCCTTCGCGCGTCGTCGGCGCGCCGCGCGTCGAGCCCACCTTCGTGTCGCGCGGGCTCCCTTCGGAGACGGGCTCGTCGGTGACCATGCGCAAGCTCCCCGGCACGATCTCGATCGGGACGATCGCTTCGCGACTGCCTTCGTAGAGACACGCCTCGCGCCGATTGAGGCCGAGCACGTGAAAGAGGTCCGACGATTGCAGGATCCGCAACAGCGGCTTGGTGTGGAAGCTGTCTGCGACGATCGCCCGCTCGGGCACGGTGCGCTGCAGCCGGTAGACGCGGAACAGGTCGCGCGCGGCGAAGATCGCGAGCCCTTCCTGCCCCTCGTTCCAGAAAGCGTGGTCGTCTTCGAGGGCCCGAAACGGGGCGAGCAGCGCGTCGGCATGCGCGGACGCATAGTCGCGCCGCAGCGCTTCGTCGAGCACCTTGACGAGATTCTTGTAGCGGATCGGATCCTGCCGCCGATCGGGCTGCCGTCGATGGGTCGGCTCGTACAGCGACAGGCACGGCGCGGGATGCTCACCAAGCAGAATGCCGCGGTATTCGCTCGTTCGGAGGTTCATCGCTTCTCCAGCCGATAACGGTCGTTTCCGTTCGACTCCAGCCTCGGCCGATCATTCATCGCCGCGAAGCGCCGGCTCGTGATTGGGCTAGACTCGGACTGATCGACAGGACGACAAATGGAGATCGAGCCGGATTTCAACGAGGTCGCGCGGGCGATCGTCGATACGACGTGCGATGCGATCATCTTCGCCGACCGCGAAGGTCGCATTCGCCTCTGGAACCGCGGCGCGTCGCTGATCTTCGGCTACGCCGCCTTCGAGGTGATCGGGCAAAGCCTCGATCTCATCATTCCCGAACGACTGCGCCGCGCGCACTGGGACGCCTTCGACCGCAGCATCGAGAGCGGGCAGACCAAGCATACCGATCGCGTGCTGACCACGCGGTCGATGCACAAGGACGGACGCACGATCTACGTCGACTTGTCGTTCGGTCTCGTCAAGGACGCGTCGGGCCGCGTCCACGGCGCCTTTGCCGTCGGCCGCGATTGCACCGAGCGTTACCTCGCCGAGCGCGCCGCGAAGCAGCGGTTACGGGACCTCGAGGCTCGCGACGTCAGGTCGGACACTTAGCAGTCCCTGAACGGCGCGCTCGGCCGACGGCCGTCAGAGCGTCGGCGTCCCGTCGTGCGCGTAAGTCTTCTCGACGCGCTCCTGGTCCTCGATGCAACGCTCGGCGGTGGGATAGGCAAGCAGGCGGTCGTAACCGATCTCGGTACCGCAATCGATGCAATAGCCGTAGGTCCCCTTGCGTATGCGCTCGCGGGCCGCGTCGACGGCGGCGAGCTCCTCGGCGTGCCGGTCGGTCATCGTGAGGTTGAGGTCCGCCTCCTGGTCGGCGACGGATTGATCGCCGCTGTCACCGGGAAGCGCGCCGCTGAGCGCGCCGAGCTCGCGCGACTCGGTATCGCCGAGCTCGTCCTGCACTTCGCCCACGAGCTCCCGGCGCCGCGCGTCGAGACGCGACGAGAGCTCGGCCAGTTCCTTGACGGTCAGCGCCATGCCCGCTTTGGCAACGCGTGCCGATTCCGGTTCCGTGCGCGAAGCCGTGCCGCCCTTCAGCCGGGCAAGCCGCTCATCACGTCGAGCGCGAGATATTGCCGGCGAAAGGCGTCGAACGGAACGTCGTCGGATGCCTCGAGGTCGCGTTGCGCCTGCGTCGACTCGCGCGCCATGCGCGACAGGCGCTCGAGGGCCGCGTGGGCGAACGGGAGCTCGCGCAGCAGGTCGCGATGCGCGAGCGAGCGCGCGAGCGCGAATGCGAGATAGGAATCGCGATGCTGCTCGTGCATCTCGCGCAGCACGCGCGCCGACGGGGTGAGCGACACGTCGCGAAGGCGCGCCTCGGCGACTGCCAGCGCCGCCGCGTAGTCGGCGCCACCAAGCGCCGAGTCGAGACGCTTCGCAATCGCAGTACAGGCACGAACGACCTCGAGACCCCATTCCACGAGCCCGATCTCCTCCGCCCCGCGGACGAGGCGCAGGCCCGGCTCGCGGCCGCGCTCGGCGACGGCGAATTGATTGCGCGCGATCGTCGCGATCTCGGCGGGCGTGTCGAGCGGACTGTCGGCGAGCACGCAGGCGATCAGCAGGACGTCGAGGAAGCGCATCGTCACCGGGTCGACGCCGATCGGCGAGAACGGATCGAGGTCGAGGCTGCGCACTTCGAGGTACTCGACACCGCGGTCGGTCAGCGCGTGCAGCGGCCGCTCGCCGCGCCGGATTCGGCGCTTGGGGCGAATCGTGCCGTAGAACTCGTTCTCGATCTGAAGCAGCGTCGTCGCGAGCTGCCGGTACTCGCCGTCGTCGCCGCGCACGCCGATCGATTCGTACGCGGGATACGGCGCGGTCAACGCGTGGTGCAGCGACGCCGCGTAATTCGGCAGGCTGTTGAAACTGACGGCGATCGAGCGCTGCGCGTCGCTCTGATAGCCGAGCGGGCCCATGCGAAGCGATGTCGCGTGCGGCAGGTAGAGCGTGTCGCCGGAGAGAACCTGCAACCGGTGTGCACGGCCTTCGACGAAGGTGCTGCAGACCGCCGGCGACGCACCGAAGAGGTAGAGCGGCAACCACGAATGGCGCCGGAAGTTGCGGATCGCGGCGAAGTAGCGTGCGGTGCGCGCGTCCTTCTCGTTTCGGGCGCCGGCCGTGGCCGGCGGAAGCGCAGCCATCGTCGCTTCCGGCAGCGAAAAATTGTAATGCACGCCGGAGATCGTCTGCATGCGCCGCCCGTAGCGGTGCGCGAGGCCGAGGCGATAGACCGTTTTCAGGCGTCCGACGTTGGAGCTGCCGTAATGGCCGATCGGAATCGCTTCGTCGCGCGGCAGGCGGCACGGCATGCTGCCCGCCCACAGCGCATCGTCGCCGATGTGGCGATAGACGAATTGATGGATCTCGGTCAATTCGCGCACGCAACTCGCGACGTCGGGCTGCGCCCCGGTGATGAGCTCGAGCTGCGCCTCGCTGAAGTCGGTGGTGATGTGCGGATGCGTCAATGCCGAGCCGAGACCGTCGGGATGCGGCGCGGTGTCGAGCGTACCGTCGGCCCGCACGCGCAGGCTCTCCTTCTCGACGCCGCGCAGCGCGTGCGCGAGCATCGAATCCGGCAATGCGTCCAGTCGTTCGTCGGCAATCCGCAGCAAGCGCGCTTCCCCCCATTCGCATTCGACGTACCCACGGCGGCGCGAGCACGCCGGTCGCGTCCGCATTATGCCAACCTGCCTCCGGGCTTGAATTATCATTCGGAGGACCGGGCGCCGCCGTCGGTGTCGTCCTTTCGTTCCACCCGTCAGCGACAGAAGAACATGAACCCGTTGCCGACCCATCAGACCGGCCGCGCCGACATCGGCGCACGCGCGCCTTCCGGCGCGGTACGCAAGCTGCTCGACGCGATGATGGAGGGATCGTCGATTCCCTGCCGCATCGTGTTCTCGAACGGCGGCGAATATCGCAACGGCGACGCGCCGCCGCGCTTCACGATCGTGTTTCGGCGTCGACGCGGCGAGTTGCGCCTTCTTCGATTCGGCCACGTCGGCCTGCTCGAGGCGTATTTCGACGGCGACGTCGACGTCGAGGGCGAGTTCCCGCTCGCGTTCCGCGTCGCGATGGACAGGAAGTTCAGCGAGAACCCGAACGGCCTCGTCCGCATGCGCAATCGCTGGCACGAGATGCGGTATTCGAATCGCTCGATTGCGCAGGCGAAGGCGAACGCCCGCTTCCACTACGGGCTCGGCAAGGCGTTCTACGCGCCGTGGCTCGATCGCATCGGAATGATGTATACGTGCGCGTACTGGAAGGAAGGCACGCGCACGCTCGAGGAAGCGCAGCGCAACAAGATGGACCACGTGTGTCGCAAGGTGCAATTGCGGGCGGGCGAGACGTTCGTCGACGTCGGTTGCGGCTGGGGCGGCCTCATGTTCCACGCGTGGAAGCACTACGGCGCGATCGGCACGGGCATCAACGCGACCACCGAGCAGGTGGCCGAATTGCGCGAGGACCTCGCGCGTGCCGGACTCGCCGACAAGCTGAAGGTGGTCGAGTGCGATTTCCGCGAGATTCCCGGACAGTACGACAAGCTGCTTTCGATCGGGACGCTCGAGCATGCCGGCCGCGACCAGCTGCCCGCGGTCGTCAAGGCGCACGCCGACGCGATGAAGCCGGGCGCCCTCGGCGTGATCCACTTCATCGGCCACGTGGGCTCGTTCGATACCGAGTTCTACATCCGCAAGTACATCTTTCCCGGCGGCTGGATCCCCAGCCTGCACGAGGCGATCGACGCCATGGACGCGTGTGGCCTCGAGGTGCTCGACATCGAGAACCTGCGGCGCCATTACGCACTCACCCTCGATGAATGGGCCGCGCGCTTCGACGCGAACTGGGAGGCGATGCACGCGCTCGACCCGGCGCGCTTCGACGAGCGGCTGCGTCGCATCTGGCGCACGTACCTCTGGTCGTGCGCCGAGATGTTCCGCTCGCGCACGTCGCGTACGCACCTTTTCCAGGTCACGGTCAGCAAGGGGAACGTCAAGGATTACCCGATGAGTCGCGCGTTCCTCTACGCCCAGGGCTCGCCATCGACCGCAGCCACGTCGCCGCCGCTCGGGTGAGCGGCGCTGCCGGATACGCAGAGAAGACGGCGCGGCTGGCGGACGATCTGCGCCGCGCAGCCGCGGAAGGCGGCCCCGCCGTCGGCCTCGCGAAGTCCACGTCGAACCTCTTTCGCGACCGCACGCCACGCAAGCCGCGCGTCGACCTGAGCCATTTCAATGAGGTGGTGCATGTCGATGCAGCAGCCGGGCGCGTCGAGGCCGAGGGGATGGCGACCTTCGTCGATCTCGCCGACGCGACGCTGCGCGAAAACACGATGCCGGCGGTGGTGCCGCAGTTGAAGTAGATCACGCTCGGCGGCGCCGTCGCGGGCGTCGGCATCGAGGC
>DASTGT010000068.1:0-2149 GCA_035718935.1 Casimicrobiaceae bacterium
GCGCGCGGCATGCACGTCGACGACTTCGCGCCGAACCTGTCGTTCTTCTTCAGCTACGGCATGGACCCCGAGTACGCGGTCATCGGGCGCGTGGCGCGGCGGATCTGGGCGATCGCGATGCGCGAGCGCTACGCCGCGAACGAGCGCAGCCAGAAGCTCAAGTTCCACTCGCAGACGAGCGGGCGCAGCCTGCACGCGCAGGAGATCGCGTTCAACGACATCCGCACGACGCTGCAGGCGCTGATCTCGACGTACGACAACACGAACTCGCTGCACACGAACGCGTACGACGAGGCGATCACGACGCCGACGGAGGACAGCGTGCGCCGTGCGATGGCGATCCAGCTGATCATCAACCGCGAATGGGGCCTGGGGAAGAACGAGAACCCGAACCAGGGATCGTTCATCATCGATGAGCTGACGTCGCTCGTCGAGGAGGCGGTGCTGAAGGAATTCGAGGCGATCTCCGATCGCGGCGGCGTGCTCGGCGCGATGGAGACGGGCTACCAGCGCGGCAAGATCCAGGAGGAATCGCTCTATTACGAGCATCGCAAGCACGACGGCTCGTACCCGATCGTCGGCGTCAACACGTTCCGCAACCCGCACGGCGATCCGGTGACGCAGAAGCTCGAGCTCGCGCGCTCCACGGATGAAGAGAAGCAGTCGCAGCTTTCGCGCCTCGCCGATTTTCACGCTCGGCATGCGCGCGAGGCGCCTGCCGCGCTCGCTCGGCTCAGGCAGGTGGTGATCGACGGGGGCAACGTGTTCGAGGAGCTCATCGACACGGTCCGCGTGTGCTCGCTCGGTCAGGTCACGAACGCACTGTTCGACGTCGGCGGGCAGTACCGACGCAGCATGTAGCGACCTGCCGCGTCGCCTCGGCCGGAGGACTGATGGCGCTATACTGGGCACGTCGATAGCCACGGGGGCATGTCGACGCTCGCCATCGATACGCGCAAGCTTCTCAAGACGCTCAAGGCCACCGGCAAGGGCGCGAACTTCACCGCCGAGGAAATTGCGGACGCGGTCGACGTCGCGCAGGAAGGCGCCGAACTGCTGACGCGGTCGGACTTCAACGTGCGGATGGACGCTTTCGACGTGCGGATGAACGCTTTCGAGCGGCGCATGGCCGCAATCGAGGCCAGCTTCGACGCCAAGCTCGACGCGTTGCGCGCCGACATCAAGGCCGAGGTCAAGGCGAGCCAGTTGCAGAACCTGATGTGGCTGTCCGGCATCGTGCTCGCGAGCAACGGCGTCGTGATTGCGCTGCTCGGCCGTCTCGCGCACGTCTATTGACGCGCGGTCGCCCGGCTCGCCAGCGCGCGCCGGCCTTCGATCTCAACCGTCCGCGGGCAATGGCGCGATCTGCACGGCTTCGGCAAGAACCTCGAGCGTGACGACGTCCCCCGACGCATGGCTTCTCGATGCCGCCGACGACGTCGGCACCGCGGTGCGACCGCTTCCCGCCGGCACGCGCGTCGAGGTTCGCTGCAGGGACGTCGGGCGCGACGTGACGCTGGTCGACGCAATCCCGTCCGGGCACAAGTTCGCGCTGCGCCCGCTCGCGGCCGGGATGCGAATCCGCAAGTACGGCGAGTACATCGGACGCACGACGCAGGCGATCGATGCGGGCGCGTTCGTGCACGAGCACAATCTCGCGACGACCGCGCGTCGTTCGCCGGATCTCGAGCGCGCGTGGGCGCGAGCGCAACCGCCGCGTGCGCTGCGAAGCATCGGCCGCAACCGCTGCTCGCTCGGCGAGAGCCCCGTATGGAGCGAGCGCGATGGGCGTCTTTATTTCGTCGACCTGCGCGACACGCCGGCGATTCACGCGCTCGACCCCGACAGCGCGGACGAGGCGCGCTGGCCGATGCCCGAGGACATCGGCTGCATCGTGCCGTCGACCGGCCGAACGTTGATCGCCGGGTTGCGCTCCGGATTCGCGACGTTCGATCCCGCCTCGGGGCGACTCGAACATTTCCTCGATCCCGAGGCCGAAATGCCGGGCACCCGGCTGAACGACGGCAAATGCGACCGGCGGGGACGCCTGTGGTGCGGCTCGATGAATCCCGACTCGGCGCTTGCCGAGGGCAGCCTGTACGTGCTCGAAGGTTTCGACCGCTGCGCGCGCGTTCTCGGCGACTGGCTC
>DASTGT010000069.1:0-9741 GCA_035718935.1 Casimicrobiaceae bacterium
GAAACAGCATGCTCAAGCAATCCTCGCTGACCATTCGCCTGCATCCGGCCGACGACGTCGTGATCGCGCGCCAGCAGCTCGTCGGCGGCACGACGCTGATCGACGAGCGCGTGACGATCGCCGGCCTGGTCCCGCCGGGCCACAAGGTGGCGACGCGCGCGATCGCGGCCGGTGCGCCGGTGCGCCGGTACAACCAGGTGATCGGATTCGCGAGCCGCGACATCAAGGCCGGCGAGCACGTGCATTTGCACAATCTGGCGATGGGCGCGTTCGACCGCGATTACGCATTCGGCGCCGATGCAAAGCCGACGCGCTACGTGAATCCGCCGGCGACGTTCATGGGCATCGTGCGCCGCGAAGGTCCGAGTGCCGGCAAGGTGGGCACGCGCAATTACGTCGGCATCCTGTCGACGGTGAACTGCTCGGCGACCGTCGCGCGCGGCATCGCCGATCAGTTCACGCGCGAGCGGCTCGCCGCGTTCCCGAACGTCGACGGCGTCGTCGCGCTGACGCATGGCTCCGGCTGCGGCATGGACACGCACGGCGAAGGCATGAAAATTCTTCGTCGTACGCTGGGCGGCTACGCGAAGCACGCGAATTTCGCGGGCGTACTGATCGTCGGACTCGGCTGCGAGGCCAATCAGATCGGCGCGCTGTTGGGCTCGGGCCGACTCGCCGAAGGCCCGCTGCTTCGTACGTTCTCGATACAGGACACGGGTGGAACCGCGAAGACGATCGCGCACGGCATATCGCTGATCGAGGCGATGCTGCCGCAGGCGAACGACGTCGAGCGCGAGCCGGTGCCGGTATCGCATCTCACGGTCGGACTGCAGTGCGGCGGATCGGACGGCTATTCGGGCATCACCGCCAACCCGGCGCTCGGCGCGGCGGTCGATCTGCTCGTTCGGCACGGCGGTACCGCGATCCTCTCGGAGACGCCGGAGATCTACGGCGCCGAGCATTTGCTGACGCGGCGTGCGGTCTCACGCGAGGTGGGCGAGAAGCTCATCTCGCGCATCCGCTGGTGGGAGGCGTACACGGCGCGCGAGCGCGGCGAGATGAACAACAATCCGTCGCCTGGCAACAAGGCCGGGGGCCTCACGACGATTCTCGAAAAATCGCTCGGCGCGGTGGCGAAGGGCGGCACGACCAACCTGGTCGATGTGTACGAATACGCGCAGCCCGTGACCGAGAAGGGCTTCGTCTACATGGACACGCCGGGTTACGACCCGGTCTCGGCGACGGGGCAGGTGGCGGGCGGCGCGAACATGATCGTGTTCACGACGGGACGCGGCTCGGCGTACGGTTGCGCTCCGGCGCCGTCGCTCAAGCTTGCGACCAACACCGCCCTGTGGGTGCGGCAGGAAGAGGACATCGACCTCAATTGCGGAGAGATCGTCGACGGCACGGCGAGCGTTGCAGAGGTCGGCGAACGCCTCTTCGCGATGATGCTCGGGACTGCGTCGGGGACACGCACCAAAAGCGAACTGCACGGCTACGGGCAGAACGAGTTCGTGCCGTGGTACGTCGGCGCCGTCATGTAGCGCCTCGCACTGTTTCCACGAAACGCATGCGTGGAAATAGTGTGAACAGGGCCTAGTCCGTTGACAGTCGCCGACCGCGCTCGTACGCTGCGACGCCGGCTCGCACGGACGGAGCCGCTTCGAACCAAGAGGGAGGCAACGATGAGGTTCTGGTCGAAATGCGTGGGGGTCGTGCTGGCGATCGCGCTCGCTGGCGTCGCCGCACCTGCAGCTGCGCAGGAAAAGCTCGTCGTGTGGTGGGTCAAGGGCTTCTACAAGTCCGAGGACGACGCGCTCTACGCGATGATCAAGAAGTACGAGCAGCAAAGCGGCGTCAAGGTCGAGCTTTCGCAATACGCCGTGCAGGACATGATCCCGAAGACCGTGTCGGCGCTCGACGCCGGCACCGTTCCCGACGTTGCGTACGTCGACGTCTACGATTTCCAGACGACGGGCAAGTGGGCGTACGACGGCAAGCTCGAGGATCTGTCCGACATCCTCGCGCCGATGAAGGACAAGTTCCTGCCCAATACGCTGGAGACGACGTACCTGCTGAATTCGAGGACGGGCAAGCGCGCGTACTACGCGTTCCCGCTCAAGCAGCAGACGATGCACATCGAGTACTGGAAGGACATGCTCGAGGAGGCGGGCTACAAGGAAGCCGACATTCCCCAGACGTGGAAGGAATACTGGAGCTTCTGGTGCGACAAGGTGCAGCCCGCGTACCGCAAGAAGACGGGCAAGCGCATCTACGGCACCGGCTTCCCGATGGGCGTCGACTCGAGCGACTCGTACTACTCGTTCCTGACGTTCATGGACGGGTACAACGTGAAGCTCGTCGACGACGGCGGCAAGGTGACGGTCGGCGACCCGAAGGTGCGCGCCGGCATGATCAACGCGCTGCGCGACTACACGACGCCGTACGTGAAGGGCTGCACGCCGCCGTCGTCGACGTCGTGGAAGGACCCCGACAACAACGTCGCGTTCCACAACAAGACGACGATCATGACGCACAACGCGACGATCTCGATCGCCGCCAAGTGGTACGACGACATGAACAACGCGCAGCTCTCGGCGGCCGAGCGCGAGCAGGCGAAGAAGAACTACTACGACAACATCCGCACGGCGGGCTTTCCGAAGAAGCCCGACGGCAGCACGTTCACGTACCGCGCCGCGGTGAAGACCGGTCTCGTATTCGCGGACTCGAAGAACAAGAAGCGCGCGAAGGAATTCGTCGCGTTCCTGCTGCAGGACGAAAACCTGATTCCGTACGTCGAAGGCGCGCTCGGCCGCTGGTATCCGGTGACGAAGTCGGGGGCGTCGAGGCTGTCGTTCTGGCTCGCCGACCCGCATCGTTCGTCGGTGCAGCGGCAATTCGTCGCGGGTACGGTGCCGTTCGAATTCACGAAGAACTACAAGTTCACGATCCTGAACAACGAGAACGTGTGGGCGAAGGCGATGAATCGCGTGGTGAGCGAGAAGTGGCCGGTCGACAAGGCGGTCGACGAGATGCTCGCGCGGATCAAAGAAGTCGCCGGCTGATAACTTCTGATGGACGCGGGGCGGCGTGGCCGCCCCGTCTTCGTCTATGAGTACGCTGGCCCTGCCCGAGATTCAGCCGATCGATCCGATCGGCCGCCGGCGGCGCTGGTCGCCGTGGCAGGTCTGGGGCGTGCTGCTGCTCGCGCCGTACGTCCTCGTGTTTCTCGTCTTCGTCGTGTACCCCGTCGCCTACGGCTTCTGGCTCGCGCGCGACCCGCAAAGCTACGTCCAGCTCTTCGCCGATCCGGTGTTCGCCGGCGCGGTCGTCAACACGCTGCTGTTCCTGCTGGTCGGCATCAACGTCAAGATGCTGGCCGCGCTGTTCCTGTCGGGCTTTTTCGTCAATTCCCGGCCGTGGATCAAGTGGCTGTCGATCCTCTTCATCCTGCCGTGGGCGGTGCCGTCGATCCCGACGATCCTGTCGCTGCGCTTCATGCTCAATCCCGAATGGGGCCTCGTGAACCAGGTGATCTTCCGGCTGACCGCCGAAGATGGGCCGAACTGGCTGAACGACCGGTGGCTCGCGCTGACGATGGCGATCGTCGTGCACGTGTGGAAGAGCCTGCCGTTCTGGACGATGATCCTGATCGCGGGACGTCTTTCGATTTCGCCCGAGCTCTACGAGGCGGCGAGCGTCGACGGCGCGTCGAAGTGGCAGAAATTTCGTTTCGTCACGTGGCCGTCGCTCGCGACGCTCTATGTCACGTCGACGATGCTGTCGATGATCTGGACGCTCGGTGACTTCAACAGCGTCTACCTGCTGACGGGCGGCGGGCCGGCCGACCTTACGCACGTGCTCGCCACCCTCGGCATCCGGTACCTGCGCCTCGATCAGGTCGATCTCGCGATGGCGACGATCGTCGTCGCGATGCCGTTCGTGCTGCCGCTCATGTATTTCATGATGAAGCGTCTGTCCAGATGAAGAGGGTCGTCGACGAAGCGAAGCTGCTGCTGATCGGCATTCCGGTCGCGATCTGGACGCTGCTGCCGATCTACCACATGTTTCTGTTCTCCATCTCGAGCAAGGACGAGGCGTTTGCCGGCAAGGCGTGGCCCGATCATCCGACGCTTCGCAATTTCGTCACCGTGTTTCGCGAGCAGCATTACTTCCTGAATCATTTCTGGCAGCAGTTCGCCAATTCGCTGCTGATTGCCGTCGCCGTCGGCGTCATCACGCTCGGCATCGCCGCATCGGCGGCATTCGCGATCAGCCGGCTTCGCGCGCGTGGCGGCCGCGTCGTATTGAATTGCGCGCTCTTCACTTATTTCATTCCGGCGGCGTTTCTCGCCGTGCCGATGTACAAGGCGATGGGCAGCTACGGCCTGCTGAATTCGCGGTGGGCACTCGTGCTCGCGATGGTCACGATCGCGTCGCCGTACGCGATCTGGGTGCTCAAGCAGGCCGCGGATCGCCTGCCGTTCGAACTCGACGAGGCGGCGCGCATCGACGGCGCGTCGCCGCTGCAGCTCTTCCGCCTCGTGTACCTGCCGCTGATGGCGCCATCGCTCGTCGCGGTGGGCACGTACGCGCTCCTTCTCGCGTGGAACGAATATCTGTACGCATTCCTGCTGCTGTCGCGCGAGCAGGACGTCACGCTTCCCGTCGCGCTCGGCCACTTTCTGTCCGCCGACGATTCGCCCTGGGAACTCCTCATGACGGCCGGTCTCATCTACGCGCTGCCACCGGCCGCGATCTACTATGCGTTCAAGCGCTACATGGTGGCGGGACTCACCACCGGCGCCGTAAAGGCATAGCGGGATCGTCGATGGCCTCCGTTTCGTTCCACGATGTCGAGAAGACCTTCGGCAGCACGAAGGTGATCCACGGCATCTCGTTCGACATCGCGGATGGCGAATTCATGGTGCTGGTCGGCCCGTCCGGCTGCGGCAAGTCGACGTTGCTGCGCATGCTCGCCGGCCTCGAGGAGATTACGTCGGGAACGATCGCCATCGACGGCCGCGTCGTCAATCACGTCGATTCGAAGGATCGCGACGTCGCGATGGTGTTCCAGAGCTACGCGCTCTATCCGCACATGAACGTGCGCGACAACATGGGATTCAGCCTGCGGCTGCGCCGCGCGGACAAGCGCGAGATCGACGCCCGCGTCGCGCGCGCGGCCAAGATCCTCAACCTGGAGGCTTATCTCGACCGGCTTCCACGCGAGCTTTCGGGCGGTCAGCGGCAGCGCGTCGCGATGGGCCGTGCGATCGTGCGCGATCCGAAGGTCTTCCTTTTCGACGAGCCACTGTCCAACCTCGACGCGAAGCTTCGCGTCCAGATGCGCTCCGAGATCAAGGCGCTGCATCAACGCCTGAAGACGACGACCGTGTACGTCACGCACGACCAGATCGAGGCGATGACGATGGCCGATCGCATCGTCGTCATGCACGACGGGCGCGTCGAGCAGATCGGCCGCCCGCTCGATCTCTACGACAGGCCCGACAACCTGTTCGTCGCGCAATTCATCGGCTCGCCCGCGATGAACGTCGTGTCCGGCACCGTGCGTTGTGAAGACGACCGCGTCTGGCTGGAGGCCGACGGCAATGCGCGCTGGCCGATCGGTGCGACACCGGGGATCGACGGTCGACCGGTCGTGTTCGGCGTGCGCCCGGAACATCTCGAGATCGCGCAGGCCGGACGCGACAGTGTCGCCGGCGAAGTGATCGTCGTCGAACCGACCGGCGCGGAAACCGAATTGCTCGTGCAGGTCGGTGCGGCGCAGGTGACGTTAGTGACCGCGGGTCGCCCCAGCGTCCGCCCGGGCGAGCGAATCGCGCTCGCCGTCGAGGCCGGCATGGGCCACGTCTTCGACCGCGAGTCCGGGCGGCGTATCGCCGCTTAAGCCTTACACTCCACCGGTTCCGGCGCAGGTCCACTCGATGCCATTCGCTTCGGGGCTTGTTTCCATCCGATCCCGACATGACCGACGACATTAGACCCAAACGCAAGCTTCGCTCGACCGAATGGTTCGGACGTCACGACCGGGATGCGCTCGTGCACCGATCGTGGATGAAGAACCAGGGCATCCCGCATGACGAGTTCGATGGCCGCCCGGTGATCGGCATCTGCAATACGTGGTCCGAAGCGACGCCGTGCAATGCGCACTTCCGCGAACTCGCCGAGCACGTGCGGCGCGGCGTACTCGATGCGGGCGGATTTCCGATCGAGTTCCCCGTCATGAGTCTGGGCGAGACGCTGATGCGGCCGACGACGATGCTCTTCCGCAACCAGTGCGCGATGGACGTCGAGGAATCGATTCGCGCCAATCCGTTCGACGGGGTCGTGCTGCTCATGGGCTGTGACAAGACGACGCCCGCGCTTCTGATGGGCGCTGCATCGTGCGATCTGCCGACGATCGGCGTCTCGGGCGGCCCGATGCTGAACGGCAAGTTCCGCGGTGAAGACATCGGCTCGGGCACGCACGTGTGGAAGTTCACCGAGATGCTGAAGACCGGAGAGATGACCGAAGGCGACATGATCGAGGCCGAGTCGTGCATGTCTCGGTCCGCCGGACACTGCATGACCATGGGGACCGCGTCGACGATGGCGTCGATGGTCGAGTCGCTCGGCCTCGGGTTGCCGACCAATGCCGCCATTCCTGCCGTCGATTCGCGGCGCAAGGTTCTGGCACGCATGGCGGGGCGGCGCATCGTGAAGATGGTCGACGAGGACTTGCGGATGTCGAAGATCCTGATCCGCGAGGCGTTCGAGAACGCGATCATGGTGAACGGCGCAATCGGCGGGTCGACCAACGCCGTCGTGCATCTGCTCGCGATCGCCGGCCGCATCGGCGTGCCGCTCACGCTCGACGATTGGGACCGGCTTGGCCGGACGATGCCGTGCGTGGTGAACCTGATGCCGTCGGGCCAATACCTGATGGAGGACTTCTATTACGCCGGCGGATTGCCGGTCGTGATCCGCGAAATCGGCGCATCGCTGCACAAGGACGCGCCGACCGTCAATGGACGAACGATCTGGGAGAACTGCAAGGACGCGGTCAACTACAACCCGAGGGTGATCACGCCGGCCGCCGATCCGTTCAAGCGGCACGGGGGAATTGCGGTGCTCCGCGGGAACCTCGCGCCTGACGGTGCGGTGCTGAAGCCGTCGGCCGCGACACCCGCACTCATGAAGCACCGGGGCCGTGCCGTGGTGTTCGAGGATGTCGAGGACCTGCATCGACGAATCGACGATCCGGCGCTCGACGTGAAGTCCGACGACGTGCTCGTGCTGAAGAACTGCGGGCCCAAAGGCTATCCCGGCTTTCCGGAGGTCGGAAACTTCGCGCTACCCGCGAAGATTTTGCGCGACGGCGTTACGGACATGGTGCGGATCTCGGATGCGCGAATGTCCGGAACCGCCTACGGCACGGTGGTTTTGCATACGGCGCCCGAAGCTGCGGCCGGTGGTCCGCTCGCGCTGGTGCAGCACGGCGACATGATCGAGCTCGACGTCGACGCACGACGGCTGCATCTCGACGTCCCCGACGAGGAGCTTGCGCGAAGGCGCTCGGCATGGCGGCCGCGCGCGCCGCATTCGGGGCGGGGATGGATCAAGCTCTATTGCGAGACGGTTCAGCAGGCCGACAAGGGCGTCGATCTCGATTTTCTTGTCGGTGGATCGGGTGCGGCGGTGGCGCGCGAGAGTCACTGACGAGAAAGTACGACTCATCGGAGATCGCGATGCCGTATCGGTTGAGTTTATTGTTCGTTGTCCTCGCCTGGTCCACGTTGGTTCAGGCGGGTCCCAGAGAAGACGCGCTTGCTGCCTACGACAAATTCTTCATTTCTTTCACCACCGGCAACCAGGCGCAGGTGGCGGCACTCTTTGCTCCCGATGCGTTGTTCTATGGGACGGGGTCCGCCGACGTTGTCGCTACGCCAGAAGGGGTGATCGCGTATTTCACCCGAGCCTTGTCTGGAACTCGCGGCGAGGTCAAGGCGAGACCATTTGAGAAAACGGCGCTGCAGCTGTCAGACTCGGTCGTGGCGATCTCAGGAAAATGGCAGTCGGAGAGGACTCTCGACGGAAAGATGGTGACCGCGGGACCGTCGCGCATCACGGTCGTGATGCAAAAACGTGGTGACAGGTGGCTCATCGTCCAATTTCATAACTCACCCACGCCAAAACCACTTCCGGCGGCGGCCGTGGCCGTTCCATCCGGCTGACAGGACTCGCTCGCGCATGGCGCTTGGCGTCGCCTCCGGTTTCGACGTACGTCACGTACGGTTTGCGCACGCAGTTCAAGATGCACGGGTGCAGACGCGTCCGATCCAGACTCGGTCGATCATGGTCTGACAGCCGGTTGCGGCGGACCGTCCGCTGCGCGGGACAAGCAACGCATTCATGTTCGACCACGTCAAATTCGGCGTTACCGACTATGCAGCGAGCAAGGCGTTCTTCCTGCAGGCGCTCGAACCACTTGGCGTAGCTGTCGTTTCGGAGGGAGACCCGGCGTACGGCGTCGAGCTCAGCTCAGGCGGGAACGCTTCCCTTTGCCTCTACCAGAGCGATGACAGGCCGGCGCCTCTTCACCTCGCGTTCGCGGCCGAGAATCGGCAGCAAGTCGAGGATTTCCATCGTGCGGCACTGGCGGCAGGCGGCAAGGACAATGGTGCGCCCGGTCTGCGCCCGCACTACCACGCGAGCTACTACGCGGCTTTCGTCATCGGTCCTGACGGTCACAACGTCGAAGTGGTTTGCCACGAACGCGTGGCTTGACGCTTCGACCTGCACACACCCGATATGGCCGATGCAGATCGCCGGGACGAAATAGCCGAGCTGCTCGTCGCTCAACGCTCGGACCGCGCATCCGGTTGAAATCGAAGCAAGTCACCGGGCTGACACTGCAGCACCTCACAGATCGCCTCGAGCGTCGAAAAGCGGATCGCGCGCGCCTTTCCTGTCTTGAGAATGGAAAGATTGGCGAGCGTGATGCCGATGCGCTCGGCGAGGTCCGTCAGCGTCATACGGCGCTCGTGCAGGAGATCGTCGAGCTTGACCACGATCGCCACGTCACACCGTCCCTTCGAGATCTCTGCGCATCAGCGCGCCTTCGGCGAAGACCCGCGCAAGGACGAACGTCAGGATCACGGCCAGCCAACCGCTCGTGGAAAAGCCCGCATCGAGATGAAAGGGGTGACCGGGCGTGGAAATCGCCCTGCCAACTCCGGCAATGACGAGGCTCAGGAGCTGCAGCGCAAGCAGCGCCCACGCAATGGCTTGCAGACGGTCGGCGTTCGAGGCCACGAATGGATCCCCGTCGCGTACCGTATGGACGATCGCGAGCAGCCGACCGAGCACTGCATGGTTGAGCGGAATCGCGACGAGGCCGAGCGCCGCGATGCTACGCAAACCCGCGATCATTCGCGGGACGGCGGAGCCGGGCGAAACGCCGAGCGCCGTGGACGTCCATTGAGGTGCGACGATCGCGGCGACCAGCAGCGCGAGGATCGCCGCGCCGAACACCCAATTGAGGACGATCAGGACGCGCAGCGCGATCCACGCGAGGCGCAATGCGGACGATTGGACGATCATGTGAACTCCCGAGAGCATGTTATCGATAAACGATACGTCATTTATCGCTTATCGGAAAGTCCGGCACGATCAGTCCGCATCCCTCGGCGACGAACGAGCGCTGGTCGCGCTCGGACCGCCGTCGGGGCATCGCTCGGC
>DASTGT010000070.1:0-24394 GCA_035718935.1 Casimicrobiaceae bacterium
GCCCTCGCCGTTGCGGCCGCGACGGAAGTCGACGTCGCGCAGCGCGTGCTGCTCGTTGCTGGGGCCGGCCTCGGCGAATCGCTGTACAGGCGCGGGCGCCGTCGGCGTTTGCGCGGTGACGCTGTCGTTCAGCGTGACGACGACGCTCTTGCCCTCGACCTTCGTGTCGAACACTTGCGGCTTGTTGAGGCTGAATACGACGCGCGTGCGGTTGCCCGCCTGCACGAACTGCAGATTGCGCAGCGCCGGGTCGTCGACGGCGCGCTGATTGGACGGCAGCGCGCTCGCCGTGTCGAAGAAGTCGAGCGCGATGCGCGGCGGCGTGGCGGTGGCGAAGCCTGCCGGCGGATTCGCCGGGGCCTCCTTGAGATCGAACGTGACGATCGTGCTGCCGGAGGCCGCGCGCGTCACGGACACCTTCTCGATCGCGTTCGATGCCTGCGCGTACGCGCCACCCGCGATCGCGAGCGTGACGATGCCTGCGACGCAGGCGAGGTAACTTCTGCAGGCGGCGAGGCTCCCCCAGCCCTTGCGCCCACCGACGCCATTCGTATTCATTTTCTAGGCTCCTGTTTCTGATCGGCCGCGAGCAGGTTGAGCGTGCTGCTGCGCTCGGTCCAGTCGCCAGAGCCGTCCTGCATCAGTTCCTTGAGCTTGATGTCGTTGTCGGAAATGCCGACGATGACGCCGTAGTTCTGCCCCATGTGCATGCCCGGGCGCACCTGGTAGATGTCCTTCTCCGGCGTCTTGACGAGCGCGTACAGCGTCCTTCCCTTCTCCAGCGTGCCGACCATCGACAGCGATTCGATCGGATACGCCTCGAGCGGCTCCTTGCGCCGGTTCAAGTCGGGCGCGAGCTTGTTGGTGTTGTCGCTCTTGGTCGGCTCGATCTTGCGCGGCTTGAACGGGTCGGGCAGATCGAAGTCGTTGTACGTGAACGGCTCGTACGGCTTGATCTGCGGGATCGGATCGAGATGGCCGCGCATGCCCTTGCCCTGCGCGGCCATCCAGTCGACGAGGTCCTGGTGGCTCGACGCGCCGCAGCCGGCGAGGAACGCGACGGAGGCGAGCGTGACGAATGCGGTGCGCTTCATTTCTTCGCCGCTCCCTTCGCGCCCTTCGCCGCGGCACGCTGCTTCGCCACTTCCTCTTCGTCGAGGTAGCGGAACGTCTTGGCGACCGCGTCCATCGTGAGCGTGCCCTTGTCGTTCGCGATCGCGATGTCGTTCAGCGTGACGATGCGCGGCAGGGCAGCGACGTCGCTCGCGAAGGCGCCGATGTCGTGGTAATTGCCGGTGATCTTGATCGTGATCGGCAGCTCGGCGTAGAAGTCTGCCATCCGCTCCTGCGGCGCCGGGCGGAAGAGGTCGAACTGCAGCCCGCGGCCGAGTCCGGCCTGATTGATGTCGGTGAGCAGCGCGTCGATCTCGGACTTGTTCGGCAACTGCTTGACGAGCGCGCCGAACGACTGCTCGACCTCGGCGAGTTGCGCGACGTAGAGGTCGTAATTGATCGCCTTCGCCTTCTTCTCCTTGAACTGGTCCTTGAGCTTCGCCTCCTCCGCCTGTGCGGTCTGCAGCGATTCCCACTGGTCCTTCCAGTCGAAGAAGGCGCCCAACGCGACGATGAAGAGCACGATGACCGCGAGGACGATCACCTTCGGCGCGGTCGGCCACTTGCCGACCTCGCGGAAATTGAGCCGGCGAAAATCGTCGAGCGTCATGCCTTGCCTCCCTTCGCCGACGCGGTCTTCGCGGGGACCGGCGTGCCGGCGATCGTCTCAGGCGTCGTCCGCCGGATGTCGAAGTTCAGCGTGAACTGATTGAGCTGCTGCGCGGGCATCCGCCCCTGCGCGGGCACGTTCACCAGCTTGATCTCGACCAGGGAGGGCTTCTCGAGCCACGGCGAGCCTTCGATGTTGCGCATCAGCGTCGACACGCGCGCGTTCGACTGCGCGAAGCCGACGATCTGCACCTTCTTGTCGGTCTGCTTGACCGACTGCAGGTAGACGCCCTCGGGCAGTTGCCGCACCAGCTGGTCGAGCAGGTGCACGGCCTCGTTGCGGTTGGCCTGCAACGTCTCGACGACCTGCTTGCGCGCCAGCACCTGCTGGATCTGGTCGCGCAGCTTGTCGATCTCGGCGATCTGCTTGTCGAGCTCGGCGATCCTGGTCTTCAGCAGGTTGTTGCGCGAGATCTGGTCGTCGATGCGCGCGGCGAGGACGACGTGCACGAGCGCGACGATCGCGGCGCCGAAGAGCGCGAGGACGATGGCGAGCGAGACGAACTGGCGCTGGCGCGCCTGGCGCTTCTGCTCGCGATGGGGCAGCAGGTTGATGCGCATGATGAGGCCCTATTCGAAACTGCGCATCGCGAGGCCGGTCGCGATCATCAGCATCGGCGCCTCCTGCGCGAGCTGGCGCGGCCGGATGCGATCGCTCGTCTGCATGCTGCCGAACGGGTTCGCGACCATCGTGGCGACGCCCGCACGCTTGGCGACGAGCTCGTCGAGGCCCGGCAGCAGCGCGCAGCCGCCCGCCAGCACGATCTGGTCGACCTGGTTGTACGATGTGGACGTGAAGAAGAACTGCAGCGCGCGCGTGACTTCGAGCGCGAGCGACTCCATGAACGGCTGCAGCACGTCGTGGTCGTAGTTTTCCGGCAACCCCTGGTTGCGTCGGGCCGACTCGGCCTCGTCGGACGACAGGTTGAAGGCGCGCTGGATGTCCTGCGTGAGCTGGTTGCCCCCGAACGCCTGGTCGCGCGAGAACAGCATCTGGCCGTTGCGGAGGACGTAGAAGTGCATCACGTGCGCGCCGATGTCGACGAGCGCGATGTTCTGGTCCCGGCCGTTGGCGGGCAGCGTCGGCGCGATCAGCTGGAACGCCTCCTGCGTCGCATACGACTCGACGTCCATCACCTTGGCCTTGAGGCCGGCGGCCTCGGCGACGGCGACGCGATCCTCGACCTTCTCCTTGCGCGACGCCGCGATCAGCACCTCGACCTCGTCGGGGTTGTTCGGCGCCGGCCCGATCTCCTGGAAGTCGAGGTTGACCTCGTCGAGCGCGAAGGGGATGTACTGGTTGGCCTCGGCCTCGACGGTGAGCTCGAGGTCCTCCTCGCGCTGGCCGGCGGCGACGATGATCTTCTTGGTGATCACCATGGCGGCGGGGAGCGCGAGCGCCACGTTCCGGTTGCGGCTGCCGAGGCGCTTCCAGGCGCGCTTCAGCACGTCGGCGCAGAGCTCGATGTTGACGACGTTGCCGTCGGTGACGACGTCCTTCGGCAGCGGCTCGATGACGTAGCGCTCGAGGCGATAGCCCTTGCCGCCGCTCGACAGCTCGACGAGCTTGAGCGAGGTCGAAGCGATATCGACGCCAATGAGGCTCGGCGACCCGGTTTTGAACAAGTCGAGAGCTTGAGATAAGTTTTCGGCAATCATGTCAATCGGCCGTTTGCTGATAATCTACATTAAACGCCGCGGACAAGCGTGCCGCTCGTCCAAATGTTTCCCCGGCCGCGCCGGAGTGTTGCAACGGCGCCTATAATCCGCCCGCGGCCCCGCCCAAAACCTTGGCTTTTATTCCATCGTGCTAAAACGTTGGCTCCTCTACACGGGGTCGGTCGTCCTGGGGCTCGTCGTCGTCGGGGCGCTCCTCGGCGCCTTCGTCCTGGCGCTGCTCTGGCCGACGCTTCCCCCTCTCGACGCCCTCACCGACTACCAGCCGAAGATCCCGCTCCGCGTCGTCTCGGCCGACGGTGAGCTGATCGGCGAGTTCGGCGAGGAGCGACGCGCCGTCGTCCGGATCGGCGATGTCCCGGATGTCATGAAGCACGCGATTTTAGCCGCCGAGGACGAGCGCTTCTATCAACACGGCGGCGTGGACTATTTGAGCGTGCTGCGCGCGGCGCTCGCCAACGCGACGTCGGGAACCCAGCAGGGCGCCGGCACGATCACGATGCAGGTCGCCCGCAACTTCTTCCTGACCCGGGAAAAGACCGTCTCGCGCAAGCTGCGCGAGGCGCTCCTCGCCTGGAAGATCGAGGCCTCCCTCTCCAAGGACGAGATCCTCGAGCTCTACGTCAACCAGATCTTCCTCGGCCAGCGCGCGTACGGCTTCGCCGCGGCGGCGCAGACCTACTTCGGCAAGCCCCTCTCCGAGATCACGCTCGCCGAGGCCGCGACGCTCGCCGGCCTCCCCAAGGCCCCGTCGGCGTACAACCCGATCAGCAATCCGCGACGCGCCAAGGCGCGGCAACTCTACGTGCTTCGGCGCATGCATGAGCTTCACTACATCAGCGACGACCAGTACCGGGAAGCACAGAACGCGCCATTGCGCACCAAGCCGCCGGTGCGCGAAACGTCGACGATGCACGCCGACTACGTCGCCGAAATGGCGCGCCAGGTCGTCTTCGACGCGTACGGCGAGAGCGCGTACACGCGCGGCATCACCGTCTGGACGACGATCCGCCGCGGCGACCAGGAAGCGGCGTACGGTGCGGTGCGCAAGGGGGTCGTCGACTACGACCAGCGGCATGGCTACCGCGGCCCCGACGCCTTCGTGAATATGCCGAAGGACGCCGCCGAGCAGGACGCCGTGCTCGACCGCGTGTTCCAGGAAAATCCCGACAGCGACAACATCCTGACCGCCGTGGTGCTGCAGGCGACACCGTCGCAGGTACGTGTCGTGCTATCGAACGGAGATCAGGCAGAAGTGACGGGCGCCGGCCTCAAGTTCGCGGCGCGCGCGTTGGCCGACAAGGCGCCGGCGAACCAGCGCATCCGGCCGGGTGCGGTGATCCGCGTGACGCGCGACGACAAGGGCCACTATGCGATCACGCAGATGCCCAGCGCCGAGGCCGCGTTCGTGGCGGTGCGCCCCGAGGACGGCGCGATCCTCGCGCTCATCGGCGGCTTCGACTACGAGCGCAACAAGTTCAACCACGCCACGCAGGCGCAGCGCCAACCGGGATCGGCGTTCAAGCCGTTCATCTATTCGGCGGCGCTGGAGAAGGGCTTCACGCCGGCGACGATCATCAACGACGCGCCGTTCTTCGTCCCCGCGGAGAAGGCGGGCGGCGAAGCGTGGGAGCCGAAGAACTACGACGGCAAGTTCGAAGGTCCGATGCGGCTTCGCGTGGCGCTCGCGCACTCGAAGAACCTGGTGACGATCCGCGTTCTGCAGGCGATCGGCCCGCAGTACGCGCAGGACTACATCGCGCGCTTCGGCTTCGACCCGAAGCTGCATCCTGCGTACCTCACGATGGCGCTCGGTGCAGGCTCGGTGACGCCGATGCAGATGGCCACTGCCTACTCGGTGTTCGCCAACGGCGGCTATCGCATCACGCCGTACCTCATCACGAAGATCACCGACAGTCACGGCGACGCGCTGTCCGAAGCGAAGCCGACGCTCGCAGGGAAGGACGCCGAGCGCGCGATCGACCCGCGCAACGCCTTCATCATGCAGTCGCTGCTGCACGAAGTGGTGACGACCGGCACCGGCGCGCGCGCGGCACAACTGAAGCGCAAGGATCTCGCAGGCAAGACGGGCACGACCAACGACAACATCGATGCGTGGTTCTGTGGCTTCAACGAGGCCGAAGTCGGCATCGCGTGGATCGGCTACGACCAGCCGAAGACGCTCGGCAACAACGAGACGGGCAGCGCCGCCGCGCTGCCGATGTGGATCGCCTACATGGAGAAAGCGCTGAAGGGCGTTCCCGAGGAGCTGCCGCAACCGCCGCAGGGCGTGGTGTCGCTGCGCATCGATCCCGACACCGGGCTGCGCGACGACGCGAGCCGTTACTCCGACTGGTTCATGGCGGAGTTCACGCCGCACGTGGCGCAGGACGCGCTCGCGCCGGCGATGGCGCCCGGCTCCGCGCCCGCGCGCGACGTGCGCAACCAACTCTTCTGATGGCCCGGCACCGGGAAGCGGCCGGCATGGGACGCGATGCGCAGGATCGCGCGCGCATCGCGGACCTCGCTGCACGGCTGATCGCCGAGCACGGCCTGTCCGACTGGTCGCTCGCCAAGCGCAAGGCGGCGCGCCAGCTGATGCTGCCCGAGCGCACCGCCTTGCCGGCCGACGACGAGGTCGAAAGCGCGCTCGCGGTGCATCACGCGCTCTTCGGCGGCGATGCGCATCGCATGCGGCTACGTGCGCAGCGCGAAGAAGCGCTGCGCTGGCTGGACGCGCTGTCGTCGTTCTCGCCGACGCTCGTCGGGGGCGTCGCCGCCGGCTGGGCGACGACGCACAGCGACATCCGCATCGAGCTCGTCGCCGACGACTCGAAGGCGGTCGAGCTCGCGCTCATCAATCGCAGCGTCGCGTATCGGGTGGCGCCGAACGCCTCGCAACATGCCGCCCCCGAGCTCTTCATCGATACACCGCGCGGTGGCGTGCGGCTGATCATCCGCACCCCTTTCGCCGCGCGCCAGCGCTCGAGGCGCGATGAAACGCGGCTCGATGCGGGGGCCGTGGCCGAAATGCTGCGCGACGAGGGACTACCGGCGCGGGACTAGAGGGCCGGGCCCCTCGCCGCTGTCGTGGAGCCACTCCACGGCCTGCAGCGCGAAATACGTCATGATCGCATCCGCCCCGGCGCGCTTCATCGCCGTGAGTGCCTCGAGCACGCACGCGCGCTCGTCGAGCCAGCCCGCGTGGGCAGCCGCCTTCAGCATCGCGTACTCGCCCGACACCTGATACACGGCGGTCGGCATGCCGAATTCGTCCTTCACGCGGCGCACGATGTCGAGGTACGGCAGTCCCGGCTTCACCATGACGATGTCGGCGCCCTCCTGGAGGTCGAGGTACGTCTCCCACAACGCCTCGTCGCTGTTGCCCGGGTCCATCTGGTATGTGCGCTTGTCCCCGCGTCCGAGATTCTTCGCGGAGCCGACCGCGTCGCGGAACGGCCCGTAGAACGCGGAAGCGTACTTCGCCGAATACGCGAGGATCCGCGTATGGATGAAGCGCCGCTCGTCGAGCGCCGCGCGCAGCGCCGCGATGCGACCGTCCATCATGTCCGACGGCGCCACGACGTCGGCGCCCGCTGCCGCTTGCGACAACGCCTGCCGCACGAGCGCCGCGACGGTCTCGTCGTTCAGCACGTAGCCGCTCGGATCGACGAGGCCGTCCTGGCCGTGGCTCGTGTACGGATCGAGCGCGACGTCCGTGACGACGCCAAGCATCGGGAAGCGCGTCTTCAGCGCGCGCACGGTGCGCGGCACGAGGCCCTCGTCGTTCCACGCCTCCGCGGCGTCTTCCGATTTGCGCTCGACCGGCACCACCGGAAAGAGCGCGATTGCCGGGATGCCGGTGGCCACGCACCGCTCGGCTTCGGCGAGCACGCGGTCGATCGACTTTCGCGCGACGCCGGGGAGCGACGGCACCGGCAGGTCGTCGCGGGCCTCGTGCACGAACACCGGATAGATGAAATCGTCGGGCGCAAGCCGCGTCTCGCGCGCGAGGCGCCGCGAGAAATCGTCGCGCCGCATGCGGCGCGGACGGCGGCCGGGGAAGGCACCGGTGTAGTGGAAGCTCATCGCGCAAACCTTTTCGTGCAGTTGATGGAACTCGAAAAATCGGTCACGGTCACAACACGCGGACGGTGAACGTCTCCCGCTTTCCTCCCTGAGCGGGTGCCCGCGCCGGTTTCGCACCGGCGCGAGGCGTTTCGAGGCCCCGCGTCACTCCCCTTGATCGCGGGGCCTTTTTCTATCCGTCGTCGGCGCGCGAGTTCACGCTGCACGGTTCGCGCGCTCACGCGAGCCATCCGCGCAGGATTTCGTCCGCCTCGACGAGGCCGCGTTTCGTCGTTGCCGAGAAGCCAACGACGGCGACACGCTGGCCGACCTCGCCGAAGCGATCGCGCACGCTCGCGCGAATGCCCGCGATCGCGTCGCGGCCCTTGGCGACGTTCAGCTTGTCGATCTTCGTCGCGAGCACGACCACGGGACGACCCGACGGCATGAACGCGTCGAGCAGATCGAGATCGAGCGGCCTCAGGCCATGGCGCGCATCGACGATCAGCACGAGGCCGATCAGCGGCGAGCGCGTCGTGACGTACGACCACAGGAAGTCCTGCCAGCTTCGCTTGAGTGCCTCGGGCACCGCCGCATAGCCGTAGCCCGGCAGGTCCGCGACGAGGTCGCCGCTACGAAGCCGGAAGAAATTGACCTCGCGCGTACGGCCGGGCGTGCGGCTCGCAAAGGCGAGGCGATGCTGGCGCGCGAGCGCATTGATCGCGCTCGACTTGCCGGCGTTCGAGCGACCGGCGAACGCAATCTCGCGCGCCCCTTCGCTCGGCAGTTGCTCAGCGGACGTGGCGCCGGCGACGAACGTGGCGTGCTCGAGGGGACCGGGGCGGCGCGGTGAATCGACCGCAGCGGTGCGATCGTTCGGCTTCGCTACAATAGCCCGTTTTTTCATCGACGACTTCGCATCGTCGCAGGCCCGTGCGTGCATCGCGGCGGCCGGCGATGCATTGACCTTGGAGCCTGCGTTCATGACCCGTCCCTGGCGCTACGTCCTGGTTTCCGCGGCCGCGCTGATTGCCGGTGCGGCCTTCGCACAGGAACCCGCGAAGCCCGCGCCAAGCGCGCCCGACCTCGATCGCGCCAAGCAGATCGCGACGCAGGTGTGCGCTGCGTGCCACGGCGCCGACGGCAACAGCCCGCTGCCCGCCAATCCGAACCTCGCAGGACAGATCGGCGACTATATCACCCTGCAACTCGCGCACTTCAAGGCGGGAATCCGCGTCAATCCGACGATGCAGGCGATGGCGGCGACGCTTTCCGATGCCGACATGCAGGCGCTCGGCGCCTACTTCTCGCAGCAGACGCCGAAGGGACTCGCCGCGAAGGATGTGGCTCTCGTCAAGTCGGGGCAGCGTCTTTGGCGCGGCGGCAACAGCGCAACATCCGTCCCCGCGTGCGCGGCGTGCCATTCGCCGACCGGCGCAGGCGTTCCCAAGAACTATCCCCGCCTCGCCGGTCAATACGGCGACTACGTGTATGCGCAGCTCAAGGCGTTCAAAGCGGGCGAGCGCGGCGCCGACAAGGCCGGCAAGGACGTCAACGGCCGCATCATGGTGGACATCGCGCGGAACATGGCCGACGACGAGATGAAGGCCGTGGCGGATTACGCGATGGGACTCCGGGAAATCGCGCCTTGACGTCGTCGCGCGTCAGCTGCCGACCGGCGCGCACATGATCACGTTGTCCGGCCCGTAGCCTTCGGGAATCCACACGACCGGATTGGCGCGCATGTTGTCGCGCTCGGCCTGGTCGGACGTGTAGCGATGATTCGTGGTGATCTGGTTGAAGAAGCGCCAGATCGGCTGGGTGCCGCTCGCGCATACGCCGCTCGCGAGGTCGGGCAGCGCGATGTAGAACACGTTCGGGCTTTCGAACGTCCATCCGGGGAACTTGTCCGGGCTCGCGATCACCGCCTGGCACTCGGTCGGGCTTGCCGAGTAGAAATGCGAGTCGCCGAAGCCCGGCGTGCGATAGAAGCGGCACACCGGATTCGTGCCGGGCACCTGCGTCCGGTACGCGAGGAACGTGAGGCCGGTGCGCTCCCATCCGGCGTGCACGCCGGAATCGAGGTCGGCGATCTCGGCCGGGCTGATCGTCATGAAATAGTGATCGAGCGCCGCGTTGTAGTACTCGACGGCGACCGCGGTATCGGCAGTCCCCGGCTGATCGGGCGTCAAGTACTGCCGGGTGACCGCGAGCATCGTGTCGATCCGCGAATACTCGTCGATGCCGCCGGGGTTCTGGCACGACGCTTCGCCGCTCCACAGTCCGCCGCGCACTTCGTAATAGCCCGCGGGATTGAACGTGAGGAGGCCGGCGCCGCTCGATCCGGGCTCGGTGGTGCCGCGCGAATAGCGAACCTGCGCGAAGCTCGATCCGTCGGTGTAGAGCTGGTAGAAAAGCATCGTGCCCTCGCTCCACTTCTTGAGATCGCCCTCCGGATGATGAAGGACGTCCACCGCGTTGTTCGCCGGCACCGGGTCGGCGCGCCACGCGGAGAACGTCACGCCCGCGGGCGGCGGGGCGGCGAGGCGCACGAGCGCCCAGTCGTAGTCGTGGCTCCGCGCGAGCAGAAGCGAGCCCGCCGCCTGTTGCACGAACGCGGGGACCGCCTTGCTGCCGCAGGCGATCGCGTCGAAGAACCAGAACGAGTTGAGCGTGCGCGCGGCGAGCGCCGAGTCGATGCAATGGCTCGCCGAGAAGAAGTAGGGTGTATTGGAGGAGATCGAATCGTTCAGGAGCTGCCCGGTGCACAGGTAAGTCAGGCCGTCCGCGTGCTGGATCTCGATCGCCGCGACCGCCCTGTCGGCATGGACCAGCGCGGCCGTCTGCGGCGTAACGCACGCAACGTCGATCTCGCACGGCGCCGCCGCGCCGATGTCCTCGACCGCCTTTGCACCGAGCTTGCGCAGCGAGGACGGCGCGACGACCTGATGCGCGATCCGCGAGACGACGAAGGTCGCCTTCGGAAGCTCGGCGCCGGCCGCGACGGCGATCTCGATCGTCGCTACATCGCCGGCGAGCACCGGCGACCAGAACACGCCGAAGCGCGCGATATCGCCGGCGACGGTGGTCGTGACGACGGGCCCGAACGCTTGCGCGTCCGGAGCATTGCCGATGAAGCGCAGCGAGATGCGAGCATCGCGAGGACTCGCGGTGAGCGCGACGCGCGTCGCGAGCGCTTGCGGCGAGTGCACTTCGACCCTCGCCGCCCGCGTGCCGTCGGGCAGTGTCTGCCACGGTAGCGCGGCGATCTCGATGCGCGCCGCGTCCGCGGGGATCGCGCGCGGGAACGCGATCGCCAGTCCCTTCGTCACCTTCCGGCTCGCGGTGGCCGTTGCGTTGGCCGCACGAAGTTGCGCGCGCTCGGCGTCGGTGGGGATCGTCAGTTCGATGCGACTCGACGGACTGCCCGGCGGGAGCAACATCGCCGGCGTCGCGCTCTTTTCGATCGCCGGCGCACGATACGCGGACGGTCCGACGGCGGTGATCGATGCGGCACCGGCGCTCGTCGCGAGCGCGAAGGCGGCCAGGGCAAACGCAATACGAAAGCACGGATACCTTTTCTTCATTCGTTTCCTCGAAGCGGCGGGTCGGCCGGCGAATCCAGGCATTCCCGAAGTTGCGCGTCCCACGCGGGAAGCGCGATGTCGAACGTGCGCGCGAACCGGGATGCGTCGAGCACCGCATGCTTCGGCCGCCGCGCGGCGGTCGGGTAGTCCGCGCTGGCGATCGGCACGACGAGCACGTCGGGCCGATCGCGCAGGATGGCGCGCGCGAAGTCGTACCACGTCGTCGCGCCGGTCGCGGACAGATGATAGAGGCCGGCGCGCTCGCGCAGCCGGCCGATGCCGCTTGCGACGAGCGCGGCGGTCGCGCGCGCGAGTCCGCGCGCCCAGTTCGGCACGCCGGTCTGATCGGCCACGACGCGCAATTCGCGTCGCGTGGCCGCGAGACGTTGCATCGTCGTCAGGAAGTTCTGCCCGTGACGCGCGTACACCCAGCTCGTGCGCAGGATCAGCGCCGGCGCACCGGAGGCGGCGATCGCGCGCTCGCCTTCGAGCTTGCTTGCGCCGTAGACGTTGATCGGGTTCACCTCGGCATCCTCGGCATACGGCGCATCGCGCTCGCCATCGAAGACGTAGTCGGTCGAGTAATGAATGAGGAGCGCGCCTGCGCGCTTGGCTTCGTCGGCGAGCACGCCGGGCGCGCGGCCGTTGATCGCGAACGCCTCGTCTCGCGCCCGCTCGGCCTTGTCGACGGCGGTGTACGCGGCGGCGTTGACGACTACGGCCGGCGCGAGCGCCCGAACCTTCGTGACGATCTCGTCGTCGTCGGCGAGATCGAGCGTCGCGCGATCGTACGCGACGACGTGCGCGTGCACGGGCAGGATCGCCGCGAGCTCACGGCCGAGCTGGCCACCCGCGCCTGTCAGGAGGATCGTCGGTCGAGCGTCGTTCGTCACCAGGCGCGTCATCGCCGCGGCATCCGCAGCGTTCGAGTCAGTCGTAGACGTCGGCCGCGGCGAGCGGAATGCCGGAGGCATCCTTGGCGGCGAGCACGGGTTCGATCTGCGTGGGCCACGCGATCGACAGCGCGGGGTCGCGCCACAACAAGGTGCGTTCGTGCTCCGGGTACCAGTAGTCGGTCGTCTTGTAGAGGAACTGCGCCGCCTCGGACACGACGAGGAACCCGTGCGCGAACCCCGGTGGAATGAACAGCATCCGCTTGTCCGCCGCGGACAACGTCATCGCGACGTGGCGTCCGTAGGTCGGCGATGCTCGGCGCAGGTCGACGGCGACGTCGAACACCTCGCCTTCGATGACGCGCACGAGCTTCCCCTGAGCGTGCTCGATCTGGTAGTGCAGCCCGCGCAGCACGCCGCGGCCCGAGCGCGAGTGGTTGTCCTGCACGAACTCGGCGTGGATGCCCGCTTCCGCGAACGCGCGCCGGTTGTAGCTTTCGAGGAAGAATCCGCGCGGGTCCTCGAACACGCGCGGCTCGATCAGCAGCACGTCGGGAAGCGCGGTCGGGACGATCCGGATCAGGGCAGCGGCCCTTCCTCGAGCAACCGCAGCAGGTAGCGGCCGTATCCGTTCTTCGCCATCGTGGCGCCGATTCTTTCCAGCTGGGCCGCGTCGATGTAGCGCATCCGGTACGCGATCTCCTCGAGGCACGCGATCTTCAGGCCCTGCCGCCGCTCGATCGTCTCGATGTACTGCGACGCCTCGAGCAGCGATTCGTGCGTTCCGGTGTCGAGCCAGGCCATGCCGCGGCCCATCACCTCGCACGCGAGCTCGCCCCATTCGAGGTAGCGCCGGTTGACGTCGGTGATCTCGAGCTCGCCGCGCGCCGACGGCGCAAGCGAAGCTGCCACGTCGAGCACACGGTTGTCGTAGAAGTAGAGCCCGGTCACCGCATAGCGCGACTTTGGTTTCTCGGGCTTCTCCTCGAGGCTCGTCACCGCGCCGTGGGCGTCGAACGCGGCGACGCCGTAGCGCTCCGGGTCGGCGACCGGATACGCGAAAATCGTCGCGCCGCGCTCGCTCGCGGTCGCGCGGGCGAGTTGCGGCTGCAGGTCGTGGCCGTAGAAGATGTTGTCGCCGAGCACCAGCGCCGACGGCGCATCGCCGACGAAGCTGCGGCCGATGATGAACGCCTGCGCGAGTCCGTCGGGCGACGGCTGAACCGCATACGAGATCGCGAGGCCGAGGCGCGAGCCGTCGCCCAGCAGTCGCGCGAAGCGCGGCGTGTCGTCGGGCGTCGAGATCAGCAGGATGTCCCGAATGCCGGCGAGCATCAGCGTCGACAGCGGGTAGTAGATCATCGGCTTGTCGTACACCGGCAGCAGCTGCTTCGAGACGACTTGCGTGACCGGATGCAGACGCGTGCCCGATCCGCCTGCGAGGACGATGCCCTTGCGATTCATCGCGTCAAGCGTATTGGATCTCGACCCACCGACGGTACTCGGCGTTCTGTACGCTGGCGAGCCACTCGCCGTTCTCGAGATACCAATCGATCGTTCGCGCGAGACCCGATTCGAACGTATGCGACGGCGTCCACCCGAGCTCGCGGCCGATCTTCGTCGCATCGATCGCGTAGCGACGATCGTGGCCGGGGCGATCGCGAACGAACATGATCATCCCCTCGGCGTCGAGCGCGGGCCGGCGCTCGCGCAGGAGCCGGCACAGCGTGCGCACGAGATCGATGTTCGTCCGCTCCGCGTTGCCGCCGACGTTGTACGTCTCGCCGGCGCGCCCCTTCGCGAGCACCGTACGGATCGCACGGCAATGATCGCCGACGTACAGCCAATCGCGCACGTTGCCGCCGTCGCCGTACACCGGCAGCGGCTTGCCGTGAAGCGCATTGACGATCATCAGCGGGATCAGCTTTTCGGGAAACTGGAACGGTCCGTAATTGTTCGAGCAGTTCGTGGTCAGCGTCGGCAGACCGAACGTGTGGTGATACGCGCGCACGAGATGATCCGACGACGCCTTGGACGCCGCGTAGGGGCTGTTCGGCGCGTACGGCGTCGCTTCGGTGAAGGCCGCGTCGTCCGGGGCGAGCGAGCCGTACACCTCGTCGGTCGAGACGTGCAGGAAGCGAAACGCCCCGCGCTCGCGTTCGGGTTGCTCGCTCCACCACGCGCGCACGCAATCGAGCAGCGCGAACGTGCCGACGACGTTCGTCTGGACGAACGCGGAGGGGCCGTGGATCGAGCGGTCGACGTGCGTCTCGGCCGCGAAGTTGACGATGGCGCGCGGCCGGTGCTGCGTCAGCAGCGTACGCACGAGGTCGGCGTCGCCGATGTCGCCGCGGACGAACACGTGGCGCGCATCGCCGGCGAGCGCGCCGAGGCTCCGCAGGTTGCCGGCGTACGTGAGCTTGTCCAGATTGACGAGCGGCTCGTCGTCGTGCGCGAGCCAGTCGAGAACGAAGTTGGCGCCGATGAAGCCGGCGCCGCCGGTGACGAGGATCATTGACGAAAGACGCTTCTCGAAGGCGGCCGAGTTTAGCAGCCTGGCGCAGGCGTCCCGTAGAAGCCGCGGTACCACGCGACGAAGTGCGCGAGCCCGCGCTCGAGCGGCGTGCTCGGCGCAAAGCCGGTGAGCGCGGCGAGGTCGGCGATCGACGCGTACGTCGCCCGCACGTCCCCCGGCTGCATCGGCAGCTCGCGGCGGATCGCGCGGCGTCCGAGCAGCTTCTCGAGCGTCGCGATGAAGCGATCGAGCTCGACGGCCTCGTGATTGCCGATGTTGTAGATCGCGTACGGCGCGCGATCGGCGTCCGGTGCGGGCGCGCGCGCGAGCACGCGCACGACGCCTTCGACGATGTCGTCGACGTAGGTGAAGTCGCGCTGCATGCGCCCGCCGTTGTACACGTCGATCGGACGGCCCTCGAGGATCGCCTTGGTGAAGATCATCGGCGCCTGGTCGGGGCGGCCCCATGGCCCGTAGACCGTGAAGAAGCGCAGGCCCGTCGTCGGCAGCCGATAGAGATGGCTGTAGCTGTGCGCCATCAGCTCGTTGGCCTTCTTCGTCGCCGCGTAGAGGCTCACCGGATGGTCGACGCGCTGGTCCTCGGAGAAGGGAAGCGTGTGGCTCGCGCCGTAGACCGACGACGACGATGCGTAGACGAGGTGCGCGACGCCGTTGTGCCGACAGCCTTCGAGCACGTGGCCGAACGCCACGAGGTTGTTGCGCACGTAGGCCTGGGGGTCGATGAGCGAGTAACGCACGCCGGGTTGCGCCGCGAGGTGCACGACGCGATCGAACCGCTCTGCGAACAGCGCCGCGCATGCATCGGCATCGGCGAGGTCGACCCGCGCGAACGCGAAGTTGTCGAGCGGCCGCAGGGCCTCGATGCGTGCCGCTTTCAGTGCGACGTCGTAGTAAGGATCGAAGTCGTCCACGCCGGTGACGTCCACCCCGGCTTCGGCGAGCGCGCGCGCCACGTGCATGCCGATGAACCCGGCGGCGCCGGTGACGAGCACGCGCCGGCCGGCAAGCGGTTCGATTCCACTCATGGCGCGCGCTCCGCCCGCTCGAGTGCGCGGAGCTTCGCGTGCTTGAGGAAGCTCGCGAACGCGCCGATTGCGATGTGCGCGAAGCCGGCGGCGCCGTCGAGGAAACCGAGCTTCAGCACGTAGAAGCGAACGAAACGAACGAGCGGCGCGAGCGCCATCGCGAGCGCCGAGCTCCGCGCTCCCTTCGCGTGCAGCGCATCCGCCTGCAGCGTCGTATACCGATTCTGCTTCGCGACGTAGCGCTCGAGCGATTCCGCCGACGCGTGCAGCAGGTCGCCTTCGAGCCGGCCGACGGGACCGTCCACGACGACGTGCTCGTGCACCGGATCGTCGCTCCACCGCGCGTGGCGGCGATCGAAAAGCCGCGTCGTCCAGTCGGGATAGCCTTCACCGTGCGCGAGCCAGCGCCCGAGGAAGCGATTGCGCCGTGCGAGCGCAAAGGCTGCCAAGGAGGGCTCGCCGCGTGCGAACAGCGCGACGATCGATTCGCGCAGCGGCGGCGAAAGCCGCTCGTCGGCATCGAGGCACAGGACCCAGTCGTGCGCGGCGGATTCGACGGCGAACTGCTTCTGCGGCCCGAAGCCCGCGAAAGCGCGCGACAGCACCCGCGCGCCGCTGCCCCGCGCGATCTCTACGGTATGATCGGCGCTCCCCGAATCGACGACGAGCGCGTCGGCGCAAAAGGGCGCCGACGCCAGGCACTCGGCGATTTCCGCGGCGGCGTCGCGCGTGATCACCACCAGCGAAACGGGAAGCGCACCGCTCATCGTCAACACGAATCGCCGCTTGCCGGCGCTTCCGCGAGCCCCTCGTCTTCGAAGATGGCGCGATTCTACGAGAACGCCGCGACGCAACGCCTGCGTCGCGCATCCCGACCCTCTCGGCCCGCGCGACGAATGAGCCGAGCGATCGCGAGCCGGACGCACGGCCATTGAGACGATGGAATCGGTGCTCGTCGTGCGTCCCTCGTCGCTCGGCGACATCGTCTACGCGCTCGCGATCGCAACCGACATCCGGCGCGCGCATCCCGGCGTTACCGTCGATTGGGTGAGCGAGCCGGGTTTCGCGCCGCTGGTCGCGCTGTGTCCCGACGTTGCGCGCGTCGTCACGTCCGGCCTTCGGCGCTGGCGCCGCGCGCCGCTCGCGCCGACGACGTGGCGCGACGTCGGCCGCTTTCGCGACGAGTTGCGACGCACGCGCTACACGGCGATCCTCGACCTGCAGGAACAGGTGAAGGGCGCGCTCATCGCGCGGCTCGCGCGCGGCACGCGGCACGGCTTCGATTACGCCAGCATCCGCGAGCCGGTGGCCGCGCTCTTCGACGACGTTCATCATCGCGTGCCGCGGCACCTGCACTTCCTCGAGCGCTGTCGGCGACTCGCAGCCGCCGCGCTCGGCTATCGCGTCGATGCGCCGCCGCGCTGGAACTTGCAGCCGCCCGCTGCTGCACCGGCGATGCCCACGCGGCCTTACGCCGTGCTCCTGCACGGCACGAGCCGCGACGACAAGCTGTGGCCGGAAACGCATTGGCGCGAGCTCGAGCAGGCGATCGCCGAGGCGGGGCTCGCGATCGTGCTGCCGTGGGGAAGTGCCGCCGAGGAGGCGCGGAGCCGTCGTCTCGCGCAGGGTTTCGCGGACGCGGTCGTTCCGCCGTGGCTTTCGTTGCCCGAAGCGGCTGCGCTGCTCGCGAATGCGGCGCTGGCGATCGGCGTCGACACCGGCTTCACCCATCTCGCCGCGGCGCTGGGCACGCCGACGATGGCCCTCTTCTCGGTCACCGACGCGGCACGCCATGGCGTCGCGTGCGCCGGATCGCACGCGCAGGACCTCGGCGACCGCGGGGCGATGCCGTCCGCCGCTGCGGTCGTCAGCGCCGCGCGTACGCGACTTGCGACCTTCGGCTGAATCGTGCGCGCCGTGTACACGCTGCTTTGGTGGGTCGCGCTGCCCTGGCTGCCGCTACGGCTGTGGTGGCGCGGGCGGCGGGAGCCGACGTATCGACACGCGATCGGCGAGCGCTTCGGCCGATACGCAGCGCGCCACGTCGGCACGCGTGACGTCGTCTGGATCCATGCGGTGTCGCTCGGCGAGACGCGCGCGACGGCTCCGTTGGTCGAGCGCGTGCTGCGCGAGCGTCCGGACGCGACGATCCTGCTCACGCACATGACGGCATCGGGCCGCGACGCCGGCCGGTCGCTCTACGGCGGTCGAGTCGTGCAGGCGTGGCTTCCGTACGACGTTCCGTTCGCCGTGGAGCGCTTCCTCGCGCAGTTCCGCCCGCGCGCCGGACTCCTCATGGAAACCGAGCTGTGGCCCAATCTCGTCGCGTGCGCGAAACGACGCGGCGTTCCGCTGTTCCTCGTCAATGGGCGATTGTCGGAACGCTCGGCGCGAGGCTATGCGCGGGTGGGCGCACTCGCGCGCCCGCTTTTCGCGTCGCTCGCCGGCGTCGCCGCGCAGACGGACGTCGATGCAACGCGTTTCGCGGCGCTCGGCGCGCGCGACATCACCGTCACCGGCAATCTCAAGTTCGACGTCGACGTCCCGCCCGCGATGCTCGAGCGCGGACGCGCGCTGCGGCAGCGCTTCGGGCCGCGGCGCCCCATCGTCGTGCTCGGCTCGACGCGCGAGGGCGAGGAAGCGCTGCTCGTCGATGCGCTTTCGCGCGCACGCTTGCCCGCAGCAGCGCTCGTCGTCATCGTGCCGCGACATCCGCAGCGCTTCGCGGACGTGGCCGCGATGCTCGCCGCGCGCGGCATCGCGTTCGCGCGACGCAGCGACGAGCGCGACGTGCCGGCCGACGTTTCCATCGTTCTCGGCGATTCCATGGGGGAAATGCTCGCGTACTACGCGGCGGCCGACGTGGTGTTCGTCGGCGGAAGCCTGCTGCGCCTCGGCGGCCAGAACCTGATCGAGCCGATCAGTGTCGGCGCGCCGACGCTGATCGGCCCGCACACGTTCAACTTCGCTGCCGCGAGCGACGCGGCGGTTGCGGCCGGCGCCGCACGACGTGTAGCCGATGCGGACGAGGTGTTCGCCGTCGCGCGCGGACTGCTCGACGACCACCCCGCGAGAACCGCGATGCGCGAACGCGCGATGGCGTTCGTCGCGGCGCACCGGGGGGCCGTTGATCGGTTGTGGGACTGGTTGGGCGCCCGGATCAGCGACGAGCGATCGGCGGATAAGGACGAGAAGCGTCCCTAGCCCCTCAAACGCCGATTCACGTCCTCCAGATCCCCCGTGTCGAGCGCCCCCACCGCAGACTTCAAGCGCAGCACGCCGAGCAGGTAGTTGAAGTACGCCTGCGCGAGGTCGTGCCGCGCCTGGAACACGTTCTGCTGCGTGTTCAGCACGTCGAGGTTCGTGCGCACGCCGACTTCCTGCCCCGTCTTGTTCGACTCGTACGCCGTCTGCGCCGAAACCAGTGCCTGCTCGAACGCCTTCACCGACGCGGCCGCGCTCGTCACGCCACTGAATCCGGTTTGCGCGGCGAACAGCGCGTTGCGCCGCGCCACTTCGAGGTTGTAGCGCGCGGCATCCTGGAGTGCGTACGCCTCGCGCACTTTCGACTCGACGAAGCCCCCCTGGTAGAGCGGCATGTTGATCGCGACGCCGATCGTCGCCTGCCGCTGGTTGCCGGCGAACGGTGAATTGACCGTCGCGTTGAATGCCTGCGCGTTCACGCTCGCGACGAGATCGACGGTCGGCAGCTTGCCCGCGCGCTGGCGCTCGATTTCGAGGGTGGCGATGTCGGCGTTGTACTGCGCGATGCGCACGTTCAGGTTGTCGCCGAGCGCTCGCTCGACCCAGGCATCGGGCGAGTCGGGCGACGGCACCGTCGGCTCGAAGCCGGGACCGAGCGGCTTCAGCTCGCCCGGCGCGCGCCCGATGATCGCGCGTAACGCCGTGCGCTTGTTCTCGAGGTCGTTGCGCGCGCCGATCTCCTGCGCGACAATCGCGTCGTACTTCGCCTGCGCCTCGTTGGTGTCGGTGATCGTCGCGACCCCGACTTCGAAGTTGCGTTTCGCCTGCGCAAGCTGCTCGGAGACCGCGGCCTTCTGGCTTTCGGCGAGCTCGATCGTGAACTGCGCGAGCAGCACGTCGAAATACGCCTGCGCGACGCGCAGGATCAGGTCCTGCTTCGCCGACGCGAGCGTGAAGTCGGCCTGCCTCACCTGCTGAACCGCCTCGCTGTACGCCACGGTATTCGCGTAGCGATAGAGCGGCTGCGACGCCGAGACGGTGAGACCGCCGAGTCCGAAGCTGCGATCGACCCTCGTGTGCGGGTCGCTGTCGGCGTCGGCGCCGAAGTAGTTGCCGTTCGCGCTCACCGATGCCGCGACATTGGGCAGCAGGCCGGCGCGCGCCTGCGGCACGCGCTCCTGCGTCGCCTCCCAGTTCGCGCGCGCGGCGGCGACCGTCGGGTCGTGCTCCTGCGCCGAGCGATAGACGTCCATCAGGTCTTCGGCGCAGGCGAATCTGGAGGCGGCGAGCGCGGCGAGGCACGCGAGGGCAAGCGTCGTTCTGCGCATCATGTCGTTTCGATGATCGAAGTGGGCGCGCCGCGCGCCGTGGCGCGCGCGCGGCGCATGAGGCGACGCATCAGAATTCGAATCGCGCCGGCGTCGCCGCGTTGACGAGCGGCGCGATCACCGTCTCGAAGAGATCGGTCGCCACGAACGCGCCCGGCGCCTCGGCGTGGACCAGACGTGCGCGCATCGCGGGCTTCTCGCCGACCACCGCGAAGAGCCGGCCGTTCGGCGTGAGCTGCGCGAAGAAGGATTCCGGCAAGACGGGCGTCGATGCGGTCAGCACGATCGCGTCGTAGGTATCCCGGCCAAATCCGCGCGCACCGTCGCCCACCTCCACGCGCACGTTCGTGAAGCCGTGGCGCGCGAGTTTGGCGCGTGCGTCCTCCGCGGTCGGTGCATCGATCTCGACGCTGGTGACGTCGCCCGCCTGGCTCGCCATCAGTGCGGTGAGGTAGCCCCCGCCGGTGCCGATCTCGAGCACGCGATCGCTCTGCCTCAGCATGAGCTCCTGCAGCACGCGCGCTTCCATCTTCGGCGTCCACATGCGGTAGCCGTTTCCGAGGGGCAACTCGAGATCGGCGAAAGCCAGCATCCGATGCGCCTGCGGCACGAAGTCCTCGCGCCGAACCGCGAAGAGCAGGTCGAGCACGCGCGTATCGAGCACGTCCCACGGACGAATCTGCTGCTCGATCATGTTGAAGCGCGCCTGCTCGTAGTCGAATCGCGTCATCTCGGGCAATACGCGCCGCTGGCGTGGGGACGAATCGAAGGGAAGCGTCGGCACCGACCGACGTCGCCGCCGCTACGACATGCAGGCGCGGACGGCGGGCAATTATAGCAACGCTCAATCGAGCGTCTGCCGGTAGCGCCACATCGCGATCACCGAGACGAGCGCGAGGAAAAGCGCGATCGGCCACACGTGCGGCGCGATGTCGGACGGACCGTTGCCTTTCAGCAGGATGCCGCGCACGATGCGCAGGAAATGCGTGGCGGGAAAGATCTCGCCGAGCCATTGCGCCCACTGCGGCATGCCGCGGAATGGGAACATGAACCCGGACAGGAGCATCGTCGGCAGGAAGAAGAAGAACGTCATCTGCATCGCCTGCAGCTGGTTCGACGCGAGCGTCGAGATCGCGTAGCCGAGTGCGAGCAGCGCCGCGATGTAGACCATCATCGCCGCGGCGAGCAGCCCGAGGCTTCCCTGGAGCGGAACGTCGAACAGGTAGCGCGCGGCGAGCACGATGATGCCCGCCTGCACGAGGCCGACGAGGACGTACGGCGAGATCTTGCCGACCATCACCTCGGAACGCAGCACCGGGGTTGCGAGCAAGCCTTCGTAGGTGCCGCGCTCGCGCTCGCGCGTGATCGCGAACGCGGTCATCATCACCATGGTGAGCTGCAGGATCACGGCGAGCAGGCCGGGGACGATGTTGTACGCGGTGATGCCCTCGGGGTTGTAGCGCCGCTGGATGTCGATGTCGAACGGCGGCGGCCGCGCGGCAAGGCGCGCCAGCGGGCCGTCGAGGTCGTGCACGAGCGCGTACTGGCCCGCATCGATCAACGCCGCGATCGCATTGCCGGTCGCCGCGGGATCGGTCGCATCGGCGGCGACGAGCAGCGATGGCCGCTCGCCGCGCAGGAGCTCGCGGGTGAAGCCGGCGGGAAACACGACCGCGAACTGAACGTCGCCCCGCGCGAGCAACGCGTCCGCCGTGCGCGCATCGGGCCGCTCGCCCACCGGCGCGAAGTAGCGTGTATTGGCGAGCGCGCTCGCGATGCTGCGCGTGATCTCGGTGCGGTCGTAATCGACGAACGCCGTCGGCAGGTGCTTGGGATCCGTGTTGATCGCGAAGCCGAACAGCAGCACCTGCGCAATGGGAATGCCGACGATCATCGCGAACGTCAGCCGGTCGCGCCGCATCTGCACGAATTCCTTGCGGGCGATCGCGTACGCGCGCGCGAACGAAAAGCGGGTGCGCGACGCGCCGTCACGTCGCACGCTCGGGCACCTCCTGCATCAATTCGACGAACACGTCCTCGAGCGACGTCGCCGTCCGCTCCACGCGAAACGCGGCTCGCGCCCGTACCGGCGCGAGTGCGGCGTCGAGCGCCTGCGGCTCGCGTCCCGACACGCGCAGCGCGAGGCCGAACGCGATCACGCTGTCGACGCCCGGCGCGCTGCGAAGCTCGACGGCCAGCGCCGCCAGCATCCGCTCGTCCCCGCCGGGCGCGAGCGCGATCAGCCGCGTGGTGAGGCCAGAATGCACGATCATTTCGTCGGGCGTGCCTTCCACGAGAAGCCGCCCCGAGCTGATGTACGCGAGGCGGTGGCAGCGCTCGGCCTCGTCCATGTAGTGCGTGCTGACGAGCACCGTGATGCCGTCGGCCGCGAGCGCGTGGATCTCGTCCCAGAAGTCGCGCCGCGCCTTCGGATCGACGCCTGCGGTGGGCTCGTCGAGCAGCAGCAACTGCGGCGAATGGAGCAGGCACGCCGCGAGCGCGAGTCGCTGCTTCCACCCTCCCGACAGCGTGCCTGCCAGCTGTTCGCGACGGGCGGTGAGCCCGAGGCGCGCAAGCATCGCCGCGACCGTGGCGCGGCGATCGGCCACGTCGTACATGCGCGCGACGAAATCGAGGTTCTCCTCGATCGACAGGTCCTCGTAGAGGCTGAAGCGCTGCGTCATGTAACCGACCTCGCGCTTGATCGCCGCCGCCTGCGTACGCAGATCGTAGCCGAGGCACGTGCCCTCGCCCGCGTCGGGGGTGAGCAGACCGCACAGCATGCGGATCGTCGTCGTCTTGCCGCTGCCGTTGGGGCCGAGAAAACCGAAGATCAACCCGCGCGGCACGCGGATCGACACGCCGTCGACGACGGTGCGCGTGCCGTAGCGCTTGGTGAGCCCGTGCACGTCGATCGCGTATCCGGACGCCCTTTTGACGCCGTCCGCGCGACTATCGTCGGGCTTAACGTTCGCTGCGCTCACGTTAGCCTTCGCCGCAACTTCGCGCGCTCGGCAGGCTCGTTGCCCCCCGGGGAGCGGGCGAGCGTCGGGGTGAGGGCCGCTCGCCGCTCACTTCGCGAGCAGCACTTCGACGGGCAACCCGGGATGAAGCGCCACGTTCGGTTGCGCGGGCCACGCCTCGACGAGGAACACGAGGTTGGCGCGATTCTGGCGGCTGTAGATGACGGGCGGCGTGAACTCCGCCTGCGAGGCGATGAAGCGAATCGTCGCCGCGATGTCGCCGCCGCAGCCGTCGCAGCGCACGCTGACGCCCTGTCCGGCACGCAGCGTCGCGACGAGCGGCTCGGGAACGTAGAAGCGGACCTTCACGTTCGCCGGCGGCAAGAGCGACACCACCGGCGTACCTGCCGGCACCCACTCGCCCGGGCGAAACAGCGTGTCGACGACGCGCGCCGCCGCCGGTGCGCTTTGCGACTTCTGCTCGACGCGCCATTGCGCCTGCGCGAGCGCGTCGCTCGCCGCCTTCACCTCGGCTTGCGCAGCGGCGATCTGGTCGGTTCGCGCCGGGAGCCTGGCGATTTGCACCTGCTCGGTCAGTTCCGCGACGCGCGCCCGATCGCGGTCGCGCGCCGCTTTCGCCTGGTCGAGCTGCTGTGGCGGGAGGAACTTGTCGGCGACGAGTTTTTGCGTGCGTGCGAGGTCGGCGTCGCTTTGTGCGAGCGACGCGCGCGCCTGGGCGAGTTGCGCCTGCGCCGCGGCGACTTCCGGCGGCCGGCGTCCCTTCCCGAGATCGGCGAGCGACGCCTGCGCGGCGTGCACGCGCGCCTGCGCTTCGGCGACGGCTGCCTGCTCCTGCTCGCTTTCGAGGGTAAAGAGCGGGGCGCCTTGCGCAACCTGCGTCCCGCGCTCGACGGCAAGCGTCGCCAGCGTGCCGGACAACGGGGCGCCGATGCGGACGAACTCGCCTTCGACGTAGCCGGGATAGCCGGCGGGCGAGGTCTGCTCGCAGCCCGCGAGGGCGACGAGGGTGGCGAGCACGAGCACGCTCGCGCTCGCCCGCGGATTCATCGTCGGCGCTCCATGCGCCGATCATAGCGAAGCGGTGTCAGACACGTGTCAGAGGTGTGTCAGAGGTGACGGGTACGACGCTGCTCTGACACACCTCTGACACGTGTCTGACACCGTCAATCGTCGCCGGAAGGCGCGGCCGCAGGCTGCGCCGTCGCACGCTTGCGCGTGCGCCGCTCCGACCACGCCCCGAGATAGGCGTAGATCACCGGCACGACGACGAGCGTGAGCAGCGTCGACGTCACGACGCCGCCGATGATCGC
>DASTGT010000071.1:0-4026 GCA_035718935.1 Casimicrobiaceae bacterium
AAGTCGATCACCGACTTCGGCGTGTTCGTCGGGCTTCCCGGCGGCATCGACGGCCTCGTGCACCTGTCGGACCTCTCCTGGGCGCAACCCGGTGAAGCCGCGGTCCGCGACTACAAGAAGGGCCAGGAAGTCGAGGCCGTCGTGCTCGCGATCGACGTGGAGCGCGAGCGCATCTCGCTCGGCATCAAGCAGCTCGAGGGCGATCCGTTCAGCAATTTCGTGGCGACGCACGACAAGGGCAGCATCGTGTCGGGTACCGTCAAGAGCCTCGACGCCAAGGGTGCCGTGGTCTCGCTCGGTGGCGACATCGAGGGCTACCTGCGTGCATCCGAAGTCTCGCGCGATCGTGTCGAGGACATCCGCACGCGCTTGAAGGATGGCGACAGCGTGAGCGCGATGATCATCAACGTCGACCGCAAGAACCGCAGCATCAACCTGTCGATCAAGGCGAAGGACAACGCCGACGAATCGGAGGCGATGCAGCGGATGAGCGCCGAGAACGCGGGAACGACCACCGGAACCACGAATCTCGGGGCGCTGCTCAAGGCGAAGCTCGACAACAAGGCCAACGGTTGAGCGCGGGATGGCCATGAAACGGCCCCCACACCCGATCGAACGATCCGCGTGCTGCGCACCCCGGTTTTCGCGCTCGGCGCGGCCGGTCGGGCTCACGCGCTCGCTTTCCCGCGAAAAGGTGCGGTTGGTGGTCCTCGGCGGGGCGCCACGGCCATGACCAAATCGGAGCTGATCGACCGTCTGGCCGCGCAGTTTCCGCAGCTCGTTGCGAAGGATGCCGAACTGGCGGTCAAGATGGTTCTCGACGCGATGGCCGAAAGCCTCGCGAAGGGCGAGCGCATCGAGATTCGCGGGTTCGGCAGCTTCGGCCTCAACTATCGGCCGCCGCGCACCGGGCGCAACCCGAAGTCGGGCGAAAAGGTGCAGGTCCCCGAGAAGTACGTCCCCCACTTCAAGGCCGGGAAGGAATTGCGGGAACGGGTCGACTTCAACCTCGCGCAGGATTAGCGCTTCCGATGAACGTCGAACGGGCGGCCACGATCGATTCGGCCGCCTTTCTTTTGCGCGCAAACGTTGAAATTCATTTAAATCGTCGCATGAAGCAGCGGCCGGCTCCCGTCGCGTGCTCCGGAGCGAAGGCGCGTCAATGAGCGTGCTCCGCTTCGTGTTCATCGCGATCGTCTTCATCGCGCTGCTCTTCATCTCGCTGCAGAACGCCGACCCCGTGACGCTGCGCGTGTTCTCGATCTACGAATGGCAGGCGCCGCTCGTGTTCGTGATCCTTCTCGCGTTCGCGACGGGCGTCGCGCTGGGCCTGCTCGCGAGCGCGATCAAGGTCGTGCGTCTCAAGCGGCAGCTCGCACGCCTGCGTCGCGAGCATCACCGGCTGCAGGCGGCGCCGTCGGTCGCGCGCGGCGCGGCGCCGGGCACGACGCCGGCATCGGGTCCCGGATTCGAGCCGCCCACCACGGGATTCTGAACGTCGCATGGATTTCGAGCTGTGGTGGCTCCTGCCGATCCCGGCGATCTTCTTCGCGCTTGGCTGGATCGCGGCACGGATCGACATCAAGCATCTGCTGCACGAGTCGCGCGCGTTGCCGCTCTCCTATTTCCGCGGCCTCAACTTCCTGCTGAACGAGCAGCCGGACAAGGCGATCGAATCGTTCATCGAGGTCGTGAAGGTCGATCCGCAGACGATCGACCTGCACTTCGCGCTCGGCTCGCTCTTCCGCCGGCAGGGCGAGACCGACCGGGCGATCCGCATGCACCAGAACCTGCTCGACCGTCCGACGCTGCCGGCCGACAAGCGGACGATGGCGACGTACGAGCTCGCGCAGGATTTCCACCGGGCGGGCCTGCTCGATCGCGCCGAGAACCTTTTCCGCCGGCTCGATGGAACGCCGTTCGAGCACTCCGCGCTGTCGCACTTGATCGAGATCTACGAGACGGAGAAAGACTGGCCGAAGGCGATCGCCGCGATGCAGCGGATGGAGGTGCTCGCGAAGCAGCCGTACTTCAAGGAGATCGCCGAATATCATTGCGAGCTCGCGCAGGCCGCGCTCCTGAAGTCGGACATGGCAACGGCGCGTGCCGAGATCGAGCACGCGCTCGCCGCGCATCGCGGTTGCGCGCGCGCGAACCTGATCGCCGGGGACGTCGAGGCGCAATCGGGCAACCACGGCGCTGCGATCGAGGCGTGGCAACGCATCGAATCGCAAAACCCGGCGTTCCTCGCGCTCGCCGCCGATCGTTTCGCGAGCGCGTTTCGCACGCTGCGCGATTTGCCGACCGGCATTCGCGTGCTGAGAAACTACCAGGCGCAGTACGGCTCGCTCGACCTTCTGAACGCGCTCTTCACGCTGACGCTCGAGCACGACGGCCCGGATGCGGCGGCGACGCTCGTCAAGGACGAGCTCGCGCGAAACCCGACGCTGATCGGACTCGATCGGCTGCTGGAGGCGCAGCTGCTTTCATCGCCTCCCGAGCGACGACACGATCTCGAGCTCGTGAAGGGCCTCGTCGGCCAGCACATCAAGCGGCTCGGGCTCTACAAATGCGACAACTGCGGCTTTCGTGCGCGGCAGTATTACTGGCGCTGCCCCGGTTGCCAGAAATGGGAAACGTATTCGCCGAAACGCACCGAGGCGCCCGACGGTTATGCGTGATCGCCCCGGCCCGTTTGCGTCGGCCACCCTCGCCGATGACAGGAGACTTCTCCAATGATCACCCACGCTCCGCGTGTCGTCGTCGCGCTCGACTACTCCGATCCGGCGGCCGCCCTCGCACTGGCCGAACGCCTCGATCCGCGCGCCTGCGGCGTCAAGGTCGGCAAGGAACTGTTCGTGAGCGGGGGACCCGAGCCGGTCCGCACGCTGGTCGTGCGGGGATTCAACGTCTTCCTCGATCTCAAGTTCCACGACATACCGAACACCGTCGCGATGGCTTGCGCGGCGGCGACGCGGCTCGGCGTCTTTATGATCGACGTGCACGCGGCCGGCGGACGCGCGATGCTGCGCGCGGCGCGTGAGGCGGTCGATGTGGCGGCCAGGCAGGCGCGCGCCGACCGGCCGCTGCTCGTCGCGGTCACGGTGCTGACGAGCCTCGACGACGATGCGCTGCGCGAGATCGGCGTCGGCGGTGACGCGCGCACGCAGACGCTCCGTCTTGCGCGGCTCGCCCGCGAATGCGCGCTCGATGGCGTCGTTTGCTCCGCGCAGGAGGCGGCGTTGCTCCGCGCGGAATGCGGGCCGGAGTTTGCGCTCGTGACGCCCGGGATACGGCCTGCCGGGTCCGCCGCGAACGATCAGGCGCGGATTGTCACGCCGGAGGAGGCGGTCAGAAACGGCGCGACGTTCCTCGTGATCGGCCGACCGATCACCGGCGCTTCCGACCCGCTCGCCGCGCTGACCGCGATCAACCGGGCGTTGGGAGTGCAGGCATGAGAATTACGATGATCGGCACCGGGTACGTGGGGCTCGTCACCGGAACCTGCCTGGCCGAAGTGGGCAACGACGTGCTCTGCCTCGACGTCGACGCGCGCAAGATCGATGTGCTGACGGGCGGCGGCGTCCCGATCCACGAGCCGGGCCTCGAACCGATGATCCACCGCAATGTCGCGGCCGGGCGGTTGCGCTTCACCACCGACGTCGACGCCGCCGTGGGGCACGCGAACGTGCAGTTCATCGCCGTCGGCACGCCGCCCGACGAGGACGGCAGCGCCGACATGCGCTACGTGCTGCAGGCCGCGCGCGACATCGGACGGCGAATGACGCAGTGGACACTCGTCGTCGACAAGTCGACGGTCCCCGTCGGCACCGGCGATCGCGTGCGCGCGACGATCGCCGAGGAGCTCGCGGCGCGCGGCGTCGACATCCCTTACGCGGTTGCGTCGAATCCCGAGTTCCTGAAGGAAGGCGCCGCCATCGACGATTTCATGAAGCCCGACCGCGTCGTGATCGGCGCGGACAACGAACGGGCCATCGCGATCCTGCGCAGTATCTACGCGCCGTT
>DASTGT010000072.1:0-4974 GCA_035718935.1 Casimicrobiaceae bacterium
TCGAACGTCGCGATCTGGAATCCCGTCACGCAGCAGGCCGACCGCATCGGCTTTCGCCTGATGCCCGACGGCCGCAAGCTGCGGTTCTTCAAGTCGAACGGGGAGCAGATCAATGGCTGACAAGAAAGCGGCCGACAAGAAAGCGGCCGACAAGAAGGCGGTGAAGCCGGCCGCCAAGCCCGCCGGCGCCGGCGCGCCGGCGAAGCAGGCAAAGGCCGAGAAGCCGCAAAAGGCCGCGCCGGCAGCCGAGATGGCGCACACCGCCGACCAGCCGCATCAGCCGGCGCGCCTCAAGGATTTCTACCGCAAGGAAGTGGCGCCTTCGCTGACCAAGCAGTTCGGCTACAAGTCGCCGATGGAAGTGCCGCGCATCGAGAAGATCGTGCTGAACATGGGCGTCGGCGAAGCGACGGCCGATCGCAAGATCCTCGACAACGCGGTGGCCGACATGACGAAGATCAGCGGCCAGAAGCCGGTGATCACGAAGGCGCGCAAGGCGATTGCCGGCTTCAAGATCCGCGAGGGCTACCCGATCGGCTGCATGGTGACGTTGCGCCGCGAGCGGATGTACGAGTTCCTCGATCGCCTCGTGTCCGTCGCGCTCCCGCGCGTGCGCGACTTCCGCGGCGTGTCGGGCCGCGGCTTCGACGGCCGCGGCAACTACAACATGGGCGTCAAGGAACAGATCATCTTTCCCGAGATCGAGTACGACAAGATCGACGCGATCCGCGGGATGAACATCACGATCACGACCACCGCGAAAACCGACGCGGAAGCGAAGGCGCTTCTTGCCGCGTTCCGGTTTCCGTTCAGGGGCTAACGCATGTCCAAGCTTGCACTGATCAACCGCCAGGAGAAGCGCGAGAAGCTCGTCGCGAAATACGCGAAGAAGCGCGCCGCGCTCGAGGCGATCATCGACAACGCGCGCGTCTCCGACGACGACCGCTTCGCTGCGCGGCTCAAGCTCCAGCAGCTGCCCCGCAACGCGAACCCGACGCGGCTGCGCAATCGCTGCGCGATCACCGGCCGCCCGCGCGGCGTGTTCCGCAAGTTCGGCCTCGGCCGCAACAAGCTGCGCGAGTACGCGATGCGGGGCGAGATCCCCGGCATCGTCAAGGCGAGCTGGTAGGAGCGAGGTGACGACATGAGCATGACCGATCCCATCGCCGACATGCTGACGCGCATCCGCAACGCGCAGATGATCGAGCGCGCCACCGTGGCGATGCCCGCGTCGAAGGTCAAGGTCGCGATCGCCCGCGTGCTGAAGGACGAGGGCTACATCGACGGCTACAAGATCAGCGGCGACGAGACGCGCAAGCCCGAGCTCGAGATCGCGCTCCGCTATCACGCGGGACGGCCGGTCATCGAGAAGATCGAGCGCGTGTCGAAGCCCGGCCTTCGCATCTACAAGGGCAAGGACGACATTCCGCCGGTGATGAACGGTCTCGGCATCGCGATCGTGTCGACGTCGCAGGGCGTGATGACCGATCGCAAGGCGCGCGCCTCCGGTGTCGGCGGCGAAGTGCTCTGCATCGTGGCATAACGGAGGCGAGGATGTCGCGCATTGGCAATGCTCCGGTCGCCGTTCCTCCGAAGGTCGAGGTCACGCTCGGCGATGGCGAGATTTCCGTCAAGGGCCCGCTCGGCACGCTCACGCAAGCGATGACGCCGTCGGTCACGATCGAGCGCAACGGCGACACGCTGCTGTTCAAGGCGGCGGACGAGGAAGCCGGCGCGATGCAGGGCACGCTCCGCGCGCTCGTCGCCAACATGGTGAAGGGCGTCACGCAGGGCTTCGAGAAGCGGCTGGCGCTCGTGGGCGTCGGCTTTCGCGCGCAGGCCGCAGGCGATCGCATCAACCTGTCGCTGGGCTTCTCGCATCCGATCGTGCACGTGATGCCGAAGGGCGTGAAGGTCGAGACGCCGCAGCAGACGGAGATCGTCGTCAGGGGTGCGGACAAGCAGCAGGTCGGGCAGGCGGCCGCCGAGATTCGCGCTTACCGTCCGCCGGAGCCCTACAAGGGCAAGGGCGTCCGCTACGCCGACGAATACGTCAAGATCAAGGAAACGAAGAAAAAGTAGGGGCAGAAGCATGAACAAGAAGGAAGCTCGTGTCCGCCGCGCCCGCAAGACGCGGGTGCGCATCGCCGAGCAGTGCGCGACGCGACTCGTCGTGGGACGTTCGAACGCGCACATCTACGCGCAGATCATCGCTCCGTCGGGCGATCGCGTGCTCGCGAGCGCGTCGACGATCGAGGCCGACGTGCGCAAGGACCTGAAGAGCGGCGGCAACAAGGCCGCGGCGAAGATCATCGGCCAGCGCATCGCCGAGCGCGCGAAGGCGCTCGGCATCGACGCGGTCGCGTTCGACCGCGCGGGCTTTCGTTTTCACGGCCGCGTGAAGGCGCTGGCCGACGCCGCCCGCGAAGGCGGCCTCAAGTTCTGATCGAGGGATTCGTTCAATGGCACAACAACGTTCCAACCCGCGCCAGCCGCAGCAGCAGGACGACCGCGGCGACGGCCTGCGGGAAAAGATGATCTCGATCAACCGGGTGACCAAGGTCGTCAAGGGCGGCCGCATCCTCGGCTTCGCGGCGCTCACCGTCGTCGGTGACGGTGACGGCCGCGTGGGCATGGGCAAGGGCAAGGCAAAGGAAGTGCCGGTCGCCGTGCAGAAGGCGATGGAGCAGGCGCGCCGCAAGATGGTGAAGGTGCGTCTCAAGAAGGGCACGCTGCACCACGCGGTCGAAGGCCAGCACGGTGCGACGCGGGTCTTCATGCAGCCGGCGTCGGAGGGCACCGGCGTGATCGCCGGCGGGGCGATGCGCGCGGTGTTCGACGTGGTCGGCATCACGAACATCCTCGCGAAGTGCCACGGCTCGACCAACCCGTACAACGTCGTGCGCGCGACGATCAACGCGCTCGAGTCGGTCAACTCGCCGGCGGACATCGCGGCGAAGCGCGGCAAGACGGTCGAGGAGATTTTGCAATGACGCGCGAGGGCGCGGCCGCGGGCCGCAAGATCAAGGTGACGCTCGTTCGTGGCGTCAACGCCACGCGCGGCGACCATCGCGCAACGGTGCGCGGACTCGGCCTGAAGCGCATCCGCCACACGGTCGAGCTCGACGACACGCCGGCGGTGCGCGGCATGATCAACAAGGTCCGCTACCTCGTCTCGGTCGCGGGCGAGTGAAATTTCGGAGCACGCGATGCGTCTCAATACGATGAAGCCGGCCGCCGGCAGCCACAAGGCGAGGCGCCGCGTGGGCCGCGGCATCGGCTCGGGGCTCGGCAAGACCGCCGGGCGCGGCCACAAGGGTCAGAAGGCGCGCTCGGGTGGCTTCCACAAGGTCGGCTTCGAAGGCGGGCAGATGCCCCTGCAACGACGGCTGCCCAAGCGCGGGTTCGTCTCGCGCTCGCGCGACGACGTCGCCGAGGTGCGGCTGTCGGATCTCGCGCGCCTGCCGGTGACCGACATCGACCTCCTCGCACTCAAGGCGGCGGGTCTGGTGCCGTCGATTGCCAAGTCGGCGAAGGTCATTCGCACGGGCAAGCTCGACAAGGCGGTGAAACTGAGCGGGATCGGCGTCACGAAGGGCGCGAAGTCGGTCATCGAGGCGGCAGGCGGCAGCGTCGCGTAGCGCGCACCGCATACAGGACAATCACGTGGCAATCGCAAACCCGGCGCTGAAGAGCGGCACCAAGTACGGCGATCTGAAGCGCCGGCTCTGGTTCCTGCTCGGCGCGATGGTCGTGTACCGCATCGGCACGCACATTCCCGTGCCGGGCATCAACGCCACCGTGCTCGACGAGCTGTTCCGCGGCCAGCAGGGCGGAATCCTCGGGCTCCTCAACGTGTTCTCGGGCGGTGCGCTCGCGCGCTTCTCGATCTTCGCGCTGGGGATCATGCCGTACATCTCGGCGTCGATCATCATGCAGCTCTGCACGACGATCGTGCCGTCGCTCGAGGCGCTCAAGAAGGAAGGGCAGGCGGGGCAGCGCAAGATCACGCAGTACACGCGCTACGCGACGCTCGGACTCTCGTTCTTCCAGGCGCTCGCGATCTCGACGGCGCTCGAGGCGCAGCCCGGCCTGGTGCTCGACCCGGGCTTCACGTTCCGCTTCGTGTCGGCCGTGACGCTGGTGACGGGCACGATGTTCCTGATGTGGCTCGGCGAGCAGATCACCGAGCGCGGCCTCGGCAACGGCATCTCGCTCATCATCTTCGCCGGCATCGCCGCGGGACTGCCGCGCGCGATCGGGCAGACGCTCGAGCAGGGACGCACCGGCGCGTACTCGTGGATCCTGATCATCGGCCTCGTCGCGCTCGTCGTCGTCGTGACCGCGTTCGTGGTGTTCATGGAACGGGCGCTGCGCAAGATCCTCGTCAACTACGCGAAGCGCCAGGTCGGCAACCGCGTCTACCAGGGACAGAGCTCGCACCTGCCGCTGAAGATCAACATGGCCGGCGTCATTCCGCCGATCTTCGCGTCGTCGATCATCCTGTTCCCGGCGACGATCGCGCAATGGGCCGGCACGGGCGAGAGCACGGTGTGGCTGCGCGACCTCGCGGCGACGCTCGCGCCGGGGCAGCCGGTGCACGAGATCCTTTACGCGGCGGCGATCATCTTCTTCTGTTTCTTCTACACGGCGCTGCAGTACAACCCGAAGGAGACGGCGGACAACCTGAAGAAGAGCGGCGCGTTCATCCCGGGCTACCGGCCGGGCGAGCAGACGGCGAAGTACCTCGAGAAGATCACGTTGCGCCTGACGCTCATCGGCTCGATCTATCTGGTGGTGGTGTGCTTCATTCCGAACTTCCTGATCGCGTGGAAGAACGTGCCGTTCTATTTCGGCGGGACGTCGCTCCTGATCATCGTCGTCGTCACCATGGACTTCATGACGCAGGTGCAGGCGTACCTGATGTCGCAGCAGTACGAGAGCCTGCTTCGGAAGGCGAACTTCAAGGCGGGG
>DASTGT010000073.1:0-8033 GCA_035718935.1 Casimicrobiaceae bacterium
CCGCGTACAACGAGCGACAGACGACGCAAGCAAGTCCGATGCAGGCGAGCGCGCCGACGACGAACGCGGCGAGCAGCCACACGCGAACGCGCGGTTCCACGCCGGAGACGACGTCTTCGGTCACGCGCCGCCCGGAATCGATACGGATTGCATCGTGCGCCGATCCTGCTTGCAACGACGCCATGGGATCTCGCTTCAAAGGGCGCTTCATTCATCAGGCATGCGAAGACGCCTCGCGGCTCGTGCACGGGGCGGCCGGCATTATGACAAGCCGTATAATTTGCGCCTTTCCGTTCGGTTACCTCGCATGTTCTCGGCAGCCTCCGCGCTGACGCGCGCGGAGTGGCAAACGTCGCTGTTCGGGCCACTGAGCCGCGCGAACCTCGCTCGTTGCGCGCCAGACTGGCCGCTCCATCTGATTCGCGTTCGCGTCCACCGCAACCACGGGTTTGAACCCGTCAGTTCGGCGTGCGCGCCGTTCGCAGCCTGGAATGGACTCGCGTTCGCGTGGACGCTCGGTGCGTACGACGACAGCCTGTCGTTCGAAATGACCGGCGACGCTGACGTCGAGGTCGTATGGTTCGACATGACGCGCGTCGAGAAGGGTATCGACGCGTCCTGGCTCGCCGATCGCCTTGGTGCGCTTCGTGCGAGTACCGATCATCCGATCCTCGCGCTCGCCTGGCCGCTCTCCGCCTCAGAGCGTGCGGGGATCGCGAAGGCGCAAATCCCCGGGCTCGCGTGTGTCGATCTCGACCCGATCGCTGCCGCGCTCCCGACGCAATGGCTCGATGAACGAGCGCTGCGCCTCAGCGGTACGCGCCTTTCGAACAAGGCCTGCCTGCAGATCGCGCGCGCCCTCGCGTGCCAATGGCTTCCCGCGGTCACGTTGCCACCGCGCAAGGCCGTCGCCGTGGATCTGGACGGCACGCTCTACCGCGGCGTGCTCGCCGAGGAGGGACCAATCGGCGTGCAATTGACTCCCGCACATCGCGAGCTCCAGGCAAGGCTCGTCGCGTTACGCGAGGCGGGTGTACTGCTCGCGCTCGTGTCACGCAACGAACGCGCCGACGTCGAGCAGCTCTTCGCGGAGCGTGCCGACTTTCCGCTGCGCCTCGAGCATTTCTCCGCGCTCGAAATGTCGTGGGACGACAAGGCCGTCGCGCTTCGCGGTGCGTGCGAGACGATGCGCATCGACGCCGATGCCGTCGTGTTCGTCGACGACAATGCCGGCGAGCTCGCGGCGATCGCCGCCGCTTTGCCGGTGCTCACAGTGCATGCGATCGACGACGCCCACCAAACGCTCGCCGCGCTCGACCACGTCGCCGGCATCTTTCGCTTCGCGCGGCAGCGGGAAGACACGCTGCGCGCTGGCGACTTGACCGCAGCTGCCCTGCGCCGCGACGCCGAGCGGAGCGCCGCTTCGCCGGACGATTACCTACGAAGCCTCGACGTGCGACTCGTCTACGCCGTCGATCGGCCCGAGCATCTGCCGAGAATGGCGGAGCTTTGCGCGAAGACCAACCAGTTCAACCTGTCGCTGCGGAGAATGAACGAGGTCGAGCTTGCGCGGGCGCTGCAGGCCGAGGATACGCGCATCGTCACGATCACGCTTACCGACCGCCTTTCCGACAGCGGCATCGTCGGGCTCGTCGTCGCCTGCCGCGACGGCGACGCGCTCCGCATCGCGGAGCTTTGCGTAAGCTGCCGCGCGCTTGGTCGTCGCATCGAGGACACGATGCTGACGCAGGCAGTGCGGCTCCTCGCGCAGGGGTGGTCGCCGCAGCGCGTGTTGTTCGACGTGAGGCTCGGGCCGCGCAATGCGCCGGCGCGCGAATGGCTGGAGCGCTACGCCGATCTGCGCCTCGAACCCGACGCGATGCAAGTGCCTGTGCCCTTCGCTCGCTTCGTCGAGCGCGAAATTTCGCCCGCGGTGCGGATCCGGCTGGCGGCATGACGGACGCGGCGCTCCATGCCGAAGTCGCTTTGGTCGTGCGGCATGTGCTGCGGCTGCCCCAAGGGAGCGAGCCCATCGCGCGGGAGGGCACCGACGCGTGGGACTCGCTCAAGCACATGGAAATCGTCTTTGCGCTCGAGGATCGCTACGACATCCGCTTCGACGAAGCGGAGTTCGACGCGCTCGACTCGGTCGAATCGATCGCCGCAGCCGTCGCTCGCCACCGTGCGACATGAGCTTCACCGCGACGGGCCGGCCTTCCGGCTGCGACCCGTCGTGGACGAGGATGCGGCCTACATTGTCGACCTGCGCGCACGCGGCGGCCCGTACATCAATCGAGGCGCGACGAACGTCGCCGCACAACGCGACTGGCTCACGCGGTATTACGAGCGCGAAGGCGATTTCTACTTCGTGGTCGTATCGCGCCGCGATGCGCGCCGGGAAGGTCTCGTCGGCATTTACGACGTACGCGACGGCGGCGCCGAATGGGGCCGATTCGTGCTCGAGCCGGGCTCCGTGGCTGCAGTCGAGACGGCGCTCCTCGTCTACGACGTCGCCTTCGACGAGCTTGCGCTCGATCGCGTCTGCTGCCGGACGCTCGCCGCCAACACGCACGTCGTCGCGTTCCACGACAGTTGCGGTCTCGTCCGCACGCCGGGCGAGGTAACGATCACGCACGATGGCGCGCCGGCGCGCGCGATCGAGCATTGGATGACGCGCAATGCGTGGCGGCAGACGCGTGAGCGGATGGACCGGCTCGCGGCGCGCATCGCCGCGACACTGTCGCGTTCGCCGCGATGAACGCCGTCGAAGGCCTCGCGTTCCATCACGTCGGCGTTGCGTGCACGGCGATCGCGGCCGAGGAGCGGTTCTTCGCGATGCTCGGCTACCGTCCGGAAGGCGAGATCTTCGACGATCCGGTGCAGGGCATCCGCGGCCGCTTTCTGGCCGGCCAGTCGCCGCGCGTCGAGCTGCTCGAGCCGCTCGGGGGGACGAAGGGGGTGCTGGCGCCGTGGCTCGCGCAGGGGGTCAAGCTCTACCACCTCGCCTATCTCGTACCGCAACTCGCACCGGCGATCGATTCGATGCGCGCGCAGCGCGCGAAACTCGTTGTCGCACCGGTCCCCGCCGTCGCGTTCGGCGGGCGCGAGATTGCCTTTCTGATGCTGCCGAACCGGCTGCTCGTCGAATTGATCGTCATGGAGTAAATGTGCAGAACGAACACGACCGACTGGAACGCATTGCCGAGAACTCGCTCTACGCGGCGGGCGTCAACACCGACACCGTTCGCTATTCGTTCCGCATCTTCGAGCGTTACTTGCGCGGCGAGTCGATCCTCGAACTCGGGCCGGCAGAAGGGGTGATGACGGAGCTCCTCGCCGGTACCGGCAAGGCGTTGACCGTCGTCGAGGGCAGCCGGGCATTCTGCCAGTCGATCGGGGAGCGCATGCCGTCGGTTCGCGTGGTGAACGCGCTGTTCGAGGAATTCTCACCCAAGGAGCGCTTCGACAACATCGTGCTCGGCCACGTGCTGGAGCACGTCGAGGACCCCGCCGCGATCGTGGCGAACGCTTCGACATGGCTCTCGCCCCGCGGTCGCATCCTGGCGGCCGTGCCGAACAGCCGCTCGCTGCATCGTCAGGCCGCCGTCATCATGAAGCTGCTCTCCGCCGAAGACGCGCTGAACGAGATGGACATTCATCACGGGCACCGCCGCGTGTTCGACCCCGAATCGTTTCGGCAATGCTTCCTCCTCGCGGGCCTCAGCATCGAGGTTTTCGGCGGATACTGGCTTAAGCCGGTCTCGAATCGTCAGATCGAGCAAACGTGGACGCCACAGATGCTCGACGCGTTCATGCAGCTCGGCGAGCGCTATCCGGACGTTGCGGGCGAGATCTACGTCGTCGCGGGACTGGGGCGATGAGCGAGGCACCCGAAACGGCGAATCCGCGCGTTCCCGTTTTCGCGTTCGCGCCGGACGTGGAGCTCGAGCACGCGCTGCGCGAGGCGATCGAACGCGTGATGGCGAGCCGGCATTACATCCTTGGCAAGGAGGTCGATGCCTTCGAGCACGAGTTCGCCGACTATTGCGGGACGCGGCGCTGCGTCGGCGTCGCGAACGGGACCGACGCGCTCGAGCTCGCGTTGCGCGCCCTCGGCCTTGGCCGTCGTTCGCGCGTCGCCACCGTCGCGAACGCCGGCTACTACACGTGCACGGCACTCGATGCGATCGGCGCGGAGCCGGTGTTCGTCGACGTCGACGAAAGCCTCACGATGTCGCCTTCCGCGCTGGCCCACGTCGTCGCCGACGTCGATGCGGTCGTCGTGACGCACCTCTACGGTCGGCTCGCCGCGGTGGAGACGATCGTCGAATGCGCGGCGCGCCACGCGAAGCCCGTCGTCGAGGACTGCGCGCAAGCGCACGGTGCGGCGCGCGGTGGCCGGCGTGCGGGAAGCTTTGGAGCATGCGGCTGCTTCAGTTTCTATCCGACGAAGAATCTCGGCGCGCTCGGTGACGGCGGTGCGATCGTCAGTTCCGACGACGCGCTCGCCGACGAGGTGCGCACGCTTCGGCAATACGGGTGGACGAAGAAGTACGAGGTGAGCGTGCGCGGCGGCCGGAACAGCCGGCTCGACGAGTTGCAGGCCGCCGTACTGCGCACGAAGCTCCCGCGGCTCGATGCGTGGAACGCGCAGCGCCGCTCGATCGCGACGCGTTATCGTGCGGGCCTCGCCGACCGATGCTTGCTGCTGCCTGCGGTCAGCGATGAAGCAGACGTTGCGCATCTTTTCGTGGTCCGTCATGCGCTGCGCGACGCCTTGCGCCAGGCATTGGATTCGGCGGGAATCGCGAGCGACGTGCACTACCCCATTCCCGATCATCGGCAGCGCGCGCGTACGCCGCCGCCGCGGTCGCTTCCAGTTACCGAAGCCGCGTGCAACGACGTGTTGACGCTTCCCTGCTTTCCCGGTCTTGCCGTCGCCGCGATCGACCGCGTCATCGCCGTCGTGCGCGACTTCGCCTCGATACGTCAACGCGGCGGCGCGTCGCGATAATAGGCGGCGTTGCGCTCGATCCGCGCGCGTTCCGACGCGGGGAAGCGCGCCGACTCGAGCAGGCGCTCGGCAGCGCGGCGTCCCTCGTCGTGCGCACCGACGTACCACGCGGCGATCGACAGCTCGTCGTCGGCGCGCCACGCGTAGGCAGCCTCCTCGACGAAGAGGTGATCGGCCGGACGCGGCATCGCGGACGCCGCACGTGCATAGAGATAAGCAAGCGCCCATTGCTGGCGCTCGCGATGGAACCGGGCGAGTTGCACGAGCGGCTCGGCGCGCCGTGGCCGGGCGTTGTACGCCTGCAGATACGCGTCCGCGACGATCGCCGCGTCGCGGCCGAGGCGTTCTGCGATCTGTGCCGCCTGGTACCGCGCATGCCACGTTTCCTCGTCGAAGCCCGGCATTGCGGCACGTCGCATGAAGGCGTCGAACGCCTGATCGAGGAGGCCTGCGTCCTTGAGCGTTTGTGCAAGGTAGAACGCGTAGCGCGCATTGGCCGGATCCTTCTCTAGCGCCTCGCGCAGCACTTTCGCATCCTTGAGATACGTCTGCGGATCGCGGCTTCGCGCGCCTTCGTGGTGCACGTCGACCCACGGGCCGTCGAGTGCGACGAAGCGGTGCGGCACGTCCGCGGTGACGTATTCGTGGAGCACGCCCTGGTAGCGCCAGGGAATGCGCGTGGCGAGGAGAATGGGCAGGCCGTACTCGATGCCCGCGTATCGATGCCGGATGTAGTACCCGTCCTCGACGAGCGTCCCGAAGCGAAAGCCGACTGGGGCGCGCAGCTCATGGTCGGCGTCCATGACGAGGACGTAATCGGCGCGCTCCCGCGCAAGCGCAAGCGCCTCGCTTCGGTTCGTGCCGAAATCGCGCCACGGCTGTTCGTGCAGTGTGCCGGGCACGTCCGCGAGGTGCCCGCGGACGATGTCCTGCGTCCCGTCGCTCGACCCGGTGTCGACGATCACCCAGGACGAAACGAACGGACGCACCGAATCGAGGCAGCGGCGAATCACGTGCGCCTCGTTCTTCACGATCATGTTGAGGCAGAGCGACGACGGCATCCAGGCGGGAAGGGTTGACGCAGCCGTCAAGTTTAGCGTTGCTCGCGTGACTTAAGGCTCGCCGGCGAAGCCAAGCCCTGCCGTGGCGCGCGCCATAAAGGACGAACTTCGGCATATGGCGATGGCTACGGTTCGCGCGGCGCCGCCATGATGAGGATCAAGTTCATAGGCGCTGCGCACGCCCCGCCAACTCGCCTCCCCATGGCCTGCTTCTTGCCAACCAGATGGCCGCGGCGCCACGAGCCCGCATAACCAAGAGGGAGCATATGAAGCAGAAGATGGTTGTACGCGCGATTGCACTCGCGCTCGCGTTCCCGGCCGGGCTCGCCTACGCCCAATTGCCGGTGATGGCCAAGCCGGACAGCCTCCTGTCGATCGACCAGAATCGGCCCGCCGTGATCGAAGGTATCGTCGGCACGTGGGGCAGCGAGATCGCGAAGCTTGGCGTCCCGGGCAGCGAACTGCGCAAGGCCCTCGAGGGTATTCGCGCCGATCAGCTGCTCGCAGCGAGCGTGGTGCGCTCCGCGAACGGCCTGCTCGACGTCCTCGAGAACGCGCTGCCCCAGGCGACGCTAGATGCGGCCCGCAGCGCGAACAAGCAGGACAAGGTCACGAAGGCGCTCGGCGACAGCGACAAGGACGTCGTCTACACGCCCGTCACGCCCTGCCGGCTCGTCGACACACGGGGAAACTTCGGCGCGGTTTATCGGGGGGACGGCTCGCCTTCCAATAATCCGTCGCCATTCGCCGCCTCGGAAATCCGCACGTATGTAGTGCAAGGTGGGAACGGTGTTTGTCTGTCGCAGTTGCCGGCCGGCCTCCAGCCCACTGCGGTGCAATTGCAGGTGTTCGGCATCCCGAACAACGGCATTTCCGGTGACCTCGAGATCCTCCCGGAAGGATCGACCTTCGGCTCCACCGCGACGATGGTCTTCCTTGCCAACAATCCGTTCAACTCGGTGGCGACGACCGCACGGATCAACCTCGCGAACAACGAAATCGCGGTGCAGGTGCGAAGCGGATCGGCGCACGTTGCGATCGACGTGGTCGGCTATTTCACGCCGCCCAACGGCGGGTTCGTGAAGAGCGTTTCGGCGGACACCGGCATCGCGCTCAGTGGGACGGTCACCGACCCGATCGTCGGTCTCGCCTCGAGTTTCCGACTGCCGCAGGGTTGCGCCCTGAACGAGATCGCACAGGCCGATGGCGCAGGTGGCTGGGGGTGCGCCGCCGCGCCCACGGGCGCCACCGGGGCGACGGGACCCGCGGGACCGACTGGCGCAACGGGGCCAACGGGCGCGGCCGGCGCAACCGGCGCGACGGGACCGCAAGGCGTACAGGGCATCCAGGGGCCGGTGGGTCCGACGGGTGCGACGGGCGCCGACGGCGTTCAGGGACCGACCGGCGCGACGGGGGCCACCGGTGCGACGGGGGCCACCGGTGCGACGGGGCCGACCGGCCCGTCCGCCGGAACCGGTCCGCTGCCGTTTACGATTCAAACGGGCAACTACACGGTACTGAGCACCGATTACACGATCTTTTGCGCGAGCCCCGGAGGGGGCGCATCGTCCAAGACGATCACGCTTCCCTCGGCCTCCGCGAATGCCGGCAAGGTCTATGTCGTCAAGCGCACGGCACAATCGCCCAACACCTGCAGCGTGGCTGGCGTCGCGTCCGCCGAGGGCGATCCGTTCCCTCTCAACCCGCCCGGCACCGGCCTCGTCAGCGGGATCCAAGTGCAGTCCGACGGCACCAGTTGGTGGATCATCTCCAACATGAAATAGCCGAAACCGAAAGCGCGTCGAGAGAAAGGCCCGCGCTCGCGCGGGCCTTTCTCGTTGGCATATGCGGCAAACGATACCCGGAATCGACTCCCGGGCGACAATTCGATGGGAGGCAGGCCGCAAGCATCGCGAGGTGCGACCGGACCGAACATGCCGGGGAAGCGGCGAGCAGTA
>DASTGT010000074.1:0-27319 GCA_035718935.1 Casimicrobiaceae bacterium
GCAGTGGAACGACTCGTACGCCGAGTCGGTGCAGTGCTTCACGAACAACATTCCGCAGCGCGACGGCGGCACGCACCTGACCGGCCTGCGCCAGGCGATGACGCGCACGCTCAACAACTACATCGAGAAGGAAGAGATCGCCAAGAAGGCGAAGGTGGAGACGACCGGCGACGACATGCGCGAAGGCCTCACCTGCGTGCTTTCGGTGAAGGTGCCCGAACCCAAGTTCTCGTCGCAGACGAAGGACAAGCTCGTGAGCTCCGAGGTGCAGCCCGTCGTGCAGGAAACCGTCAGCGCGATGCTCGCCGATTTCCTGCTCGAGAATCCGGCCGATGCCAAGATCATCTGCTCGAAGATCGTCGACGCGGCTCGTGCACGCGAAGCGGCGCGCAAGGCGCGCGAGCTGACGCGGCGCAAGGGCGTGCTCGACGGAATGGGACTGCCCGGCAAGCTCGCCGACTGCCAGGAGCGCGATCCGGCGCTGTCCGAGATCTACCTCGTCGAGGGCGATTCCGCCGGCGGCTCCGCGAAGCAGGGCCGCGATCGCAAGTTCCAGGCGATCCTGCCGCTGCGCGGCAAGATCCTGAACGTCGAGCGCGCGCGCTTCGACAAGCTCGTCTCGTCGCAGGAGATCGTCACGCTGATCACGGCGCTCGGCACCGGCTTCGGCAAGGACGAATACAACGTCGACAAGCTGCGCTACCACCGGATCATCATCATGACCGACGCCGACGTCGACGGCTCTCACATCCGCACACTTCTGCTGACGTTCTTCTACCGGCAGATGCCCGAGCTCGTCGAGCGCGGCCACATCTACATTGCGCAGCCCCCGCTCTACAAGGCGAAGCAGGGCAAGGAAGACGTCTACCTGAAGGACGATCACGAGCTCAAGCAACACCTGCTGCGCGTGGCGCTGAAGAACGCGGAACTGGTGCCCGGCGAAGGGCGCTCGCCGCTTTCCGCCGAATCGCTCGGCGACGTCGCGCGCGAATACTTGCTCGCAGAAGCGGTGATCGAGCGCCTCGGCCGTGTCGTCGAGCCGGCGGCGCTGCGTGCGATCCTGAACGGCGTGCGCCTCGACCTCGGCACCGAAGCGGCGGCGCGCCGCAGTGCCGAGGCCTTGCAGACGGCGATCGACGACGCCGAAGTGACCGCAGAAGCGCGCTACGACGCGACGAACGAAGCGCATCGCATCGTGATCGTGCGTACGCATCACGGAACCCCGCACGTCACGGCGATCGACGCCGACTTCCTGGCGAGCGGCGATGCCGAGCAGATCCGTCACGCCGCCGACGTCCTGCAGGATTTGATTTATCCCGGCGCCGTCGTGAAGCGCGGCGAGAAGCAGCAGGCGGTCAAGTCGTTCAAGGAAGCGCTCGACTGGCTGCTCGGCGAGGCGCGCGGCAGCGTGGCGATCCAGCGCTACAAGGGCCTGGGCGAGATGAATCCCGAGCAACTGTGGGAGACGACGATGGATCCGGCGGTGCGCCGGCTCCTCAAGGTGCAGATCGAGGACGCGATCGGCTCCGAGGAGATCTTCTCGACGCTGATGGGCGAGCAGGTCGAGCCGCGGCGCGCATTCATCGAGAGCAACGCGCTCGGTGTACGTAACCTCGACGTGTAGCCGCGAGCAAGGGCCTCCGAAGCGCGTTCGCCAGGCATCTTCGGACCCCTATCCCGCGCGAACGCGTCGCTGATCTTCGCCTCGTTGGCGCCGAGACTTCCCCACTCTTCGCTTTTCTCGACCTGCCGATGAACGTCGCAGTCCGCCGGCCCGTCGCGCGGTGCGCGCTCGCGCTCTTCGCCCTCGTCGCGTTCACCGCCGCTTCGGCCGAGCCGCTTTCGGTGCACGACTTCTTCCGCAAGCCGGCGTACGGCGGCGCGATGCTCTCGCCGAACGGGCGCTACCTCGCCGTCGTCGCGCCGGTGGAAGGCCAGCGCGGCCTTGCCGTGATCGACCTCGACGCCAAGAAGTCGACGGCGATGAAATCACGGGGCGACGGTGACGTCATTCGTGTCGTCTGGCAGAACGACGAGCGCCTGGTCGTCGTGATCGGCGATCTGCAGCGGGCGAGCGGAGAGCCGCCGCGTGAAGCGGGGCTCGTCGCGGTGAATCGAGACGGCAGCGATCCGCGCGTGATCGCCGGCGGCGGCGCGCGCGTCGTGACGACCTCCAACGTCGAGAAGTCGTTCGAGCGGCCGTGGTTGGTGAGCCTGCTCCACGTGATCGAGGGCACGAACGACATCCTGGTCACCGCGCGCGAGCGCAACGTGGAGACGCTCGACGTCTACCGTTACGACACGGTGAGCGGCAAGCGAACGCTGCTGTCGTTCGATTCGCCCGGCTCGGTGGCGCGCTGGGTCGCCGACTTCGACGGCGTGCCGCGCGCGGCGGTCACCGCCGACCTCGAGCACGACACGTCGGCGTGGTACGTACGCAAATCACCCGAGGCGCCGTGGGTGAAGGTCGAGGAGGCGAAGCTCGGCGCCCTCGCGTCCGAGCCGATCGAGTTCGATCCCGATGGCAAGCTGCTTTACGTCGCGGCAAGGCGAGATGGCGCCGACCGCGCGTCGATCTACGAGTACGACGTCGAGAACGGGACGTGGAAGCATCGCATCGTCTCGCATCCGCTGCGCGACATCGACGCCGACAACGCGTTCTTCCGCGCCGAAGCGAAGACACGCAAGCTTCTCGGGCTGCGTTACCAAGACGACAAGCCGTCGGTCGCGTGGTTCGATGGGCAGTGGGCGAGCGTGCAGAAGAGCGTCGACCAGGCCCTGCCCGATACGGTGAACCTGCTGCAGCGCGGCGGGGATCGCTGGCTCGTCATCGCGCAGTCCGATCGCAATCCGGGTGACGCGTACCTGCTCGACGCGAAGTCGATGCGGCTCGAGAAGCTGTTCTCGTTCGAGCCGTGGGTCGACCCGAAAACGATGGCTGCCGAGCAATGGGTGCGCTATCCGGCGCGCGACGGAATGACGATTCCGGCATTGCTCACGGTGCCGAGCGGCGGTCCTTCGAAGTCGCTTCCGCTCGTCGTGGTCATTCACGGCGGCCCGTACGTCGAAGCGACGCCGTGGGGCTACAACCCGGAGGTGCAGTTCCTCGCATCGCGCGGGTACGCCGTGCTCCAGCCGCAGTTCCGCGGCACCAAGGGTTTCGGCTGGAAGCTCCATCGCGCCGGTTTTCGGCAGTGGGGCGACGCGATGCAGGACGATCTCGAGGATGGGGCGAAGTGGGCGGTGGCGCAGGGCATCGCCGACGGCGATCGCGTCTGTTTCATGGGCGCGAGCTACGGCGGTTATGCGGCGGCCTATTCGACGATCAAGAACGCGAAGACGATCCGCTGCGCCGTCGCGTACGTCGGCGTGACGTCGATCGACTATCTCTTCGACAACGCGCAGACCGACATCGCGCGGTTCGCCGACAAATCGTCGCTGATGGTGGAGTCGATCGGCGACCCGAAAACGGAACGCGCGCGCTTTCGGCGGGTGAATCCGCTCGACAATGCCGACAAGGTCGGTGTGCCCATCCTGCTCGCATATGGCGCCGCCGACCTCCGAGTGCCGCTCGTCCACGGCACGCGCTTCAAGTCGGCGCTCGACGACGCGCACAAGGAGTACGAATGGGTCGTCTACGCGGACGAGGGGCATGGCTTCAACAAGGACGACAATCTCGTCGACTTCTATGCACGGGTCGAGCGCTTCCTCGCGAAGCATCTCGCGCCGCGAGCGCGTTAGCGACGTCGACGTCTTCGTGCGAGCGCACGCTCGCCCCGCTCACGTGCATCGTTCGTGCTATCGAGGCTTTGCCCTCGTCCTGGCAATGGCGCTCGCCGGCGCGGCGCACGCCGACACGCGTCTCATCCTGAAGCTCCGTGCGGACACGGCGAAGTCGGCATTGACGGCGAAGGCGCGCATCGCGAAGTCGGCGCTCGCGAGCCGCGTTCCGCTGTCCCACGTACGGTCCATGGCGCTCGGCGCCGACGTCGTCGTCGCCGCCGCTGACGCCGATGTGGCGCTTTCGCGCTTGCGCGCGAATCGCGACGTCGAGTTCGTCGACGTCGACCGTCGGCGCTTTCCTGCGCAGGCGATCGTCAACGACGAGTTCCTGAGGGCCCAGAAGTACCTCACCAACGACGCCGCGTCGATCAGCGCGTTCTCCGCGTGGCAGACGACGCACGGATCGACGGCCGTCACCGTGGCCGTCCTCGACACCGGCTATCGGCCGCATGCCGCGATGACGGGGCGCTTCCTGGCGGGTTACGACATGATCTCGGATCCGGGCGCCGCGAGGGACGGCGACGGCCGCGACGACGACGCCAGCGATCCCGGCGATTACGTGCTGCCGGGCGAGGCGACCGCGGATTGCCGCGCCGCGAACAGTTCGTGGCATGGCACCGGCGTCGCGGGCATCATCGCCGCCAATACGAACGACGGCGCGTGGACCGCGGGGATCGATTGGAACGCGAACATCCTCCCCGTCCGCGTGCTCGGCAAATGCGGCGGCTTCGATTCCGACATCGTCGACGGCATCGCGTGGGCCGCCGGCCTGCCCGTCCCCGGCGTGCCGGCGAATCCCAATCCCGCGCAGGTGATCAACCTGAGCCTCGGCGGCGACCGCGCGTGTCCTGCCTACTATCCGGCCGTGATCGGCGCCGCGTTTGCGCACGGCATCACGCGCGCGATCGTCGCCGCGGCCGGCAACGAATCCGACGACGTCGCGAATCATTCGCCGGCGAGCTGTCCCGGCGTCATCGCGGTCGCGTCGACGACGACGGTGACGGGCAACCTCGCGCGCTACAGCAACTTCGGGACGGGCATCACGCTGTCCGCGCCCGGCGGGACATTGGGGCCGGTGCTCTCCACGCAAGGCACGCTCGTGCTTTCGAACACCGGCACGACGACGCCTGGCGACGATACGGTGAAAATCGAGGGCGGAACGAGCTTCTCGGCGCCGATGGTGTCCGCGGCGATCTCGCTGATGCTTGCCGTGGCACCGTCGCTCACCCCCGACCAGATCGTGTCGATCCTGCAATCGACCGCGAAGCCGTTCCCCGGCGGTTCGGCGTGCACGACGTCGATCTGCGGCGCGGGCATCCTCGACACCGGCGCTGCGGTGCGCGCCGCCGCGAGCTTCACGGGCGGATCGTCGTCGCCGAATTACCAGGGCTTGTGGTGGGCGGCCCCGGCCGAATCCGAGTCGGGCTGGGGCCTGAACCTCGCGCACCAGGGCGACACGATCTTCGCGACGTGGTTCACCTACGACAGCACCGGCAAGGCATGGTGGCTGTCGATGACGGCGAACAAGCTCGCGGCGAATACGTATGCCGGCGTGCTCGTGCAAACGCAGGGGCCGGCGTGGAGCGCGCTGCCGTTCGATCCTGCCCGCGTGACGCCGGTCGGTGTCGGCCATGCCACGCTGACGTTCCAGGACGCGAACAACGCGCAGTTCGCCTACACGGTGAACGGCGTTTCACAGACGAAGGCGATCACGCGCGAGATCTTTGGCGTGGCGCCTGCGTGCACGTTCGGCACGCTGCCCGATCTCGCGCTCGCGACGAATTACCAGGACCTCTGGTGGGCGGCGCCTGCCGGGAGCGAGTCGGGCTGGGGCATCAACCTCACGATGGAAAGCAACGTGATATTCGCGACTTGGTTCACCTACGACGTGGACGGTACGCCGTTGTGGCTGTCGGTGACCGCGCCGAACGTATCGCCGGGCGTCTATTCGGGCCAGCTCGCGCGAACGCGCGGACCCGCCTTCAGCGCCGTGCCGTTCGATCCGTCGAAGGTGACGCGCACGCCGGTCGGCACGGCGACGTTCACCTTCGCCGACGGCGATCACGCGACGTTCGCGTATGCGGTCGACGGCGTGGCGCAGAGCAAGGCGATCGTGCGCGAGGTGTTCGTCGAGCCGGGCACCGTATGCCGGTAGACGTCCGCTCGGCGCGGCCTCGCCGGGTCTCGAGCGAGGAGCATTGATGATCACGGATCCCCGCGCTCTTCCGGTGCTGGCGCGCCTAGGCCTCATCGTCGGCGATGATGGCAACGTGGAGCGTCCGCTCGTACGGTCCTCGCACGGCGAGCGTCTGGTGTCGATCAATCCCGCAAACGGCCTCGCCCTCGGCAGCGCGCCGACGATGACGAGCGCGACGTTCGACGCGCTTCTCGAGCAGGCGGTGAACGCCGCGCGCGCCTGGCGCGACGTGCCGGCGCCGCGGCGCGGCGAGGCCGTTCGCCGTTACGCGGCGTTGCTGCGCGATCACAAGGACACGCTCGGGACGCTCGTGTCGCTCGAGACCGGCAAGATCAAGGCGGAGGGCGACGGCGAAGTGCAGGAGATGATCGACATCGCCGATTTCGCCGTCGGCCAGTCGCGCATGCTGTACGGCCGCACGATGCCGTCGGAGCGGCCGGCGCATCGCATGTACGAGCAGTGGCATCCGCTCGGCGTCGTCGCCGTCATCACCGCCTTCAACTTTCCGGTCGCTGTATGGGCGTGGAATGCGATGCTCGCGTGCGTCTGCGGCAATGCCGTCGTGTGGAAGCCGTCGCCGAAAGCGCCGTTGTCGGCGCTCGCGGCATCGAGCCTCGCCGATCGCGTCATCGATGAATTGGGGCTGCCGGCGATCTTCTCGCTGGCGATCGGCGACGACGTGCAGGCGCGCGCGCTCGTCGACGACCGGCGCGTCGATCTCGTATCGTTCACCGGCTCGAGTCGCGTGGCGAGGCGCGTCGGCGAGCAGGTAAGCGCTCGCTTCGGGAAGGTGTTGCTCGAGGGCGGCGGCAACAACGCGGTGATCGTGGCCGACGACGCCGACCTCGATCTCGTCGTCCCGGCGGTCCTGTTCGGCGCGGTCGGCACCGCGGGACAACGCTGCACGACGACGCGACGGGTGATCGTGCACGATCGCCGTTTCGACGAAGTCGTCGCGCGCCTGGCGAAAGCGTATGCGCAAGTGAAGATCGGCGATCCGCTCGACCCGGCGACACTGATGGGTCCGTTGATCGATCGCGCCGCGGTCGACGCGTACGTCGCCGCCATCGCCGAAGCGCGCGCCGCCGGTGCGACGATCGTTTGTGGCGGTCACGCGATCGAGCGCGACGGGCACTTCGTCGAACCGGCGATCGTCACCGGGTTACTGAACGGGCACCCGCTGGTGCAGCGCGAGACGTTCGGGCCGATCCTCTACGTGATGCGCTACGCGACGCTCGACGATGCGATCGCGCAGAACAACGCCGTGCCCCAGGGCCTCTCGTCGTCGATCTTCACCGACAGCGTACGGACCGCCGAAGCGTTCCTGGGCGCGGCCGGCAGCGATTGCGGCATCGCCAACGTGAACATCGGGACGTCGGGCGCGGAGATCGGCGGCGCGTTCGGCGGCGAGAAGGAGACCGGGGGCGGGCGCGAGTCCGGCTCGGATGCGTGGCGCACCTACATGCGCCGGCAAACGAACACGATCAACTGGAGCCGCGACCTGCCGCTCGCGCAGGGAATCCGCTTCGAGATCGATCAGCGAGATTAGTTTTCACTTGCGGAAAAGCCACAGCAGGAAGGTCAGCACCAGCGAGATGACGATGCTCGTCACGATCGGGAAATGGAACGACCAGCCGTCGCGCTCGACGTTGATGTCGCCCGGCAGTCGCCCGAGCCCGATCCGCGCGATCCACGGCCACGCAATGCCGGCGACGAGGATCAGCAATCCGACGACGATGAGCACGCGCTGCATGTAAGCAAAGTCGTCGCGCCGCGAGCCAATCGAGTCAGTTCCTGCTATTCGCGAAGGCGCGGATCCGACAAGATGTTCACTCAACGGCGCTTGGCTTTGGCGGCCGTCTTCGCCGCGCCCTTGCGTGCGGCGAGGGGCGCGATTCCCGGCTTGGACGCCGCGCGCGACGTGCGCGTTCCGCTCGTGTGGCCGCTGCCGCCGTTGCCCCCCGCCGTGCGCTTCGTGGCGCTTTTCTTGGTGACACTCGAGCGTGCCGCCGTCTTCGTCGCGCCGCGGCTCGTCGTCGACTTGCCTGCGGTCGCCGCCGTTGCGGCACCGCCGTCGGCCCGCGCCCCGCGTGCCGGGACGACGCGTCGCGCCGACTTCGTGCGGGGCTCGGACGTTTCGGTCGCCATGCGCGTCGTACGCGTGCTGCGCGACCTCGTCGCTGCGGCCGGCGTGACGCCACTGCGCCCCGCCTTCTCGTCGACGAGCTTCACCGCCTGCTCGAGGGTCAGTGCATCCACCGCGTCGCGATCGGGGATCGTCGCATTCGTCGAACCGTGCTTGACGTACGGCCCATAGCGTCCCGCGTGGACTTCGATCGGCTGCCGATCGCGGGGATGCGTGCCGAGCACGCGTAGCGGCGCACTGCGCGCAGGACGCGCACCACGTCGGCCCGGCGCCTTGGCCTCGAACTCGAAGCCCACCTTGCCGTCCGGCTGTTTGATCAGATACGCCGAGAAGGGACGCCGCGTTCGCGCCGAGACGAACTGCAGCAGATCGGTCTTGCCCTGCTCGAGCAGTTTCGTCATCTGCGCACGATCGACGACGCGCGACAGGATCGTGCGCCCGGAGCGGAAGTCGCACTGCCGGTCGTCGCCGACCGCGCGCTCGCAGACGTATGCGTTCGGCGTCTCGAACACGCGATGGCCGCACTTGGGACACGCGCCGAGCGCCTCCTGCCCCGAGAAGTCCGGCTGCTCGCCAGTCTCGTCGTCGAGTTTCGGTCCGAAGTCGAATTCGACTTCGTTGTCGTCGTTGAGCCGCAGCGTCGCCGAGAACGGTCGCCCGAGCCGGCTGCGAAAGCCGTCGAGCGGACCGATGCTTCGTTGCGTCAAAAGCGCTTCCGCCTCGTTGGGCGCAAGCTGGCGCCCGCCCATGATCTTCCAGAAGCCGAAATCGCACTCGACGCACTGGAACTTCCTGTACCGTTCGTGCACTTCGCCGCCGCACTTCGGGCAGTGCGCCGAGAGCGTCGCGAAATCGCCGGGAATCGTGTCGCTCTCGTAGTTCTTCGCCTGCGCGACGATGTGCTTCGTCATGTCGACGATCTCGCGCATGAACTCGCTGCGGCGAAGCTTCCCGTGCTCCATCTGGGCGAGCTTGAACTCCCATTCCGCGGTGAGCTCGGGCGAGAAGAGCTCGGGGATGCCGAGTCCGTGCAGCAGCGTCAGCAGCGACGCGGCCTTCGGCGTCGCGATCAGCTCCTTGCCTTCGCGGAGGATGTAGCGCTCGCTGATCAAGCCTTCGATGATCTGCGCGCGCGTCGCCGGCGTGCCGAGGCCCTTTTCGCGCATCGCTTCGCGCAGCTCGTCGTCCTCGATCGACTTGCCCGCGCCTTCCATCGCCGACAGCAGCGTGGCCTCGGTGAAGCGCGGCGGCGGTCGCGTCGCGAGCGCGACGACGTCGATCGTCTTCGTGGCGACGCGTTCTTCGCCTTCGAAGTAGCGCGTCGCCGTTTCGCGCGCCGTCTCGCCTCGCGCCTTCGCCGCCGGCACTTCGCGCACGCGCACCGGCGTGAGCGTCGGCTCGTCGCCCGCAGCCTCGCGCCCGTAGACCGCGAGCCAACCGGGCTCGACGAGCACCTTCCCCTCCGACTTGAACGGGTGCGCTTCGACGCGCGTGATGCGCGTGGTGACGAGGTATTCGGCGGCCGGATGGAAGACGGCGAGGAATCGCTTGACGACGACGTCGTAGAGCTTGGCTTCGAGTTCGTTCAGATGGCGCGGGCGTACCAGCGTCGGGATGATCGCGAAGTGATCGGACACCTTCGCGTTGTCGAAGATGCGCTTGTTCGGGCGCACCCAGCGACGCGCGAGGATCGACTTCGCGAAGCGCCCGTATGCCTCGGTCTGCGCGAGCTCGCCGAGCGTCGCGGTGACGGTGTCGAGGTAATCCTCGGGGAGCGCGCGCGAATCGGTGCGCGGATAAGTGAGCGCCTTGTGCTTCTCGTAGAGCGCCTGCGCGAGCGACAACGTCGTGCGCGCCGAGAAACCGAAACGGCCGTTCGCCTCGCGTTGCAGGCTCGTGAGGTCGTACAGCAGCGGCGAAAGCTGCGTCGTCGGCTTCGCTTCCTCGGTGACCACGCCCTGCTTGCCGAGGCATTCGTCGCGAATCGATTCCGCCCGCGCGACGTCCCACAGGCGATCGGCGCGGATGTCGACGTCGTCGACGCCGGTGACGGCCGCGTCGCGCTTCCTGAACCGCTCGTCGAACCACTTGCCCGTGTAATCGCCGGCGTCGGCGTGGAACGTCGCGACGAGTTCCCAGTAGTCGCGCGGGACGAAGTTGCGGATCTTCTCCTCGCGCTCGACGAGGATCGCGAGCGTTGGCGTCTGCACGCGCCCGACGGTCGTGAGCTGGAAGCCGCCCGACTTCGAATTGAAGGCGGTCATCGCGCGCGTGCCGTTGATGCCGACGAGCCAGTCCGACTCCGAACGGCAGACGGCGGCGTCCGCGAGCGGTCGCATCGACTGGTCGCTGCGGAGCTTCGCGAATCCTTCGCGAATCGACGCCGGCGTCATCGACTGGAGCCACAATCGCTGGATCGGCTTGTCGCTCTTCGCGTACTGCGCGATGTAGCGAAAGATCAGCTCGCCCTCGCGTCCCGCGTCGCAGGCGTTGACGAGGCTCTTCACGTCCTTGCGCTTGATGAGCTTCAGCAGCGTCCTGAGGCGCGCCTCGTTCTTCTCGATCGGCTTGAGTTGAAAATGCGTAGGAATCGCAGGCAGATGGGCAAACGTCCACTTGCCGCGCTTCACCTCCTCCTCCTCCGGCATGCCGATCTCGAGGAGATGGCCGACGGCCGACGAGAGGACGTATTCGTCGCTCTCGAAATAGTCGGCGTGCTTGGTGAAACCGCCGAGAGCGCGCGCGATGTCGGCGGCGACGGACGGCTTCTCGGCGATGATCAGTTGTTTCGACAAGGCGATGCGATTCCGGGAGAGCCGGCGCGGCCGGGATGGCGCGCCGTGACGCGATCGATGCTACATGGGCCCGCAACCACGAATGGCAAGACGCAGGCCGACCCGAGTCGGGGGGGCCGATACTACAGAAGGTTCCCGTGCGCTCGCAACCGTCCGAACGGTCGAGGCCGCGATGTGGGTCGCGCACGCCCGTCCGATGCAGGACGACACGACGGGTGCACGCGAGTTCCGCGAATCAGGTGATGCGGATTGACGCGCGAGTCGTGCGCGCGGGCGTTTCTACGCGTGCGCGACGCGCTGCCAGCGTCCGCCCGGCAACGACGAGACGCTGCCGTCGAGTTCGAGAACGACGAGTTCGGACGAAATCGCCTCGGCCGATGCACGCGTGCGTTCGACGAGGACGTCGATCGTGACGGGATCGTAACCCATCGCGGCGAGCAGCGGCGTGGCGCCGGTATGCTTGCGAGGTGCGCGGGTGGCCTCGTCTCGGCGCGCCGCGCCGCGCAATTCATCTAGCACGTCCTGTGCCGTCTCGACGAGCTTGGCGCCGTCGCGAATCAGCTTGTGACACCCTTTACTGAACGGTGAATGGATCGAGCCGGGGATCGCGAACACGTCGCGTCCCTGGTCGCCCGCGAGGCGCGCGGTAATGAGCGAGCCGGACGACAGCGTCGCTTCGACGATGAGCACGCCGCACGACATTCCGCTGATCAGCCGATTGCGCTGCGGGAAATGCTCCTTTCGCGGCGGCGTGCCGGGCAGGTACTCGGACAAGAGCGCGCCGTGCTCGGCAATGCGCAACGCGAGCGCGCGGTTGCGCGCCGGGTAGACGCGGTCGAGCCCGGTGCCGACGATGGCGATCGTGGAAGCGTCGGTGCCGAGCGCGCCTTCGTGCGCGGCCGCGTCGATGCCGAGCGCGAGGCCCGAGACGATGGTGAGCCCGCCGCTCCCGAGCGCCTGCGCGAACTCGCGTGCCGTCGCGAGCCCCTGCGGTGTCCCGTGGCGGCTGCCGATGATCGCAAAGCCCGTGCGCGTCAGCAATTCGCGGCGCCCGATCATGAAAAGTGCCGGCGGCGCGTCAGGCATCGCGAGGAGCGCGGGCGGGTAATCGTCGTCGTCCCACGCGACGACGTGATGCGCAGGATCGTCGAGCCAGCGCGAGGTGAGTTCCGCTACGTCGCGATCGAGCGGCGCGGCGAGGCGGTCGGCGAGCGCCGGCGTCGTCACCGCCGCGATGCGGGCGCGCGGTGCCGCGAGGAGCGCTTCCGGGTTACCGAAGTGGCGAAGAAGCGCGACGAGCGCCTGCGACGGCAGGCGCTTCTGCGCGAGCGAGGACCACGCGAGCGAGCGTGAATCGAGCGGCACGCGGCTTTGTCACGGTGTGCGCACGTAGTCGCCGGTGCGCACCGCATCGCTCGAGTTCAGCACGAGCGCGTACGAGACGCGCTCGAACACGCGGAACACCATGAGGATGCCCGTGCGCTCGTCGGGCACGTGCAAATACGTGGGGGCGGAAAAGTAAGTCGTCTGATCGAAATTCGGAAAATCCATGACCGGGCCGCGCTTGTTCGGCCGGGGATCGCGGATCGGCGGCACGACGCGATAGATGGCGAGGACGTTGCCGATCTCGAGCCCGTCCTGCGCGCCCTTGTCGAGCGTCACGACGTAACCGCGCCCGGTTTCCTGGCCGTCGCGTTCGAGCTTGAGGATCCGCCCGTCGATCACCCGCTCGGGTGCATGCGGCACGTAGTTCTGCACGACTTCGCGGGCGGCGGGGAGCAGCCGGTCGCCTACGACGATTTCCTCGGTCGCCGAATCGATGCGGACCGTGGACACGTCGGCGAAGCGCTCGACCCGGACGGTTCCGAGGAAGCGGTTCTCGAAGCCGAGCGTCTCGCCCTGGTCGTTGACGAGCCGCTCGCCCGGCCGGTAGACGAACCAGAGGTCACCCGCCTTCGGGTCGAGGCCCACGGCGTAGACGACGTCCCGCTGGCCGCGGATCACCCGCTCGTCGCGGCCCGCGACGATTTCGCCGGCGGCCTCGAGGCCCGAGGGGCCGGTCACGAGCGGTCGCGACAGGAACGGCTCGATGTCGCCCGGCGGGATCGCCGGGATCGCCTGCGGCTCGAGCGGCGAAACCCGGACTTCGGGCGAGAGTCTTACCGTGTTGCGCGCGAGGTCGAGGCGCGGCTGGCCGTCGACGATCGAAAGGCGGATGACGTCCCCCGGGTAGATGCGGTGGGGATTCTTGATTTCGTCGCGGTTCATCCGCCACACTTCGGGCCACCGCCACGGCTCCTTGAGGAACCTGCCGGCGATCCCCCATAGCGTGTCGCCCTTCTGGACGGTATAGGTCGACGGCGCGCCTTCGGCGATCGCGGCGGCGGGCTTCGCGGCGGCAGCGGCGGGCTGCGCCGAAGCGGGTGCGGCGAGCAGAATGGCGACGACGCCAACGACGGCCGCGAAGGCGGATGCCGTGGTAAACTGTTGACGCATATGGCCTCTTTCCGGTCGGGCGGACTTGCTAACGTCCTAAACCGCCACAAAATAGGGACTTGAGCCCGATTCTGCATCCCTTGCGTTGCATTGTGCAAGCCAATACCGCGATGGCCCTGCTTCCGATCCTCGAATACCCCGATCCGCGTCTCAAAAAAGTTGCAGCCGCGGTCCCCGCGGTGACCCCGGAAATCCGGAAGCTGGTGCGCGACATGGCTGAAACCATGTACGCGGCGCCGGGCGTCGGCCTTGCGGCGACGCAGGTCGACGTCCACAAGCGGGTGATCGTCCTCGACGTGTCGGAGTCGAAGGACGAGCTTCGAGTGTTCATCAATCCGCAGATCCTTTCCGCCGAGGGCGAGGTGGAGTGCGAGGAAGGCTGCCTGTCGGTACCGGGATATTTCGACAAGGTGACGCGGGCGGCGCGCGTCCGCGTTCGGGCGCTGAACGAGGAAGGCGAGCGGTTCGAAATCGACGCCGAAGACATGCTCGCGGTGTGCATCCAGCACGAAATGGACCATCTGGAGGGCAAGGTTTTCGTCGACTACCTGTCGCCGCTCAAGCGCGCCCGCCTCGCCGCGCGGCTGCGCAAGAAGCAGCGGCTCGCCGGCTGAACGACGCCGCGCGCCTTCGCGTCGGCTTCGCCGGCACGCCGGCATTCGCTGCGGAGGCGTTGGCCGCGATCGCCCAGGCGGGGTTCACGATACCGCTCGTCCTCACGCAGCCCGATAGGCCATTCGGCCGAGGGCTGGACCCGCGGGCGTCCGCCGTGAAGTCCCTCGCGCAAGCGCGCGCCCTGCCGGTCGCGCAGCCGGCAAACCTCCGATCGGACGACGCGCGTGCGCCGATTCGCGGCGCGGCGCTCGACGTGCTCGTGGTGGCCGCGTACGGCCTGATCCTGCCGCAGGCCGTGCTCGATCTGCCGAAATACGGCGGCCTCAACATTCACGCCTCGCTGCTGCCTCGCTGGCGGGGCGCGGCCCCGATCGCGCGCGCGATCGAGGCGGGCGACGAAACGACGGGCATCACGATCATGCGCATGGACGCCGGGCTCGACACCGGGCCGATCGTGGCGCAACGCGCGATCGACATCGATCCGCGCGAAACGGCTGGGTCATTGCACGACAAGCTCGCAGCGCTCGGCGCGACGATGATCGTCGAGGTGCTCGAAGCGCTGGCGCAAACGGGCGAGCTGGCCGCGACGCCGCAGGCTGCGGCCGGGGCGACGTACGCGGCGAAGCTCACGAGCGCCGACACCGTCCTCGATTGGCGGCGCGATGCGCGTGTGCTCGATCGGCAGATTCGCGCGCTCACGCCGCGACCCGGCGCGACCGCGACCTGGCACGACCGGCTGGTGAAGATTCGGCGCGCCGTCGCGGTGGAAGGCCGTCGGTACGCCGAACCGGGAACGATCGTCGCCGTGACGGGCGATGGACTCGACGTCGCATGCGGAAGCGGGATGCTGCGCGTCACCGCCGTGCAAACGGCCGGTGGCCGACAGATGCCGGGGCACGCATTCGCCGTCGGTCGCCACGTCGCCGCGGGCGATCGCTTCGGGAACGGACGGTAGCGCCACCCGGTGCATCGGGAGCAGACGCTCGCGGCGCTCGCCGTCTTGCGCGTGTTCGATGGCGCCAGGCTGCGCGACGCGCTCGCCGCGGTCGACGATCGCCGTGGCCGCGGCCAGCGTCTCGTGCAGGAGCTCGCGTACGGCACGTTGCGTCATTTCGGAACACTCGACGCGGTCGTCGACGTGCTGTCGCGAAAACCGATCCCGGATCCGCTTCTGCGCGCGCTCGTCACGGTCGCGCTTTACCAGCTCGATCACACGCGTGCACCGCCCTTCGCGATCGTCGATCGCGCGGTCGACGCTGCGGCGCAGGCCGTGCGACCCGCGGCGAAGGCGCTCGTCAACGCGATGCTGCGTCGCTACCTTCGCGAGCGCGACGACATTCGTGCACGCGTGCTGGCGAGCGACGTCGCGCGATATTCGTATCCGCAGTGGTGGATCGATCGCGTGCGTGCCGATTACCCCGACGCATGGTCGGCGATTCTCGACGCCGGCAACGCGCGCCCGCCGCTCACGCTGCGCACGAACGTGCGGGTGACGACGCGCGACGCCCTCGTCGCTCGTTTCGTGGAAAGCGGGCTTCACGCGTACGCAGTAGGCGCCGCGGGCATCATCGTCGAGCCGCCGCGGGACGTCGCGTCGCTTCCCGGGTACGTCGAAGGGGCATTTTCGGTGCAGGATCTGGCCGCGCAATACGCGGCGCCGCTCCTCGACGTCGCGCGCGGCATGCGGGTGCTCGACGCCTGTGCTGCGCCGGGCGGCAAGACCACGCATCTCTTGGAGGGCGCCGATGCGCACGTGGTCGCCGTCGATGTCGAGGCGAAGCGCCTCGTGCGCATTCGTGACAACATCGATCGGCTGCGCCTCGCCGATCGCGACGTCGTGCTCGTCGAAGGCGACGCCGGAACGCCCGACGCGTGGTGGGATGGAAAGCCGTTCGACCGGGTTCTGCTCGACGTGCCGTGCACGGCGTCGGGTGTCGTCCGCCGCCATCCCGACGGGAAGTGGCGGCACCGCGCGCGCGACGTCGCGCGCTTCGCGTGCGAGCAGACGCGCCTGCTCGATGCGAGCTGGCCGCTCGTCGCACCCGGCGGCAAACTGCTGTATGCGACCTGCTCGATCTTCACCGAGGAAAACGAGGCGCGCATCGAAGCGTTCGGACGCGCGCACGGCGATGCGTTGCGTGAAACGCTCGCGTTTCCCGACCCTGTGCCGCATCGCGGGGGGCAACTCTTGCCATCGCTCCCCGGTGCGCGCCAAAATCACGATGGGTTTTTCTACGCGCTGCTTCGCAGGCGATGATGCGGACCGTGCGCGAGGTCCGTCCGCCCGGCGCGTCGTCCCGGCCCGGCGTTCGGCTGCGACTCGCCGGCATGCCGCCTACCCTTCGTCCGACTCGCTCTCCCGTGGCCGCGCGGCGGCGTCTCCTGCGCGCGGCCGTCGCTGTTTCGCTCGCGGCAGCGATCGCAGGCGCGGTGGTGGCCGGCGACATCCCGGTTGCGTCGGCGTCGTTGTCGATCGACGACGACGAGCTTCTGCTCGCCGCCGAGTTCGAGGTCGACCTGACGCCGGCGCTCGAGCAGGCGCTCGACAAGGGCGTACCCCTCTACTTCACGATCGATTTCGAGCTGCTGCGTCCGCGCGTGATGTGGTTTCCCGACAAGATTGCGACGTGGTCGATCACCTATCGCGTCTCGTACAGCCCGCTGACGCGGCAATATCGCGTGTCGAGCGGCCCGCTCGGCCAGACGTTCGAAGCGCTCGCCGACGTCGAGCGCTTCATCGGCCACGTCGCGTCGCGGCCGGTCGCGCCGACGAGCGACGTCACGAAAGGCGCGCAGTACGAAGCGGCGGTGCGCATGAAGCTCGACGTCAACCAGCTTCCGAAGCCCTTCCAGGTCAATGCGCTCGCCTCGCGCGAATGGCAGCTTTCCTCCGACTGGTACCGCTTCGGCTTTACGCCATGAGGGAACCGGCATCGTGACGCGGCTGGCTTCCCGTTCGCTGCGCGCCCTGTCGCTCGGTTTCGCATGCGCCTCGGCGATCGCGCTGTTCCTGCTCGCGACGGCCACGGCGAACACCGATTTCTTCGCCGGGCACTACAACGCGCTCGTGCTCGTGAACGGCGCACTGGTTGCAGTGCTGATGCTCGTCGTCGGCGGCGAGTTCCTGCAATTGCGGCGCCGCCTGAAGCGGGGCGTGTTCGGCTCGCGGCTCGCGTTGCGGCTCGTGCTGCTGTTCTCGCTCGTCGCGATCGTGCCGGGTGCCCTCGTCTACGCGGTGTCGGTGCAGTTCCTCGGGCGAAGCATCGAGAGCTGGTTCGACGTGCGCGTCGATCGCGCGCTCGACGGCGGCATCAACCTCGGGCGAAGTTCGCTCGACTATCTGCTGAAGGAGACGACGAATCGCGCGACGCTGATCGCGCAATCGCTCGGCGATTCCCCTGCGCCGCCGGGTCCCGCGCTGAGCCGCGCGGCCGAGCAGGTCGGCGTCTACGAAGCGGCGCTGTTCGCGCCGTCGGGCAGCGTCCTCGCGATTGCCGGCGTCGGCGGCGGCATGACGCCCGAGCCCCTGCCCGCCGACGCGCTGCGCCGCGCGCGGCTGCAGCAGGTGTACGCAAAAGTCGAGCAGACGCAGGACACGGGAATGATGCTGCGCGTCGTCGTGCCGGTGAACAGCGCCGATCGCGTCGAGCCGCTGCGCGTGCTGCAGGTGATCGAGCGCGTGCCGCGCACGCTCGCGCAGGATCTCGAGAAAGTGCAGGCGGGCGCGCGCGACTATCAGGAGATCGCGTTCTCGCGCTCGGCGCTCAAACGCGTCTATCAACTGACGCTCACGTTGACGCTGCTGCTCGCGCTCACCTCCGCGCTCGGCCTGGCGCTGCTCCTGTCGGAACGCTTCGCCGCTCCGCTCGGCCTGCTCGCAGCCGGCACGCGCGCCGTCGCGCAGGGCGATTTCACGCGCCGGCAACCGGTCACGTCGCGCGACGAGCTCGGCGTTCTCACCGAATCGTTCAACACGATGACGATGCAGCTCGCCGAGGCGAAGGCGAAGACCGAGGAGTCGCAACGCGCGACCGAAACGACGCGCGCGTACCTCGAAAGCGTGCTGTCGAACCTGTCGTCGGGCGTGCTGGCGTTCGACGAGCGCCACCGCTTGCGCACGGCCAATCCCAGCGCCGCGGTGATCTTGCAGCAGCCATTTGCCGAACTCGCCGGCGTGCCGCTGGCGGAATGGGGCGGGAAACTGCCGGCCCTCGCGCCGCTCGGTGAGTTGATCGCGGAAGGATTCCGCGGCGCGCACGAGGGCCAGTGGCAGCGCGAGTCGACGCTGACGGTCGCAGGTCAGGCGCGGACCCTCCTCCTGCGCGGCACGCGGCTGCCCGGCTCGCCTGCGGCGGGCTACGTCGTCGTGTTCGACGACGTGTCGGAGTTGTTACAGGCGCAACGCGACGCGGCCTGGTCCGAAGTCGCGCGGCGGCTCGCGCACGAGATCAAGAATCCGCTGACGCCGATCCAGCTCTCGGCCGAGCGCCTCGCGATGAAGCTTTCGCCGCGACTCGCGGACGCCGACCGCGAGACGCTGCGCCGTGGCACGCAGACGATCGTGTCGCAGGTGAACGCGATGAAGCACATGGTGGACGACTTCGCGATCTACGCGCGCCAGCCGCGACCCGGACAACTGCAGACGGTCGACCTGGCGGACCTCTTGCTTGACGTGCTCGCTCTATACGACAATCTGCGCCCGCATGTCGCCCTCGCGCTCCCCGACGCGCCGGTTCTCGTTCAGGGCGAGCCGACTCGCCTGCGGCAGGTGTTCCACAATCTCCTCCAGAACGCCATCGACGCGCAGTCCGGGCAGGACGAGCCATGTATCGACATCAGCCTGTCGATGCACGGCGCAGAGGCGACGCTCGCGTTCGGCGATCGCGGGCCGGGATTTTCGGAGCACGTGCTCGCGCACCCGTTCGAGCCGTACGTCACCACGAAAGCGAAAGGCACGGGATTGGGCTTGGCCATCGTGAAGAAGATCGTCGAGGAGCACGCGGGTCGCGTCACGCTCGACAACGTCGCGCCGCACGGCGCGCGCGTGACGCTGCATTTCCGCGCACGCAACGCGGCCGTGCAGCGCCAAGGCGAGAGCGCGAAGGAAGTGCAATGATCGCCGACGTTCGCGCGACGCAAGGTCGCGAGATCCTGATCGTCGACGACGAGGTCGGCATCCGCGAACTGCTCTCGGAAATCCTGCAGGACGAGGGCTACCGAGTCGCGCTCGCGGAGAATGCCGGCGAGGCGCGCGCCTATCGGATGCGCCAGCAGCCGGCGCTCGTGCTGCTCGACATCTGGATGCCCGACACCGACGGCGTGACGCTGTTGCGCGAATGGGGCGCGAACGCGCTCCTGACGATGCCGGTGGTCATGATGTCGGGTCACGGAACGATCGAGACGGCGGTCGAGGCGACCCGCATCGGCGCGTTCGATTTCCTCGAAAAGCCGATTGGGCTGTCGAAGCTCCTCTCGACGATCGCGCGCGCGCTGAAGACCGCCGCGACCAGGGAGCCGCGTCGCATCTCGCTCGCGCAACTCGGCAGCGGCAACGCGATTCGCGAGACCGAGCGCGCGCTGGAGGCACTCGTCGCGTCGAAGCGCCCCGTGCTGATCGTCGGCGAGGCGGGCACCGGCCACGATGTCGCCGCACGCGCGCTGCAGACGCGCGACGCGCCGTTCGTCGCGCTCGCCAACGGCGCGCGGCTCGCGAACAATCCGCTGACGTTGATCGAGGAGGCGCGCGACGGCGTGCTGTATTGCGCGGAGATCGGCGAGTACTCGCGCAACGAGCAGAAGGGACTCGCGTTCCTGCTGCCGAAGCTCGCGCGCAACAACATCCAGTTCGTGGCCACGTCGGCGGAGCCGCTCGCCAACCTGGCGACCGAAGGCCGCTTCGACGCTGCGCTGCTGGCCCAGTTGTCGGGCGGTGCCGTGGTGTTGCCGCCGTTGCGCTCGCGCCGCGACGACATTCCCGCGCTGATCGAGCGCTTCTGGCGCGCGTCGGGCGCCGACGAGCGCTCCTCGCCGTTGCTCGCATCGCTGTCGCCCGCGGCGCTCACGATCCTGTCGAACGCGTACTGGCCGGGCAATCTCGATCATCTGCAGTCGATCGTCGCGAACATGCAGATCGTCCGCGGCGAGATCACCGCCGACCACGTGAAGCGCCTGCTCGGCGAAGCCGCGTCGCCGAACCAGGCGCTCGCGCCGGAGATCACCACGCGGTTCTTCGAATTGCCGTTGCGCGAGGCGCGCGAGGCGTTCGAGCGCATCTACTTCGAGCAGCTGCTGGGCCGCGAGCAGAGCAACATGAGCAAGGTCGCCGAGCGCGCGGGCCTCGAGCGTACGCACCTGTACCGCAAGCTCAAGCAGCTGAACATCCGCTTTTCGCGTCGCGGCGACGACAGCGCCGTCTCCTGACGTCGCCGCGACGCGGGACCTTGAATTCGGCCACCGATTCCGTTCGCCTCCACGGACGGATGCTGCCGCTCGTGGTCGGCGCCATCGGCGTCGTCTACGGCGACATCGGCACGAGCCCGCTGTACGCGCTTCGCACGGCGTTCACCGGGCAGTTCGGACTGTCGGTGTCGACGTCCAACGTGCTCGGGATCCTGTCCGCGTTCGTCTGGTCGCTGATCATCGTCGTGACGTTCAAGTACATCACGTTGATCATGCGCGCCGACAACCGCGGCGAAGGCGGGATCCTCGCGCTGACCGCGCTCGTGTCTCGCGGGGTCGAGAAGCAGGATCGGCTGCGCTGGTGGCTGGTCGGACTGGGGATCTTCGGTGCGGCCATGTTCTACGGAGACGGCATGATCACGCCGGCAATCACCGTGCTTGGCGCCGTCGAGGGCCTCGGCGTGATCTTTCCGGCGCTGCACACGTTCATCGCGCCGGTCAGCATCGTCATCCTCGTCGTGCTGTTCACCGTGCAGCGCGGCGGGACGAGCAAGCTCGGCGCGGTCTTCGGGCCGGTGATGATGGTGTGGTTCGTGGTGCTCGCGGTGCTCGGCGCGCTCGAGATCCTGCGCGGTCCCGGCGTGCTCGTCGCGCTCAACCCGCTTTACGCCGCGCGCTTCATCGCCAACAACACGTCGATCGCGTTCGTCGCGTTCGGCGCCGTCGTGCTCGCGGTGACCGGGGTCGAAGCGCTCTACGCGGACATGGGGCATTTCGGCAAGGCCCCCATCCGTCGCGCGTGGCTCTTCCTCGTCTTTCCCGCGCTCCTGCTCAACTATTTCGGGCAGGGCGCGCTGATCCTCGCCGATCCCGCCGCGATCCAGAATCCCTTCTATCTGCTCGCGCCGGAATGGGGGCGCGTGCCGCTGCTGGTGCTCGCCACGCTGGCGGCGATCATCGCGTCGCAGGCGGTGATCTCCGGCGCGTTCTCGCTGACGCGCGCCGCGATCCAGATGGGCTATTGCCCGCGACTCACGATCCTGCACACCTCGGAGCGCGCGATCGGGCAGATCTACATTCCGTTCATCAACTGGACGCTGCTCGCGGCGATCGTCGGGCTCGTCGTCGGGTTCCGCAATTCCGACAACCTCGCCGGTGCTTACGGCATTGCCGTCACGATGGCGATGCTGATCGACTCGATCCTGGTCTTCGTGGTGATGCGAAGGCTCTGGCGCTGGCCGATCATCGTCGCGGTGGCCACGGTGCTGCCGCTCCTCGCGATCGATCTGACGTTTCTCGGGTCGAACGCGCTGAAGATTCCGGACGGGGGCTGGTTTCCGCTGCTGGTCGGCGGCATCGTCTTCACGCTGCTCACGACGTGGAAGCGCGGCCGCTCGCTCTTGATGAAGCGGCTCGCGGAGGACGCGATGCCGCTCGACCTCTTCATCCAGAGCATCGAGGCGTCGCCGCCGACGCGCGTGCCCGGCACCGCGGTGTTCCTCACGTCGACCCAGAACCGCGTCCCGCATGCGCTGTTGCACAACCTGAAGCACAACAAGGTGCTGCACGAGCGCGTGGTGTTCCTGACGATCGTGACGAAGGACATTCCGTACGTGCCCGACGAGGAGCGCTACGAGATCGAGTCGCTGCAATGCAACTTCTTCCGCATCCTCGCGAACTACGGATTCAAGGACGATCCCGACGTGCCCGAGGTGCTCGAGGATTGCGGGCGACGCGGCTTCACGTTCGACATGATGGAGACGTCGTTCTTCGTCTCGCGCGAGACGCTGATCGCGACGCCGACGCCGGGGATGGCGATGTGGCGCGAGAAGCTGTACGTGTCGATGTCGAAGAACGCGACGAAGGCGTCCGACTTCTTCCACGTGCCGACGAACCGCGTCGTCGAACTGGGCACGCAGGTCGAGCTGTAACCGGCAGGCAAGAACGAAAACGCCGGCGCGGGGCCGGCGTCTTCGTCGTTCAAACGGGTCGGCTACTGGAGCGCGACCATGTCCGAGCGCATCGTCTTCAGCGCCTTGCTTTCGATCTGACGGATCCGCTCGGCGGACACGCCGTACTCGTCGGCGAGTTGCTGCAGCGTCGCCGCGTCGTCCTCGCGGAGCCAGCGCGCCTCGATGATCCGGCGGCTGCGCGGGTCGAGCTTCTCCATCGCGGAGCGCAGCCCCTGGCTGCGATTGGCCGCGGTCTGCGCGCGCTCGAGGATCTGCGCGGGCTCGTCCTCGGTGTCCGTCAGGTAGGCGATCGGCGACACCGAGTCCTCGTCGCCGGGCGACGGCTCGAGCGCGACGTCGCCGCCCGAGATGCGCTTCTCCATCTCGAAAACTTCCTCGGGCTTGACGCCAAGGTCCCTGGCGATCTGGTTCGCTTCGTCGGGCGTCAGCGCCGCGGTCGAATGCTTCATGCTGCGAAGGTTGAAGAAGAGCTTCCGCTGCGCCTTCGTCGTGGCGATCTTCACCAGCCGCCAGTTACGCAGGACGTGCTCGTGGATCTCGGCCTTGATCCAATGCAGCGCGAACGACACCAGCCGGACGCCCCGCTCGGGGTCGAAGCGGCGCACGGCTTTCATCAGGCCGATGTTGCCTTCCTGGATGAGGTCCGCCTGCGGCAGGCCGTAGCCCAGGTAGTTGCGCGAGACCGCGACCACGAGGCGAAGGTGCGACAACACGAGCTGACGTGCCGCATCGACGTCCTCATGTTCTTTCCAGCGCCGCCCGAGCTCCGTCTCCTGCTCCGCCGTCAGCAGCGGAAACCGGTTGACCGCCTGGATGTAGTGATCGAGGCTTCCGAGCGATGCGGGGGTGGGAAACGCCAGCGTGCCTCCGGACATTCATGTCTCCTATTCACGGCGAACCGGTCGCAAAAACCTTCCGAGTGCCGCCGGGACGCCAGTTTAGCACTCGTTGCATCAGAGTGCTAAGCGCCGGGAAAGTTCCCGACTATTTTACTAGGTCTTTCACGAAAGGGGCGATCGACCGCCTTTAGGGTGGACCACGCTCGCCGAGTCCGGTTCGGTCATTGCGACGCCGTGAAGAGTGAGCGTACGCTCGTGCGGAGAACGTTACGGGGTGTCGTTTTCGTTGGGTAGCAGCGCTTCCACGAATTCGTCGGCGACGAAGGGCCGCAGGTCGTCGAGACCCTCCCCGACGCCGATGAATTTGAGGGGAATCGGATGTTGCCGAGCGATTGCGGCGACGATCCCGCCCTTCGCGCTCCCGTCGAGCTTCGTCACGATCAACCCGGTGAGGCCGACCGCGGCGTCGAACGCCTTGACCTGCGCCAGCGCGTTCTGGCCGGTATTGGCGTCGAGGACGAGCCAGACATCGTCGGGCGCGCCGGCGCGCGCCTTGCCGAGGACGCGCTTGACCTTCCGGAGCTCTTCCATCAGGTGTCCCTGCGTCGGCAGGCGCCCGGCGGTGTCGGCAAGCACGACGTCCGTCCCGCGGCTCGTCGCGGCCCGGATGGCGTCGAACATGACGGCCGCCGGGTCCCCGCCGACCTGCTGGATCACGGCGACGTTGTTTCGCTCGCCCCACACGGCGAGTTGCTCACGCGCTGCCGCGCGGAACGTGTCGCCCGCGGCGAGCAGGACCGACAACCGGCGCTGCTGCAGCCACTTGGCCATCTTGCCGATCGACGTCGTCTTGCCGGCGCCGTTGACCCCCGTCAACATGATGACGTACGGACGCTCGGCCCCGATCACGACCGGCGATTCCAGTCCCCGAACGAGGTCGGCGAATGCGGCACGAAGCAAGACGCGCGGATCGGCGTTGCCGCCGGCCCTCCGATACCGGTCGCGCAGGTCCTCGAGCAGCGTCTGCGTCGCGTCGATGCCGACGTCCGCCATGAGGAGCGCGGACTCGAGCTCCTCGAGCGCCTCGTCGTCGAGCACGCGCCGGCGAAAGGCGTTCGCCACCGCGCCCGAGAGCTTGTCGCGCGAAAGCCCGAGCCCCGCGCGCAGCCGCTCGCGCCACGAGCGCTTCTCGGCGGGCGCCGCCGATTCCGCCTGCACAGGCGCGGGCGCGACGGTTTCGAAGGCCGGTCGGACAGACGGTGCTGGCGCGGACGCGGGCGCCGAAGGACTCTCCGCCTCGTTCTCCGGGGGAGCAGGCGCCGGCACGTCGGCGTGCGCGGGCGACGGCTTCGTCGCGGGCTTCCGCTTGAAGAAGTCGAACATCGGGAAGAATTGCGAAGGCGCGGGCGCTTTGACGCCACGCGGGGAAACTGGAATTCTACCGCCGTGCCTTCCGCTCATCGCGTCCGCATCATCGGCGGACGCCACCGCGGCCGGCGGATCGCGGTGCCCGACGCGCCGGGCTTGCGACCGACGCCGGATCGCGTCCGCGAGACGCTTTTCAACTGGCTCGGCCAGGACCTGACGGGGAGGACCACGCTCGACCTGTATGCCGGGACCGGCGTGCTGACGCTCGAGGCGCAGTCGCGCGGCGCGGACCTCTGCGTCGCGGTCGATCGCAACGCCGCGCTCGTGCGGGGCATCGCCAGCGCCGCGGCGGAGATGCGCGCGGAAACGGTCGAGGTGCACGTCGGCGACGCGCTACGTCATCTCGCGCGCGAGTCGCGCCGATTCGACGTCGTCTTCCTCGATCCGCCGTTCGTCGACGATCCGTGGCGCGCGTTGTTCACGGCGCTCCCCCCGCGGCTCGCCGCCGATGCGCGGGTTTACGCCGAAGCCGGGCGGGAGCTCGACGTCGCGCCGGGGTGGACGCTTTTGCGCCACGACCGCGCAGGGGGCGTGCATTATCATCTGCTCGCGCTCGCGGACCAGCGCGCCGACGCCCGATGAAAGTCGTCTATCCCGGAACCTTCGATCCGTTCACCCGCGGGCACGAGGACCTCGTGCGCCGGGCGGCGCGCGTCTTCGACCTCGTCGTCGTCGCGGTCGCCGAGAGCGCGTCGAAGCGGCCCTTCTTCACCGGCGAGGAGCGCGTCGAGATGGCGCGAGAGGTGCTCGGTTCGCTGCCGAACGTCGACGTGATCGGGTTCTCGTCGCTTTTGATGGAGTTCGTCCACGAGCAGGGCGCGCAGGCGATCTTGCGCGGCCTTCGCGCGGTCTCCGACTTCGAATACGAGTTCCAGATGGCGGGGATGAACCGCAACCTGTATCCCGACGTCGAAACGTTGTTCCTGACGCCCGGAGAGAAGTACATGTTCGTGTCGTCGACGATCGTGCGCGAGATCGCACGTTTCGGCGGCGACGTCTCGAAGTTCGTGCACCCGTACGTCGCCGCGCGGCTGCACGAGAAATTCGAGCGCGAGAAAGACTCGACGAGCGCTTGAAACGCGTTCGCTCGCTCAATGGCCCTGATCATCACCGACGAGTGCATCAACTGCGACGTGTGCGAGCCGGAGTGCCCGAACGACGCGATCTCGCAGGGCGCGGAAATCTACGAGATCGATCCGGCGAAGTGCACCGAGTGCGTGGGACATTTCGACAAGCCGCAGTGCCGCGAGGTGTGTCCGGTCGATTGCATCCCGGTGAACCCCGACCACGTCGAGTCGCGCGAGGCGCTTCAGCTCAAGTACGAAGCGCTCATGCGGAAGAAATCGGTCGTCGCCTGACCCATGCGGTCGCCGGACAGGTCCGAGGGTATGGCTTAGAAAAACGATTCGCCGCCTTCGCCAGGTGCGACGAAGCGGTCAGCGTGCGAGACAGGGGGCGCGTGCAGCGTCAGCGCACGCCGAGCCAGTCAATGAGCCGAACGACGAGCAGGTCCGTGGCGGCGGTCAGCCAGACCGCAGCGACAATGCAACCGAGGACCTGGAGCGTAACGGCCAGCACCGGGGATCGCTCGATTGCGATGAACCTGGAGAAGTCCATACTCCATTGAGCGCCTGGCGCGCGGCATCGTCTGTGCGTCGTCGTACATATCGCTCCGGCGCCTCACGCCTTCGGCCACCTTTCCTTGGGGCGCCTTTTTCGCCAGCGCCGCCTTCACGTGGGGTTCGGCCCTGTCGATCAGCCGTTCGCCGCGAGCGGCAGGACGTCCGGCGCCTCGATGATCTGATCGAGGACCGCGAGCTGGTGCTTGAGCCCGGTGCGCTGAGCCTCGATCGCTTCGCGCTGCTGCTCGAGCTCGACGATGCGGTTCTCGAGCTCGTCGCTCGCGCGATGGATGCGGCGGATGCTGTCGAGCCGCCGGCGAAGCTGTATGTGATGCTCTCGCACCTGCGTCTCGAGCGGCGACATCACCGCCTTCAGCCACCCTTCGACGTCGCGGTTCGCGACCTTGTAGACGTGCCGCGCGCGTGAGGCAACCGTCTCGAAGAACTGCTTCATCAGTGGGTACTTCGCCTTGCTGACCATGTTCCACAGCGTGTTGAAGTGCGTGTTGTAGGCGCGCTCCATCCGCTCGATCTCCTTCAGGTACTTGAGCACCGAGAACTGCGGCGGCACGAACACCTCGATGCCGTTCTCGTGAGCGAAGCGCGTGTACATCGCCCGCATCAGGTCGTGGATCTCGGCTGCCTGCCGGCCCGCCTGGTCGAAGTCCATCCGGAACTTGGCGAAGAAGTCGCCCATCGCGTCGCGCAGGCCCTTGGTGAACGGGCTCTCCTCGATGCGCTGGCGCGTCTTCGCCGCGTTCTGCCGCAACGCCGACAGGCCGATCACGTCGAAGAGGTCGTTCGTGTGCTGCGTGAACACCGTGCGCAGCGCGGTGTAGCGCGCGAGCCCGCGCTCGAAGATCTCCTTCTCTTCCTTGACGCGCCCCATCATGTGCTCGACGACGTCCTGGTTCTTGCCGCGCAAGGCGATCAGCTCGATCAGCTGCTCGCCGATCGAGCCGGCGCGCGCGTCGAGGATCGAGCGGATCGACGCGGTGAGGATCCGAAGCTCGCTTTGCGTCGACG
>DASTGT010000075.1:0-4004 GCA_035718935.1 Casimicrobiaceae bacterium
CTTTCCTGCTCGCCTGGCAGTTCGGCGTGCCGCTCGTTCACATTCCCCAGTACGTGCTGCCGCTGCCGTCGGTGATCGCCCATCGCTTCGCCGAGACACTCTCGCTGCAGCTCGTCAACCTCGGCGTCACCGGGATGACGACGCTCGTGGGCCTCGCGATCGCGCTCGTCGTGGGCGTGCTGCTCGCGCTCCTCGTCGTTTACGTCGAAGGCGTGAAGAGCATCGTCATGCCGTTTCTCGCGGCCTTCAACAGCATCCCGAAGATTGCGATTGCGCCGCTCTTCGTGATCTGGTTCGGGCTCGGCGTCGAGTCGAAGATCCTGCTCGCATTCCTGCTCGCGCTCTTCCCGATCTTCGTCAATTCGGTGACCGGCCTGGGCGAGATCGAGCCGGACGTCCTCGACCTGTCGCGGCTGGCCGGCGGGTCACCGTATCGCGTGTTCACGATGGTGCGGCTGATGCACGCCACGCCGTACATCACCGACGCCCTCAAGGTCGCGTTCCCCCTCGCGCTCGTCGGCTCGATCGTCGGCGAGTTCATCGGCGGCAACCGCGGCATCGGGCAGCTGATCCTCGCCGCGCAGTTCAACCTCGACACGCCGCTCGTGTTCGCGGCTTTGCTGTCGATCACGATCTTCACGACGCTCGGCATCGGCGTCATCACGCTCTTCGAGCGCCGCTTCCTCAAGTGGCGCCCGTCGCAGCGCGCCCGCTGACGCGCTTCGCGCACCTCGCACGGCGACGAAAAGAGAAGCCGTAGGCGGGTGGACGTGCGCGACGCGGCGTACGCCGTCACTCCCGCCTGAACGCCACGCCATCGGCGTACACGATGCCGTCGCGGAATTCACCGGCGGCGTGGTAGCCCGTGGTGGGATCGTGGAAGTCGATCCGCCCATCTTCGATGCGATACGTCCCGTGATACGTCCTCGCGCTGCCGACGCGGGACTCATCGAAACGTCCGTCGGCGTGCAGGTACACGCGCATGCGTCCGTCGATCGAGATCCAGGCACCACAGGGGGAATCGATTTCGGGCGTCGCCACGAAGCGGTCCTCACGCGAAGAAGACGTCGAGCGTCGGAAACGTGGCCTCGCCCCGGATGCAGTTCCACAGATAGATCGCGAGCCCGAGGTCGCCGGTCCACAGCGAGTAGCGCAGTTGGCCGTAACGCTGCGCGTGTTCCTCGAACTGGTCGATCGCGTGCATCGCGAACGCGCGTGCGTGCGCGAGCCACCGCGCTTCACCCGTGCGGCGATGGAGCTTCAGGAACGCGTAGCCGTTGCCGGCCGTGCCGTGGCAGAGGTTCGATCCCTTGCGTAGCGGCCCCGCAGTCCAGATCGCCTCGCCCGCGCCGATCAGCAGTTCGTCGAGGGCGGTACCCGGCAGCTCGGCGAGGCAGACGACGAAGCCCGGCGCACCGTGGCAGTACTGCATCAACAACGGACGTTCCGCCATCGCGGGATACAGCCACGGCCGCCAGTTCACGAGGGCGCCGTCGCGCGTCGCGGTACGCGCGACCGTGTCGACGATGCGCGCTTCCCAGTCGTTCCATTCGTGCGGCGCGAGCAGATCGCGGCCGCCGATCAGCGGCAACGTGGTTCCGACGAACCCGTGCACGGCGTCGATGTAGCTGCTGGTCTGGCCGTACATGTCCTGCGTCCAGTAATCGCAGTCGAATTCCCGCGAATGCAGGAGCTGCGACTTCAATGTGCGGGCGGTGGTGACGAACGTCTCGGCGAAGCGCGCCTCGCCCGTGTGGCGATAGAGCAGCAGCGCGGCGAGCATCGTCCCGGGCGATCCCCACATCAGCTCGCGCGTCGGGTTGTCGATGTTGCCGACGATGAGCCGGTGCAGTTCGTCGAGCACATCCGAGTGCGGATCGAGCGCATGCCGCAGCATGAGGATCGACGTGTCGCCCATCAGGTAGGAAGCGAAATCGTCGCTGCCCGAGGCTGCCAGCCACGCGCGGTTCAGCGGCAACACGCGAGCGCTGTCGTCGCGGAAGTCCCGGACGGACGTCGCAGCGCCCACCGCAGCGAGATGATGAAGCGCCCACATCACGCCGCACGCGCCGAAGTAGAGCGGAAACACCGCCGCGCGCGGACCGCCGTCCGCGTCGAGCGGATGCATCGGCCACCACCTGCCATGGTCGAAGCCGGCCTCGGTGTCACGTACGATGCGTGCGATCGTCGTCCGTGCGCGGTCCTCGTCCCAGGCCGTGGCACTGAGGGGTTCGTGACGTCGCGGATCGAACAGCATCTTGGTGCTGATTGTAGGGACAGGTGGAAAACCGCGTGCGCGCCGCCCGGCATGGGGCGGACGCTTACGTCCCTCTTGACCTACTTGGACACCTTGTCCAACTGTGGCGATCACCGAGTCGTTGTTGCAGGCCGCGCGCGAGGGCCATTCGGTTCACGTCTGGTTCGCGGGCCTCGTAAGCGTAGAACTACATGAAGCCCGCGTATGCGTAGTCGTCGTGCGGCGCGATCGCCACTCGCCAGCGATCTCCGCGTGTGAAGGCTTTGGTCGTGAACGTCGCTTCGAGCCGCGCGCCACCCTGCGCTCCGATACTATCCACCACCGCGGTGATCTGTCGCGAGGTGTGCGCGAAGCCGATGGGGTCCGCGAGGCCGCGCCGTTTCGTCGGTGCCAAGTCTGGCGGCCGATTCATGCTACCCTTAGGCGGGACTTGCAATATCCCCCGTCCCGCCCCATTGTAGAGGCCAGCGATATTCAAGCAGTGCCGTTGTTCCAAGCCGCCGTGTTTCCTGGCGCGCCTTCACACCCGCCCCGTCTTGATCGTCGCCCCACCAGGGGCTATTCCCCGTTTTTTTAATTAGTTCAAGGACTTTCAAGACATGGCAACAGGTACCGTGAAGTGGTTCAACGACGCGAAGGGCTTCGGATTCGTCACGCCCGAAGGCGGCGGCAAGGATCTTTTCGCCCACTTCTCCGCGATTCAGGGACAGGGCTTCAAGACGCTGCGCGAAGGCCAGCGGGTTCAGTTCGACGTCACCGCCGGCCCGAAGGGTGAACAGGCGGCGAACATTCGCATGCTCGACTAACCGTCGAAGACACGGTCGGCCCCGGATTCCTTTGAAGCGGGGCCCGACCTCAAGAAGCCCGGCCTCGGCCGGGCTTTTTTCGCATGTCCGGCAGCGTCGGCCCTGAGGCGTCGTCGCTCGCGACCGACCTCGAGGCCGCGCAGCCTCGGGCTCTACATCGCGAAGCGCATTGCATCCGCGCACCACGGCGACCTCGTCGCCGATCGCTACGCCGGGCAAAGGCGCGCGCTTCACCTTGCGCATTCCCGCGCGGCCGTGAGGCGCTGCTTCGGTCTGCATCACAGCAATGCCGGATTCGCGCGCCACACCGCCCACGTGAGTGCGGTCGCGAAGGCGACCCACGCCAGATAGGGCACGAGAAGGATGCCCGCGAGCCCCCTCACGCGCACGAACGCGGACAGCGTCAGCACGATCAGCGCGAGCAGGACGACGACGTCCGCGAACGCCAGCGCCCCATCGTGCCAGGCGAAGAAGAGCCACGACCACAAGGCGTTGACGACGAGCTGCGCCACGTAGAGCCCGAGCGCGACACCGCGCATGCGCCGGCCGCGTTCGCGCCAGACGAGCCACGCCGCGACGGCCATCAGCAGGTACAGCGTCGACCACACGGGTCCGAAGACACCCGCCGGCGGTGCCCACGAGGGCCGCGCGAGTTGCGCGTAGAACGCGGGCGCGGCGATCGACGCAATCCCCCCGCAGGCCGCGGCGACGAACGTCAGCGCGAGCCAGCCGACGAGCCCGATCGCTTGCGCGAGCGTCGAACGCCGCGCCGTCGCACCTGCGTCGAACTCCGCCTGCGCGCGCATTAGATTTCGCCGATCCAGTAGTCGAGGTGATGCTCGCGCCGCGTCATGTGGCGAAGCCCGTCGGCGAAGCCGCCGATCTTGTCCGAATCGGGGTATTCGCAAATCTCCGCCGGCATCATCGTGCTGATCGACAGG
>DASTGT010000076.1:0-33789 GCA_035718935.1 Casimicrobiaceae bacterium
TGCCCCTGATAGCGCAGCAGATACTCGAGCAGGTCGACTTCGCGCGGGGAGAGCGGAATCTCGTCGCCACCGCGAAACGCCGTTCGGGCACGGGTATTGAGATGGAGATCGGCGCAACGCAGGAAATCGCCCGTGTCCATCGTGGGGCGGCGCAGCAACGCGCGGCCGCGCGCGACCAGTTCCGCGAGCGCGAACGGCTTCACGAGATAGTCGTCCGCGCCGGCGTCGATTCCCTCGATCCACGCTTCCTCGCCGGCGCGCGCCGACAGGAGCAGCACCGGGAGGTCGCGCGTGCGCTCGTCGCCACGCAGCGCCTTCAACAGGCCGAAGCCGTCGAGGCGCGGCATCATCACGTCGGTCAGCACGAGGTCGGGGATTGCACGCTCGGCCGCGGCGAGTGCCTCGACACCGTCGGCGGCGGCGACGACGCGAAAGCGGGTCGACAACAGGCGCGCGACGTAATCGCGCATGTCGGCGTTGTCGTCGACGAGCAGCACGGTCGGTGCGTCGGCAGGGAGCTCGGTCGCGCCGACCGGCGCGAGGATCTCGGCGTCCCAGGAGTGCGTCTCCTCGATGAACGCGTCGGCGTTGGGACCGCGTGCATCGGTCGTCACCTGCGCCGAGATGCGGTCCGCCGGCAGATGCGCGGCGCCGCGCGGTATCGTGACCGTAAACGTGGTGCCGACGTCGACCTTGCTCGTCACGGCGACGCGGCCGCCGTGCAGCTTGGTGAACGAATCGACCAGCGCGAGGCCGATACCCGACCCTTCGTTGGTGCGCGAGCGCGCGTTCGGGACGCGATAGAAGCGCTCGAACACCTGGCCGAGGGCTTCCTGCGGGATCCCCACGCCCGTGTCCGCAACGGTGAGCTTGAACGACGCGTCGCGCGCCGTGATGCGTACCGCGATGCGACCTTGCAGCGTGTGCTTGAGCGCGTTCGACACGAGATTGAAGACGATCTTCTCCCACATGTCGCGGTCGAGGTACGCGTCGTCGACCGCGTCGCATCGCACATCGAGCGCGAGGCCCGCACGCTCGATCGCCGAGCGGAAGACGCTGGCGAGATCCGAGGTCAACGCGCCGGCGTCGACGCGCACGTAGCGCGCCTGCAGCCGGCCGGCTTCGAGCCGCGAGAAATCGAGCAGCGAATCGACGAGCTTCAGCAGCCGAAGGCTGTTTCGGTGGATCACGTCGAGCTCGTAGTGCAAGCCTTCGGGCAGCGAGCCGCGCTCGAGCACGTCCTCGAGCGGGCCGATCATCAGCGTGAGGGGCGTGCGAAACTCGTGGCTGACGTTGGAGAAGAACGCGGTCTTCGCGCGATCGAGATCGGTGAGCGCTTCGGCGCGACGCCGCTCCTCCGCGTAGCCGCGCGCGTTTGCGAGCCCCGAGGCGATTTGCGCGGCGATGAGCTCGAGAAAGTGTCGGTAGCTGTTGTCGAGCAGGCGGTAGCGATTGAGTCCGGCGACGAGGACGCCCGCGGCGCCGGCGTGTCCCTGCTGCTGGATCGGGAGCAGCAGCGCGGCCTTCGGCGCTTCGCGCCATGGGCCGCGCGGCAGGTCGATGCGCCGCGCCTCGAGGTCGACGAGCCGCGCTTCACCGGTGCCGAGCACGTCGGCGATTGGCAGGATCTGGCCGTGCACCGCGGGGTTGGGGCCGACGAGCGGGTGCGACGCGTCGAAGCCCGCACGAAACACGACGTGCGAATAGTCGGCGTCGGCGAGGTAGACGAGCGCACAGGGAAGATCGGGCAGGCCGTCGCCGAGGTGGCGGCCGAGCGCGGCGAACACGTCGCGTTCCTTCTGCGCGCCGGCGAGATCGGTGCCGAGCGCGCCGAGCAGCGCGATGCGCCGCTCGCTCAACTGCCGTTCGGTATCCTCGGTGATGACGCACAGCACGCCGGCGACGTGCCCGTCATCGTCGTAGACCGGGCTGTATGAGAACGTGTGGTACGTCTCTTCCGGATAGCCGCTGCGCTCGAGAAAGAGCAGCAGGCCTTCGTCCCAGGTCGCCTCGCCGGTGGCGAGCACGCGCTCGATGCGCGGGCCGATGTCGCGCCAGATTTCGGCCCACACGCGGTCCGAGCGCGCCCCGAGGACCCAGTTGCGCTTGATGCCGACGGTGGGAAGGTACGCGTCGTTGCAGAAAAACGTGAGCTCCGGCCCCCACCCCATCCACATCGCGTAGCGTGAGTCGAGCATGATGCGCACGACCGTCTTGAGGCTCTGCGGCCAGCGCTCGAGGGCACCGAGGGGTGTGCTCGTCCAGTCGAAAGCGCGCATGCGCGCCCCCATTTCCCCGCCGCGCGCGAGGAAGGCGAGCGCGTCGACGCGGCCGGACGGTCCGCGATCGGGTGCGTTCGGCGAGGGGGAGGCGAGGCCGTCGTCGTCCATGGGGCGGCGGCGCCGCAAGCGCCGTCGAGCACGCGAAGCAATGTTATCCGTTCGCGGCGCATTCCGTGCGCGGCCCCCGCCCCCGCGGTACGGGGTTTACAGGGCGGCCGCTTGCATGCTCAGTACAACGTGCACGAGGGCGATCGAACAGCCGCGGCTCGTGACCGTGTCGCGCATGGCGCTACCGCATCGCACGCCGCGCATCAGGCGCTCGGCGCGCCAACGCGCGCGGTGCACCGCGGGAGTGGACAGTCCTTCTCAGGTAGTCAGTGACGCAGCACAGGCGGTCACCGACGAATGCGACGGCCTCGTACACGTCGGTGGGCGCACAGCTGACCGTCGCGCAGATCCGCTCGACGGCGGTGGCGTCGCAGATGTTCAATTGGACGCCGTCGCGGCAGTCGGTGATGTCCATGGCGTCATGCTGCCCCGCGAAACGGGTCATGCCTCTTGAGGAGGATCAAATGGTGGGCAATCGCCCGTTCACCGGCCGATCGGCGGCATTTTGGCGGCGTGTCAGCCGGTGGGGGCAAGGGAATGCCAGGGATGGTCGGCGATCCCCGGCTCTTGCGAGTCCAGGGCCAATCGGCGCTCGACGACATCCGAGATGGCGTTGACACAACTGACCACGAGCTCGAGCGTCTCGTCCGGAAGCCCGTCGTGCGCCGGGCCCGGCTCTTCGAGAAGGCGATTGATGCGTTCCATCGCGTAGATCATGCGGAGGCGGGCGTCCAGCCGGCGCTCTTCATCTTGATCGCTCATCGGTTCTGCAGTGGCCTTCACGTTGTCGATGAAGGACCGATCGCAAAGACCATGCCTCGTCATGTGCCACCTGTCGCGACGTGAATGCGCAGCCGTCGCCCAACGACAGCGACGGCGGGTGGAAGGATGGTGACTTACAGGATGAAGGCAACATGGCGGGATGCCGATGCGGGCATGCGCTGAGTGTCCTCGGGGGGTTAAAACGCCAGATAAGCCGAAACGTCGCGAGTGGCGCCTGTGCGTCGCGCCGATGATGGACTGGACCGACCGGCATTGCCGGTACTTCCACCGGCTGCTGAGCCGGCGCGCGCGTCTTTACACCGAAATGATCACGGCGCCCGCGCTCGTGCACGGCGACGTCGACCGCCATCTGGCGTTCGAACCGGCCGAGCATCCCGTCGCGCTGCAAGTGGGCGGCAGCAACGCGGGTGAACTCGCGCACGCGGCGCGGCTGGGCGCGCGCTACGGCTACGACGAAATCAATCTCAACTGCGGCTGCCCGTCGGAGCGTGTGCAAACCGGCAGCTTCGGTGCTTGCCTGATGGCCGAGCCCGCGCTGGTCGCCGACTGCGTGCGGGCGATGCGCGACGCCGTGACGCTGCCTGTCACCGTCAAGCACCGGATCGGGCTCGATGCGAGCGAGGACTACGGGTTCGTGCGCGACTTCGTCGGCACCGTCGCTGACGCCGGCTGCGACGTGTTCATCGTCCATGCCCGAAACGCCGTGCTGAAGGGGCTGTCGCCGAAGGAGAACCGGGAAATTCCGCCGTTGCGCTACGAATGGGTGCACCGGCTGAAGCACGACTTTCCGCACCTCGTTTTCGTGCTGAACGGCGGCTTGACGACGCTCGACGCGATCGAAGCGGAGCTTTCGCGCGTCGATGGCGTGATGGTCGGCCGCATCGCGTACCACGAGCCGTGGCTGCTCGCGCAGGTCGATGCGCGCCTTTTCGGCGAGAAGGCCCCCGTGGAATCGCGCGAGGAAGTCATCACCGCGCTTTCGCGCTATGCAGAACGCGAACTCGCGCGCGGCACGTCGCTCCGCGCGATCGTGCGGCACGTCCTCGGTCTTTATCACGGCGTGCCGGGCGGGCGGCGGTTTCGGCGGATCTTGTCGGATGCGACGAGGCTGCGGGGAGCGGATGTGGGTTTGTTGCGCGATGCGACGGAGGGACTAACGGCTAAAGACTAGCGCGCACTGAGCGAATCCCTCTTGTAAGTATTTCAACCATCTTCGCTGCGCCCATCCATCGAACTCCCACCCCCACTTCGCATCCAACCTGACGCGTGCTGCACGATGCGCATGTCGTCGCGTGCGCGCAAGGTCGAGGAGCGGAAGCGATGGCGGACACGGTGGGCGATTTCCTGGTTGCACGCCTCGGCGAATGGGGCATCCGCAGGATCTACGGTTATCCCGGCGACGGCATCAACGGCATTCTCGGTGCGCTGAACCGCGCCGGCGACGCGATCGAATTCGTTCAGGTCCGACACGAGGAAATGGCCGCGTTCATGGCGTGCGGCCACGCGAAATTCAGCGGCGAGGTCGGCGTGTGCCTTGCGACGTCCGGTCCCGGCGCGATCCATCTGCTGAACGGCCTCTACGACGCGAAGCTCGATCATCAGCCTGTCGTCGCGATCGTCGGGCAATCGGCGCGCACGGCGATCGGCGGCAGCTACCAGCAGGAAGTCGACCTCACGACACTCTTCAAGGACGTCGCGAGCGAGTACGTCGAAGTCGTGATGTCCCCCGCGTCGATTCGGCACGTCCTCGATCGCGCGATCCGCATCGCGCGCGCCCAGCGCGCGCCGACCTGCGTGATCGTGCCCAACGATCTGCAGGACCTGCCGTACGAGAAGCCGGCGCGCATGCACAACACGATTCATTCGGGTGTCGGCTACGCGATCCCGCGACCGATTCCGACCGACGCCGAATTGCAGCGCGCGGCCGACGTGCTGAACGCCGGCAAGAAGGTCGCGATGCTCGTTGGCGCGGGTGCATTGCACGCCACCGCCGAAGTGCTGGAGATCGCGGATCTGCTCGGCGCCGGTATCGCAAAGGCGTTGCTCGGCAAGGCCGCCGTACCCGACACGCTGCCGTTCGTCACGGGGTCGATCGGGCTCCTCGGCACCAAGCCGTCGTACGCGATGATGAACGAGTGCGACACGCTGCTGATGGTCGGCTCGAACTTTCCGTATTCGGAATTCCTCCCCAAGGAAGGACAGGCGCGCGGCGTGCAGATCGACATCGACGCTCGTCTGATCTCGATCCGCTACCCGATGGAAGTGAACCTCGTCGGCGACAGCGCGGCGACGCTGCGGCTCCTGAGGCCCTTGTTGAAGCGCAAGCAGGATCGCGGCTGGCGCGAGACGATCGAGAAGAACGTCGCGGAGTGGTGGAAGACGCTCGAGGAACGCGCGATGCTCGACGCGCACCCGATCAACCCTCAGCGCGTCTTCTGGGAGCTGTCGCCGCGCATTCCCGATCGCGCGATCCTCACCTGTGATTCGGGATCCTCGGCCAATTGGTACGCGCGCGACATCAAGATTCGCGACGGCATGATGGCGTCGCTGTCCGGTGGCCTCGCGACGATGGGACCGGGCGTGCCGTACGCGGTCGCGGCGAAGTTCGTGCATCCGCAGCGTCCCGTCATCGCGCTGGTCGGCGACGGCGCGTTTCAAATGAATGGCATGAACGAGGTGCTGACGATCGGCAAGTACTGGAAGCGATGGGCCGATCCGCGCCTCGTGATCATGGTGCTGAACAACCGCGACCTGAACCAGGTGACGTGGGAACAGCGCGTGATGGACGGCGATCCCAAGTACGTCGCGTCGCAGGACATTCCCGACTACCCGTACGCGCGCTATGCCGAGGACGCAGGCCTGCGCGGCATCCGCGTCGACCACCCCGACGACGTCGGTCCCGCCTGGGACGAGGCGCTCGCGAGCGATCGGCCGGTCGTGCTCGACATCTACACCGATCCCGACGTGCCGCCGCTGCCGCCGCACGTCTCGTTCAAGCAGGCGCGGCAGTTCGCCGAATCGCTCGTCAAGGGTGATCCCGACCGCGCGGCCGTGATCCGCCAGTCGGTGAAAGAGCTGTTTGCCTGACGGCACTCGGCGATGAAGCGGGATGGCGTGCCGATCGAGCGCATTCGCGCATCGGCGTACACGATCCCGACCGATGCGCCCGAATCCGACGGCACCCTCGAATGGCACGCAACGACGCTGGTGCTCGTCGAGGCCATGGCGGGTGGGAAGACCGGGCTTGGGTACACCTACGCCAATCGCGCGACTGCGGTACTCGTGCACGACACGCTCGTCGACGTCGCCGAGGGTCGCGATGTGTTCGATATCGCGGGCGCGTGGACGGCGATGGTCGGCGCGATACGCAATCTGGGCCGCCCCGGCATCGCGTCGATGGCGATCGCCGCCGTCGACAACGCGCTATGGGATTTGAAGTGCCGGTTGCTCGACCTCCCGCTCGTCACGCTGCTCGGCGCCACCCGCGATGCGATCCCGGTCTATGGCAGCGGGGGCTTCACGTCGTACGCGCCCGCGCGGCTGCAGGAACAATTGGGTGAATGGGCGCGTGCGGGGCTCCGGATGGTGAAGATGAAGATCGGCCGCGAGCCCGACGCCGACATCGCCCGCGTGCGCTCGGCCCGCGAGGCGATCGGCGAAAGCACTGCGCTCTTCGTCGACGCGAACGGCGCGTACAGCCGAAAGCAGGCGCTCGGCTTCGCTCAGGCGTTCGTCGATCTCGGCGTCACGTGGTTCGAGGAGCCGGTGCGAAGCGACGACCTCGAGGGCTTACGGCTTATTCGCGATCAAGGGCCGCCGTGGATCGACGTCACCGCGGGCGAGTACGGCTACGACATCGTCTATTTCCGGCGGATGTGCGAGGCGGGCGCGGTCGACGTTCTGCAGGCCGATGCCACGCGGTGCGCCGGCGTCACCGGATTTCTGCAGGCGGCCGACGTCGCGACGTCGTATCACCTGCCGCTGTCGAGTCATTGCGCGCCGTCGATTCACGCGCATCCCTGCTGCGCGGTCGGTGCGCGCCATCTCGAGTACTTCCACGATCACGTGCGTGTCGAGCGAATGCTGTTCGACGGTGCGTTGGAACCCGTCGATGGCGCGTTGCGTCCGGCGCGCGATCGTCCCGGCTTCGGACTGACGTTCAAGTCTGCCGACGCGCAGCGCTACGCGGTATGAAAAGACGGTCGAGCCGCGGATAAATGGAGCCTGACCGTGATTTCACGGCGCTCGAGCGGGAGCTCGTCGCCACCGTCGACGGCGAAGTGCGCTTCGACGTCGGCAGCCGGGCGCTGTACGCGACCGACGGGTCCAACTATCGGCAGGTACCGATCGGCGTCGTCATTCCGCGCACGACCGAAGCGGTGGTCGCGACGGTCGCGGCGGCGCGCAAGCACGGCGCGCCGATCCTGCCGCGCGGCGGCGGCACGAGCCTGTGCGGCCAGTGCTGCAACGTCGCAGTCGTCATCGACTTCTCGAAATACCTGAACCGCATCCTCGAGCTCGATCCGGTACGCAAGGTCGCCTATGTGGAGCCCGGCTGCGTGCTCGATACGCTGCGCAACGCCGCCGAGCAGTATCACCTGACGTTCGCGCCCGACCCTTCGACGCACAGCCACAACACGCTCGGCGGGATGATCGGCAACAACTCGTGCGGCGTGCACTCGGTGATGGGAGGCAAGACCGTCGACAACGTCTACGAGCTCGACGTGCTGACCTACGAGGGGGTGCGCTTCACCGCGCGGCGCCTCGCCGAGGAGGAATGCGACCGCGCAATCGGGCTCGACGACGCGGTGGCGCGCATCTATCGCGGCTTGCGCGCGCTGCGCGACCGCTACGCCGACGAGATCCGCGCACGCTTTCCCCGCATCCCGCGCTGCGTCTCCGGTTACGGCCTGCCGCACCTTTTGCCCGAGAACGGTTTCGACGTCGCGCGCGCGCTCGTCGGAACCGAAGGCACGTGCGTGGTCGTGCTCGGCGCCAAGCTTCGGCTCGTCGACAGCCCGCCGGGTCGCTCGCTTCTCGTCCTCGGCTATCCGGACGTATACGGCGCGGGCGATCACGTGACCGACCTGCTTCGCTTCGGTCCGATCGGGCTCGAAGGGATCGACGACAAGCTGATTCGCGACATGACGGCGATCGGACTGCATCCCGACGACGTGCAGTTGCTGCCGCCGGGGGGCGGCTGGCTGCTCGTCGAGTTCGGGGGCAACGACCGCAGCGAGTCGCACGCGAAGGCGCGCGCCTGCATGGAGGCGCTCGCCAAGGTCGACCATGCGCCGACGATGAAGCTCTTCGACGATCCCGCTCAGGAACGCATGATCTGGACGGTGCGCGAGGCGGGGCTCGGCGCGACCGCGCACGTGCCGAACAAGAAAATCACCTGGGAAGGCTGGGAGGACGCGGCGGTGCCGCCGGCGCAACTCGGCCGTTACCTGCGCGACTTCCGCACGCTCCTCGATCGCTACGACTACACGGGCGACCTCTACGGTCACTTCGGACAGGGGTGCGTGCACACGCGCATCGACTTCGACCTCGAGACGCACGACGGCATCGAGACGTTTCATCGCTTCCTGAACGACGCGTCGTCGCTCGTCGTGCGCTACGGCGGGTCGTTGTCCGGCGAGCACGGGGACGGGCAGTCGAAGGCCGAATTCCTGCCGAAGATGTACGGCTCGCGCCTCGTGCAGGCGTTCGGCGAATTCAAGGCGATCTTCGACCCGAACGGCAGGATGAATCCGGGCAAGGTCGTCGACCCGTATCTGCCCACCGACAACCTGCGGCTCGGCGAGACTTACGAGCCGGCCAACCCGCGTACGTACTTCCAATACCCCAAGGATGCAGGCGTCTTCAACCGCGCGATCCTGCGGTGCGTCGGCGTCGGCAACTGTCGGCAGCACCATCACCAGACGATGTGCCCGAGCTACCGGGTCACGATGGAGGAGAAGCACTCGACGCGGGGCCGCGCGCGAATGCTCTTCGAGATGCTGCGCGGCACGACGATTCGCGACGGCTTTCGCAGCGACGCCGTGCGCGAGGCGCTCGACCTCTGCCTCGCGTGCAAGGGCTGCAAGGGCGACTGCCCGGTCAAGGTCGACATGGCGACGTACAAGGCGGAATTCCTCGCGCATTACTACGCGGGAAGGCTGCGGCCGCGCTCGGCCTATCTGTTCGGTTACATCGATCGCTTCGCGCAGCTTGCGTCGATCGCGCCTGGATCGGTGAACGCGTTGGCCGGCACGGCCGCGGTCGGCGCGCTCGCCAAGCGCGTCGCCGGCGTCGCGCCATCCCGGCGGTTGCCGCGATTCGCCACGCCGACGTTCCAGCGGCGCTTCGTGCAGCGCACGCCGCTCGATCGCAACGGCGCACCACGCGTGACCCTGTGGCCCGACACCTTCAACAACTACTTCCATCCGGAAACGGCGATGGCGGCGGTCGACGTGCTCGAGGCCGCGGGGTTCGCCGTCGAGGTGCCGCACGGGCACGTGTGTTGCGGCAGACCGCTCTACGATTGGGGGTTCTTGAAAGAGGCGCAGCGCTATCTGCGCCGCATCCTGTCGCGCTTTGCGCACGACATCGACGCCGGCCGTCCGTTCGTCGTGCTCGAGCCGGCATGCGCGAGCGTGTTCCGCGACGAGATGCGCAACCTCTTTCCGGGCGACGAAGTCGCGAAGCGCCTCGCGGACCAGACGTTCCTGCTCGGCGAGTTCCTGCAACGCAACGCGCCGCACTTCGCGCCGCCGCAGCTTCCGGCACGCGCGCTCCTGCACGGACATTGCCACCAGAAGGCGATCATGGGCATGGAGGCCGACGAGGAAGTGCTCGCGAAGGCGGGCGTGCGCTATCGGCTGCTCGACTCCGGCTGCTGCGGCATGGCCGGCTCGTTCGGCTTCGAGCGCGACAAGGCCGACGTCTCGGTGCGCATCGGCGAACTCGTCCTGCTGCCCGAGGTGCGGACGGCGCCACCCGATTGTCTCGTCATCGCCGACGGCTACAGTTGCCGTGAGCAGATCGCGCAGTGCACGAACCGACACGCCGTGCATCTCGCCGACGTCCTGAAGATGGCGCTCGCCGGCGAAGCGCCCGAGGGCGCTGCGGCAGCCGTCGAGCGCCAGGCCGAAGAGCTGGACGCGGTCCACTGATGCGGGCGAAGGTCCTCGACGAGGTCGGTGAGCGCACATGGGCGCTTGTGTTCGACGCTGGCGACGAGGTCGTCTCGGCGCTCTCGCGATTCGCGTCGCTGCATCAGCTCACCGCCGCGCGCTTCACGGCGATCGGAGCGTTCTCGGAGGCGACGCTCGGTTATTTCGATCCCGAGAGCAAGGCGTACGAGAAGATTCCGGTACGCGAGCAGGTCGAGGTGCTCTCGCTGATCGGGGACGTCGCGCTCGACGCCGGCCAGCCGAAGATCCACGCGCACGTCGTCGTCGGCAAGCGCGACGGCAGCGCCCACGGCGGACACCTGATCGAAGCGCGCGTGCGGCCGACGCTCGAGGTGATGCTCGTCGAATCGCCCGCGCGGCTCGCGCGCATCTTCGATCCGGACTCGGGGCTCGCGTTGATCGCGATCGATCGGTCGCAGGTCGACTGAGCGCGCTCGATGCACACGATCGCCCAATCGCGTCGGGGTCGCTGGGTGCGGCGGCGTCGCAACGAGGTCGTCGTGGTCACGGGCGCGAGCGCGGGCGTCGGCCGCGCGACGGTGCGCGAGTTCGCGCGCCGCGGGGCGAGCATCGGCCTCATCGCACGCGATCCCGAGGCGCTGCAGGCGACGTGCCGTGAGGTCGAGGCATGCGGCGGCCGCGCGGTCACGTGCGTCGCCGACGTGTCGCGCCCGAACGAAGTCGAAAGCGGTGCGGCGATGATCGAGGATCGGCTCGGCCCGATCGACATCTGGATCAACAACGCGATGGTGACGGTCGTCTCGCCGGTCGCCGAGCTCACTGCCGAGGAAGTGCGGCGCGTGACCGACGTCACCTATCTCGGCACCGTCAACGGAACGCTCAGCGCGTTGCGGCGAATGCGCGCCCGCAACCACGGCACGATCGTGCAGGTAGGCTCGGCGCTCGCGTACCGCGCGATTCCGCTGCAGGCGCCGTACTGCGGCGCGAAGTTCGCGATCCGCGGCTTCACCGACGCGCTGCGCAGCGAGCTGATGCACGACCGCAGCGCGGTGCACGTGACGATGGTGCAGATGCCCGCGCTCAATACGCCGCAGTTCGACTGGTGCCGCACGAAGATGCCGCGCCAGCCGCAACCGGTGCCGCCGGTGTTCCAGCCGGAAGTCGCGGCGCGCGCGATCTACTACGCCGCGCATCACCGTCGCCGCGAGATTCTCGTCGGTGCGCCGACGCTTCGTGCGGTGTGGCTCAACAAGCTGATCCCGGGACTCCTCGATCGCTACCTCGCGCATTTCGGATACTCGTCGCAGGAGGCCGCGAAGCCCGTGGCGCCCGACCGCCGCGACAATCTCTTCGAGCCGGTCCTCGGCGATTTCGGCGCGCACGGTCGTTTCGATCGCATCGCGCACCCGGCGAGTGCACAGCTGTGGCTTACCACCCACCGGATGCTCGCGACGCTGACGCTCGCCGGATTGATCGGCGCTGCGTTTGCCGTTCGGCGCCACGAAAGGTAGCGTCCGCGAAGTAGGGTCGGGAAGCAGGTCGGACTGCACTTCCGCGAAAATGGAGTGCGACCCTGCTTTCGTCGGAAGTGGAGTGCGACCCTGATTTCGCGCGGTTTGCTACACTCGGGTCGCACTTTCGTGATGCGCCCCATGTGAATTCGATCGCTTCCCACGGCGTGCGCCGTCGCCGATCGCGATGACGGCACAAGCCGCGCCGCGCCGCATCACGATCGCGACTCGCGAATCCGCGCTCGCCCTTTGGCAGGCGGAACACGTTCGCGGCCGGCTCGCATCCCGCTTTCGCGGCACGAGCGTCGATCTCCTCGGCGTCACGACGCAGGGCGATCGCATCCTCGATCGACCTCTCGCGACGATCGGCGGCAAGGGACTCTTCATCAAGGAGCTCGAGGCGGCGCTGCGCGAGGGTCGCGCCGACATCGCCGTCCATTCGTTGAAGGACGTGCCGATGGACCTGCCCGACGGCTTCGTGCTTGCTGCGATCTCGGCGCGCGAGGATCCCCGCGACGCCTTCGTCTCGTCGCGCTACGACGCGCTCGCTTCGCTGCCCGACGGTGCCGTCGTCGGCACGTCGAGCCTGCGCCGCGAAGCGCAACTGCGCGAACGCCACCCCGCGCTTCGCATCGAGTCGCTGCGCGGCAACGTGCACACGCGGCTTGCGAAGCTCGATGACGGCCGCTACGACGCGATCATCCTCGCGGCGGCGGGATTGAAACGCCTCGGCCTCGGTACGCGCATCCGCGCATTGCTCGATCCCGACGAGAGCCTGCCTGCGCCCGGCCAGGGTGCGCTCGCGATCGAATGTCGCGCCGATCGCATCGATCTGCTCCACGCGCTCGGCCCGCTCGGCGATCTCGGCACGACGCTCGCAACGTCGGCGGAACGCGCGTTCTCGCGGGGCCTCGGCGGCAGCTGCCAAACGCCGCTCGCCGCGTACGCCGAGTGGGAAGAGGGAAGGCTCTGGCTGCGCGGGCTCGTCGCATCGCGCGACGGCCGGGAAGTGCTGCGCGGCGAGCTCGAGAGCGAGACGGGCAACATCGACGACGCCAACGCGCTCGGTGCGGCGCTCGCCGACGACTTCCTGCGTCGCGGCGCCCATCGCGTCGTCACGGGATCATGACCGGCGACGTGCATCCGTTGACGCCGCCGGCGCGCGAGCCGGGGCCGCTCGCGGGCATCGGCGTGATCGTGACGCGGCCCCAACGCCCGGCGGCCGTGCTCGCGACACGGATCGCGGCGCTCGGCGGCCGGCCACTCATTTGGCCGGCGATCGTGATCCTGCCGCCGGCCGATGGTCGCCAGCTCGCCGACGTGCACGCGCGCCTCGACGACTACGACATCGCGATCTTCGTGTCCGCCAACGCCGTCGAGCATGGCGGCCGCGCGCGACTTCCATGGCCCGCGCATCTGCGCGTGTACGCGCCGGGGCAGGGCACGGCGGAAGCGCTGGCCCAGGCCGGCATCGCAGACGCGCGCCTGCCGCAGACGTCGTGGGACAGCGAAGGGCTGCTCGAGCTGCCTGAGCTCGCCGACGTGCGCGGCAAGCGCGTGGTGATCTTCCGCGGCGAAGGTGGTCGCGAGTTCCTCGGCAATGCGCTTCGCGCGCGCGGGGCGATCGTCGATCACGTGCCGTGCTATCGCCGCGTCGCTCCGCAAAGTGGCGCCGACGGATTGGTCGAGGCGTTGCGCGAGGGTCGCGCACACGCGTTGACGCTCACGTCCGCCGAAGGACTCGTCAATCTGATGAACGCGGTCGGGCTGCAGGGGCGCGCGTACCTTACCGCCATTCCCGCGTTCTCCGTGCATCCGCGCATCGCCGAGCGGGCGCGCGAATACGGGCTGCCGGCGGTGGAAACCGCCGGCGGCGACGCCGGCCTGCTCGCGGGCCTGCTCGACTGGTTTGCGCCGTCGAAAACGCGCGCGGCGAATCCTCGCAACTGATGGAGTTCCGATGAACGACGTCGACCTTCTGATCACCGCACCGCTGCCGCCGTTTCTCGCACAACCGCTCGCCGCCGACTATCGCTGCCACGACTATGCCGGCGCACGCGATCCGGACGCGCTGTTGCGCGAAGTCGCCGGAAAGGTGCGCGGCCTCGTACAAGGGGGTGGAACCGTGACGCCGACGAGTCTCCTCGACGCGCTGCCCGCACTCGAGATCATCTCGGTGTTCGGCGTCGGGTACGACGGCGTTCCCACCGCGTATTGCCGCGAGCGCGGCATCAAGGTGACGAACACGCCCGACGTGCTCACCGACGACGTCGCCGACGTCGCCGTCGCGCTGATCCTGATGACGGCGCGTAATTTCGTCGGCGCCGACCGCTTCGTGCGCGCAGGCGAATGGCCGAAGCGCTCGTTGCCGCTGACCACGAAGCTCGCCGGGCGCAGCGTCGGCATCGTCGGTCTCGGCCGCATCGGCAAGGCGATCGCGAAGCGTGTCGAGGCGATGGGGATGCGCGTGGCGTACACCGGCCGCAAGCCGCAGGACGCCCCGTATCGCTACGTGCGCGATCTCGCTGCGCTCGCCGGCGAAGTCGACTTCCTCGTCGTCGCGTGTCCGGGGGGCCCCGCGACGAAGCACCTGATCGATGCGCACATTCTCGATGCGCTAGGTGCGAAGGGCACGCTCGTCAACATCGCGCGCGGCTCGATCGTCGACGAGCAGGCGCTCGTCGACGCGCTGTCGCACGGAAAGCTCAAATCGGCAGGTCTCGACGTGTTCGAGAACGAGCCGCACGTGCCGTCCGAGCTCTTCGCGATGGACAACGTCGTGCTGCTGCCGCACGTCGGCAGCGCGACGCGGGAAACGCGGCAGGCGATGGCCGACCTGTGCCGCGCGAACGTCGATGCGTGGTTCTCGGAGCGTCGCACGCTGACGCTCGTCCCCGAGCTCGCGTAGCGACCGGGGACCTCGTCAGGACCCGCCGTGCGCCGGCGGCAATGCCCTGCGCCGTCCACGCCCGACCGGCTGGAACAGGACCGAGAACAGGCCGCCCAGCACGAGCGCGAGCGCGATCCATTCCTGTAGCCCGGGTCGCTCGCCGAGCACGATCATCCCGGAGATCACGCCGACGACGGGAACGGGCAGGGAGGACAGCGACGAAACCGCGACCGGCATCGATCGCGCGAGCAGGAACCATGCGAGGTTGGCGAGCGTCCCGGCGAGGAAGACGTTGTAGGCGAGCGAAAACCAGCCTCTCGCCGAGAGGCTCGCGAGCTCCGCGCCGAGCGGTTGCGAATCGAAGAACGGCGCGAGCAGCGCGATCGGTACCCAGCCGATCAGCAGCATCCAGCCCGAGAGCGCGTTCTGCGGCATCGTCGGACGCCACTGCCGCAAGAGGACCGTGCCGTACGCCCACGAGATCGCGGCGAGCACGATCATAATCGCGCCGAACGGCGCGGCGCGCACGACGACGACCTGATCGCCGATCAGGACCGCCATACCGGCCGCGCCGAGCGCGAGACCGACGAGCTTGCGGCGCGACACCTGCTCGTGCAGTACGAGCGCCGCGATCGCCGTTGCCCAGATCGGCATCGTGTAGGCGAGGATCGAACTGCGGCCGGCGGGCAGTTGCTGCACGCCGAACAGCACGAAGGCGTTCCACAGCGTGATGTTGAAGAGCGAAAGACCGAGGAGGTGCGGCCAGAAGGCGCGCGGAATACGAATCTCGTCGCCGACCAGGCGGGCGACGCCGAGCATTCCGAGCGCGGCGAGCGGCAGCGTGAGCGTGCGAAACGTCAGCGGCGCCATCTCGCTGACGCCCATCTTCAGGACCGGCCAGTTGCAACCCCACACGAGCGCGATGACGACGATCGCGAGCGCGGCACGCCCTCCACTCACGAATCGGGTCCGTACTTCGCAGCATGCAGCGCGCGCGCCTGCGTCACCCATCGGTCGCGGCGAACGCGTCCCGGAAATTCCGCGAGCTTCGCTTCGATCGCGTCGATGTCGCGCTCGGTCAGGCGCGCGATCTGGCGGTACGTGCCGATTCCCATCTGGTGCAGCAGCCGCTCGATCGCGGGGCCGATGCCGACGACGAGCTTGAGATCGTCGGGCGTGCCCGGGGCATCGAGCAGCGGTGGTGGAGCATTGCGCTCGATATCGACGACGACCTGGCGATAGCGCGCAGTTTCGCTGCGGGCATCGGCGAGTGCGCGAAACAGCGCCGCGCGATCGTCGTCGAGCGCATGCGCGTGCGCCCGGGATGCACACCGGTGCGGACCGTCCCCGGCGGGCGTTGTTTCGCTTGCCGGTGCGATCGGGCGTACGGCGTTGCGGTCTGCATCCGCGACGTCGCGCGTCGCTGTTGGCCGCGCTGCGCGCTCGCGCCGCGTCCCCACGACGTAGCCGATGCCCATCGCCACGGCGACGAGCACGAGCAACGCGACGGCGTTCAGGAACGCATTCATCGAAACCGCGAAGGACGCTGCGACGCCGGGCTGGCGCCGTCGGGGCGAGCGCATTGTATGTGACACGTCGGCAGGCGGCCACCTCGACATCGGCATGGAATATGCGGCTGCTAGAATCGCGGCCCACCATGGAGACGACTGCCGACGCGAAGCAACCGACCTCGGCCTCGACGCCGAGCGCGACTCCCGTGGTGCAGCACGACGCGCGGGCTCGCGCCGCACTGCGCACCTTGTGGGTCGTCGTCGTCGTCGCCATCCTCGGCGTTGCGTACGCCTGGTACGTCGCGAACCGGGACGCGCAGGCGTTGCGCGCGGAGATCGCGCAGCGACTCGCCAATGCGGATGCGCAGGCCACTCAAGCGAAGGCGCGCGACTCGGATCTCGCGAACGAGCTGCGCGACGCGCAGGCGAAGCTCGCGCTCCTCGAAGCGCGCGTCGCTGAATTCCAGTCACAGCAGTCCGCGCTCGAGGCGCTCTATCGCGACCTCGCGCCTTCGCGTGACGAGCTGACGGTGTCGGAGGTCGAGCAGATTCTCGTGCTCGCAGGCCAGCAGCTTTCGCTCGGCGGCAACGTGCGGGCGGCGCTCACTGCCCTGCAAGTCGCGGATGCCAAGCTCGCCCGGCTCGACCGCCCGGCGCTCGGTCCGTTGCGCCGCGCGCTCGCACGCGACATGGATCGGCTGAAGGCCGTCCCGTACATCGACGTCGCGGGCATCTCGATCCGCATCGATCAGATCATCGAGGGGATCGACTCGCTGCCGCTCGCCAAGGACGAGCGCGTGCGTCCGCCGCCCCAAACGCCTGAGCCGGCCAACGAATCGCCATGGGTGCGTTTCCTGCACGATGTCTGGAACGATCTTCGCAGCGTGATCAGGATCGAAGTCACCGACCGGCCTCCGGCGCCTCTCGTGACGCCCGAGCAGTCGTTCTTCCTGCGCGAAAATCTGCGCCTCAGGCTGCTCGCCGCGCGGCTTGCGCTCCTCGCGCGCGACGAGCGCTCCTTCAAGGCCGACCTCGCGGCGGCGCGCGAATGGGCGATGAAGTACTTCGATCGCGGCAGCCCGCAGGTGCAATCGGTGCTGTCGACGCTCGCGCAGCTCGCATCGATCCCGATGCCGACCGAGGTTCCCGAGCTCACCGCGTCGCTCGACGCAGTTCGCACGCTCAAGGCGTCGCTCGAGCGCGAGCAGGCGTCGAGCGCGCCGCGCTAGGTCGCGCGCAGGACGCGATGACGGTTCGCGCGCTGATCGCGTTCATCCTCGTTGCGGCCGCGGCCGTGACGCTGGCGCTGCTTTTCCGCGTGAACACCGGTTACGTGCTGTTCGTCGCGCCGCCGTATCGCATCGAGGTGTCGCAGAACGCGTTCATCATCCTGCTCATCCTGCTCTTTCTCGCGCTCTACGCGCTGATACGCGCGGGCGTGCGGCTCGCGAAGCTTCCCGAGCAGGTGCGCGAAGGGCGACATCGACGCCAGCTCGAGCGCTTTCGCAATCGGCAGGATGCCGCCGTCGTCGCGCTGCTCGAGGGGCGGCACGGCAAGGCCAGGCAGTTCGCGCAGGAGGCGCTCGCGATTCCGCAATCGACGCCGGTCGCGGCGCTCGTCGGTGCCCGCGCGGCGATCGAAATGCGCGACTTCCAGGGCGCGGCTGCGATGCTCGAGCGGCCGGACACGCATGCGACGAACGTCGCGGTGCCGCGGCTCATGCTCGAAGCGGAGCTCGCGCTGGAGCGCGGCCAGCCGGCCGAAGCGCTCGCGCGGCTCGCCGAGTTGCGCCAGGAGGCGGGCTTGCACACCGCGGCACAGCGGCTCGAGCTGCGCGCGCTGACCGCGGCCGGACGTCCGGCCGAAGTGCCCGCGCTGGTCGATCAGCTGGTGAAGCGGAAGGTCTACGACGCGAAGCAAGGCGAACTGCTGCGTGGCAGCGCGCACGCGGATGCGCTGGCGGGATTCGCACACGACGCGTCGGGTCTGCGCAGCTATTGGGCACGCATTCCCGAGAGCGATCGCCTGCAGCCGAACGTGGCGCGCGCAGCGGCGCGCAGCTTTCTTTCGGCGGGCGCCGATCGCGAGGCGGCCGACCTTCTCGCGCGAAGCCTCGATCGCCATTGGGACCCGCGGCTCGCGTTGCTCTACGCCGAATGCCGTCCGCCCGATGCGAAGCGGCAACTCGAGATCGCCGAGCGCTGGCTCGTGGCGCACAACCAGGATGCGGTGCTGCTCTACGCCCTCGGGCGCCTGTGCGAGCGCAGCGAGCTGTGGGGGAAGGCGCAGACCTACCTCGAGGCCAGCCTCGCACTCGACAACCATTGGCGTACGCACGTCGCGCTCGGCGAGCTCTTCACGAAGCTCGGCCGCCGCGACGAGGCGCAGGCGCATTTGGCGGCGGCGTTGCGGCTCGCGCTCGACGCACTGACACGCGAAGAGGCCGGGCCTAGGGCTTGACGATCTCGCTTTCCGCGGCGTAGACGAAGCTGTCCGCAAAGAACTCCTTCTCGGGCAATCCGCGCAGCGTCGTGAAATCGCGCCGCGCAGCGTCGATCATCGCTGGCGCGCCGCACGCGTAGACCTGATAGCCCGACAGGTCCTTGAAGTCGTCCATCACCGCCCGATGCACGAAGCCAATGCGGCCGGGCCACGCATCGTCGGGCGCGGGATCCGAAAGCACCGGAATGAAGGTGAAGTTCGCGTGCTCCCGCTGCCACGCACCGGGCACCTCGGGCATGTAGAGATCGCGCTTCGCGCGCGCGCCCCAGTACAGCACGATCTCGCGCGCGATCCGGTTGAAGAACATGTGCTCGATGATCGCCTTGATCGGCGCGAACCCCGTGCCGCCGGCGACGAAGATCACCGGCTTGTCGGTCTCCTCGCGCAGAAAGAACGTGCCGAGCGGACCCTCGAAGCGCAGGATCTCGCGCCCCTTGTACGACGTGAACAGCGGATCGGTGAAGAAGCCCCCGGGCGTGTGGCGGATATGCAGCTCGAGCAACTCGTCTGCGTGCGGCGGCGTCGCGATCGAGAAGCTGCGCCGGTGCCCGTCCTTCAAGAGGAAGTCGATGTACTGGCCGGCGAGGTATTGCAGGCGCTCGTTGACCGGCAGCTTGAGCTTGACGATCGCGACGTCGGGCGCACGCTTGTCGATCGATTCGATGCGGCAGGGCAGCCGCTTGATCTGGATGTCGCCCGCCTTGCGCACCTCGCGCACTTCGATGACGAGATCGGTCTTCGGCGTCGCCACGCAGAAGAGCGCGAGTCCGCGCCGCTTCTCGTCGTCGGTGAGCGTCGACGGCTGGTGCGGGCCGAAGTCGACCTCGCCTTGCAGGATGCGTCCCTTGCACGTGCCACACGCGCCGTTGCGGCAGCCGTACGGGATCATCAGGTCGGCGCGCATCGCCGCCTGCAAGACCGTCTCGCCGTCCTCGGCAGGGAACGCGTGATCGCTCGGGCGTATGCTAATCTGCAACGTCATGGTGCAGCGGGTGTTGCTCGTGGGATGCGGCGACGTGGCGCTGCGGGTCGCCGAATTGCTGCGGCATCGCGTGCGCCTCGTCGGCGTTACGCGCAACCGCGACGACGTGCGCAAGTTGCGACAGCGCGGCATCGTGCCGATCGAAGGCGATCTCGACGATCGCCGCACGCTCGCGCGGCTCGATCTCGGTGCGTTCGCCGTCGTGCATTGCGCGCCTCCACCTTCCGAAGGTAAGGACGATCCGCGCACGCGCAACCTGCTCGCCGCGTTGTCGAGCGCGCGAAGTATACCGCGGCGCTTCGTCTATCTTTCGACCTCGGGCGTGTACGGCGACTGCGCGGGTGCGCGCGTGGCGGAGACGCGACCGACGCGCGCGCACACGCCGCGTGCGCGTCGTCGGCTCGCGGCGGAACGACGATTGCGGCATTGGGCCGCGCAGCACGGCGTCGCACTGTCGATCCTGCGCGTGCCGGGCATTTACGCGGCGACGCGCCTGCCGATCGAGCGCCTGAAGCACGGCACGCCGGCGCTCGTGCCCGACGAGGACGTGTTCACCAATCACGTCCACGCCGACGACCTCGCACGCGCGATCGTCGCGGCACTCTTCCTCGCTCGCCCCAATCGTGCGTACAACGTCTGCGACGACAGCGAGATGAAGATGGGCGCGTGGTTCGACGCGGTTGCCGATGCCTTCCGGCTGCCGCGGCCGCCTCGGGTTTCGTGGGACGACGCCGAGCGGCTCATCGCGCCGATGCTCCTGTCGTTCATGAGCGAATCGAGGCGGCTCGTCAACGCGCGCATGAAGCGCGAATTGCGCGTGACGCTGCGCCATCCGACGCCGCACGACGCGCTGAAGGAAGCCGCGCCGCGCGAGCTGCGCCGGCAGCTTTCGCTGCCGATCGCATGACCGACGCGGTCGCCCCGGCACCGCGCAAGCTGACGCTCGTCGAGCGCCTCGACGCGTACGAGCGGCTGATGCGGCTCGACAAGCCGATCGGTACGCTGCTCCTGCTGTGGCCGACGCTTTGCGCGCTGTGGCTCGCCGCCGGCGGACGGCCGCGCGGCTCGCTGGTGCTGATCTTCGTCGTCGGTACGCTGGTCACGCGCTCGGCCGGTTGCGCGATGAACGACTGGGCCGACCGCGATTACGACGCGCACGTCGCGCGCACCGCGAAGCGGCCGCTCGCCACGCGCGAGATCGCGCCTTGGGAAGCGCTGGTCGTCGCGGCGGTCGGCGGCTTCCTCGCGTTTCTGCTCGTGCTTTTCACCAATCGCGCGACGATGCTGTGGTCGATTCCGGCAATCGCGATCGCGATCGCGTATCCGTTCGTCAAGCGCGTCTTCGCGCTGCCCCAGGCATTCCTCGGCATCGCCTTCTCGTTCGGGATCCCGATGGCGTACGCCGCGGTCCTGAACCGCGTTCCGGCGCTCGCGTGGGCGTACCTGGTCGTGAACCTGTTCTGGGTGGTCGCCTACGACACCGAGTACGCGATGGTCGACCGCGCCGACGACGCGAAGATCGGCATCCGCACGTCCGCGCTGACGTTCGGACGATTCGACGTGCTCGCCGTCGCGATCTGCTATCTCGTCTATTTGGCCGGCATGGCGTGGCTCGGACGCGTTTACGGATTTGGCCTCGGCTATTACATGGCCCTGGCCGTCGCCGCAGCGCAGGCCGGGTGGCACGTCTGGCTCGTCCGCACGCGCGATCCCGCGGCGTGCTTCCGCGCATTCCTCGGCAATCACTGGCTCGGCATGACGGTATTCGTCGGTATCGTCGCCGACGACGCGCTGCGCGGCCGCTGGCCCATGCATTGGTGAGGGCGGCACCGGCGCTCGCGCGCCTGCGCGGCCTCGCACCTATCGTCGCGCCCGACGCGCGCGTGCTCATCCTCGGCAGCTTTCCGTCGGAGGCGTCGCTTGCCGCCAAGCAGTATTACGCGCATCCACGCAATCATTTCTGGCCGATTCTCGGAGCGGTGCTGCGCGAGCCGCTCGCCGAGCTTCCTTACGCCGAGCGACTCGAGCGCGTGAAGGCGCATGGCATCGCGATCTGGGACACGATCGTCGCCTGCGAGCGCCCGGGAAGCCTCGACGCGTCGATTCGCAATGCGGAGCGCGGCGAGGTGCGGCGCATTCGACGCGTCGCGCCGAACCTCGCCGCCGTCTGCTTCAACGGGCAGACCGCCGGCCGCGCGCGCCCCGTGTGGGACGAGGCAGGTTACGCGACGATCGTCATGCCGTCGACCAGTCCTGCCTACACCCTTCCGATCGACGAAAAGCTGGCGCGCTGGCGCGAGCTCACGCGCTTCCTGTGATGCGCGCCGACGTGCGTGCCTCGCGTCGCCACGAGTAAGACATCACCAGCGCATGATTCCGGATGGAACGCGTAGCGCCGCATCGGTGAATTAGCGCCTGCGCAAGCAGGTCGTGATCAAAAGTGTGCCGAGTCGGAAGCGGCCCGTATCATGGCGCGGTCCGACTCCGACCGCCTCGACGATGGCTTACGCCGACCTCCGCGATTTCCTCGCGCAACTCGAACGCGCGGGCGACCTTCGCCGCGTACGCGACGTGGTCGATCCGAATCTCGAGATGACCGCGCTCTGTGATCGCGCGCTGCGCGCGGGCGGGCCCGCATTGCTCTTCGAGCATCCGGCGGGCGAGCGCCGCGGGCCGAACGGCGCCGTCATCCCCGTGCTCGGCAACTTGTTCGGCACGCCCAAGCGCGTGGCGAAGGCGATGGGCGTCGAGCACGACGATTGGCGCGCTGCGCTGCGCGAGATCGGCCGCCTGCTCGGCTTCCTCAAGGAACCCGAGCCGCCGAAGGGCCTCGTCGATGCGTGGCGCACCACGCGCCCGATGCTGATGAAGGTGATGGACATGGCGCCGAAGGAACGCCGGAGCGCGCCGTGCCAGGAGGTCGTGTGGGCAGGCGTCGACGTCGACCTCGCTCGGCTGCCGATCCAGACGTGCTGGCCCGGCGACGCGGGGCCGCTCATCACGTGGGGTTTGACGGTGACGCGCGGGCCGCACAAGAAGCGCCAGAACCTCGGCATCTATCGGCAGCAGGTCGTCGCGCGCGACAAGGTGATCATGCGCTGGCTCGCGCACCGCGGCGGCGCGCTCGACTTTCGCGACCATGCGCTCGCAGCGCCGGGGACGCCGTTTCCCATCGCGGTCGCGCTCGGCGCCGATCCGGCGACGATCCTCGGCGCGGTCACGCCGGTGCCCGACACGCTGTCCGAGTATCAATTCGCAGGATTGCTGCGCGGCAGCCGCACGGAGATCGTGAAGTGCGTCACGCACGATCTGCAGGTTCCCGCGAGCGCCGAGCTGGTGCTCGAAGGATTCATCCAACCCGACGCGAACGATCCGACCGGCTACGAGACCGCGCTCGAAGGCCCGTTCGGGGATCACACCGGCTACTACAACGAAACCGAGCGCTTTCCGGTGTTCAAGATCGAGCGCATCACGCTGCGCCGCGATCCGATCTATCACTCGACCTATACCGGCAAGCCGCCCGACGAGCCGGCGATGCTCGGCGTTGCGCTGAACGAAGTCTTCGTTCCGCTGCTGCAGAAGCAATATCCGGAGATCGTCGACTTCCACCTTCCGCCCGAAGGATGCAGCTATCGCCTCGCCGTCGTCTCCATGAAGAAGCAATACCCCGGACACGCGAAGCGCGTGATGTTCGGCATCTGGAGCTTCCTGCGGCAGTTCATGTACACCAAGATGATCGTCGTGACCGACGACGACGTCGACGTCCGCGACTGGAAGGAGGTCGTGTGGGCGCTGACCACGCGCGTCGATCCCGCCCGCGATACGCTCATCGTGCCGAACACGCCGATCGACTATCTGGACTTCGCGTCGCCCGTGGCCGGCCTCGGCAGCAAGATGGGCATCGACGCGACGAACAAGTGGCCGGCCGAGACCGGACGCGAATGGGGACGGCCGATCGCGATGGATGCGGCCGTCGAAGCCCGCGTGGAGAGGGTCTGGAAGACGCTCAGCGGCGGTTGACGAGCAGACCGAGCACGAAGCCGGTCGCCGCGGCGACGCCGATCGACACCCACGGACTGTCGTGAACGTAATCGTCGGTGTAGCGCGCCGCCTGCTTGGCGCGATCCATCGCCTCGCCTTCGAGCTCCTGCAGGCGCAGCTTGGCGGCGAGCAACTTCGCCTCGACCTGCGCGCGCAGATCCTTCGCGCGCTCGCCCGTCTCGTTGCCCGCGCGGCGGAGGAGGTCCTCCGCGTCGGTCAGCATCGCGGAGAAGTCGTCGAGCAGCGATTCCCGGGAGATTTCCATCGTCGGCTCCTTGTCGTTGGCGTCGTCGGGCGCCGCGAAAAGGGTGGCGGGCGCACGCGCGGCGAGCCATTATACGGGCGCTGCCGAGTGGGCGGCGGCCGCCCATCGAAGCGCATCGAACGAGAACGAGCACCATGCGAAACCTTCGCCTGCCTGCACTCGAGCCTGCCAGCGTTCCCGAACGTCGCGGCTCCGGTTATCCCGAACCGTTTCGCTCGCGCATGGGGGACCGCGTGAAGCGGCGCCTCGGCGAGGCGTGCGGCCTCACGCGCTTTGGCGTCAATCTCGTGACGCTCCCCCCGGGCGGGCAATCCGCGCTGCGCCATTGGCACAGCGCGGAGGACGAGTTCGTCTACGTGCTCGAAGGCGAAGTGACGCTGGTGACCGACGGCGGAGAACAGCTGTTGCGCGCCGGCGATTGCGCCGGCTACCCGGCGGGCAAGCCCGACGCTCACCATTTCGTCAATCGCAGCGACGTGCCGGCACGTTATCTCGAGATCGGTAATCGCGATCCGGAAGACCGCGCGCACTATCCGGACGACGACCTGGCGATGGCCGGGAAAGGGCAGGACATCCGTTATGTCCACAAGGACGGCAGCGCATACTAGGACGCGGATCGCGCATCTCGCGCCCGTCGTCGTGCATTCCGTCGCACCCGCCTTGAGCCCGCAGTGGGCACGCCCCATCTTGCTCGACGGGCCCACGAACGCGATGGGCAGGTTCTTTCGGAGGAACGGAGATCACCATGGCTGACTATCCCGCTCCAGCGGTCGAATCCCGGCAGCCGCCGGTCAACGCGACGCTGATCGTCTATGCGCTCTTCGCGATCGCGGCGATCGTCGGCATCGTCGGCCACGGTTTTCTCATCGGTGCGCCGCTGTTCACGATCCTGGGGATCATCGGCGTCGTCATCGCGTACGCGTCGCGCGGCGATGCGCGCGGCACCTGGCTCGAGTCGCACATGAGCTGGCTGATCCGCACGTTCTGGTGGTCGCTGTTCTGGAACTGCCTCGGTTGGCTGATTTTCTGGACGCTGGTGTGGATTCTGATCGGCGCGCCGATCGCGTGGGCGATCTGGATCGCCACGACGATCTGGGTGATCTACCGCGTCGTGAAGGGCTACCTGCGCTTCCATCAGAGCCAGCCGGTCAGCGGCCTCTGACACTCCTCTGACACTCCTCCGACACGTGTCGGAGGTGTGTCAGCGCTGGCGCGCCGGGTCCCACGTTGCGCCGTTCTCGTAGACCCACTGCACGAGGTAGTCGAGCGCCGGACGCGCGCGCGCGGCGTTCGCGTCGTTGACGATCGCGACGACGGTGAAGCGCCGGCCGCTCGCATCGATCACGTAGCCCGCAATCGAGCGCACGCCTTCGAGCGAGCCGGTCTTCAGCAGTGCCTGCCCCGCAACCGGCGCGTCGAGGAAGCGATGCTCGACGGTGCCGTCGAAGGCCGCCACGGCGAGCGAGCGCTCGAACTCCTCGCGCACGCCGCTGCGATCGGCGGCGATCAGCAGGTTGTTGAGGCCGATCGCGCTCGCGCGCTCGCGCCGCGACAAGCCCGATCCGTTCTCGATCACGAGTCCCGGCACGGCAATCTTGCGCGCAGCAAGCCAGCGCGCGACCGCCTTCGTCGCCTTCTCCGGCGTGGCGGGCAACGGGGCGGTCGCCGTCGCGAGCGTGAGGAACACCTGGCGCGCCATCACATTGTTCGAGCGCTTGTTGACGTCGCGCACGATGTCGGCGAGCGGCGGCGATTCGAGCGTCGCGAACGGCAGTGCGCCCGCCGGGGCGCGTCCCGCCGCGACACCGCCGTCGAAGCGGCCACCGATTGCGCGAAAGTACGTGGCGAAGATCGCGTGCACGTAGTGCGCGTGATCGAGCGCGGCGAGCCACCACTCGCGCTCGCCGCAACTCACCGGATAGCTCCCGAGAAACGCAATGTCGGCGTGGTCGCCACGGTCGCGGATCGAAGGCAACGACGTCGCGAGCCAATCTCCGCACGCGCCATCCGACGCGGGCGGCGCCATCAGCCCGACCGCATCGAGGGGCGGATCAACGTGGACCGCGACGGTACCGGCGGGATCGGGTGCCAGCGTCAGCTTCAGCGACTTGAAGTTCACGAGCAGCGCGTCGGGTCCGACGTTGTACGGCTTCTCGGGCGATCCATCGAACGCCGCGGCATCGTAGGGTGGCAGCGCGAAGCGGCTGCGGTCGAGCACGAGCTTGCCGTCGATCGCGTGCAGACCTTTGGCGTAGAGGTCGTCGATGAACGCCTGCCACTGCTCGACGGTGATCTTCGGATCGCCGTAACCCTTGAGGATCAGGTTGCCGTGCAGCGTGCCGTCGACGAGCGGACCGTCGAGATAGGCCTCGGTCTTCCACCGATAGTCGGGACCAAGCAGTTCGAGCGCGGCGAACGTCGTGACGAGCTTCATCACCGAGGCCGGACTGCGCGAGCGGTTGCCGTCGTACGCGAAGAGAGGCTTCGGCTTTTTCGTGTCCTGCACGACGATCGCGGCGTGGTCGAGGCGGATGCCGGCATCGAGAAACGCGCGGCCGATTGCCCGCGGCAACGCGGCCTGCGCGCTCATCGCTACGCAACCGATCAGCGCGACGAGCAGGCGCGGGATGCTAGAGCGCATCGAGCGTGTCGACGGTGCGTGCGACGAGCCAGGCGAATTCGTCGTCGGTCACGATGTACGGAGGCATGAAATAGACGGTCGATCCGATCGGCCGCAGCACCACGCCGCGCGCGAGCGCGCCGGCAGCAAAGCGCTGGCCGAACTGCGCGTCGGCGTCTGCGACGTCGAACGCGACGATCATCCCGCATTGGCGAGACGACTGCACGCGCGGATGCGCGACGAGCGGCGCGCACGCGCGCCGCCACTGCATGGCCTTTTCGCGATTGCGAGCGATGACGTCGTCGTCGCGAAAGATGTCGAGCGCCGCGAGTGCCGCCCGGCACGCGAGCGCGTTGCCCGTGTACGAATGCGAGTGCAGAAAGCCGCGCGCGACGTCGTCGTGGTAGAACGTCGCGAACACGTCGTCGGTCGTCAGCACGCAGGACAGCGCCAGGTAGCCGCCGGTGATGCCTTTCGACAAGCACAGGAAATCGGGAATGATTTCCGCCTGCTCGCACGCGAACATCGTCCCCGTGCGTCCGAAGCCGGTCATGATCTCGTCGGCGATCAGGTGCACGCCGTACTCCCGCGTCAGCTCGCGCGCGGCGGCGAGATAGCGCGGCGCGTACATCGCCATGCCGCGCGCGCCCTGCACGAGCGGCTCGACGATCAGTGCCGACGTCGATGCGGCATGTTCGTCGAGGAAACGCCCGAGCGCGTCGATGGCCTCCTCGCATGCGGCATCCGCGGTTCGCATGTCGTGGACGGCCGGCGACGGCAGCAGCGGATGCGAGCGCAGGAGGGGTGCGTAGGCGTCGCAGAAAAGCGCGACGTCGGTCACCGACAGCGCACCGACGGTCTCGCCGTGATAGCCGCCGGCCAGTCGCGCGTACCGGTCCTTGCCGCGCACGCCGCGCTGGCGCCAGTGGTGGAAGCTCATCTTGAGCGCGATCTCGGTCGCCGACGCGCCATCCGAGCCGTAGAACGCGTGCGACAGGCCGCCGGGTGCGAGCGCGGACAAGCGCTCGGAGAGCTCGACGACCGGCGCGTGCGTGAAACCCGCGAGCATCACGTGCTCGAGCGCGTCGAGCTGCTCGCGCAGCGCGGCATTGATGCGCGGATTCGCGTGGCCGAAGAGGTTGACCCACCACGAGCCCACGGCGTCGAGGTAGCGTCCGCCTTCGTAGTCGTAGAGCCACGCGCCTTCCGCCCGCGCGATCGGCAGCGGTGGCACCGTCCGGTGCCGCTTCATCTGCGTGCAGGGATGCCACACGGCGGCATCGCTGCGCGCTGCCCACGCCGCGTTCGACGTCGACGCGTTCATCGCATGCGATGCTGCATGCGCCGCACGGCGCCGACGAGCTCGCGCATCGTGCCGGGCTCGCGCACCGAGTGCCCGGCGTCGGGGACGACGACGTAGTCGCAGCCCGGCCACGCGCGGGCGAGCGTTTCCGCCGATATCGGCGGGCACACGATGTCGTAGCGCCCCTGCACGATCGTGCACGGCAGATGCGCGATGCATCCCACCGCGTCGAGAATCTGATTGGGCACGAGAAACGAGTCATGCACGAAGTAGTGCGCCTCGATTCGCGCGATCGCGAGCGCCGAGCCGTCGGCCTCGCCGCGCGGCGCAGGCGCGGGCTTCGGCAGCAGCGTCGAGCACGCGGTCTCGTACCGGTCCCACGCGATGGCGGCCGGCTCGTGCACGCGCGGATCGGCGTCGACGAGCCGGCGGTAGTAGCCTTGCACGACGTCGCCCCGCTCGTTCTCCGGCAGGAACTGCGTGAAGTCGCGCCACGCTTCCGGGAAGATGCGCCGCATGCCGCGGACGAACCAGTCGACTTCTGTGCGCGTTGCGAGGAATACGCCGCGCAGCACCAGCCCGAGCACGCGCTCGGGATGCGCCTGCGCGTAGACGAGCGCAAGCGTCGATCCCCACGAGCCGCCGAAGAGCAGCCAGCGGTCGATCTGCAGGTGCTCGCGCAGCCGCTCGATGTCCTCGACGAGGTGCGCGGTGGTGTTGTCGACGAGGTCCGCCGACGGCGTGGAGCGGCCGGCGCCGCGCTGGTCGTAGAGGACGATCCGCCAAAACGACGGATCGTAAAAGCGCCGGTGATGCGGCTGGCTGCCGCCGCCGGGACCGCCGTGGATGAAGAGGAGCGGGACGCCGCGCGGCTCGCCGCACTCTTCCCAGTACATCCGGTGACGTCCGTCGAGCGGGAGCATGCCGCTCGCGCGCGGCGCGCACTCGGGATAGAGAACGCCGTCGGGCGAGTGGCGGACGATCGAGTCGATCACGTCCGCGCCCCCTCTGGAGGCAGCAAGCGGAGCGGGCGTGGGGGTCGTTCCATCCTGGGACGCCTGATGCGATCGCGCACGGCGCGCTCGCGGCGCCCCGTATCATCGCACCCCATGACGCACGATCTCCGCCCGCATCTAACTTCGTCGCGGTGTCTTCCGACCGACGCCGCGCGCGCGCTGCTGATCGGCCGCGCATGGGTGCCCGCGGTCGACGGTCCGGTGCTCGTCTGCGTCCAAGGCGACGATCTGCTCGACCTCTCCGCGATCTCGCCGACCTGCAGTGACCTGTTGAATCGTGCGGACGTCGTGCGCGAGATCCGCGCGGCGAACGCGCTGCCCCGCGTGGGTCCGCTGTCGGACGCGCTCGCGAACGCCGCCGACGCGGCGCGCGATCCCGCGAAGCCGTGGCTGCTCGCGCCGTGCGACCTGCAGGTCGTCAAGGCCTCGGGCGTGACGTTCGTGGCGAGCATGCTCGAGCGCGTGATCGAGGAGCAGGCGCGCGGCGATCCCGCGCGTGCCGACGAAGTACGTCGCAAGGTCGCGGCCGCCATCGGCGAGAACCTGCGCAACGTCGTGCCGGGATCCGCGGAGGCGATACGCGTGAAGCACGTGCTGCAGGGCGAGGGACTGTGGTCGCAGTACCTCGAAGTGGGCATCGGTCCCGACGCGGAGATCTTCACCAAGGCGCCGCCGATGGCGTCGGTCGGAAACGGCGCCGCCATCGGCATTCACCGGAAGTCGACGTGGAACAACCCCGAGCCCGAGGTGGTGCTCGCGGTCAACGCGCGCGCCGAGACGGTCGGCGCTGCGCTCGGCAACGATGTCAACCTGCGCGACTTCGAAGGACGCAGCGCGCTCCTGCTCGGGCGCGCCAAGGACAACAACGCGTCGTGCGCGATCGGGCCGTTCATCCGGCTTTTCGACGAGCACTTCACCATCGACAGCGTCCGCGCCTCGACGCTCGAGCTCACCGTCGAAGGCGACGACGGCTTCGTGCTGCACGGCGCCTGCCCGCTCCTCGAGATCAGCCGCGATCCGCTCGATCTCGTCTCGCACGCAATCGGCCCCGATCATCAATACCCCGACGGCCTGATGCTCTTCCTCGGCACCATGTTTGCGCCCATCGAGGATCGCCGCGAGCCCGGGCAGGGCTTCACGCACGACGTCGGCGACGTGGTCACGATCGCGGCGCCCGCGCTCGGCGCGCTCGTCAATCGCGTCGACTACTGCGATGCGATCGCACCGTGGACCTTCGGCCTCGGCGCGCTGATGCGCAATCTCGCGCAGCGCAGGGCGTACGGCGAAGGTCGCCCACCGCGGTGATGGTACGGTTCGACCGTCGGATTCGATGTTCTGGGCGACGCTGCGCGCCGCGGGCGCTCGCGGGCATCGTCGCCGCGAGTCGTTGACCGCGCTGGGCATGGAGTGTCGCGCCGCTGATCCGCGACGCCCAGCGCATGCCCGACGTCACGCCGCCATCCGGCGTCCCTTGAACGCGACGACGCGCTGGCGCTGCTCGCCGAGGCCCTCGATGCCGAGCGTGACGACATCGCCCGCCTGCAGCCACTGCTGCGGATTGCGGCCCATGCCCACGCCGGGTGGCGTGCCGGTGGTGACGAGGTCGCCCGGAAGCAGGGTCATGTAGCGCGACACGTCGGAGATCAGCTGCGCGACGCTGAAGATCATCGTGCGCGTGTTGCCGGTTTGCTTGCGCTCGCCGTTCACGTCGAGCCACATGTCGAGGTTCTGCGGGTCGCGGACCTCGTCGGCGGTGACGAGCCACGGACCGACGGGTCCGAAGGTGTCGCAGCCCTTGCCCTTGCTCCACTGCGTCGCGCTGCGATGCATCTGGAATTCGCGCTCGGAAACGTCGTTCACGATGCAATAGCCGGCGACGTAGCGCAGCGCGTCCTTCTCGGCGACGTAGCGTGCCGTGCGACCGATGACGACGCCGAGTTCGACCTCCCAGTCGACCTTCGACGATTCGTACGGCAGCATCACGTTGTCGTTGGCGCCGACCATGCACGTCTGCGCCTTGAAGAACACGACCGGATGCTCGGGAATCGGCGCGCCGGTCTCTTTCGCGTGATCGCTGTAGTTGAGGCCGATCGCGACGAACTTCGGTGGTGGCGCGACGCACGGTCCGAGCCGCGGCCGCCCGCGAACGGCAGGGAGCCTGCGGGTATCGAGCTTGCGCAGGCCCGCGAGCGACGTCGGCGACAGCGCGTTGCCGTCGATGTCGTCGACCTTGCGCGACAGATCGCGCAGCACACCCGCGGCGTCGATCAGGCCGGGCTTCTCCCGGCCGGCAGGACCGTAACGTACGAGCTTCATCGGTGCATTCCTCCTTTTCGAGTCGTTCCGAACAACGTGCGGCGGGGTGCTCCCGTCTTGCTAGATCGTCATGCCGCCATCGCATGAATACACGTTGCCGGTGATGAAGGCCGCTTCGTCGGATGCGAGAAACACGACGAGCGGCGCGATTTCCTCGGGCTTCGCGAGCCGTCCCATCGGCTGGCGCGCGATGAACATGCTGCGCGCCTGTACGGGATCGGGGAACGCATTGATCCTTTCGGCGAGCGACGGCGTGTCGACGGTACCCGGCGCGATCGCGTTGCAGCGCACGCCCTTCTGCACGTAATCGGCAGCCACCGACTTCGTGAGCCCGATCACCGCCGCCTTCGATGCGCCGTACGCGAAGCGGTTGGGCAGACCTTTGATCGAGCCGGCGATCGACGCCATGTTGACGATGCTTGCCGTGCGGCCGTTCGTCTCGTAAGCGCGCAACATGTTCGGCAGCGCCGCACGGATCGCAACGTACATCGCGCGCACGTTGAGATCGAAGCTCCTGCGCCAGTCGTCGGGCGTGCAGTCGAGGATCGATCCCTGGTGCACGTAGCCCGCGCAGTTGAAGAGGATCGAGAGGCTCGGCAACGTCTGCAGCGCCTGGGTGAGCGCCGCGTCGTCGAGCACGTCGAGGACGCGCGTCTCGATGTTCGCTTCGCTCGCCAGCGTTTCGAGCGCCGCGGCGTTGACGTCCGTCGCCACGACGTGCGCGCCTTCGCGCGCCATCGCGATCGCCGACGCTCGCCCGATGCCCTGAGCGGCCGCGGTGATGAATGCGGTCTTGTCGGCGAGTCGTCCCGTCATGGCGCGAGCATGCGAAACGATCAATTCTACGCGATGATGCGAATCATCGCGCATGCGCGAGGGTCCGCACCACGTGCCGGCCGAGGCCGGCGCGATTACGTGTAGACGCCCGCCGGGCCCTGCATCAGCGTGTCGACGAAGAAGCCGAACGTCATGCGCCACGCGGCTTCCGCGGCCGCCTGATGATAGCTCGGGCGGTCGAAGGTGGCGAACGCGTGCGGCGCGTCGGGCAGCACGGAAAGCGTGTAGCGCTTGTTCGCATCCGAGAGCGCTTTGGCGATGCGCGCGTGCTCGTCGCTCGCGATCGATGCATCGCGCGCGCCGTAGATCAGCAGTTGCGGCGCGCCGAGATCCGCGGCGCGATCGACCAGTGGCTTGCGCGGCCCGCGCGGAACGGCGGGCGCGATGCCGCCGCCGTACATCGACACCGACGCGCTCAGCCGATCCGCGTGGACGGCGTTGGCGAGAAACGCGAGGCGACCGCCCATGCAAAAGCCGATGATCGCGAGCTTGCCCTCGCGCGCTCCGTTCGCAGCGAGCGCATCGAGCGCCGCGCCGACCTCGCGCATCGCCTCGTCATCGTCGACTTCGCCGAGCCGCGCGATCGCCTGCTCGCGCTGATCGTAGGAAAACGAGTCGCCGTGATAGACGTCGGGCGCGAGCGCCATGTAGCCGGCGCGCGCGAAGCGCTCGCAGACACCCTTCACGAACGCATTCAGGCCGAACGCTTCCATCAGGACGACGACGCCGATGCCGGGCACGCCGTTCGGCTTGGCGAGGTAACCCGAGACGCCACGCGCCAACGCAAGAACCTCGGTCGAAAGCGGAGGCGCGGCCATGCTCGTCGGGCGCAGTTCCAGGGGAGGAGGTTGCAACGCGAAGGATGCGACGTCCCCCGATGCCGCGCAAGCGCCGCAGCGCGCCTCGCGTGTCGAAGAGCTTCGTCTGTTGCACCGATGCCGCGCTGGTCATGCCACTTGACCACCGCACGCCGCCGACGGTAGCCTCGTCGTCTCCCCTACGGACCGATCGGCGACGACTTTCGCCGGTCGAAGCTTTCATGCTCACCCGCTCTTCGCTCACGATCCGGCTCCACCCGGGCGACGACGTCGTCATCGCGCGCCAGCAGCTCGTCGGCGGCACGACGCTCATCGACGAGAACGTCACCGTCGCGGGCCTGGTGCCGCCGGGCCACAAGGTCGCCACGTGCGCGCTCGCCAAGGGCGCGCCGGTGCGTCGCTACAACCAGATCATCGGCTTCGCCAGCCGCGACATTCGCGCGGGCGAGCACGTGCACCTGCACAATCTCGCCATGGGCGACTTCGAGCGCGACTACGCGTTCGGCGTCGACGTGAAGCCCACGCCGTACGTCACGCCGCCCGCCAGCTTCCAGGGCATCGTCCGCCGATCCGGCCCCCACGCCGGCAAAGTGGCGACGCGCAACTACATCGGCATTTTGTCCACCGTCAATTGCTCCGCGACGGTGGCGCGTGGCATCGCCTCGCATTTCACCCGCGAGCGGCTCGCGGCGTTTGCGAACGTCGACGGCGTCGTCGCGCTCACGCACGGCTCGGGCTGCGGCATGGACACGCAGGGCGAAGGGATGCAGATCCTGCGCCGCACGCTCGGCGGTTACGCGAAGCACGCGAACTTCGCCGGCGTGCTGATCGTCGGCCTCGGCTGCGAGGCGAACCAGATCAGCG
>DASTGT010000077.1:0-16805 GCA_035718935.1 Casimicrobiaceae bacterium
CGTACCCGACGTGCCCGACAGACCCGACGTACCCGAGGTACCCGACAGACCCGACGTACCCGAGGTGCCCGACAGACCCGACGTACCCGAGGTGCCGGATAGACCGGACGTTCCCGACAGACCCGACGTACCCGAGGTGCCGGATAGACCAGCGGTGCCGGCCACGCCTGCATTCGGCGTTGGCGCGGGCGCTTGGGCGTTCCCTGGCGAACCGTTGCCGACGAGATCGCCCGATTGCGCCGCGCGATAGCGGCTCGCAGGCACGATCGTCCCGGCGGTTTCGGACGAGTTCGGCGGGAAGATGCCGAGCGACACGGCGACGGCCGCTGCCGCGATCGCGAGACCGCCACCGATCATGACCTTGCGATTGGACGACGTGCCGTTCTTACGTTCGTTCATTGCTGTGCCCCTCGGAAATGCCCACGGTTGGAGAACTCGAAACACCTTTGCGCTTCGCCGGGAACCCCGGCCATTCCTCGAACTTGCCCTAATTACACCCGCGTCGGCGAAAAGTTGGTCGTCACCGTCGCGCGGCGCCTGGTCGGCGGGCAGCGCGGCGAGGACCGACGCGATCAACCCCTCCGGCGGATGGACTTTCGGTACGTTTCGCAGGCCCTCGAACACGACGCGCATCTCCTCGAAGCGCTCGTTGGCGGCGGGGTCGGACGCGATGCGGATCTCGACCTCGCGCGCCTCGGCGGGAGTCGCCTCGCCGTCGAGGACCGCCTGCATCAAAACGTCAATCCGTTGGGCGCTCATGTCGGCCGATATTCCTTCAGAAGCTCGCGCAGGCGGTGGCGTGCCTCGAAAAGACGCGACTTCACCGTCTTCTCGTCCACCTCCAGGATTTGCGCGATCTCCTGGTAACTGCATTCGGAAAAATGACGAAGCACGATGACCGTGCGATCCATCCGCGACATGCTCGTCAACGCCCGCTCGATCGACCGCGTCCGCTCGGCATTGCCCGCCCGTGATTCCGGATCGTCCCCGGCCGGGTTGGGTAGCTCGATCTCGTCGTCGAGCGCTTCCTCGTGGCCGTTGCGTCGGAGCAGGTTGAGCGATTCATTGACGGCGATGCGGTAAATCCAGCTGAAGAATCGGTGCTGCGAATCGTATTCGTCGAGGTGCTCTGCAACCTTCAAAAAAACCGTCTGCGCGACGTCGCGTGCGTCGTCGGCGCTCTTGAGGATCCAGAACGCGGCGTTGTAGATCGGCCGCTGGTACCGGACCATCAAGGAGGTGAAGGCTTCGCGGTCCCTGCTCTTGCGGAACCGCTCGACCAGCGCCTGATCGACGTCGTTGTCCACAATTACACGCGGACTGGCGAAAAGTTGGCGGCGGATCGAACCGCCGCGGTCATCGGGCGCCCGGCTCGATCTCGAAGAGCTGATCGAAGCCCGAGTACGTGAAGATGTCGTGAAGGTGCGATTTGAGACCGGCGAGCCGGAGCTTGCCGTTGCCCGCCAGCAGGCGCTTCTGGGTTTTGAGAAGCACGCCCAGACCGGCGCTGGAGATGTAGTCGAGACCGCTGCAGTCGAGGGTGACGGCGCCGTCCACGCCGTCGAGGAACGATTGCGCCCTCGCCGCTTCCGCGGCGTCGAGACGCCCGCTGACCACCACGGTGCCGTCTGCCGTACGCTCAATCCCGAGCATCGTTGCCTCCCCTCCCGGTCACGCCGTCGCGCGCCTTGCCCCTGGCGTCGAGCCACACGGTGATCCGGCTCTCGCGCGCCGCGTCGGCGTACTCGTACGCGACGCGATCGGCGAGCTTCCGGACCAGGTGCAGGCCGAGGCCGCCCGGTTCCCGCTCGTCGATCGGCCGCCCGAGATCGACTTCGGGCGCGGTGGTGACGTCGAAGGGTTCGACGTCATGGTCGACGAGCGTCAGCACCGCGCCGTCTCCTTGGCGGGCGAGGCCCACCCGGATCGGTGCGGTGCTTCCCCGCCCGTATTTCACCATGTTCGTGAACAATTCTTCCAGCACGAAATCGGCGCGGCCGCGGATTTCGGCGTCGATTCCGAGCGCCTCGAACGTTTCCGCGGTGAATTCCACCAGTTCGGGCAGCGCCTCGAACGACCGCTCGAACGCGCGGGTCGCGGCCGATTGCACGCGGCGCTGGACGAGCACCGCCGTCACGTCGTCCGCCTGGGGCGCCCCGGCGGCGAACGCCGTGAGCGCCCGTTCCAATTGCTCGCGAACCTGGCGCGCGCCATCGCCGGCATGGGCCGTGACGATGTCATGCAGCCGATCCTCGCCGAACGCTTCGCCACGGTCGTTCTCCTGCTCGAGGATCCCGTCGGAGACGAGCACGAGCATGTCGCCGGGCGCTAACTCGAGCGCGATCGGTCGCCGCGTGCCGGACAGCATCATCGCGCCGAGCGGAAAGCTCGTCGGCTTGAACCGATCGAACTGCCGATCGTGCGCGCGGTAGCGAAGGATCGGTCCCTGGCCTCCGCTGTGAAAGCGCAGCACGTGCGTCGCGGGGTCGAGCAGTCCGATGAATGCCGTGACGAAGCGATCGTCCGCGAGCGTTTCGCACATCCGATTGTTGACCTGCATGAACGCGGTGTCGAGGTCGGCGCCCAAGCGAAAGGCCATGCGCAACATCGCCTGCATCTGAGTCACCGACAGCGCGGGCGCGATGCCGTGGCCCGTCGCATCCCCGAGCACCAGCAACAGCGAATCGTCCACCGTCGCCACGTCGAACGTGTCGCCGCCCGTCAGTTCGGCCGGCCTGAAGGTCGTCGCGATCTCGTAGCCGGGCACGTCGGGCAGGGTCCGCGGCAGCGTACTCATCTGGACTTCGCGCGCCATCTCGAGCGCTTGCCGCATGCGCTCGCCTTCGATCAGCGCGTCGGTCATCCGCACGCGGGACAACGCGACCGCGCACTGCGCGGCCAGCGCGGCCGCAACCGCCTCGTCGCCTGCGTCGAAGACGCCGCCACGCTTGTTCAGCACCTGCATCACGCCCACGAGCATCTCGCGGTGATCGACGAGCGGCAGCGTCAGCATGCAGCGCGTGCGGTAGCCGGATGCCTTGTCGATGCTCGAATCGAAGCGCGGATCGGCGTAGCAGTCGGGCACGTTGATGATGCGGCGCGAATGCGCGCAGGCGCCGACGAGGCCCGCCTGCCACGGCACGCGCACCGGCGCGATCGCGGTCGCGACTTCGAGGACGAGCTCGCCCTTCGGCTCGTCGTAGAGCCACACCGATCCGCGCTCCGCACGCAGCACCTGCTTCGCCGCATCGACGACCGCGCCCAGCATCGTCGGCAGGTCGAACGGCGCCGCGAGCCTCTTGGTGACGTCGAGGATCGCTTCCAGGTCCTGCGCGGAAAGCGGCGGCTGCGCGGCGGGCATCGGGTGGCGAATGTACCGTATCCTTCCCCACCATGCGCATCCTCGTCGTCGAAGACGATCCCGTGCTCGCGGCTGCGCTCACGCGCGCGCTCGTGCAGTCGGCGTACGCCGTCGACCACGTCGCCGACGGGCAGGCCGCGAACGATGCGCTCGCCACGACGAACTACGACCTCGTCGTGCTCGACCTCGCGCTGCCGAAGGTCGACGGCCTCGCCGTCCTGCGACGGCTGCGCGACCGTCGTGTGCAGACGCCGGTGCTCGTGTTGACGGCGCGCGATACGCTCGAAGACCGCGTGGTCGGCCTCGATTCCGGCGCCGACGATTACATGACGAAGCCGTTCGATCTGCCGGAATTCGAGGCGCGCGTGCGCGCGCTGATCCGCCGCGCGCACGGTGGCGGTGCACTCGAGCTCGTGCACGGCCGGCTGCGTCTCGACGTGGCGGCGCGACGTCTCTTCCATGGCGACGAGGCGATCGAGATGCCGGCGCGCGAGCTCGCGCTGATCGAGCTCCTGCTCGCGCGGCAGGGCCGCGTCGTCAGCAAAGAGCAGATGATCGATCACCTGTTCGGCTTCGCCGACGACGTCGGCACGAACGCGATCGAGGTGTACGTGCATCGCGTGCGCCGCAAGCTCGAGCCGCTCGGCATCGAGATTCGCACGGTGCGCGGCATGGGCTACCTGCTCGATCGCCCGGCCGACGCGCACGACTAGGCGCATGCGCCTCTCGCCGCAACGCGGTCCGCGTGACGCGCGGACCCTGCGCGCGACGCTCCTGCGCTGGCTGCTGATCCCGCTTTCACTGCTGCTGATCGTCGACGCGCTTGGCAGCCACGTGATCGCGCGAAGGCTCGCCGATCGCGTCTACGATGGCGAGCTCCTCGAGATCGCGCGCGAGCTCGCGCTGCACGTCCATCCCGGCGCACCGCAACCGACGTTCGATCTGGAGAAGGACGCCGAGCGCACGCTGCTCCTCGACCAGTACGACAAGGTGGAATACGTCGTGCGCGCGGGCGCGACGCCGATCGCGGGCGATCCGAACGTTCCCCCGCCGGCGCGTGCGAGCGGCGAGCCGGCGTTCTACGACGCCACGGTGGCGGGCGATAGGGTGCGCGTCGCGGCGATCGCGAGCACGAGCGGCGGCGTGCCGGTCACGATCGCCGTCGCGGAAACGCGCGTCAAGCGCGAATCACTTGTCAACGCGATCATGCTCGGCGTAATCCTGCCGCAGCTCCTGCTCATCGTCATCGCAGGGATGGCGCTATGGATCGGTGTGGCGCGCGGGCTCGCGCCGCTCGGCAAATTACAGCAGGCCGTCGCCGCGCGCTCGCACGTCGATCTGAGCCCGATCGAGGTGCCCAACGTGCCAGCCGAGGTGCGCCCCCTGCTCGTCTCGATCAACGAGCTGATGACGCGCCTCCACGAGATCCTGAGCTTCCAGACGCGCTTCATCGCCGACGCCGCGCATCAACTGCGTACGCCGGTCGCCGGCCTCAAGGCGCACGTCGAGGTCGCGCTGCGCGAGGAGGATCCGACGCAGGCGCGCGCATCGATCGCGCATCTCTACACCGCCGTCGAGCGCATGTCGCGCCTGGTGGCGCAACTGCTCTCGCTCGCGCGCAACGAGCCCACGACGGTGCGCCAGGTGACGCTCGCGCCGCTCGATCTCGCGAAGCTCGTGTTCGATGTCACGATGGAGTGGGTACCCGAGGCGTACCGACGCAACATCGATCTCGGCTTCGACGGTGCGGCGCCGCACGTGACGGTCGAAGGCGACGCTCCGCGACTCACCGAGCTCGTCAACAACCTGCTGGACAACGCAATCCGTTACAGCCGCGAGGGCGGCCGCGTCACCGTGCACGTTGCCGCCGATCCGCCGCGCCTTTCCGTCAGCGACGACGGTCCCTTGATCCCCGTCGACGAGCGCGACCGCATATTCGAGCGCTTTCACCGGCTGCTCGGTAGTCACGCGGGGGGCAGCGGGCTCGGCCTCGCCATCGTGCAGGAGATCGCGAAGCTGCATGGCGCATCGATTTCGCTCGGCGAGGATTCGGACGGGCTCGGCAATCGTTTCACTGTGACGTTTCCCGCCGCCCGCGCGCTCGCGACGTAAGGTCTTCGACAGCTTGGCGAAAGATCGGCGAAAGGTTCACGCAAGTCGCGCGTAACGTCACCGAAAGGCGCGGGTAAGCGGCAGCGCCTAACGTGGAGGTTCCCCCGCCAACGAGGAATCTCTTCGATGCTCGCCGTGCTTTCCGATCCCTCCACGTGGATGGCGCTCCTCAAGATCGCCGTCATCAACGTGGTCCTGAGCGGCGACAACGCCGTGGTCATCGCCCTCGCCTGCCGCTCCCTTCCCCCGAAAGATCAGAAGAAGGCTTTCATCGTCGGCTGTGCGGGCATCGTCGTGCTGATGACGCTCCTGACGTCGAGCGCGGCGCTTCTGATGACCGTGCCCTACATCCAGCTCGTCGGCTGCGTCCTGCTGCTGTGGATCGGCATCAAGCTGCTGCTGCCCGAGGGCGACGGCGGCGAGGTCGAGGAGAGCGCGAACTTCTGGGGCGCCGTGAAGACGATCATCATCGCCGACATCGTGATGAGCATGGACAACGTGCTCGGCATGGCGGGAGCGGCGCAAGGTCACCTGGGCATGCTGTTCCTCGGACTGGTGATCACGATGCCGCTGATCCTCTTCGGCAGCGCCGCGCTCGTGAAGCTGATGGAGCGCTTCCCGTCCTTCGTCACGATCGGCGCGGGCGTTCTGGGCTACGTCGCCGGCGACATGGCGATCGGCGATCCAGCGGTGAAGACGTACGTCGATACGCACGTGCATTTTCTCGAGCTCGTCGCGCCGATCCTCGGGGCGCTGCTCGTCGTCGTCGCCGGCAAGATGCTCGCCCACCGCAAGCACGTGCACGAGGCCGCCCCGCGAATCGTTCCCCCCGAGCAGCCGGCGCAGGCCGAGCATGCGATCTGACCGGAGGACGCCATGAACGAAATTCTGGTCCCGATCTGCGAGTCCGCCGACGCAAGGCGCGGCGCGGAACGCGCGATCGCGCTGCATCGCGAGGCACCGGTGCTCGTGCACCTGTTGAACGTGCAACGCCCGCTTCCCAGGCACGTTTCGCAGTTCTTCAACCGCAACGACCTGCGCGACTTCCATCGCGATGCCGGCATGCGCGTCCTCGAGCCGGCGATTCGCATGCTCGAAACCGCCGGCGTTCCGTACGAGGATCACGTTCTCGTCGGGCATCCCGCGGAAACGATCGTCCGCTTCGCCGAAGAGCACGGTTGCGGCCAGATCGTCGTCGACACGCCGGCGACCGGCGTCTTGTCGCGACTCGGCCTGGGGTCGGTCGCGAGCCAGGTGCAGCACCTGATGCAGGCGCACGGTGGATTCGGCGCTACGGTGGCCGCCCCGCGAACGCCCGGCGCATCCTAATCGGACGTAGGTCCCCGGCGCTCGCACGACGCGTCGGGTGATTCTTCCCCGGCGGTAATCGCGACGACGTCGACAGACGCGAGGTTGGTGGTCGCGATGTCGAACGTCCACGCGACCTCATGCTGGGCGGGCGTCTCGGGCGCGACGAAAAGCGCCGACAGATCGTTCTGGGCGACCGGTGCGACGACGCGCCCCTCCACATGCGCGCCCGAAATGCGAAAGCGCTCGTATTCGCCAAGAACGTTCGTCACGAGCACGGCCGCACCGGCCGGAGCGACGACGGCAATCGCCTGCTCGCTCGGCGCGTCGCGCGTCGCGATACGCGGCAGGTAGCGCGAGCCGTCGGCGATCGCAAGCGGCTCGCGCGTGACGAGCGGCGTCACCGCGCGCGTGATCCCCAGCGAGCCGATAAGGCACGGCGGCGTTTCGCGCAGCGCCGCCCAGAAGCGGCGCGTCATACCGGCGTAGTGCGTTCCCGCACTGCCGACGAGCGACAGATGCGCACGTCGCCCGCACACGAAGAGCGTATCGAGCGCCAGGTCCTTGTCGACGACGTAAGCGAGGTGCCCGTGCAGCGAAAGCTTCCGAGGTTGGCACAGCAGTGCGCCAAGGCGCGCATGGCCGGTCGCCGGGAACCAGACATCGTGGAATTCGACCGCGGGAATCCGGCCCTTGATGTCGAGCACGCGCGATGGCAGAACGCCCTCCCCGTCCTGCACTGTGCGTGCGGTACGTGCGATCGCGTACGTGTTGAGTGGCAGCGCGACCGCGATGACGGCGAACGCTGTCCACTGCCAGCGCGATCGTCGCGACAGCGCCCAGAAGCCGAGCGCCACGACGGCGCCTACGGCAGGACCGAGGATCCACGTGAACTGAAACGGCGTCGTCTGACGCATGCACGCCACCCACGCCGCGAACAGAACGAGCCACGCGACGAAGAGCGCCCATGCGCGTCGTGCGCGCTGATCGCCGAGCGCGACGAGCGAATGGGCGAACGCGCCGAGCGCCATGAAGACCAGCACCGTCGCCGACGTGTCGCCCCACTCCAACAGGTAGCGCGCGACGAGGCGCGGACCGGCGGTGACGTAGTCGAACACGACCGCGGGCGCGTTGACGATGTTGCGCAGGCTCACCTGGCCGGACATGTACGAGCTCGCGCTGGCGAAGTCCGCGAACGAATTGCCCAACTGGCTTGCGAAGTACGGGAGGAACGGCAGTAGCACGCCGCCGGCGAGGGCGATCGCCCGCCCGCGCCACGGCTCGCGGCCACGGCGCACGGCGAGCGCTGCCGGGACGAGCAGCACGACGACCGGCGCCGACGTCGGGTGGACGTGAATCGCGAGCGACAGGGCAAGGCCGAGCGCGAACCAGAGCCATGCGGACGCCGGCTTCTCGATGAGCCGAAGCGCAAGCGCCAGCACGAGCAGCGCCGCGGCCGCAACCGCGTTGGGATTGAGAAAGAGCAGCGGCTCGAGGCTCGCGAAACCCGGTACGAACATGCACACCGCCCACAGCGCGCCGAAGTCGGCGTCGACGAGTCGCCGTCCGCAGTGATAGGCGAGCGGGAATTTGAGGCTGCACACGAGCCCGATGAAGAGCGCCGCGGCGAGCCAGCTCTGCCGGATCCAGAGCGGAAGCGCGACGACGTAGAACCAGAGAGGTCCGAGATGGATCGCGTTGCCGAGGAACGGCCCTTGCAGCGGGTACGCGAGTGCGTGCCTGATCTCGTAGGCGCGCATCAACTCGTCGGCGGTGTCCGTATGCGAGGTGCTGAACGCGTAGCCCGCGGTGTAGGCGAGCATCAGAAAGCCGACGAGCGCATAGGCGAACCCACGGGGAATGACGCCCGGCTGCCGCGCGTCGACGACGCGCATCACAAGCTGTTGTGAATGGCCGTCGCGGCGATCGCGGCCTGTCCCGCCGCCACCGAAATCTGATTCAGCGTCTCGTGCACGATGTCGCCGCACGCGTAGACGCCTTCGATCGACGTGCGCAAGCGGCGATCGGTGCGAATCGTCCCGTCGTCCGCACAATCCACGCCCAGCTGGTGGGCGAGCGCGCAATGCACGACCGATCCGAGCGCCGAGTAGAGCGTGTCGAAGCGGAAGTCGCGACCGTCCTCGATGCGCAGCCCGACGATGGCCTGCCCCTCGCGCTGCACCTCCGTCACTTTCGCTTCGACGAGCGCGATGCCGCGCGTAGCGAGGCCTCGCCGTTCGCGCTCGTCGATGCCCGCCGGGCCGAGCGAGAACAACGTCAAGTCGTCGCTGAAATGCCGGATGAAGTGCGCCTCGACGATGCCCTTCGTGCCGCGTCCGATCACTGCGACTCGCTGGCCGATGACCTCGTAGCCGTCGCAAATGGGGCAATGGCGGATCAGTCCCTGACGGATCGCGTCGCGGAGATTCGGCAGTTCCGGCTCGATGTCCGTGACGCCGGTCGCCAGCACGACCCTGCGCGCACGAAACGACTGCGTGGCGTCTTTCGCGACGAACGTGTCGTCCCCGCCGTGCTCGAGGCGATCGATTCGCGTATCGACGATCGTCGCGCCATACCGCTGCGCCTGCTCGCGCAATCGCTGCAGCAGGTCCTTCCCGGCGATGCCTTCGGGAAAGCCCGGATAGTTGTGCGAAGTCGGAATCAGCGAGGCGCGGCCGCCGCCGGAATCGGCGACGAGGACCTTGCGCCGAAATCGTGCGAGGTAGATGGCGGCGACGAGGCCGGCCGGCCCGCCCCCTACAATGAGCGCATCGACGATCATCCAGGCTCCATATCGCGCAGGCAATGCGCGTTCCGCTCGACGAGCTTCGCATTGTGAACCAGGGCTACTCGCTGCAGGACGTCGCGCGCCTGCTCGGATTGCCGCGCTCGATCGTGCGCGGCCTGATCGATGCCGGCTTCGTGTCTCCGGCACGCGGGCCGCGCCGCGAATATCGCTTCTCGTTCCAGGATCTCGTCGTGATGCGCACCGCGCAGGGACTCGTGCAGGCGAAGGTACCGACGACGCGCATCCTGCGCTCGCTGCGACGCCTGCGCGCGCAATTGCCGACTTCGATGCCCTTATCGGGTCTACGCGTGGAAGCGGTGGGCGACCACGTCGTCGTGCACGACGGGGCCATGCAATGGCAGCCGGATAGCGGCCAGTACGTGCTTCGGTTCCACGTCGAGGCACCCCGCGGCCGGCTCGAGTTCCTCGAGGCGCCGGCGCCGCGGTCCGCATCGGCCGATGCGCTCTTCGAGCAGGCGCTCGCGCTCGAGGATTCCAAGCCCGAGGTCGCGATTTCGCTGTACGAACGGGCGCTCGCGATCGAGCCGACGTTGATCGGCGCGTACACGAACCTCGGCCGCCTGCAACACGATCGCAAGCAATGGGATGCGGCCGAGACGACGTATCGAACCGGCCTCGCCCACTGCGGGCCCGACGACACGCTGTTCTTCAACCTCGCACTCCTGCTCGAGGATCTCGAACGCTCGGACGAGGCGGTCCAGATGTACGAAGCGGCACTCGCGCACAATGCCGACCTCGCCGAAGCGCACTACAACCTCGCGTTGATCTGCGAAGCGAGCGGCCGCTCGCAGGAAGCGATTCGGCATCTCGCGGCGTATCGGCGATTGAGTCGAAAGCGATAGCGTCGGGCAATTAGACTGGCAGGGCGAGGCCGGCGCTCGAAACAGCGCCGACGTCTTTCGCGATCGATGGCGTGGCGCGGGCGATCAGACCTGTATCGTCCCCGTCTCGCCTGGCTTCATGACCCGCCGGCGTCCATAGCCGTGTCGCGGCCGCAATAGGCGACTTTCGATATGCGCTGCCGCGGGAACGTGTGCACCGGCTCTGACCGAAAACATCGAGCACGTCTCGCGTCGGAAATCGTCGCGTCACCCTGCTCGCCGAAAACGGGCGAAAATAGCGCTGTTCCTCCCGGCTCGATTCGTCCTCCCACCCTAGAACCTCGCCCTATGTCATCAACCCGGAACGTCACGGCGGCGACCATACTGCTGGTGGAAGACGACAACGATGCCCTGACCGCGTTGCAGGCAGTCTTGGAAATGTCGAACTACATCGTCATCGCGGCGGGCTCCGTTCGGGATGCCCTGGATTTGCTCGATCAGCACTCCGAAATCGAACTGGTCATTTCCGACATCCGCATGCCTGATGTGGATGGACTCGACTTCATTCGGGTGTTGCGCCACCGCTTCCCGACGCTTCCGACGATATTGATCAGCGGGATGCCCATCACGGACGACGATGTCGTCCCGCGGGAAGCGACTCAGATTCTCACCAAACCGGTCGCGATCGATGAACTGGAGCGTGTCATCGCCGACAGGTTGCGAACCAGTCGAGAAGCGGCGGGCAGCGCAATGCCCAAGCGGCGGCCGCGAAAAGAGAGTTAGTGGCAGCGGTCCGATGCGGGATCGATGCTGTGGCGTGCCGCAGGCATGACGCAGACCAGGGCCCAGTTAGGCTACCGGCGAAGCGCTTCACCAAGAACGTCCTTGTATTGCGCTTTGAAATGAGCCGTGAAACGCAGGACTTGAAAGCCGTTGCCATCGCTGACGGTCCAAATGTTGAGTTCGTCGCCGACCTTGACGAAGCGCGGTGTGCCAGCTGTCCGGTCGGCAGTTCGATCCGCCTGCGGCGTCCACGTGAACGATCCAGGGAGGAAAGCTTTGCGCAACGCCGGCGGCTTCCAGTACGCGATCTCTTTAGGATGATGAAGATCGCGAATGTCGAAAACGCGCAGACCGGCCTGTTCGAACGAGCAAGCAAGCAATGTCGGGTTCTGATCGTGGTCGAGGTTGCATCTTTCGGCACTGTACCCATCGGGGTACGGGCCGGGGATCGCGGAGCCCAGGTCGGGCGGATTGGCAAGGAACGCCCGACAGTTCTCGGGGGCGTCGACTTCGAGCATGACTTTGGAAATGATGTGCGGATTCGTCTCGTCGGTGATATCGATGATCTGCGGCACCCCGAATGGCGACGCTCCACGATCACAGGCGGCCGCAAGACCGCCCGCGGCCCCGAATCCGCCAAACTCGTCGGTGCTCAGGATGTAATGCCGCCCGCCTGCCGAGAACGGAAGCATCTGCTCTGCCCCGCTTGAATCGTTCCAAAAAAGTTTGCTGATGATCCGGATCTGCGGATTGGGGCGACGGTACTGATAGTCGCTGACGTCGAGGATCACGAGGCCATCGGGCGTAGTGCCGACATCGCCGTATTGTCCCGAGTACAGGCGGGTGCCATCGGCACTGAGGTCCGCATCGTGGGGCTTCCCATCCCCCTTGAACTGCCAAGTAGGGAGTTGCTTCACGTTCGAGGGGTCGGAGACATCCAGGATGTACAACGGGCCCGGCCCCCATTGGGGATTCTGCGTAAGGTAATAGGTCATGCCGTCCGGGGCCCAGGCGCTCATGTGGGCGGAGCTTCCCGGTAGTTGGATGCTGCTCTTCAAGACCGGATGGCTGCAGTCACCCGACACGTCGTACATGGCAAACCAGGGGCCGTTGTTTTGGCCGCCCGCGAGAAGTTTGCGCCGGCCGTTCAGCTTCATCGACTCATGCGGGTCGAGCATCGCAGGCGCCTCGAGGTAAGTGCTCAGCCGTGGATGCGCGGGGTCCGATACATCCAGGACGATGGTGCCGCGGTGCTCCTGCAGAGGATTGTTGGTCGTCGTGTAGTAGGCACAGTGGTCGGACCACGCCAGCGCCCCCTGCGATTTCGTTCCTTCACCTCGGAACTGGCCCACCAGTTCCAGATTGCAGTTGTAGCCCTTTTCGGAATCGCCGCTAACGCGTTCCTGTCGGCTGGTCTCACCCTGCATCGCACCCTCGGCCCTGTCCCCGGGACCACAATTTGCCTTGGGCACCGGGGCCGTCGACGGAATGAGATCTGCGGTATTCGCTGAGCCGATCGAGGCGAGAGCCAAGGAAGTCACAAAAACGACGGGCGGAATTGCACACGCTTTCGCTAGTTCAATTCTGTTCATGCGGCTTCCTTGGCTCAATGCATAGCGCGTTCGGTACGAACGCGACAGTGCGTTCATTAAACAATGACCGTCTCGAGTCGCCAACGTCAATCATCAATTTACGGCAGGTATCACCTTGACCTCCTGTTGAACGCGCTCTACCATTTGTCGCGCTTCACCGATGGCGTCGAAGATCTAAACGGTGGCCTTACGGCCGATTTCGACGCTACGTCGCCATCCCGTACAACTCCTCCAATCAACGCGCGTCAATCGGCTCAGACATCGTATGCGAAGACTTACGTCAGTTTCATGCCGCACGCTGAACTTCGCACGCGCCACGCTCATCGCCCTCGTCTTCGCGCAAAGTAACGTCGCCGACGCGACCAACGTCCCCTCGGGTCCTGGTGGGCTGCCCCAGGTGTCGACACAATTCGAGGACTTCATCCAGACGCATTGCGTTCCATGCGTACGCGAGTTCTATACCATCGCTACAGTGCCGTTTCCCTCTGTCAAAACGCCCACCTTCGCAGGTCTCGCTCCGGCAAACCCGGCTCCGAACACGCGCGGGGGTGAAATGCGCCTCGAGTTGCTTCGCGCCTACCCGCTCGGCCAAGCGAGCCGGCAGCACATGGCGATGAGTGTCGTTCTCTCGGTGTCGGCTGGCGCGGGAAACACGTTGTATCCACTCGGGACGGGATTGCTCGACGAAGACGAAGTGCCCGTGTTGGCGGCCGCGCTCGCGCAAATGAGTAAATCGACGTCCGCCGGAGGCGGTGATTCATCCGTTCAACTCGTAGACACTGAATTCCATGCAGGCTCCGTTCGAATGGGCACTGTGGGCAGCGGAACCGACGTGGTTGCCTATGTGCAGATTGCGCCGGCCGACCCTCTGTTCTCCTTGAAGCAGGTGTGGGAACTGCCTGCCATGTATTTGCCGGCCAAGGACATCTCAACGCTCGAGCAGGCCGTGCGGCAGGTGAACGCGAAGATTCAGGCGTTTCGCGGGCGGTGATGGCCGTAGCCTGACGAGCCGCTGGTCGAGCGGGCGAATGTCGATGCGGACGGCTACGCACTTTTCACACTCCGCACGCGCTTTACTGGCCGCCGCGTTGCTCGCGGTGGCAAGCGGAAACGGTCTCGCCGAAGACCGGGTTTTCGACCTCGGAATTCACCGCGAAGGGCCCCCCGCCGCGCCTCGAGTGTTGACGGTTCGCCAAAGCGATCAGGTCGTCATCCGCTTGACCGCTGACCAAGCAGTGCAGGTCCACCTGCATGGCTACGACATCGAACGAGACGTCGTGCCGAACGCTGTCACATTGTTGCGCTTTACTGCGACTGCGACGGGCCGCTTTCCCATCGAGCTTCATTCCAAAGGACCTCGCAAGCAAGCGCCTCTTGCGTATGTGGAAGTGCAGCCACCATAGGGCCCTTTCGCGTTGATACGGACCTTCGCCAGTCACCGCCTTCCCCCGTCAGGCATCGTCTCGGCCGCGTTCCTGCTGCTCTTTTCCGTGCGGACATATGCGCATGGCTTCGGCATGCGTTACGATCTCCCGCTCCCGCTGAACCTTTGGATCATCGGAGCCGCCTGCACGATCGTTTTGTCCTTTTTCGTCATATCGATCGCCGTTCGCGCTGCGTCGCTTGCCGGCCCCAAGCAAGCGAATCTCTCTCGCTGGCAAATCGACAAGGGCCTTACCAGCCCGAAGATTCGCCTTGTTGCGCAGGTCATTGCCGTCGCGGCGCTCGCCTTGATCGTGACCGCCGGAATCCTTGGCGACCAGACGCCTACGCGAAATCTTGCCCCCACTGCAATCTGGATCGCATGGTGGGTCGGCTTTTCCTACCTGTCGGCTTTCGTCGGCAACGTTTGGTCCGTCGTCAACCCGTGGGCCGCGGTATTCGATTGGTGCGAGCGATTTCTGTTGGAACCGCATGCGCGACGAAGGTCGAGATTCGACTGGCCCCAACGTGCCGGAGTTTGGCCGGCTATCGCCTTGTTCATCGTCTTTGCCTGGCTCGAGCTGATCTGGGAAGGTCGATCGATTCCGTGGAATCTCGCGTGGTTGGCAATCGGCTTCTCCCTCCTCACCTGGACAGGAATGTTCATTTTCGGCCGCAGCACGTGGCTCGCGCACGCCGATCCCTTTGCTCTGGCGTTTGGCGTTCTGTCGAAGTTCGGCCCGACCGACATTGAGACCGAGCATTGCAGCTGCGACACATGCAAGGCCCAGCGCGGTGGCGCGCGGCACCGCGACCGCTGTCATCGAAGTGCAGAATCGCCGGGAACAGTGATGTTGCGACCGTTGGGGGTGGGGTTGATCGACACCGAAAACGTCAGCCGGTCGCTCTCGGTGTTCGTTGTCGTGATGCTTTCCACCGTAACGTTCGACGGCGTAATGGCGACACCCGTTTGGCAGCGCATCGAAGGTGCGCTGTACACGGCGCTGCCGGTACTCGGGGAATCGCGTCTTGCGATTATCAACACGGCTGGGCTTCTGGCTTTTTGTGTCATTTTCATCGCCGTCTATCGCCTCTTCGCGACGTTGGTCGCGCGCGCATCCGGCAATCGAATGACCCCTGATGCAGCTGGCCGCGCGTTTGTCCTGACGCTCGTGCCGATTGCGATCGCCTATCTCGTTGCCCATTACCTGAGTTACTTCCTGATCCAGGGACAATTGCTGATCCGTCTTGCTTCTGATCCGTTCGGATTCGGATGGAACATCTTTGGCACTGCCCAGTTTCGACCCGACATCGGTATCGTCGGCGCTCGATTCATGTGGTATACGTCCTTGGTCGCTATCGTGCTCGGGCATGTGGCAGCGGTTGCTTTGGCCCATATCGTGGCACTTCGCCGAATCGAAGATCGTCGCCTGGCGATGCGAAGCCAGATTCCGATGCTCGTGCTCATGATTGCCTACACCATGGTGAGCCTATGGATCATTGCTCAACCCATCGTCGAATGAGCATTGTTTGGGAGCGACTCAATTTGCGGCCATCCGGCACTGCGAGCGTGAGGGCGCGGCGCGCCGGAATCGAGTTGATGGATTGGGGGGTTGCAGTCTGTGAAAAACGCTTTTTTCTTCATGGCCGGCATCACCGTAGGTCTGGGCACTTCCCTTGTCGCTGCCCAAGGGGCGGGCGCAGTCGCAGTGCTCGACACACCGGGCGTTTATGTCGAGCTTTTGACGCTGGTTCCCGGTCAGGGATCAGGTCAACACTCCGGTATTCCGGGCGAAGTGGGTATCGTCGCGGAGGGCGAAGTCGTGCTTTCGAGCCCCGCTGGACGCCAATCTCTCAAGGCGGGCAAGGCGTATTGGTTACCGGGACTCACTCCGCACGATCTGCGAAACGAAACGGATCGGCCGGCCAAGGTCTACGTCATCGCGATGAAGCGATGCGATTGAAGAACATGTTGGAGATCGCTTCCGTCACCGCGCGAGCGGTCAGCCGACGCGAAAGACGAACGGATACCAGGCGAAGAGAACGGCTGCCACGCCGAGCGAGAACGCCAGCAGCGCAAACACAAGGCGACATCCGGCAGCCCGGCTCGTCAGCTGACGGTAGGCGAGCCACACGCTCCAGGCCGCGCCTGCGCCGAGTAATACGCAGCGCAGCGTCGGCAACGCATGGACTTGCAGTCCCTCGCCTTTGGCGAGCCCGATCGTCAGCGCCGAGAGCCCCACGAAAAGCCCGACTCCCGCGAGCGGCGTGAGCGCGTAGCTCAGCGCGCAGGTGCGGCGCCAAATTCCGCGCGCGGGCAACGATGCGAGCGCGAGGCAAAGGGTGACGAAGCCACCCACGACCAGCGCGGTGCCCACGATCCAGCCGATGATCAACCCGCCGTCGAGCCACGTAAAGACATCGTGCGCGTCCGGATAGTGCGTCAACAACCACCACGGCGCGTTATCGGCGAGAAGCCACCCGGGACCGTGCTCGAGAATGTGGTCCGCGATGGCAGTGCGCAAATCGACGAACCATCGCGTGGCGCTCCATTCGAAAGCACCGATCGCAAGGCCGATCATGCCGAACACGATCAG
>DASTGT010000078.1:0-93326 GCA_035718935.1 Casimicrobiaceae bacterium
ATCGCTCGGCGACGCGGGACGCGACGAGCCGCGGGCGAGTGAGGTGCGCTGATCGCCACCGCTGTACGATGCGGCGTCCACCTGAGGCCACGGGGAGAACATGCATGGACACGCAGATGCGCCTCGACATCGACCACAAGACCACGCTCGCCGTGTTCGCGCTGGTTGCGGCGACGCTCTCGGTTCTCCTGCTGGCCGCGAGCCTGGTGCCGCCTCCCGCATCGCCGAGCGAACTGCTGGCGCTGGCGTCCGGCCACCGGGGCGCCTATGGCGGCTTCGCCAGCCTCGTGCTGGCCTGGGCGGTATTCTCGGTTCCGTTGATCGCCACGCTGGGTGAGTTGCTGCGACCGCACGGAGGCACCTTGGCCGCGATCGCGCAGTTGCTTTCTGCAATCGGCGTGCTGCTCCTCGCGTTTGCGATCTTCACCCACATCGGCGCCGTGCTGGCGATCGCCGATGCGAGCGGTTCCGCACGCGGGCAGGACGCGACTTACCAGGCGGCGATCTGGTCGCGTCTCGGCTTCTACCTGACGGACCCGGGACTCATGACGTGGGGGCTCGGCCAATTCCTCTTCGGTTGGATCGCGTGGAGAAGCGTCGTGCTGCCGCGCTGGGTGGCGATCGTCGGCATGATCGGCGGTCTCGCCGGCCTGCTCACGCTCGCCGTGTACCAGACGAGCGTGCTCGCGCTCGTGCAACTCGCGTGCTTCACGGTCTGGGGGTTCGCGACCGGCATTGCGCTGCTGCGTGCGCGGCGAAGCCGCTTGGCGGCGGCGTAACCCTTCGCTACCGTATGCATCCGTCTGCCAGGTCATCCTGCGAGCGCGAAAGATGAAGTCACCGGAAGGCATCGAGCCCGACAGCTGGCATCGCTACTTCGGCTCCACGGCGAACAATCGGGCGTGGACGCTCGCGGAAATGCCTGCAGACGAAGTCGACCATGACGAGCTGTTGAACGCGGCGCACGCGGCGGCGTGGCACTGGCAGCATATCGGCGACGAGCTCAACCGGATGCGCGCCTGCATGCTGCTCGCACAGGCGCATGCTCAGGCGGGCTTCGGATCGAGCGCACTGGCGTATGCGGAGCGCATGCGCGCCTATTTCCTCGAGGCGCCGAACACGCCCGACTGGGAACGCGCCTTCACGCACGTCGTTCATGCGCATGCCGCGGCGACGGCCGGCGCGCGGCAACTGCATGCCGATTCGTATGCGAATGCGCAGGCTGCGCTTCGCGCCATCGCCGACGACGAGGATCGCGCCATCGTGGAGCGCGTCTTCCGGCACGTGCCGAGGCCGTAACGGCGCCTTCGGACGTTGCGAGCGTCGGAGCGGCCGATTCGCTCGCGCGGTTTATGATCGGACGTGGTAAGCGCAGTGAATCGGGAATTTTCGACGATGTCACCTCCGTGACGCGCGGGCCGCGCGCCAAGCCATGTCGAATTACGCGAACCTCATCGGCTCGATCGGCGTCGCGCTCCTTCTCGGCGCCTTCGTGCTGAACCTCGCGAAGCGCCTGACGACGACCGCGCCGACGTACAGCGTGTTGAATCTCGTTGGAGCCAGCCTCGCCTGCTATTCGTCGTACCTGATCAACTTTTTACCTTTCGTGGTGCTCGAAGGCGTCTGGGCGCTTGCCGCGCTCGGCGCGCTCGTACGCACGCTCGCCGCGAGAAGCGGTCACGCTGCAGACTGAGGAAATCATGCGCACGCTCGCCCAACTCTTCGCCAACAATCAGCGCTGGTCGACGCGCATCCGCGAGCGCGACCCCGAGTTCTTTCCCAGGCTTTCGCGCCAGCAGCGTCCGGACTACCTGTGGATCGGCTGCGCCGACAGTCGCGTCCCCGCGAACGAGATCGTCGACCTGCTGCCCGGCGAGCTGTTCGTGCATCGCAACGTCGCCAACGTCGTCGTGCATACCGACCTCAACTGCCTCACCGTGATGCAGTTCGCGATCGACATCCTCAAGGTTCGCGACGTCATCGTCTGCGGTCACTACGGATGCTCCGGCGTGCAGGCCGCGTTGCGCGGCGATCGCATCGGCCTCGCCGACAATTGGCTGCGGCACGTCCAGGATGTGCGCAGGATGCACGCGTCGCGGATCGCGCACGCCGCCGACGCGGGCAACGCTGCGGAACGACTTTGCGAGCTCAACGTGATCGAGCAGGTGATGCACGTCTGCGACACTTCGATCGTGCGCGACGCGTGGGAGCGAGGCCAGCCATTGGGCGTGCACGGGTGGATCTACGGGCTCCGCGATGGCCGGCTGCACGATCTCGGCGTGACCGTGACCGCGCCCGGTGAAATCTCGTCGGCGTACGAGTCGGCGCTCGCGTCATTGTCCTGATGGAGTGTTCGATGGCCGCTTACCTGATCGCCGATGTTCAAGTCACCGATCCCGAGGGCTACCAGGAATACCGGCGGCTCGTCGCGCAAAGCGTCGCGGCATTCGGCGGACGGTTTCTCGCGCGCGGCGGCAAGAGCGAGACGCTCGAAGGCAACTGGCTGCCGAAGCGGCTCGTCGTGATCGAGTTTCCCTCGTGGGAGCGGCTCGAGGCGTGGTATCGCTCGCCCGAGTACGCGCCCGCGTTGGCGTTGCGCAAGCGCTGCGCGGTATCGAGCCTCGTGATGACCGAAGGCGTGCCCGACGCCTGACGAGGGCGCGCTTTGCGTTTGTCGCCGCGTGCAAGACGCGCCGCGCGTCGTGTGATCGAATCGTCGTTTGCGCTGTCCAATATCTGTTTGTCATCGAGGAAATGCAGGCAGATGCGGATCGCGCAGGTCGCACCGTTGTACGAAAGCGTCCCTCCCAAGTTCTATGGCGGCACCGAACGCATCGTTTCGTATCTCACCGAGGAGCTCGTCGCGCTCGGGCACGACGTCACGCTGTTTGCGAGCGGCGATTCGCAGACGCGAGCGCGCCTCGTCGCCGGCTGCCCACGGTCGCTGCGCCTCGATCCGCACTGCATCGACCAGCTCGCGCACCATCTGCTGATGCTCGAATGGGTCGCGCAGCACGCGCACCGCTTCGACGTCATCCACTTCCACCTCGATTACCTGCACTTCCCGTTGTCGCGACGCGGCGCGTACCGGCACGTGACCACACTGCACGGCCGGCTCGACATCCCGGACCTCCAGCCGCTTTATCGCGAATTTCCCGAGATGCCGCTCGTCTCGATTTCCGATTCGCAGCGGCTGCCGTTACCGAACGTGAACTGGCGTGCTACGGTCTATCACGGTCTTCCGCGCGACCTGTACCGCTTTCGCGCCGAGCCGGGCGAGTATCTCGCGTGTCTCGGCCGCATCTCGCCGGAGAAAGGTGTCGATCGCGCGATCGAGATCGCCAAGCAGGTGAGAATTCCGCTGCGCATCGCCGCCAAGGTCGACAGGGCCGATCGCGAGTATTTCGACAACGTGATCGAGCCGCTCCTCGACGATCCGATCGTCCATTACATCGGCGAGATCGGCGATGCGGCGAAGGGCGATTTCCTCGGCAACGCGAAGGCGCTGCTGTTCCCCATCGACTGGCCGGAACCTTTCGGCCTCGTGATGATCGAGGCGATGGCGTGCGGCACGCCGGTGATCGCCTACCCGAGCGGGTCGGTGCCCGAAGTGATGGAGCAGGATCGTACGGGCTTCATCGTCACGGGGGTGGCCGACGCGGTCGACGCGGTGCGCCGCCTGCCGACGCTCAGTCGCGCCCGCTGCCGTGAAGTCTTCGAGGAGCGCTTCACCGCCGAGCGGATGGCGCGCGATTACGTCGACGTGTATGAGGACTTGCTGGCTCCGCCGCTGAAGCTCGCGGTGCAGGCGTCCTGACGCCGGGCCGGATACGGGAAAGGGAGCGCACGCGCATGGCGCAGGACGTCGTTCGCACGCAAGACGGTTTCTACATCCTGTCGACGTCGAGCCGCGTCGACGACCGTACGGTCGTTCTCAAGCAGGGCGACGCGTTTGCGATCTTCGATCGTTCCGGCGACGTCGACGAGATCGGGTCGGGCGTGCTCGGCCTCTATCATCACGACACCCGCTACCTGTCGAAGCTCGTGCTGCGCATCGCCGACGAGCGGCCGCTGCTCTTGTCGTCGACGGTCAAGGAGGACAACGCGGTGCTTGCCGTCGACTTCATGAATCCCGACATCCGTCGGGGCGACGAGGTCGCGGTCTGCCGCGGCAGCGTGCACGTGTTCCGCTCGAAGGTATTGTGGCAGGCCGCCTGTCACGAGCGGCTGCGGGTGCACAACTACGGCCTCGACGCGATCTCGACCGCGGTGACGATCGAATTCGGTGCGGACTATCACGACATCTTCGAGGTGCGCGGAACGGCGCGGCCGCGGCGCGGACAGCGGCTCGCGGCCGAGTGCACGCGCAACGCGGTGCTGCTCGCCTACGATGGTCTCGACGGCTGCGTGCGCGGCACGCAGTTCGTCTTCGATCCGCCGCCCGACGAGCTGACGTCATCGCAGGCGCGCTACCTGCTGCATCTCGCGCCGGGCGGCGAGGCGAGCCTGCATCTCGAGATCAACTGCGAGGAAGGGCTGCCGCGCGACACCGCCGCTCGTCGCGCACGGCTCGGGAAGTCGCTGCATGAGGTGTCGTCGTACGAGGATGCGGCGAAAGCCTCCGCCGATGCGCTCGCCAAATTTCGTGAGGACGACCCGACCGTCACTTCGTCGAATGAGCAGTTCAATCTGTGGGTGAGCCGGTCGATCTCCGACCTCTACATGATGGAGACGCGCACGCCGAACGGCGACTGGTATCCGTACGCGGGGGTGCCCTGGTTCAGCACGGTCTTCGGCCGCGACGGCATCATCACGAGCCTCGAATACCTGTGGTACGAGCCGGCGGTCGCGAAGGGCGTGCTGAATTACCTCGCCGCGACGCAGGCTGACGACCTCGACGACGCACGAGACGCGCAACCCGGCAAGATCGTTCACGAGATGCGCGCCGGCGAAATGGCGATCCTCGGGGAGGTGCCGTTCGGCCGCTATTACGGCTCGGTCGACTCGACGCCACTTTTCGTGCTGCTCGCGCATGCGTACTACGAGCGCACCGCCGATCTCGATCTGATTCGCGCGATCTGGCCGAACATCGAGCGTGCGCTCGCCTGGATCGACACGTACGGCGACATCGACGGCGACGGCTTCGTCGAGTACTCGCGCCAGTCGAAGGACGGCCTGGTACAGCAGGGCTGGAAGGACTCGTGGGATTCGGTCTTCCATCGCGACGGGTCGCTCGCGAAGCCGCCGATCGCGCTCTGCGAAGTGCAGGGCTACACGTACGCCGCGAAGAACGGTGCGAGCACGCTCGCGCGCGCGCTCGGCATGACGCAGCGCGCGACGGCGCTGCAGGCGCAGGCGGAGCGGCTGCGCGAGCGCTTCGAGGAGACGTTCTGGTGCGACGATCTCGGCATCTATGCGCTCGCCCTCGACGGCGCGAAGAAGCCGTGCCGTGTCGTCACGTCGAATGCGGGCCAGTGCCTGTTCACCGGCATCGCGAGCCCCGAACGTGCACGCCGTGTTACGCAGACGCTGATGGACGCGCCCGCGTACTCCGGCTGGGGTATTCGTACCGTCGCCGCGACCGAGCCACGCTACAACCCCATGTCGTATCACGACGGCTCGGTGTGGCCGCACGACAACGCGTTGATCGCCGCGGGCTTCGCGCGCTATGGCCTCCGCGGTGCGGCCGCACGCATCCTCTCGTCGCTCTACGACGCGACGCTGTCGTTCGACCTGCATCGGCCGCCCGAGCTTTTCTGCGGCTTTCCGCGCCGCACCGGCGAGAGCCCGACGCTTTATCCGGTGTCGTGCTCGCCGCAGGCGTGGGCGTCGGGCGCGATCTTCCTGATGTTGCGCGCATGCCTCGGACTCGACATCGACGCGCCGAGTCGCCGCATCACGTTCATGAACCCCATGCTGCCCGATGCCGTCGACGCGATGCGCATCACCGGGCTTACCGTGCGCGACGCCTGCGTCGATCTCGCGTTCGCGAGGCATGGCGACGACGTGGGCATCAACGTATTGCGCCGCCAGGGAGACTGCGCGGTCGTCGTGCAGAAGTAACGCGAACTCGACAGCGTCCGCTTGTCCAACTTCGATGGCCGCCGTGCAGGCGGCGTCATCTCAGGAGGTCCCATGGCGAAGAATCTGAGTGGCCGGCGCATCGCGATCCTCGCGACGGACGGCTTCGAGCAATCCGAGCTCGCGGATCCGCGACGCGCGCTCGAGGACGCGGGCGCTGCGACGGAGATCGTGTCGCTGCGCGCCGGCAACATACGCGGCTGGAAGAACGGTAATTGGGCCGATGCGGTCAGCGTCGACAAGACGGTGGGACAGGCGAACGCCGACGACTACGACGCGCTCGTGCTTCCGGGCGGCGTGATGAATCCCGACAAGCTTCGCACCGATGCGGATGCCGTACGGTTCGCGCGCACCTTTTTCGAGCAGGGCAAGCCGGTCGGCGCCATCTGCCACGGTCCGTGGACACTGATCGACGCGGGCGTGGTCGACGGCCGGCGCCTGACGAGCTGGCCTTCGCTGCGCCAGGACCTGATCAACGCCGGCGCACGGTGGACCGACGAGGAAGTCGTCGTCGACGGCGATCTCGTGACATCGCGCAAACCCGCCGATATACCGGCCTTCAGCCGGCATCTGATCGAACTCATTGCGGAGCGCGCCGCCGTTCACGCGTAGAACCGCGCGTTCGCACATCCGCGTGATAGGGTCACGCAGGGGTCGTTCGACACCCGTATCGCCGCCGAGCTTACGGACTCGAAGCCTGCGCTGACCTTCCCCCTGCTGACACACGGTAAGTCACCCGCGGCAAGAGCCTACGTCGTCTCGTGCTCCGGGGGCTGCGCGAAATACTCGAGGAATTCGGCGAGCTCGGGTCCGATGCGGCGGAGCTCGTCCCGATGCGCGGCGGCGAGGCGCTCGAAGATCCGCGACCCGCGCGCGGTGAGCCGCAGGTTCACCTTGCGTCGATCCGCGGCGTCGGCGCTGCGCTTGACCAGGCCCTCGGCCTCGAGGCGATCGACGAGGCCGACGGCGCTGTTGTGCTTGATGAGAAGGAGGTGCGCGAGCTCGTTGATCGTCACGCTGTCGTCGCCGCCGCGGCCCTTGATCGCGAGCAGCGCCTGGTACTGCTGCGCCGCGAGCCCCACTTCCGCCGCGGCCGATTCGCTGAACGACAGGAACCGGCGCAGCGCGTAGCGGAACTCCGCAAGCTTCTGGTACTCGGCGGGATCGAGCAACTCGGTCCCGCGACCGCCCACGTCCTCCATCGATGCCCCTTTTCGTGTCGTGCGCAACGGCGCGGATGCCCCGTAGCGCCGCGGCGCGGCGGGTCGCCGCCCGGCGGTTGACAATATATCGTACTCCGATACACTCCGCCAATCGGCGCGGGTAAGGCGGCCTTGTCACGACGCCTTCGAATGCAGGTAATATCGCGCTCGCCCGAGAAGACAATATCGGATCAGGCTACGGGTGGTCCGCCCCAAAACCCTGGAGGAGAATGTGATGCGGGATCGCAAGTCACAGTTGGGAAGCAACGGCCGGCGCGACTTCATGCGCTACGGCGTCGGCGTCGCGGGCGGCCTTGCGCTGCCCATGGGATTCGCGCCGCATGCGTTCGCGCAGGACAAGCCGGCGATCGGCACGTGGCCTGCGGGATCGCAGGGCGACTCGGTGTTCATCGGCATCGCCGTGCCGCGTACCGGAACGTACGCGGTGCAGGGCGAGGACGAGCTCAAGGGCTACGAGCTCGCCGTGCAACACATCAACGAAGGCCACCCGCTGATCAAGGCGATCTCGCCGAAGACCAAGAAGGGCGTTCTCGGCAAGACGGTGAAGTACGGCGTCGCCGACTCCGCCGCGAAACCCAACGATGCGGTGCAGGCGCAACAGCGTTTCATCACCGAGAACAAGGCGATCCTGATGACCGGCTCGACGTCGTCCGCCGTCGCCGTCGCGCTCAACAAGCTCGCGCAACGCGAGAAGGTGCTCTACGTCACCGGCATCTCGGGATCGAACGACACGACGGGCAAGGACTGCGTGCGCTACGGCTTCCGCCAGAACTTCTACGGCGAAACGGCGGCGAATGCGCTCGGACCGGTGTTGCTGAAGGCGTTCGGCAAGGACAAGAAGGCGGCGTTCATGACGCCTGACTACACGTACGGGCACACGGTCACCAAGTCGATGAACGACTACCTGGCCAAGAACGGTGGCTGGACGATGGTCACCAACCAGGTGTCGCCGCTCGGCGCGCCCGACTACAGCTCGTATATCACCAACATCGCGAACTCGGGCGCCGAGTTCCTCATCAACGTGAACTGGGGCCACGACGCGGTGCTGTCGACGAAGCAGGCGAAGCAGTTCGGCCTGCTGCCGAAGATGAAGCTCGTGATTCCTTACCAGATCCCGTTCCTCGCGCCGGAAGTCGGCGCCGACGTCACCGAAGGCGTCTATGCGGCCACCGACTTCTGGTGGACGCTCGAGGACAAGTTCCCGCTCGCCAAGCAATTCGTCGACGAGTTCCGCAAGAAGTACAACTACAGCCCGGAGTGGGGCGCGGAGAACGCCTACATGTCCTTCGCGCTGTGGGCCGACTCGGTGGAGCATGCGGGCAGCTTCTATCCGCCCGACGTGATCAAGGCATACGAAACGCCGCGCAAGATCAACTCGGTGGTCGGCGAAGTCGAATGGCGCGCCGCCGATCACCAGCTCATCCGGCCGGTGATCATCGTGCAGGGTAAGAAGCCCTCCGCGATGCGCAACAAGGAAGACTTCTGGGAGGTGATGGAGATCGTGCCCGGCGCGTCGGTGATGCAGAAGCCGGATGCGTTCGGCTGCAACCTGGGCTCGTACACCTGATTCGCGGCGCCGACGCGCGGCGCCCCGGTTTGCGGGCGGCGCGCCCGGCTTTGAAACGTACGACGGCAAGGGGGTGGCGCGGCCGCCCCTTGCCGGCAGCACCCTCCTCGGGCATCACGCTTCGCGATGGGCGAGGCGGTCGCATGCTCGCTGGATCCACGCTGAACGTCCGCCATGCTGACCTGGGCCAACTTCGTCTCGCAGCTATTCAACGGGCTTGCGCTCGGCGCGCTGCTCGCGCTGATCAGTTCGGGCCTCACGATCATCTATGGCACGCTCGGCGTGCTGAACCTCGCGCACGGCGCGATGTTCATGCTGGGCGGCTACGCCGGCTACGTCGCGTACACGTTGACGGGCTCGTACATCGTCGCGCTCATTTCCGGCGCGCTCTTCCTGCTCGTCGTCGGCATCCTGCTCGAGCGCGTCGTCATCCGCCACTTCTACCACCGGCCGCACGAGGACCAGCTGCTCGTCACGTTCGGCATCGCGATCGTCACCATCGAGGCGGTGCGCTTCTTCGCGGGCAGCATGACGAAGACGGTGCCGCCGCCTGCGCTCCTCTCCGGCATTACGCCGCTCGGCTTCATGTTCTACCCGACGTACCGGCTCGCCGTGGTCGGCATCGTCGCACTCGCGCTCCTCGCGTTGTTCCTGATGCTGTTCCGCACGCGGCTCGGCATGATCGTGCGCGCGGGGATCGAGGACTCGGTGATGGTCGACTCGCTCGGCATCAACGTCGATCGCGTGTTCATGATCGTATTCGGCATCGGCGCGATGGCCGCCGGGTTCGCGGGCATCGTCAACGCGCCGGTCGTCGCGCTCACCCCTGACGTCGGCGAGGCGATCCTCGTGCAGACGTTCGTCGTCGTCGTCATCGGCGGCGTCGGCTCGTTCACCGGCGCGATTCTCGGCGGGCTGATCGCAGGCGAGATCATCAGCCTCACGTCGATGGTCAATCCCGGCTACGCGTACGTCGTCCTGTTCGCGGCAATGACGCTCGTATTGATGGTGCGCCCGCAGGGGCTGCTCGGAACCAAGGGTAGAGAGTAGGGGTCCCGATGAGCACTGGAACCGCCCGCGCCATCCCGCCGCCGGCCCGCGTGCGTCCGCCGGCACTGCGGTACCGCCCGTTCATCGTCGAGACGATCCTCGCGATCGTGCTGATCGCCGTGCCGCTCGTGCTGCCGTACCTCGGTTCGGCGCCCAACACGGTGAACCGCATCCTCGTATGGGGCCTTTTCGGCATCGGCTTCGATATCCTGTTCGGTTACACGGGCCTGCTGTCGTTCGGCCAGTCGGCGCTCTACGGTACCGGCGGCTTCGTCGCCGCGTATCTGTTGACGCGCGCCGGCTTCCCGTACGTGATCCTGGCGCTCGTCATCGGAACGATCGCCGCAGCGGCGGTCGGTTATCTCGTCGGACTGATCGCGCTGCGCCGTACGGGCATCTACTTCGCGATGATCACCATCGCGATCGCCGAGGTGTTCTACTTCGTCGAATTCAACCCGCTCTCCGAATACACGGGCGGCGAGAACGGGCTGCCCGGCGTGCCGGCGCCGTCGCTCCCGCTCGGCTTCACGACGCTGCATTTCACGACCGGCTGGTCGCTCTATCCGTTCCTCGCGGCCGTCTATTTCCTCGGCATCGTGCTCGCGCTTCGCATCGTCCGCTCGCCGGTGGGCGCGATCTTCCGCGCGATCCGGGAAAATTCGCTGCGCGCCGCCGCCGTCGGCCACAACATCCACAGCTACAAGGTTGCGGCGTTCGTGATCGCCGCGGCGTATGCAGGCCTTGCCGGTGGCCTGCTCGGCGTGCTGCAGGGATTCATGCCGCCGGAAGCATTCACCTTCGACACGTCGGGGCAACTCGTCATCCAGACGGCGATCGGTGGACGCGGCACGCTGTTCGGCCCGCTGCTGGGCGCCGGCGTGTGGCTGTTCCTGCAGGACTTTTTGCAGGGAACCTTGCGACTCGGCGCGGAATGGAAGCTCGTGCTCGGGCTGATCTTCGTCGTGCTCGTCGTGTTCCTCAGAAACGGGATCATCGGCGGCCTGCGCGATCTTGTGCATTTCCTGCGCCGCAGGAGCGGCAGCGAACCCGACGTTCCCGTCATTCGGCCCGACGCCGCGAACGGCGAGGCACCGGCAGTCGGCCGTTCCACCCTCACGGTACGACGCGACGTCGCCACGTACGAGGGGCCCATCCTGAAAGCGACGCGCCTATCGAAGCATTACGGCGGCGTCATCGCGAACGCCGACATCGATTTCACCATCGATCGCGGCGAGCTTCGCGGGATCATCGGCCCGAACGGCGCCGGCAAGACGACGTTCTTCAAGATGCTGACCTGCGAAGTCCCGCCGACGTCGGGCACGATCACGTTCGAGGGACGCAACATCACCGGCATGAGCATCACCGACGTTTGCCAGCTCGGGCTCACCAAAAGCTACCAGGTGAACCAGCTCTTCAATCGGCTGACCGTGCGCGAGAACCTCACGATCGGCGCGCTCGCGGCGCTGCGGGGCAAGTTCAAGCTCGACATGCTGCGCAAGGTGAACCGCATCCCGGGTCTCGTCGAGCAGGTCGAGCACACGCTCGAGCTCGTCAACCTGACTGCGCGGCGCGACACGCCGGTCGCGCAGCTCGCCTACGGCGAGAAGCGGCGTCTCGAGGTCGGATTGGCGCTCGCGTCGTCGCCGACGCTGCTGCTCCTCGACGAGCCGCTCGCCGGCATGAGCCCGTCGGAGCGCGTGGACACGGTAATGCTCCTGAAGTCGATCGCGCAGGGCCGCACGATGATCGTCATCGACCACGACATGGATGCGCTCTTCGAGCTCGCTGCGCGCATCACGGTGCTGCACGAAGGACGGATCCTCGTCGAGGGCACGCCCGACGAGATCAAGGGCAACGCCAAGGTGCAGGAGGCGTATCTCGGCGGCGTGCGCGGGGTGATCGAGGAGGCGCCGGTATGAAGTCCGGACGCGATGCGCACAGGAGCGTGCGATGAGCCTCCTCGAAGTCAGCAATCTCAACAGCTACTACGGCGATTCGCACATCCTCTTCGACGTCTCGCTGCGCGTCGAGAAGAACGAGGTCGTCGCGCTGCTCGGCCGCAATGGCGCCGGCAAGAGCACGACGCTGAAGAGCCTGATGGGCGTCGTCACGCCGCGTACCGGCTCGGTGCTCCTCGACGGCGTCGACGTTGCCGGCAAGAAGAGCCATGCAATCGCGAAGGCGGGCATGCAGCTCGTGCACGAGGATCGACGGATCTTCGGCAGCCTCGACGTCGAGGAGAACCTCGTGCTCGCCGGACTCACCGCGACGAGCAAGTGGCCGATCGATCGTGTCTACGAGATGTTTCCACGGCTGCGCGCGCGCCGTGGCAGCCGCGGCACCGACCTGTCGGGCGGCGAGCAGCAGATGCTGGCGATCGCGCGCGCGCTGATCCGTGACCCGAAGATCGTCCTGCTGGACGAGCCTTTCGAAGGACTCGCGCCGGTCATCGTTCAGGCATTGATGGCGGCGTGCCGCGATCTCGCGGCGGCCGGGCAGACGATCGTGCTGGTCGAGCAGAACCTCGCGGCGACGCTCGCGCTCGCGCACCGCGTGTACATCATCAACAACGGCCACATCGCGCACGAAGGTCCGGCCGACGAGCTGAAGGCGCGACCGGAGCTGCTGCAGCGCTACCTCGGCGTGTGACGCCGAGGGATCGCAGAAAAAAGCGTGGCTCCGCCGCCGCGCTTTTTCCTCCGACCCCGCTTTGCGCAAGAACCGGGGTTGCGGGCGTAGCGCATGCGGCGATACTCGACGGATGTCCACCGCCAGCGTCACGCGCCTTCTCGCGCTCGCCGCGATCTGGGGCGGCTCGTTCCTGTTCATGCGCATCGCGGCGCCCGTGCTCGGCCCGGTTCGGCTCATCGCGTGGCGTGTCGTGCTCGCGGCGGCCTTCCTCGCCGGGCTCGCGTGGCTCTGGCGGCGCAGACTGAAAGCCCGCACGCAGTGGCGTCACTACCTGATCCTCGGCGCGTGCAACTCGGCACTGCCGTTCCTGCTCTTCGCGTTCGCGGCCCAGACGCTGTCGGCATCGCTGCTCTCGATCCTCAACGCCACCGCACCCATCTTCGCGGCGGCCATCGCGGCACTGCGCGCACGCTCGCTGCCACCGCCGCGCATCGTGCTCGGATTGCTGCTCGGCGTCGGCGGCGTCACCGTGCTCGCGAGCTTCGATGCGATGATGGTCGAGCCGGGCGCCGTCGTCGCGTTGCTTGCAGGCCTCGGCGGTTCGGTGTCGTACGGCGCGGCGTCGATCTACGCGAAGTCGGCGCCCGGCGTCGATCCGTTCGCCAACGCGCTCGGCAGCATGGCGTCGGCGAGCGTCATCCTCGTGCCGCTCGTTCCATTCTTCCCGGCGCACGCGGCGTCCGCTCCACTCGTCGTGGGCTCGGTCGCCGCGCTCGGCGTGCTGTGCAGCGGCGTCGCTTACCTGCTGTACTTCCGCTTGATCGCAGATCTCGGGCCGGCGTCCGCGCTCACCGTCACCTTTCTCATTCCGGTGTTCGGCGTTCTATGGGGCACGCTGTTCCTGCACGAGCCCGTCGGCGTGCACACGCTGGCGGGCGCGCTGATCGTCGTCGTCGGGACCGCGCTCGCGACCGGATTCGCCCCGCGGTTGCTGCTTGCGCGCGCGTCTCGATAGAGACGTCACTTCGTCGCGTCGACTAGTTCGTCACGCTCCGGTGCGCGCTTCCAGCCGCCGATGATCGCGCCGGCCAGCGCGAGTCCGACGACGACGTACACCGAGTTGATGAGCCACAGCGTCACCGAGCGTGCCTCGAAGCCGTAATTCAGCGCGAGCGTCGCGGCGATGAAGCCGATCGCCACGATCGTGCCGAGGCGAAGCCCGGCGAGCAGCGACGCAGCCTTCAGCCTTTGCATCAGCCACGCGAGCGTGTAGCACATGACGAGGATCGCGACGAAGCCGATGACGTAGGGCATCGGCGACGTGCCGTGCGCGGCCGCGATCTCGCTCGTCGACTTGCCGATGCCGGCGAGCCATGGCGCCTGCATCACGCTGTACCAGATCGCGCCGAGGATGAAGTACACGATCGACGCGATCCAAACGGCCAGATGTCTTCCTGCGGTCACGGCAAGCCTCCCATGCGAACGTCCTATTTCACCACACGCGTTGCAGCCGCCGCGGGCACCGCGGCGGAATTCAGCGCACGAAACGCACGGATCGGGTAGGATCGCTTCCCCGCCCGGTTGGGCAGGCGTAGGAGCGGAGGCGCCGCCGCGCATCGGCGCCGTCGTCGACCACGGGGAGGATCGATGCGATTTTCGCCAGGACACCGTGCGAGCGTGCTCGTCTTGCCGGCGCTCGAAATGCTGTTGGCGTCCGCGTACGCCGGCGCGCAAACCGTGGCCCCCGAACCAGCGCCCGCAACGGCGCCGCCCGCACAGCCCGACATCCGGATCGAGGTCACCGGCTCGAACATCAAGCGCGTCGAGAACGAGGGCGCGCTGCCGGTCACGACGATCACCCGTGGCGACATCGAGCGTTCGGGTGCGACGACCGCGATGGAGCTGCTGCAGCAGATCTCGGCCAACAACAGCCTGAATGCGGTGACCATCGCCAATTCGGTGGGCGCCGTGACGTTCTCCGCACAAACGGCTTCGCTGCGCGGACTGGGCGGGGGCCGCACGCTGGTGCTCCTCAACGGCCATCGCATCGACAGCTTCGCCGGCGAGCTGCCGGGCGTGCAGGGCGTCAACCTGACGGCGATTCCGTTCCAGGCGATCGATCGCGTGGAAATTTTGAAGGACGGCGCGTCCGCGATCTACGGCTCGGATGCGATCGGCGGCGTCATCAACTTCATCACCCGCAGCGATTACAAGGGCGCGGAAGCGACGGCGTTCTACGGCGCACCGACGCGCGGTGGTGGCGGCGACCAGTGGCAGGCGAGCGGCACCGTCGGAGCCGGTGATCTCGACAAGGATCGCTGGAACGTCCTGCTGTCGGCGCAATACAGCGAGCAGAAATCGCTCGATCAGGTCGATCGCGATTTCTCGAGGTCGTCGTACCGGCCGGAGATCGGGCTCGTCGGCATTTCACCGTTCACCGCCCCGGGTCACGTCGTGGGTTCGGCGATCTTCGCGACGATCAACAATGCGAGCGGAAAGCCGGTGATCGCCGACACGCCCGCGCTATGCGCGCCGAGCCTTTTCATCGCCGACTTCGGCGATTGCGCGTACGACACGGCCGCGGTCCCCGGCGTCAACATGATTCCGCACCAGAAGACGTGGAACGTCTTCGGCAACGGGCAATTCAAGATCAATGCCGACTGGAAAGCCTACGCGAGCGCGCTCTACTCGCACGACGAGTCGCACCTCGTGATCCAGCCCGGGCCGGTGTCGAGTCTCCTCAACTACGGCCCCAACAGCGACATTCCGCAGGCGATCACGCTGCAGCCCAGCAGCCCGTTCTATCCGCACGACGTCGCCGCGGCGGCGGGGATCGACGGCGAGCCACTCGACGTGTGGTACCGGACCGTCGACAACGGCTTCCGGGACACGACGGATACGAACGAGAACTGGGAATTGATCGGCGGCCTGAAGGGAACGTGGCACGACTGGGACTGGGACGGCTCGCTCTTCTATGCGGAGGGCAAGACGAGGCAGCGCATCAACGGCGGCTTCCAGGACCTGACAAGGCTTTTGCCGATCCTGAACAGCGGCCAGGTGAACTTCTTCGGGCCCAATACGCCGGACATCGTCGCGCTCGAGCGCTCTGCCGCGTTTACCGGCGACGCGTTCAACGGCACGTCGAAGAACTACGGCGTGCAGCTCAAGACGACGGGCGATGTCTACCAGTTACCCGCGGGCACGCTGAGCACCGCATTCGGCGTCGAGGCGCGCAAGGAGGAGTTCGAGCAGACGGTGGCGCCGGAGCTCCAGGCGGGCAGCATCACCGGCTTTTCCGGTGCGCTCAAATCGTCGGGCGCGCAGGACCGCCGGCAATGGGCGGCCTTCGGCGAGTTCGTCGTGCCGATCGTCAAGACGCTCGAGGGCGACGTCGCGGTCCGCTATGACAATTACAGCGATTTCGGAGGCACGACGAACCCGAAATTCAGCCTGCGCTGGCAGCCGACGCGCGCGCTTCTGCTGCGCGCCGCCTACGGCACGGGTTTTCTCGCGCCGACGCTTTACAACCTCTTCGCGCCGAAGTTCGGCGGCCTGACCCCTTCGGGGCTCTCGGACCCGATCCGCTGTCCCGTTACCGGCGCGATCGGCGTCGATTGCACGACGCAATTCGGCACGCTGAACGGCGGCAACCCGAGCTTGGGCCCCGAGAAGTCCGAGCAGACGTCGCTCGGCGTCGTGCTCGAGCCGATCCCGGGAGCGACGTTCTCGGTCGACTATTTCAAGATCAATTTGCGCAACGCGATCGTGGCCGGATTGTCACCGGGGGCGATACTCGGCAATCTCGGGCAGTACGGCTTCCTGGTGACGCGGGGCCCCGTCGATCCGAACTTCCCGGATCTTCCGGGCCGCATCACCCAGATCGACCAGACGTTCCTCAACCTCGGCTCGATCCACATCCAGGGACTGGACCTCGATGTGCGGTATCGCGCGCCGCTGATGTCGTGGGGGCGCCTGACGTTCGGTCTCGCCGGCACGTACTACGCGACCTACGACGTGCAAAACCCGGATGGCACGTTCAACGGCATTGTCGGCAGCGCGCTCGGGAATACCGCCAGCACCGGCGTGGTTCCGCGCTGGAAGCATTACGCGTCGCTCACCTGGGAGCAGGGCCCTTGGTCGGCGACGCTCGCGCAGACGTACCAGACGTCGTACACCGACCAGCAGTTCGTCGACGCATTCTTCGCGGAGGTGCCCAGTGTTCGGCGCACCGTCGGCGCACTGAGCCTGTGGGACCTGCAGGGAAGCTACACCGGCTTCAAGAACTGGCGGCTGACGCTCGGCGTGAAGAACCTGTTCGATCGCAATCCGCCGGTGTCGAACCAGATCACGTCGTTCATCTCCGGATTCGATCCGTCCTACTACGATCCGCGCGCGCGCTTCGTCTACGCGAGCGCGGCGTATCGATTCAAGTAATCGGGCGTCTCAGCGGAACAGCTCGCCTTGCCCCGCCGCGCCGTCGGGGCGGGGTGGGCGGAACCGCGTCACGTCGAGTCCCGCGTGCTCGCGGCGATCGCGGTTCAAACCGAAGCGCCGGCAGGCGATCTCGAAGCGGCGGGCGATCAGCTCGGCGAACTCGCCGCTTCCCCGCATTCGCGTGCCGAACGTGCTCTGGTAATCGCGACCGCCCCGCATCTGCCGCACGAGGCTCATCACGTGCGCGGCGCGTAGCGGGTAGTGCGCTTCGAGCCACGCGCGAAAGAGCGGCGCGACTTCGAGCGGCAACCGCAACATCACCCACCCGGCGCCGCGCGCGCCGTTCGCCGCGGCCGCCTCGAGGATCGCCTCGAGATCGCGGTCGTTCATTTGGGGAATGATCGGCGCCACCATGACCCCCACCGGAATGCCGGCCTCGTGCAGTGTCTTGATCGCCTGCAGCCGGCGCACCGGCGCCGCGGCGCGCGGCTCCATGCGCCGCGCCAGCTCGCGATCGAGCGTGGTGATCGACAGGTAGACGCGCGCCATGCGCTTGGCCGCCATCGGCGCGATCAAGTCGATGTCGCGCTCGACGAGCGCGGACTTGGTGACGATCGTGAACGGATGCTCGTGAGCGGCGAGGACTTCGAGGATCGATCGCGTCACCTTCCATTCACGCTCGATCGGCTGGTAAGGATCCGTGTTGGTGCCGAGCGCGATCGGATCGCAGCGATAGCCGGGTCGCGCAAGCTCGTTGCGCAGGAGGGCGGCCGCGTCGGGCTTGGCGAAGAGGCGGCTTTCGAAATCGAGCCCCGGCGACAAGTCGAGGTAAGCGTGCGTGGGCCGCGCGAAGCAATAGATGCAACCGTGCTCGCATCCCTGGTACGGATTGATCGACTGCGAGAACGGGACGTCCGGCGAGTCGTTGTGCGCGAGGATCGTGCGCGCGCGCTGAATCGTCACCGTCGTTCTCAGTGTCGGCGCCTCGACGTCGGCGTCGGACCAGCCGTCGTCGTACGCTTCCCGCGCGTCGTGACGGTAGCGGTTCTCCGGATTGAACGTCGCGCCGCGGCCCTTGCGCGGCGCCTCGCGATTCGGGTCGGTACTCATCTTCGTCGGTGGGTAATCCTACCGCATGAATATACGGTCAACCGCCGTGCCCGTCCAGCGAGCCGATAATCGGTTCGAGGAGACGACGACGACGATGGATGGACGAGCGAAGCGCGCGTGACGTCGTGCTGGTCCGGGCGATCGAGACGACGGACACCGCGCGCCAGACGTGGACCGACGACGATCGGGCGTGGGCGTTGCGCACCACCGGCGAGATCCTCGGCGAGCGCGCGCCGACCGAAGTGTTTCTCGCGCGACGCGCCGAACTCGTGCTCGAACGCTTGCGCGGGCGGTTTCCGCGCCTCGCGGCGCTCGGCGCGATCCGTCCGGGTCGCGCTTGGATCGGGCTCGTGGTTGCACTCGGCGCGTTCGTGATCGGCCTCGCCGGCGCCGATGTCGGGCCGGCGCACGCGATCAACCTGCTCGCACCTCCGGTGCTTGCGCTGCTCGCGTGGAACCTCGGCGTCTACGCGTTGCTGGCCGCACACGCCGCGGTGCGCCGACGCTCGGCAGAATCCGGACCGTTGCGGCGCATGATCGTGCACGGAATGCGCGACGTCGCACGCGCTTCGCGAGCGAAGCTCGCGCCGGCGCCGCTCGCCGTGGCGCTCCAACGCTTCGCGAGCGATTGGGCCGTTCTCGCGACGCCGCTTTGGCGACAGCGTGCCGCGCGCCTATTGCACTCGGGCGCCGCCGCGCTCGCCATTGGCATGATCGCGGGACTGTATCTGCGCGGCATCGCGCTCGAGTATCGCGCGAGCTGGCAGAGCACGTTCCTCGATGCGGCCGACGTCGCGCACATCCTGCGCGTCGTGCTGGCGCCGGGCGCGTGGCTCACCGGCATTCGCGTTCCCGACGCCCCGCAGTTGGAGGCACTGGCGGCGCAGGGTGGCGGTGAGAATGCGGCGCGCTGGATTCACCTGTACGCGGCGACGATCCTTCTGGTCGTGACCGTGCCGCGTCTCGTGCTCGCGGCGATCGCCGGGCTGCGCGAACGCCGGCTTCGCACGCACTTTCCGCTCGCGTTCGACACACCGTACTTCGCGCGGCTCGTGCGCGCGTGGCGCGAAGGCCGGCTCGCGGTGCTCGTGGTTGCGTACAGCTTCGACGTGCCGGCCGCGAGTCGCGAAGGCCTCGTGCGCCTGCTCGAGCGCACGCACGAGGCGGGCGTCGACGTCGAATGGGCGCCGACGGTCGCATACGGGGAAGACGTGCATCGCAGCCTCGACGCCGGCGCGCATGCCGCCGTCGTCGCGCTCTTCAATGCGACGGCGACCTCCGAGCGTGAAGCGCAAGGCGCGTTCGTCGAGACCTTGCAGCGCATGATCGGGTCGACCGCGTTGGTCGCGATCGTCGACACGTCGCCGTTCGTCGAGCGTTTCGGCGACGATGCGCGCCGCCTCGCCGAGCGCGAGCGCGCATGGCGCAGCGTGCTCGAGGCATCCGGTGTCGAGCCGCTGTTTCTCCGGCTTGCTGCGCCCGACGTCACGCGTGCCGACGCCGAACTCGCCGAGCGCCTGGAGCGTGCCGCGTGAGCGCGCCGGGCCGCCCCAAGCGCGAACGAGCCCCGAAGCGCGCAGCGCGAAGGGTGGTCCAGTGAGCGCGCCGGGCCGCCCCAAGTGCGAACGAGCCCCGAAGCGCGCCGCGCGAAGGGTGGTCCAGTGAGCGAGGCCGCGCAGAGCATCACGCTGTCGCTCGTCTCGCACACCAACGCGGGCAAGACGACGCTCGCGCGCACGCTGCTCGGCCGCGATGTCGGCGACGTGCGCGACGAGGCGCACGTCACGACGAGCGCCGAGCGCTTCGCGCTGATCGAAACGGCGCAAGGCGATACGCTGTACCTGTGGGATACGCCGGGGTTCGGCGACAGTGCGCGGCTCGCGCGGCGCCTCGCCGCCGTCGATCAGCCGATCGTCGGTCTCCTCGCTGCGACCTGGGACCGTTGGCGGGATCGCGCGTTCTGGTTCACGCAGCAGGCGGTCCGCAACGTTCGCGACGAAGCCGACGTCGTGCTGTATCTCGTCAACGCCGCGGAAGCGCCGTCGGATGCCGGCTACCTCGATGCCGAATTGCAGATCCTCGAATGGATCGGCAAGCCGGTCATCGTGCTGTTGAACCAGACCGGCCCGCCGCGCGCACCGGAGGCCGAGGAGGCCGAGAGCGCGCGCTGGCGCAACGCGGTCGCGCGGCCGTGCGTGGCAGGCCTCCTGTCGCTCGACGCGTTCGCGCGCTGCTTCGTGCAGGAGAGCGTGTTGCTGCGCGAGGTGGCACGCGTGGTGGCCGCGGGCAAGCAGCCGGCGTTCGCGCGCCTGTTCGACGCGTGGCGTGGCGAGCGCGATCGGCGCTTTGCCGCGTCGATGACCGCGATCGCGGGACCGATCGCGAAGGCCGCGTGCGATCGGGAAGCGTTGAGGCCCGTGACGTGGCATCGATCGCTGGTCGACGCAGGGCTTGCGCTCGTGCGCCGCGGCGAGCGCGCCGACCCCGACAAGGAAGCGGCGATGACGCAACTCGCGCAGCGCCTCGACGACGCGATTAGGACGAGCACCGATGCGCTGATCGAGATCCAGCAGTTGCGCGGAGAGGCGGCCGACGAGGTGATGGCGCGCCTTGCGCGCGACGTCACGCTCGAAGCGCCGCTCGATCCGCGCAAGGCGGGCGTGATCGGCGGCGTCGTATCCGGCGCGCTCACCGGGCTCGCGGCCGACATCGCGTCCGGGGGCCTTACGTTCGGCGCCGGCATCCTCGCCGGCGCGATCGTCGGGGCGGCCGGCGGGGTTGGCGTGGCGCGCGCCTTCAACCTCGTGCGCGGACGCAACGAGGCGTGCGTGCGCTGGGCCGACGAATTCGTCGCTTCGCTCGTTCCCGCGGCGGTGCTGCGCTACCTCGCGGTTGCGCACTTCGGCCGCGGCCGCGGCGATTACGAAGCGAGCGAATACCCGGCCTTCTGGCGCGACGTCGTCGCCGCCGAAGTCGAACGGCACGACGTCGGCGGGGTCGTCGCGCTTCGCCATCGCGATCCGTGCGACGTCGAAGCGGTTTCGCTCGCGGCGACGAGAACGCTTGCAGGGATCGCGATCGGCGTTCTCGATACGCTCTATCCCAACGCTGAAATGCCCGCCTTGCCTGCGCCGCGGGCCTCGGCGGAGAATGAGCCCGGCTGAAAGCAACCCTGGACGCGACGACGATATCGCAGGCTCGCATGCCCGAGGTTACGAAGAAGCGACGGCGTGAATTCTTGCTGCGCTCGGCGGCGGCACTCGGCGCCGGGACGCTCGCTCGCGACGCGCTCGCCGGCGCGCCGCTCGGTGCGGCGGTGCACGACGCGCCGGCCGACCCCACGAAGACGCCCGGCTATCCGCTCGCCGACGAAAGCTACGGCGCGCGCTCGCAATTCGAGACGGAGGTGCGCCGTCGCTTCAAGACGTCGACGCCGCTGTCGTCGTGGACCTTGACGCCACTCGCGGAGGGCATGGGCGTCGTCACGCCGTCGGGGCTGCACTTCGAGCGCAGCCACGCCGGGACGGCGGTGATCGATCCCGACAGGCACCGCCTCTACGTGCACGGCATGGTCGAGCAGCCGCGCAAGTACACGATGCGCGATCTGCGGCGGTTCCCGTCGATCTCGCGGCTCATGTTCCTCGAATGCTCGGGCAACGGCCTCACCGAATGGTCGGAGCCGACGATGCCGACGGTGCAATTCACGCACGGGCTCACGTCGACGTCGGAATGGACGGGCGTTCCGCTTGCGACGGTCCTGAACGAAGCCGGCGTGCGCACCGGGGCGAAGTGGCTGCTCGCCGAAGGCGGCGACGCTGCGGTCATGACGCGGAGCATTCCGCTCGAGAAGGCCATGAAGGATTGCCTGCTCGCGTACGGGCAGAACGGCGAGGCGATCCGGCCCGAGCAGGGCTACCCGCTGCGTCTGATCGTCCCGGGCTACGAGGGCAACATCAACATCAAGTGGTTGCGTCGCATCGAAGTCTCCGACGCACCGTTCATGACGCGCGAGGAGACGTCGAAGTACACCGATCTCTTGGCCGACGGCAAGGCGGTGCAGTTCTCGTTCGTGATGGAAGCGAAGTCGGTCATCACCTATCCGTCGGGTGCCATGACCCTCGACGGTCCGGGCTTTCACGAAATCACGGGTCTCGCGTGGTCGGGCCGCGGCGCGATCCGGCGCGTCGACGTTTCGGTCGACGGCGGAGGCACGTGGCGCGCCGCGCGATTGCAAGCGCCGGTCCTGCCGGTGTGCCACACGCGCTTCCGCTTTCCGTGGACGTGGGACGGACGCGAAGCGGTCCTGCAAAGCCGCTGCGTCGACGAGACCGGGTACGTGCAGCCGACGATCGGCCAGCTCGTCGCGGTGCGCGGACTGAACGGACCGACCGGCTCGGTGTATCACCTGAACGGCATCCAGAGCTGGCACGTCGCGGCCGACGGGAAGGTGACGAATGTCCACCATTATTGACGCGGTCTTCGCGGCGTTGCTGCTGGCGGCGAGCGCGGCGTTCGCTGCCGAGCGCAACGCGTTCGGCTTCGGCACGACGCCCACCGAAGCCGAGCTCGGCGCGTTCGTTTCGCCGCTGCCCGACGGACGCGGCATGCCGCAGGGATCGGGCTCGGTGCTCGAAGGCAAGTCGGTCTACCAGCAGCAATGCGCGTCGTGCCACGGCGAGAAGCTGCAGGGCGGCATCGGCGATCGCTTGATCGGCGGGCGCGGCACGCTCGTCAACGACGATTCACGCAAGGCACCGATCAAGACGGTCGAAAGTTACTGGCCGTACGCGACGACACTCTTCGATTACATCAAGCGTGCGATGCCGCTGACCGCGCCCGGCAGCCTGAGCGACGACCAGGTGTACGGATTGACCGCGTACATCCTGTCGGAAGCGAACATCGTCCCCGACGACGTGATCATGAACGCCGAGACGCTACCCAAGGTCGTCATGCCCAACCGCGACGGCTTCATAGCCGACCATCGTCCCGAGCACTTCCCGCCGGTGGCGAAGACGCCGCATCAATCGCTCGCGATCGTGCCTGCGAAATGACGAAGCCGAAGACGCACGGCTTCGACACGCTGTCGCTGCACGCCGGGGCGCGCCCCGACCCCGCGACCGGCGCGCGCGCGACGCCGATCTACCAGACGACGTCGTTCGTCTTCGAGGACAGCGACCAGGCCGCGGCGCTCTTCAACATGGAGCGCGCCGGGCACGTGTACTCGCGGCTGTCGAATCCGACGTGCGCCGTCCTCGAGGAGCGCATCGCCGCGCTCGAAGGCGGCGTGGGCGCAATCGCGACGGCGAGCGGGCAGGCGGCGCTCCATCTCGCGATCGTGACGCTGATGTCGGCCGGCTCGCACGTCGTCGCGTCGCGCTCGCTCTACGGTGGCTCGCACAACCTGCTCGATTACACGCTGCCGCGGTTCGGCATCGAAACGACGTTCGTCGATCCGCGCGATCTCGACGCGTGGCAACGCGCGATCCGGCCGAATACGCGGCTGCTGTTCGGCGAGACGCTCGGCAATCCGGGGCTCGAAGTGCTCGACGTGACACGCGTCGCGTCGCTAGCGCACGCACATGGCCTGCCGCTTCTCGTCGATTCGACCTTCACGACGCCGTGGCTCATGCGGCCGTTCGAGCACGACGCCGATCTCGTCGTGCACTCGGCGACGAAATTCCTGTCGGGCCACGGCACGGTGATCGGAGGACTGCTCGTCGACTCCGGACGCTTCGATTGGAACGCGCGCCACGCGCGCGAGAAGTTTCCGACGTTGACCGAGCCGTACGCGGGCTTTCACGACATGGTGTTCGCGGAGGAATCGTCGACGGCGGCGTTCCTGCTGCGCGCGCGACGCGAGGGCGTGCGCGATTTCGGCGCCTGCATGGCGCCGATGACGGCATTCCATATCTTGCAGGGGATCGAGACGCTGCCGCTGCGCATGGCGCGTCACGTGGAAAACGCGCGGGCGATCGTGCGATTCCTGCGTGAGCATCCTTTCGTCGGGCGCATCGGCTATCCTGAGCTGCCCGACCATCCGGACCACGAGCTTGCGAAGCGGCTGCTGCCGCGCGGCGCCGGCGCCGTGTTCAGCTTCGACCTCGAGGGCACGCGTGCGCAGGGCAAGCGCTTCATCGAGGCGCTGAAGCTCTTCTCGCATCTGGCGAACGTCGGCGATGCGAAGTCGCTCGTGATCCATCCCGCGTCGACGACACATTTCCGCATGTCGGACGAGGATTTGCGCCGCGCGGGCATCACCGAAGGCACGATCCGCCTCTCGGTCGGCCTGGAGGATCCCGCGGATCTGATCGACGATCTGTCGCGTGCGTTGTACGCCGCGAGCAAGAGCCGATGAAACGTCCCCCCTCGCTCGCTGCGCTTGCTGCCCCCCATGGGGCCGGTCGGTCGCGGCCTCCTTGCGCCGCTCCCTCATGCGTGGTGTCGACGTGTCGGCCTTCCGTCCGCGCTGGCGGTCGGCCCCTTCGGGCCTTGGCTTCGCGCTGCTCGCCTAGCCGCCCCGGGGCGGCCCTTCGCGACTGACATGCAGTTCGACGTCGCCGGGCGCTCGGTCTACGCGTACACCGGCTCGCGGTCGTTCGTCGAAACGCAGCCGACGGTCGTCTTCGTGCACGGCGCGGCAAACGACCACGGCGTCTTCGCGTTGCAATCGCGCTATTTCGCGTGGCACGCGATGAACTCAGTCGCGGTCGATCTCCCCGGGCACGGCCGCTCCGAGGGCGATCCGTTGGCATCCGTCGAGGCGATCGCCGAATGGCTGCGCAACGTGCTCGACGTGCTCGGTGTCGAGCGCGCGCATCTCGTCGGCCATTCGATGGGTTCGCTCGCGGTGCTCGAATGCGCGGCCCGCCATAGGCGACGGGTGACGCGCCTCGCGCTGCTCGGTGCGTCGGCGCCCATGCCCGTCAGCGACGATCTGCTCGAAGCGGCGCGGCGCAGCGATCACGTCGCGTACGAGCTCATCAACGGGTGGTCGTTCGCGCCACGAAGCCAGCTCGGCGCGAATCAATGGCCCGGCGTCTGGATGCTCGGAAACGCGATGCGGCTGATGGAACGCACGCGCGAAGGCGTGCTGGCGACCGATCTCGAGGCGTGCAATCGCTACGCGAACGGCGTCACCGCCGCCGCGGCCGTCCGCTGCCCGACGCTGGTGATCGTCGGCGCGCGCGACGTCATGGCGCCGCCGCGCAATTCGAAGCCGTTGATCGCTGCACTGTCCGATGCCACGGTTCTCACGCTTGCGGACACGGGTCACGCGCTGATGGCCGAGCGGCCCGGCGAGGTGCTCGACGCGTTGCGGAGTTTTCTCGTTCCGGTCGAGTAATTCGGCCTTCGCTTCAGCTCGCTGGACGAGGCGTTGATCCCGCGCATTCATCTCGACGTCGCAGAGCCGCTGCACCCGGGCGAATCGCTGACATTGCCGCCGGAGCAGAGCCGGCACGTCGCGCAGTCGCTGCGCATGCGCGCGGGCGATGCGCTCTCGATCTTCACCGGACACGGCGGGGAGTATGCCGCTGCGATCGAGCGCATCGAGCGACGCGACGTCGTCGTGCGAATCGAGCGCCATGTCGCGATCGAACGCGAAAGCGCGTTCTCGGTGACGCTCGTCCAGGCGGTGATCGCCGCCGACATGATGGACTTCGTCGTGCGCAAGGCGGTCGAGCTCGGCGTCGCGGCGATCGTGCCCGTTCAGGCGGCGCGCAGCCAAGGCGTACCCGCGGAGCGTTCGGCGCGGCGGACCGCACACTGGCGGCAGATCGCGATCGCCGCGTGCGAGCAGTCCGGCCGCAATCGCATCCCGCAAGTGCACGACGTCGTTTCGCTGCCGCAATGGCTGTCCTCGTCCAATGCGCCGGTTTTGTCCGTGATCCTCGATGCGAGTGCGAGCGCGTCTCTCGTTTCGGTCGCTGCGGATGCAATGCCGAACGCGCTGATGTCCGGGCCCGAGGGCGGGTTCACCGCGGAAGAAGTGCAGGCCGCCGCGGCCCGTGGTTTCGTCGCCGCGCATCTCGGACCGCGCGTGCTTCGCGCCGAGACCGCGCCGCTCGCGGCGCTGGCAACGCTGAACGCGCTGGCGCAAAAGTAGGGTCGGACCCGAGTCCGATCCCTTTCCGAGGATGTCCGGCGAGTCGAGGCCGACCCTACTTGTCGGGCGCGTGCTCGCCCGCGACCAGGATGCTGCAACGCACGCGCTCGACGAGCATCGAGTCGACGGTGCCGCGCCACCAGCGCAGCGCGAACTTCTTGCTGCGGCGATGCCCGACGATCACGAGGTCGATGCCGAGCGCGTCGACCATGCGCGAGATCACGTCGACGGGCTCGCCGTCCTCCAGGTGCGTGATCACCGAGAAGCCGCGCTGCGTGAGTTCTGCCGCGGCTTCATCGAGATCCGCCTGCATGCGCGATCGGTCGATCGCGAGCGCCGGCTCGGGCACGAATTCGCCGGCGAGCAGATACGGCGAGGGATCGTGCAGCACGCACACGAGGTGGATCTCGCGCCCCGAAACCTGCATGAGGTGCGAGCATTCATCGACCGCCAGGCGGCTTTCGGGCGAACCGTCGAACGCGACGAGGATCCTGCGATACATGCGGGCCTCCTTGAGGACGGATGCGATAGGCGGGAATGATCGCCAGGGCGAATGCTAGCGTAACGATCGCGAAGCATTCGTGGAAGGGCCGCGCCGGATCCGTCCTCCCGACCGTATCGAGGCGCCATTCGAGTACTACGGCGAGAAGGTTGACCCCGATCGCGCCGCCCAACTGGCGGACGAAATTCACCGCGGCGGACGCGTAGGCGAGCTCGGTGCCGGACAGCGATTGCACCGCACCGACGTTGAGCGCCGGAATCAGCATGCCGAGGCCGATGCGGCCGATGACGAGCCAGAGCGCGAGCAGTATGAACCCGGTTTGCGCGCCGGAGAACGTCAGCAGGAGGCTCGACAGCGCGAAAAGGACGAGCCCCGCGATGACGACGGGCGCCGGATGCACACGGTCGGTGAGCCGCCCGCCGATGGTGATTGCGCCGGCGAGCACGAAGCCCGCCGGTGCGAGCAGGTAGCCGGCTTCCGCCGCATCGTAGTGCGCGACATCTTGCGCAAACACCGGGACGAGATACGTGCTCCCGAAGAGGCCGACGCCGTACGCGAACGCGACGATCGACGCGCCGGTGAACGCTCGATGCGAAAAGAGCCGGATCGGCAGCAGCGGGGCGGCGACGCGGCGTTCCCAGGCGACGAACATCCACGCGAGGCCGACCGTTCCGAGCGCGAGCGCCGCCACCTCGATCGACGCAAAACCCTGACGGTGCCCGATCACCGGCACGTTGAGGAGTGCGATCAGCGTCGCGACGAGAAACGCCGTCCCGATCCAGTCGAAGCGCAGGCGCTCGCGGGCGCGCGCTGTCGTGAGCGTGCGCATGCCGAGCGCGATGCCGGCGATGCACGACGGCACGGTGAGCAGGAAGATGGATCGCCAGCCGAATGCTTCGAGCAGCGTGCCGCCGATCGCCGGTCCGATCGCCGGCGCGAGCACGATGCCGAAGCCGTAGAGTCCCATCGCGCGCCCGCGCTCGTTCACCGGGAACACGCGAAACAGCACGATCATCGCGAGCGGCTGCAGGATGCCCGCCGTCGCTCCCTGCAGCACGCGCGCGAGGATCAGCGACGTCGTGTTCCAGCTCGCCGCGGCGAGCAGCGACGCGCCAAGAAAGACCGCGAGCGAAACGACGAACGTGTCGCGCTCGCCAAACGTCTCGACGAGCCACGCAGTGCCGAGCATCGTCGCGGTCATCGCCGCGAGGTACCCGGCGGCGATCCATTGCAGCGTGTCGTGGCCGACGCGGAATTCGGCGATCAGCGCGGGAAACGCGACGTTGACGATCGTCGCCGAGAGGATCGTCGAGATCGTGCCGAGCATCATCGTCGCGACGACGAGCGCGCGCGACGGCGAAGCGCGGATCGTCAGATCGGAGTCGGAAGACGCTTGCCGCACACGGCGAGTCCGATGTCGACGACGAGGTCCCACGGATCGCCGCGGCCGATTCCCTTGGCGAGCGCGTCGAGGTTCGCGGCGGCGGCGAGCAGCGGTGAAACGTCGACCTGCGCGATCCGACGCGCCGCGCGCTCGAGCGCCGGCAACCGCTTGCCCCACACGCGCGCGGTCCGCACCGCCATGGAGATCGATGACCCGCGCGCGACGGCGTCGTGCACGGTCGAAAGCGCGTGCAGGTCCTCGGCGAGCTGCCACGCGACGAGCGTCACCGGCTCGCCTTCGCCGCGCAGGCCGCCGACGATGCGCAGCGTGCGCGCGGCGTCTCCGGCGAGCCATGCCTCCGACAGCTCCTGAATGTCGTAGCGCGCGACGTTCGCGACCGCGCGCTCGACGTCGTCGTGGTCGAGCAGCCCGGGCGGAAGGAGCAGCGCAAGCTTGTCGATCTCCTGCTTCGCCGCGAGCAGGTTGCCTTCGCAGCGCTCGGCGAGGAACGCGAGCGTGTCGCGGCCGACCTTCTGCCGGTTGCGCGCAAGCCGCGCGGCGATCCAGCCGGGCAGTGCCTTGCGGTCGATCGGCGCCACGGGGACGACGACGCCGTGCTCGGTAAGCGCAATGAACCACGCCGACGATTGCGAGGTGCGATCGAGGCGCGGCAGCGTGACGAGCGTCACGTTCTCGGCGGGGAGATCGTTCGCGTGGCGCTCGAGGATGGCGGCGCCGTCGACGCCCGGCTTGCCCGATGGCATGCGCAGGTCGACGAGCTTGCGCGCCGCGAAGAGCCCGAGGTTCGCGTTCGCCGCGAGAAATCCGTCCCAGCGGAAATGCGGCTCGACGATGAATACCTCCCGCTCGTCGCAGCCTGCGCGCCGCGCCGCCGCGCGGATCGCGTCACCCGCCTCCATCGCGAACAGCGGCTCGTCGCCGTGGACGACGTAGAGCGGCGCGAGCGACTTCGCGAGATGCGCGTCGAGCTCGTCGGGACGAAGCTGCATGGCTCGACTACTCGGCGCTTCCCGAACTCGCCGGAGGCATTACGCAGGCTTCTTCGCTGCCTGCAAGCGCCGAATGAGCTGCTGGACGACGTCGGTCTGCATTTCCTTCAGCAGCCGCTGTTCCTGCGTGCCGCGCGCGAGCACTTCGTTCTCGTTGAACGTGTAGCTTCGGCGCACGGTGATCTCGCCTACAGGCAGCCAATCGTTGCCGTTCGCATCGTGCAGGCGAAACGTCACCCGCTTGATCAACAGGTACTCCTGAACGCTACCCGCGCTCGACAGCGACAGCACTTCCTTGTCGTCGGCGACCACCGGAATGTCGAGAATGACCTCCGCGTCCTTCGCCTCGACGACTTTCGCGCTTCCCGTTTCGTCGAGCGCCCGACGCATTTCCGCGGCGAGCAGCGGCGCGCCCGGCGAATTGACCGCGATCGTCGTGAAGAGGTACGTCGCCCTGCCACGCAAATGGAACCCGCAGCCGGCGACCACGAGCGCGGCGCCGATCGCGCCCAACCATGCGCGCCTAGACGACGACATTGACGAGCCGCCCGGGCACCACCACCACCTTCTTCACGCGGCCGCCTCCGCCATGGCGCTCGACTTCCGGCGCGGCGCGCGCCGCGGTCTCGATCGCCGCCTTGTCCGCGGTCGCGGGGACGACGAGCTTGCCGCGCAGCTTGCCGTTCACCTGCAGCACGAGCTCCACCTCGTCGCGCGCGAGCGCGACGGCGTCGACCGCCGGCCACGGCGCGTCGAGCAGGTCGCCGGCGCTCTGCGCGTACCCGAGGTCGCGCCAGAGCACCCACGTCGTATGCGGAACGACCGGATAGAGAATGCGCAGCAGGATCGACAGCCCTTCGCGCGCCAGCGTGTCTGCCCCGCGAGCATCGGCGGCGATCGTCTCGAGCGTATTCAGCATCTTCATCGCCGCCGAGACGACCGTGTTGTACTGGATGCGCTCGTAGTCGTAATCGGCCTGCGACAGTGTCCGATGGATCTCGCGCCGCGCGTCGCGCACCGCCTGCGCGGCGTCGCGGAAATCGCTGTCGCCGGCCGAGGCGACGACGTCGCGGCGAGCCTGCGCGTAATTCCACAGGCGCTTCAAAAACCGGTGCGCGCCTTCGACGCCCGTGTCCGACCATTCCATCGTCTGCTCGGGCGGGCTTGCGAACATCACGAAGAGGCGCGACGCATCGGCGCCGTAGCGCTCGATCATGTCCTGCGGATCGACGCCGTTCAGCTTCGACTTCGACATCGAGCCGAGGCCCCCGTACTCGACCGGCTTCCCGTCGAGCTTCGAGATGCCGCCGGTGATCACGCCCTGCGCATTGCGCGTCGCGTCGACGTCCCACGGCGCGACGTAGTCGAGGCCACCCTTGTCGTTGCGCCGGAAGAACGAATGCGCGAGCAGCATGCCCTGGGTCAGCAGCCGCGTGAACGGCTCGCCGTAGTCCACCATGCCGAAATCGCGCATCACCTTCGTCCAGAAGCGCGCGTAGAGAAGGTGCAGGATCGCGTGGCTGATGCCCCCGATGTACTGGTCCATCGGCATCCAGTAGCCGTCGCGCTCGTCGATCATCGTCGGCGCGTCGGGACAGGCGTAGCGCATGAAATACCACGACGAGTCGACGAACGTGTCCATCGTGTCGGTCTCGCGGCGACCCGGTGCGCCGCAGCGCGGGCACGGGGCGCGGAGGAAGTCGTCGCGCTTGTTCAGCGGATTGCCGGTGCCGTCGGGAATGCAGTCCTCGGGCAGCACGACCGGCAGGTCCTCCTCGGGCACCGGCACCTCGCCGCACTTCTCGCAATGGATGATTGGAATCGGCGTGCCCCAATAACGCTGCCGCGAGATGCCCCAGTCGCGCAGTCGCCACGTCGTTTTCTTCTCGCCGAGACCCTTGGCCGCGAGATCGTGCGCGATCGCATCGACCGCTGCCTGGTAAGCGAGGCCGTCGTACTTTCCGGAATTCACGCACACGCCGATCGACTTGTCCGCGTACCAGTCGTGCCACACGCTCGCATCGAACGGTGGGAATGCGGCAGGATCCTTCGGTGCGATCACCTGCTCGATCGCCAGTCCGTATTTCCTGGCGAACGCGAAGTCGCGCTCGTCGTGGCCCGGGACGCCCATGACGGCGCCTTCGCCGTAGCTCATCAACACGTAGTTGCCGACCCACACGGCAACCGGCTCGCCGGACAGCGGATGCCTGACCGCGAGGCCGGTCGGCATGCCGAGCTTTTCCATCGTGGCGAGGTCGGCTTCCATCACCGAGCCGCGCTTGCATTCGTCGATGAACGCCGCGAGCTCTGCATTGCCGCGCGCGGCGTGCGCCGCGAGCGGATGCTCGGGCGCGACCGCACAGAACGTCACGCCCATGATCGTGTCGGCGCGCGTGGTGAACACTTCCATGCGGCCGCCGCCGATCGGCGTGCCGTCTTCGCCACGGATGTCGTGCAGGAACGCGAAGCGCACGCCGTCGCTCTTCCCGATCCAGTTCGCCTGCATCGTCTTCACCCGTTCCGGCCAGCCGGGCAGGCGGTCGAGCGACTCGAGCAGCTCCTGCGCGTACTCGGTGATGCGCAGGTAATACATCGGGATCTCGCGCTTCTCGACCGGCGCGCCGGAGCGCCAGCCGCGTCCGTCGATCACCTGCTCGTTGGCGAGCACGGTCTGGTCGACCGGATCCCAGTTGACGGTGCCGCTCTTCCGGTACGCGATGCCCGCCTGCAGCATGCGCAGGAAGAACCACTGGTTCCATTTGTAGTAGCTCGGGTCGCAGGTCGCGACCTCGCGCGACCAGTCGATGGCGAAGCCCATCGCCTGCAGTTGCGCCTTCATGTAGGCGATGTTGTCGCGCGTCCAGCGCGCCGGCGCCTCGCCCTTCTTCATCGCGGCGTTCTCGGCGGGCAGGCCGAACGCGTCCCAGCCCATCGGCATCAGCACGTTGTAGCCGCGCATCCGGAGATGCCGGTACATCACGTCGTTGATCGTGTAGTTGCGCACGTGGCCCATGTGCAACTTGCCGGACGGATAGGGCAGCATCGACACGCAGTAGTACTTGCCGCGGGGGAAGCGCGGATCGTTCTCGATGGCGCGGTAGGCGTCCCCGGCCTTCCAGGCCGCCTGGGCTTCGCTCTCGATCGCGGCCGGTTGGTACGGGGCGGAGCTCGTTGCTCGGGGCGTCGCCTCGGGCGTCGCGGCCGATTTTGGGGAATGCATCGCGGCGTGCGGCTGTTCGTGACTAAGTTCTTGATTATACGTTGACGCTGCGCAAAATCGGCCGGGTGGCACAATGGTAGGTTCGCATACGACCCTCATGCGTTTCTTCCGACAATTTCGCTCGCGCGCTTTGGCGATCGCGGCCTTCGCGATGGCCGCGACGATCGCTCACGCAGCGACGGTCCGCACGGACCACGTCACGGCCGAGCTCGTCGCCGATCGGACGGCGCTCGTGCCCGGCACGACGGCGACGATCGCGCTTCGGCTGGCGATCGATCGCGGCTGGCACACCTACTGGCGCAATCCGGGCGAATCGGGACTGCCGACGACGCTCGCGTGGCGTCTTCCCCCCGGTTTCGCGGCGGGTGACATCGTCTGGCCGGCGCCGAAGGCCTTGCCCGCCGGGCCGCTGATGAACTACGGCTACGAGGGCGAAGTCCTGCACCTCGTGCCGTTGACGGTCCCCGCGAGCGCGAGCGTCGGCGAGAAGGCGACGCTCAACGCGCGCGCCGACTGGCTCGTCTGCAAGGAGACGTGCGTACCCGAGAGCGCCGATCTCTCGCTCGAATTGCCCGTTGCGCGCGACGCGGGGTCCTCGCGCTGGCACGACGAGATCGCGGCCACGCAGGCCGCGCTGCCGCGAGCGCTGCCCGCTGCATGGAACGCGAGGGCGAACGCACGCGGGCCACACGTCGCGTTGACGCTCACCGCGCCCGCGAACGCGCGCGATCCGGGAACGCTGCAATTCTTCGCGTACGACGAGCGTCGGATCGAGGCGTCGGCGCCGCAGACGCGCCAAACGTCCGACGCCGGTCGATACGTGCTCGACCTGCCGGTATCGCACGAATTGAAGGGCGAGTTCGGAGCGCTGCGCGGCGTGTTGCGCGCCGCGAACGGATTCGCCACCGACGACGGCCTCGTACAGGCGGTGACCGTCGATGTACCGATCAGCGGCACGCCCGTCGCGGGACCGAGGCCGGCGCTCGACGCGAGCGCCACGCTCGCTTCGGCGGCGCCGATCGCGCAAGGCGCTTCGGGGTCCGCCCTCGGCGGCGCATTGCTGTTCGCGCTCGCGGGCGGGCTGTTGCTGAATCTGATGCCGTGCGTATTCCCGATCCTGTCGATCAAGGCGTTGGGCCTCGCGGCAGCCGACGGACACGATCGCCGCGCGTCGCGCCAGGAAGGCGTCGTTTTCGCAGCCGGCGTCGTCGTCGCCTTCGCCGCGCTCGGGATGGCGCTGCTCGCGCTTCGCGCCGGCGGCGCGCAACTCGGCTGGGGCTTCCAGTTGCAGTCGCCCGCCGTCGTGACGGGGCTCGCAATCCTGTTCTTCGTCATCGCGCAGAACCTGTCGGGCGTGTTCGAGTTCGGCGCGTGGGTGCCGTCGCGCGTCGCGTCGTGGACGCACGCGAATCGGCACGTCGACGCGTTCGCGTCGGGGCTCCTCGCCGTCGCGGTCGCGTCGCCGTGCACGGCGCCGTTCATGGGGGCGGCACTCGGCTACGCGCTGACCGCGCCCATCGCGATCACGCTCGGCGTGTTCGTCGCGCTCGGCATCGGCATGGCGCTGCCGTACTTCCTGCTCGCGTGGTTCCCGCGCTGGCGGCGCGTGCTTCCGCGGCCCGGTCCGTGGCTCGTGCGGCTGCGCCAGATACTCGCGTTCCCGCTCTACGCGACCGTCGCGTGGCTCGTCTGGGTGCTCGCCGCTCAGGTGGGGACCGATGCCGTATTGCGCATCGGCCTCGTGCTCGTGCTGATTGCGCTCGGGCTCTTCGCATGGCGCGCGTGGCGCGGCGCGGGCCGGCCGGCGTGGAGCGTTGCGAGCATCGTCGCTGTGGTCGCGGCCGCCGTCGCTGCGTGGCCGCTCTTCACCGGCACCGGGCAGCCGGACGCGCGGCGTACCGAAGCGGTAGCCTCGGGCTGGCAGCCGTATTCACCCTCGCGCCTTTCAGAGTTGGTCGCGGAAGGGCGTCCGGTCTTCGTCGACTTCACCGCGGCGTGGTGCATCACCTGCCAGGTGAACGAGCGTCTGGTGCTGAACGACGCACGCGTGCGCGACGCCTTTGCCCGAAACGACGTGGCGCTCGTGCGTGCGGATTGGACCCGCCGCGATCCCGCGATCACGCAGGCGCTCGCCGAGCTCGGGCGCAACGGCGTTCCGGTCTACGTGCTCTATCGCAAGGGCCGTCCGCCGCAGCTTCTGCCGGAGGTGCTCGCGCGCGATACCGTCATCGGCGCGCTCGCCTCCCAAGGGCTGCGCGGTAACTCGCCGACTACGGTTTCTTCACGTGCACCATCCCCGTCATGAACGGGTGCACGCTGCAGACGTAGGCAAAGTCGCCTTCCTTCACGAAGGTGAATTCGAAGCGGTCGTCGGTGTCGAGTCCCTTCGACGCGAAGGTCTTGTCGTTGGCCGCGACGGTGTGGGGCGTGTCGTCGTGATTCGTCCACACCACCTTCGTGCCCGGCGCGACCGTCACTTCCTTGGGCGCGAACGCGAACTTCGTGATGTCCACCGTGACCGTGTGCGGTTCGGCGGCCGCGGCGCCGATCGCGAACGTCGCGGCGACCATCGCCGCCGCGACGGCGGACGTCAACATCGTCGGAAGAAGAGCGCGTGAGGTCATCGTCGCCTCCACCTCAATGGTCGAGCGGCGTGTCGACGAGCGCGATCTGCTCGCCGGGCATCACGGTCAATTCGCGCGTACCGAGCAGTTTCGCGAGTTGCGTCGCGGGAACGGTCACCGGACCGGGCTCGCCGACGCCCGCCTGTCCCGGTGTCGGCAGCGGATACGCGAGCGAGCGCGCGGTGTGCAGCGCGACGTTCCCTTCGACCTTCTGCAGAACCTGGTGCACGTGTCCGTTCAGGACGGTGACCGACCCGTACGGGCGCAGCAACGCGAGCGCCTGCGCGGAATCGGCGGTGCCCCAGCCCCACGGTTCCCAGATCGTCCACATCGGAATGTGCGCGAGGACGACGACCGGCGTCGAATGCGAGACCTGCGCGAGGTCGTTCTTCAACCACGCGAGTTGCTCGTCGCCGAGCGCCGCGAGTCTGCCGACCTTGAAGTTCAGCACGTTGTTGAGACCGACGAAGTGCACGCCCCCCTGGTCGAAGCTGTACCACGCGCGACCCTTGCCGTCGTGATCGAACACCCGGAGATAACCGGTGACGCCGTCGTCGATGGTGTCGTGCTCGCCGGGTACGACGTGCACCCGATCGACACGAAGTTCCTGCAGCAGATCGCGCGCCGCCGAGAATTCCTCCGGCTTCGACAGATGGCTCACGTCGCCGGTGTGGACGACGAACGCCGGCCGATCGGGCAGCGCGTTGATCTCCGCGGTCGCGCGGCGCAAGCTGCCGACCACGTCCGGGTTCGCTTCCTTGCGAAAGCCGATATGCGTGTCGCTGATCTGCACGAAGGTGAGCGCGTTCGAGGTCGCCTTCGTCGTGTCGTAGGCGTTCGCGGCGCCCAGCGCGCGCGGCACGCCACCGGCGACGGTCCAGACGAGCGCGAGACCGGACCATTCGGCGACGCAGCGCAGCGCGTCGCGGCGGGAAGGCATGCGGGGCGCGCCCGCGGAATCCTTCGGGGTGAACATGATGAGGTTCCTCGTCGTTGTGCGGGATTGCCGCTGTCGTACCGGGCGCTCCATCGCGAAATTCCGGTCGAGCCGGCGAGGAATAACGTCGCGCGTTGGCCGGTATGGTTCGCCCGGGTTTGCGCCAACACATGCCTTCGCCTAAGGGCGGCCGGTCGATGAATCACGACCGGGAATGAAACGATCGGCGCGCGGGTAGGGCAGGCTGCAGCGTTTCGGAGAGCGTCGCTTGGGGAATCACGCGCGGTTCGAGGAGCTCGTCATGCCGCATCTGGGGGCGGGCTACAACCTCGCGCGCTGGCTCGCCCGCGACGCGAACGACGCCGAGGACATCGTGCAGGACGCAAGCCTTCGCGCCATGAAATATATCGACTCGCTCAATCGCAGCGATGCGCGCGCCTGGTTCCTCACGATCGTGCGCAATGCGTTCTACGACTGGTGCAGCCGCAACCGCCCCGCAGAAATCGCGCGCGACGACGGCAGCGCGGTCGAGGCCGCGGTGGACGACAACGCCATCGACCCCGAACAGGCAGCACTGCGCCGTTCCAATGCGAAGGTGCTCTCCGACGCGGTGGCCGAGCTCCCGCTCGCGTTTCGCGAGGTGCTGATCCTGCGGGAGATGGAAGACCTGTCGTACAAGGAGATCGCGCGTATCGCCGACATTCCGGTCGGCACCGTGATGTCGCGGCTTTCGCGTGCACGCGCGCTGTTGCAGGGATCGCCGCGGCTGCGCGCGATCGTCGAGCGAACGGCGGGAGGTGACCGATGAATTGCGATCGGGCGGTGTCGTTGATCGGTGCCTACACCGACGGCGAGCTGGACGTGCGTTCGCGGCATACGCTGGAGAGTCATTTGCGCACGTGCGCCGGATGCGCGACGCAGCACGCCGATCTGCTCGCGCTGCGAAAGCGCCTGCGCTCGGAAGTGCCGTATTTCGCAGCGCCGCCGGGCTTTCGCGAGCGGCTGCAGGCGCAGCTCGCGTCCGCGGATGCCGAGGAACGCGCGCGCCACGCTGCACGCCGGCGCGAGCCCGGACGGCCGTTCGCGCCGTTGCTCGACGCACTCGGCGGCGTGGTGGGCACGTCGCAATGGCGGTCGTTGACGGCGGGCGCGCTCGGCGGATGCGCGGCGACCGTGTTCGCGCTCGTCGTCGGCACCGCGATCGTCGATTGGCGCGCCGACAACGATCTCGTCGCACAGGCCGTGTCCAGCCATGTGCGGGCAACGCTCGACCAGCGACTGGTCGACGTCGTGTCGTCGGATCGCCATACCGTCAAGCCGTGGCTGTCCGCGCGCCTCGACTACTCGCCGCCCGTGCGCGATCTCGCGGCCGATGGCTTTCCGTTGCTCGGCGGACGCCTGACGACGCTGCAGGGTCGGTCGACCGCGACGCTCGTTTACGGGTATCGCAAGCACACGATCGACGTGTACGTGCGGCCCGAGGCGCGGGAGGTGCCTCCGCATCGCGACGTGCGCGGCTTCAACGTCGTGCACGCACGTGGCGCCGGCTGGGACTGGCTCGCCGTATCCGACGCGTCGCCCGACGTGCTCGACGCATTTCTCGCCCAACTGCTGCGCGAAGCCGCGCAGCCCTGACCGCCCTGCTTTCGTCTCCGCGTAACGCGCGCCTCGCGCGTTACGCGTTCGCCGTTTCGTTCGTAACCAGGCGGCGCCAGACCGCTTACGCCCCGCCGCTATTCCCGCGCGAATAACGACGCCGCGCGCGCGGTTCGACAGACAAGCGAGGCGCGTTGGACGAACGACACGGCTCATCGGCGCATCGCGAACCCCGGTGACGGGACGGCGAATCGCGCAGTGTCACCGGCATATCGAAACGACGAACGCAGGAGAACTCATGAACCGCAATACCTTCAGGGCCGCACGTGCAATCGCGGCAATCACGCTGTCGCTGGGCGCTTCGCTCGCCTTCGCCGACGACAACAGCATGAGCCCGCTGACCGGCGACTCGTACGCGTATTTCAACGGCCTCGATTACAACCCCGGGCATTTCAACACCAAGCGCGTGGCGAAGGCGCCCGAGCGCGACACCGTCGTCAAGACGCCGCAGGAGACGCGCGACGCCGTGAAGCGCCCGATCCTGATCGCCGACCGGCCGCGCATCACGCTGCCGAGCCCTTTCCGCGACGACAAGGGTGCATAAGCGCGGCTTCCAGTCGTTCGCGCGGGACTGCGTCGCACGCGGTCCTGCGCGAATGTCACGACAGGAAAGGGGTGCCAATGTCACGACGCCGATGCGCGGCGAGTAATCCGCTCTTCGCCGCGATCGCGCTGGACGCGCTCGCGTGCACGCCGAACGCGTACGCCGAAACGGCCGACGAATTGAAGCAGACGATCGATGTACTCACCCGGCAGGTCGCCGAGCTCGAGCGCCAGCACGTGGTGATGGCTCGCGAACGCGCGAGCGATGCGATTTAAACCGTCATCGCGGGCCGGACCAAAGGCTTCCGGCTGCCGGAGTCGGAAACTTCGGTGACGCTCGGCGGGGAGTGAAGCGCGACGAACTGTTCAGCAACCCGAGCTCGGGCGTCGACAACGCCGGCGATCTGCAGTTGTCGCCGTCGTCGATCCCGGTGGGGCCGATGCCGGCGATCACGAGCACAACCACTCAAGTTCGGCGCGCGCGGAACGCGGCTGTTCGCGAAGACGAATATGCCGACGCCGCTCGGCGATCTCGACACGCACGTCGAGGTCGACTTCTACGGCGCCGACGGCAACGAGAGCGTCAGCAATTCGCACGGGTTGCGGCTGCGACATACCTACTTTTCGGTGGGCTGCCTCCTCGCAGGCCATACGTGGACCAACTTCATGAATCCCGCGGCATTGCCGGAAACGCTCGATTTCGGCGGACCCGCCGGGCAGATCTTCGTGGGCGTCGAATATGTCTACGCGGACCGCGAGACCGAGGACGGGCAGACGGAACATCTCAACCGCCTGCAGGCATCGGCGAAGTACGCGTTCTGAGGGCGGCGCGCCGGGCGGGCGTTGACACTGCCGAAGCGGAGTGCTTCACTGCCGCGTCGCCGCCGCCGTAGCGGGCATTTGACAGGGGAGGTCAAATGCGTCCCGATTCCTGATACACGCTTCACGCGTCTGACGGATGGACCGCCTGGTGTCACGCCCACGAAGGCCGCCATCGTCGCGACTGCACATCACACGCCTTCATTCGGTTTTCGACGTCACCAGGGAGGAGGAAAAGATGGACGTTTCCGCATTGCGTCGTGCACTGTTCGTGTCGGGCATCGCGGCGTTCGGCATCGCGTCGACCGCGCATGCAGCGCTATTCCGCAGCTATCTGAGGTCGGACGGCGGTGGCACCCTCTGCACGTTGCAGGCGCCGTGCCGACTGCTGGACGCCGCGCTCGCGGCGGTACAGGACGGTGGCGAGATCTGGATGCTGGATTCGGCGAATTTCAACACGGCACCCGTGTCGATCAACAAGTCGGTCAAGATCTTCGCCATTCCGGGCGCGCTCGGCAGCGTGGTTGGCATCAACGGCGACGCCATCGTGATCAACACGGCCGGCGACGTCACCTTGCGCAACCTTCAGATTCTCGACTTCAGCGGCGGCGTGAACGGCATCAACGTGCAGAATGCGGCCGCCGTCCACGTCGAGAAGACGTCGATCGACGGCTTCAGCACGGACGCGAGCTCGTGCATCCACGTCGACTCGTCGAATACCGTACGGCTCTACGTCGACGATTCATTCCTGCGGCACTGTCGCAACGGACTGTTCGTCAACGGCGCCAACGTCGCGAACCACACGTCGGTGATCCTCGACAATACGCGCATCGAACGCGGCTTCAACACGGCATCGCCGGCAACCATCGGCGTCTGGATGACGGGTTCCGCCGACGTCACGCTGCGCGGCGTCGTCATTTCGCGGCAGGACGTCGCCATTCGCGACGAGAACCCGTTGACGTCGAACACCAGTCACCTCGTGCTCGATCACTCGGTCGTGACGCGCTCCAATGTAGGGATCGTGTACGCGAACGGCGTGACGTCCGCGAACGGGGAGATCGTCATCAGGAACAGCCAGGTGCTGACCAATGGCGACACCGTCACGCTGACCAACACGGCGGCGGGAAGCAACGTTTACCTGAAAATCAGCGATAGTGATATCGGGCAGACGGGCGGCAGTGGCGTGACGGCGACGAACTCGGCTGCCGACACGAACTCGCGGATCTGGATATCGCTCGAGCGCTCGCAAGTGAGAAACGTCACGGGGGTCGGCGTCGCGCTGACCGCCACCAATGGGGGGAAAGCCAACCTCATAGCGCAGGACGCTACGATCTCCAACGCCACGACCGCAATCGCGACCGGCGGAAGCGGTGCCGGGAGCATCGGGGTCAGTCTGGTCCGCTCGACGATCTTCAGCACGACGACGGCGATCAGCCATGGTTTCGGCAAGGTGCGCCTCGACGGCAGCCATATCGTCAACAACGCGAACAGCCTCGTGAATGCCGGCAGCGGCAACGCGGTCTCGCTCGGAAACAACATGTTCGAGGACAACACCGACGCGACGGGCGGGGTCACGTACATCACGCCGACGATCGTTCCGGCGAAGTAGCGAGAGAGTCAGACGGCCGCGCGGGCGCGCGGCCGTCGCCCGTCGCGACGGGCGCAGGCGCGCGTCAGCGCGGGTGCAGCGCGAGCGCGAGCCCGATCGGCACGAACACGATGGCGAGCAAATTGCCGATCAGCACGATCGACGCGACTTTGCCGGGCTCCTGGTCGAACTGCTCGGCCACCATGAAGTTCAGCACCGCCGGCGGCAGGCTGCCGAACAGGATCAGCAACCCCTGCTGCGTGCCGTCGAGGCCGAGCACGCGCGCGAGGACGAGCGCGGTCACGAGTCCGGTGAGCGGACACACGATCGCGCCGACGAGGCCGATCCGCCAGTCGCCGAGGCGCACCTCGAAAAGCCGCACCCCCAGCGACAGCAGCATCATCGGGATCAGCGCATCGCCGACGAGCTTGATCGCCGCCGACAGCCATTCCGGAATCGGCGGATGCGTCAGCGCAAACGCGAAGCCGAGCACGGTGGCGATCACGATCGGATTGCGCACGACATTGCGAAGGCGCGCACGATGGTCGACCATCCAGATGCCGAGCGTGAACTGCAAGAGATTCGAGATCGTGAAGAGCGCGACCATGGGCGAAAAGCCCGCCGTACCGTAGGCGAGCGCCGCGAGCGGCAGGCCCATGTTGCCGCAGTTGTTGAACATCATGGGCGGCACGAACGTGCGCACGTTCGCGTGCATCAACCGCGCGACGGGCCATGCGAGCAGTCCCGAGCCGAGGACGACGCCGACGCTGCCGAGCAAGAGCAGCTTGTTCGCGCCGACGTCGAACGACTTGCTCGCGAGCGCGGAAAACACGAGCGCCGGTGCGAGCACGTTCATGCTGATGCGATTCACCGTCGACATTTCGGGCTTCACGCGCCAGGCGTAGAGCCAGCCGAGGACGATCACCGAAAAGACCGGGAGGATGATCCCGGCGATGCGCTCGAGCATCCCGCGCTAGAGGATGTACTGCGCCAGATTGTCGTCGCCCGCGATCCCCGCAAGGCGCTCGTCGACGAATCGCGCATCGATCGCGATCGTCTCGCCGGTGCGGCGTGCGGCGTGGAACGACACGTCCTCGAGCAGGCGCTCCATCACGGTGTAGAGACGGCGCGCGCCGATGTTCTCCTGTCGCTCGTTCACGGCGTGCGCGATCTCGGCGATGCGGCGAATCCCTTCCGGCTCGAACTGCAGGTGCACCTGCTCGGTGCCGAGCAGCGCCTCGTACTGCCGCGTGAGGCACGCATCGGTCGCGGTCAGGATGCGCTCGAAATCCTCGACCGACAGCGGCGAAAGCTCGACGCGAATCGGCAGGCGTCCCTGCAATTCGGGGATCAGGTCCGACGGCTTCGAAAGATGGAAGGCTCCCGATGCGATGAACAGGATGTGATCGGTCTTGATCATTCCGTACTTGGTCGTCACCGTCGTGCCCTCGACGAGCGGCAGCAGGTCGCGCTGCACGCCCTGGCGCGAGACGTCGGCGCCGTGCGCGTCGGTGCGTGCGGCGATCTTGTCGATCTCATCGACGAACACGATGCCGTTCTGTTCGGCGGACGCGAGCGCACGCGTCTTGATGTCGTCGTCGTTGACGAGCTTGCCCGCTTCCTCGTCCGTGAGCTGCCGAAGCGCATCGGGCACCTTCATCCGCTTGACCTTGCGGCGTCCGCCGCCGATCTGCTGGAACATGCCCTGGATCTGCGACGTCAGGTCTTCCATGCCGGGCGGCGCGAGGATGTCCATCGAAGGCGGCGACACCGCGACCTCGACGTCGATGTCCTTGTCGTCGAGCTGCCCTTCGCGCAGCATCTTGCGGAATTTCTGGCGCGTCGCCGAGTCCGCGGGCTTCATGTCGTCGAAATTGACTTCGCGCGCGGGCGGCAGCAGCACGTCCAGGATGCGCTCCTCGGCCGCGTCGGCCGCACGGTCGCGCACGCGCCGCGTTTCCGATTCGCGCGTCTGCTTGATCGACACTTCGACCAGGTCGCGCACGATCGTGTCGACGTCGCGCCCGACGTAGCCCACCTCGGTGAACTTGGTCGCTTCGACCTTCACGAACGGCGCATCGGCGAGCCGCGCGAGACGGCGCGCGATCTCGGTCTTGCCGACGCCCGTAGGTCCGATCAGCAGGATGTTCTTCGGCGTGATCTCGCCGCGCAGCGGCTCCTGCACCTGCTGGCGCCGCCAGCGATTGCGCAGCGCGATCGCGACGGCGCGCTTCGCCGCATCCTGCCCGACGATGTGCTTGTCGAGCTCCGAGACGATTTCCTCGGGCGTCATCGGCAATGCCATTGCAGTCCCCATAAACGAAACGGCCGCCCAGATGCAGGCGGCCGCTCCATTCTAGCGCGCGGTCCCCTGCGCGCCGTCCTGACACGCAGGTTTTAAGGCTTCACGAAGAGATCCGCGCAATTGCCCGGCTGCGCCGGGCTCGGCGAGATCGACGGAGCGTCGAGCGGGATGCACTGGCTCGGCGGCAGCGCCGCGTTGTGCTCGACGTGCTCGACGAGAAGATCGAACGCCTGCTGCGCATACGGCTGGATCACGCGCAGTTGCGAAAAGACGTTGATGTACGACTCGATGTGGTTGCCGTTCTGCACTTCGTACAGCCGGTATTGCGCGTTGCGGTGGTCGTTGTTACCGTTGCGCGACTCGTTTACCGCGTCCTCGTACGCGCGCGCCTGGTGCTTGATCGGCAGGAGCGCGTCCATCGTGCCGGCGACGGTAATGAGCGGCTTCTTGATCTTGCCCGTCGTCGTCACCGCGCTCAGCGCGTCGAACACGCCCGGCTGGTCGAGCCGCGACCCCAGGTTGTAGTTCGCGACGCCCTGGCTGTACGTCCCGTAGCCGGGGTCGAAGCGCTTCTGCCACTGGCACGCCGTGAGCTCCCAGTACGAATCCGAATAGTGCTTCCACAGCGAATCGACGAAGTTGCCCTGCGCATCGCGCTTGACGATGTCCGGCGGATAGCCGGCGTCGACGATCGCCTTCGCCGCGGCGCTCGTGCCGTCGTAACCCGACTGGACGTACGCCGGGAAATTCTTCACCGCCGCCGGCAGGTCGACGAGGATGTTCTCCGTGGGGTTGATGTAGGTCCCTTCCCAGTCGACGCCGCCGTCGAAGAGATTCGGCGCCTCCTCGATCGCGCGGCGCACCTGGTAGCCGCCGTTCGACGTGCCGACGGCGTACGTCTTCGACGGGTACGTGTTGTAGGTCGCCTTCAGCGCGCTCTGCGCGAGCTGCGCCGTCTGCAGCATGTACTGCGTCCACTGCGTGAACGGCTTCGCCGGGTCGTTATCGTAGAAGTGAACGTAGAAGCCCGAGCTCGGGTTCAACCGGCATGCGAGCGGGTCAGCCGCCTGCGCCAACGGCGTGTAGAAGTTCAGCACGCCCTTGTTCTGCGACGCGTACGCGTATCCCTTCGGCAGCACGTAATCACTCCAGGCGTAGTCGCCGTTGAATTCGCTGCGCGTGCCCGAAGCGCCGGCGACCACCAGCTTACCGTTCCAGTCGTCGGGGAAGCGCAGGAGGAAACGGGCCTGCTTCGTCGGATCGTCGGCGTACCAGCCTTCCACCTGGATGCCGGGGACCGCGTGGTCGCTTGCCGCCGGTCCGTTCGAGATCGTGGCGCGGTCGGTCATCGGAGTGAAGCCGAAGCCGCCCGCGGGAATGCTGGGAGGCAGGCCGAACCCCGGAAGCGCGCTGCCGTCGGCGAAGTGAAGAATCGAATTGTCGGCCGGGGTGATCGGATGGGTCGTCTGCTTGTTGGCGGTGCGCAGGTCGTCGGTATGGAAACAGACGACCTCCGTCGCCTTGCCGGCGAGGAACCGCGTCATGTCCGCGCAGCTCGGCGCCGCATGAACGGCGCCGGCAAAGGGCGCCAGCGCGAGGACGGCGCATGCGCGGTTCAGTATTCCTTTGTGCATCGAATCATCTCCTGTCATCGAGGGAGTCGCCGCAAAGCCGATCCCGTCGGGATCGCGGCCGGTTGTAGCGCGCATTCCGCAGAAGTGAACGCGATGCGCGGACCGCGATGCTAACCAAATTCGTCACGTGACGTGACGCGTCACTTTCCCGACCGACGAACGGTGAAGGCAACTTCTTCGGGCGTTCGCTCGGTGCGTGCGTGCGACAATCTCGCCCGGCATTGCCTGGGAGAAGCCGTCTTGCGTGTGCCGTTTTCTCGAACGATCTGCTGCGCCGGCGTCGCCGCGGCGTCGCTCGCCGCCTGCTCCGGCGTCAGCTTCCATGTCGGCTCGCCCGGCCTCGAGGAAGCGCAGCGCGCCAAGGTCACCGGTTATGGCGAGGAGGCCAACCTGCGCGCGATCGGCGGTTCCGCCGTCTTCGGGAAGATCCGTGTCGTCGACCGCGGCCGCGACGACGCCAGCGTGCTCGTGTCGATGATGAACGTGCCGATGGGAGCGTACCGGATCGCGATTCAGCAAACGCCCAACTGCACGTCGCCGAACGGTTTCTCGGCCGGTCCCGCCTGGGCGCCGGCTGGCCGGGATCCGCTCGCGCTGATTCCCGTCCAGTATTCGAGCGGCGAGGATCGCGTCGAAGCGTCGCTGCGCGTGACGGGGCTGCGGGCCGAAGGGCCGAAGGGCGTCGCGGGCCGGAGCGTCGTCGTCTACGCGGGCGACGCCATCACGCCCGCGCGTCCGGACGTTCCGAACGAGCGAATTGCGTGCGGCGTCTTCGAGCCCGCGCAACCGCTCTCGTTCTGATTCCACCCGCGCTCGCGCCATGCCCATGGGCCTGCTCGACGACCGCAAGATCCTCATCACCGGCCTGCTGTCGAACCGCTCGATCGCGTACGGCGTCGCCCGCGCTTGCCATCGCGAGGGCGCGACGCTCGCATTCACGTACGTGAACGACGACATGCGCGAGCGCGTGACGAAGCTCGCGGCGGATTTCGGCACGTGCCCGGTGTATCCGTGCGACGTCACGTCGGACGAGCAGATCGCGCGTCTCTTCGACACGCTCGGCCGGGAATGGGACGGCCTCGACGGCCTGCTGCATTCGATCGCCTTCGCGCCACGCGAGGCGCTGTCGGGCAATTTCGTCGACGTCACCACGCGCGAGGCGTTCGCCGTCGCGCTCGACGTATCGAGCTACAGCTTCATCGCCCTTGCGCGCGCGGCGCGGCCGCTGCTCGCCGGGCGCAACGCGTCACTGCTCACGCTTTCGTACCTCGGGTCGGTGCGGGCGCTCGCCAACTACAACGTGATGGGTCTCGCCAAGGCGAGCCTGGAGGCGAGCGTGCGCTACCTGGCGACGGCGATGGGGCCCGAAGGCACGCGCGTGAATGCGATCTCCGCCGGGCCGATCAAGACGCTCGCCGCCGCGGGCATCGGCGGCTTTGCGAAGATCCTGCACTTCGTCGAGCAGACGGCGCCGCTGCGGCGCAACGTCACGATCGACGAGGTGGGCAACGTCGCCGCGTTCTATTTCTCGTCGCTTTCGTCGGCGATCACCGCCGAGGTGACCTACGTCGACTGCGGCTTCTCGCACGTCGCGGCGGGGCTCGCGGAGTAGTGCCGAAGGTACCGGCGCGCTACGACGCCGTCGTCGTCGGCGGCGGCCACAACGGACTCGTCTGCGCCGCGTACCTCGCCGGCGCCGGACTTTCCGTTTGCGTCGTCGAGCGGCGCGACGTCGTGGGCGGCGCGGCGGTCACCGAGGCGTTCCATCCGGGCTTTCGCAACTCGACGGCGAGCTACGCGGTGAGCCTGCTCTCGGCGCGCGTCATTCGCGAACTCGACTTGCACGCAAACGGACTTACGATCGTCAAGCGGCCGCTGTCGAATTTCCTGCCGCTGCCCGGCGATGCCTTCCTGAAAGTGGGCGGCGGGCTCGCGGCGACGCAGGCGGAGGTCGGGAAATTCTCGGCGCGCGATGCGCAAATCCTGCCTGCGTATTACGCGATGCTCGAGCGCGTCGCGACCGTGCTGCGCGCACTTCTCGACGTCACGCCGCCGAACGTCGGCACCGATCGCAGCGACCGCGTGTCCTTCGCGCTCGACGCGTGGAAGACGGCGAAGCCGTTTCGCGCACTCGATCGCCCCGGGCAGCGCGACGTGCTCGACCTCTTCACCAAGAGCGCAGGGGAAATTCTCGATCGCTGGTTCGAGTCCGATCCGATCAAGGGCGCGTTCGGTTTCGACGCCGTGGTCGGCAATTTCCAGAGTCCGTACGCGCCAGGTTCGGCGTACGTGCTGCTGCACCACGTCTTCGGGGAGGTGAACGGCGAAGCGGGGCAGTGGGGCCACGCGATGGGCGGCATGGGCGCGATCACGCAGGCAATGGCGAAGGCGTGCGAGATGCGCGGCGTGACGATTCGCACATCGGCGCCGGTGCGCGAAGTGCGCGTCGAGCGAGGTTGCGCCGTCGGCGTGGTGCTCGACGACGGCGAGACGATCGAGGCGGCGCGCGTGGTCGCCAACGTCAATCCGAAGCTGCTCTTCGAGCGGCTCGTCGCGCCGGCGCATCTCGACGACGATTTTCGCGCGCGCATCGCCGGTTACCGCTGCGGTTCCGGCACGTTGCGGATGAACGTCGCGCTCTCGGAACTGCCGGACTTCCGCGCGCTGCGCGGTACGCACGCGCAACCGCATCACGGCGCCGGCATCATCCTCGCACCATCGCTCGCGTACATGGAACGGGCGTACTTCGACGCGAAGTCGCTCGGCTGGTCGTCGGCGCCGATCGTCGAACTGCTGCTGCCGTCGGTGCTCGATTCGACGCTTGCACCGCCCGGCATGCACGTCGCGAGCCTCTTCTGCCAGCACGTGCATCCGCGGATCGAGGCGGTGCGGCCGGGGCACACATGGGACGATCATCGCGACGAGGTTTCCGATGTGATGATCCGCACGGTGGATGCGGCCGCGCCGAACTTCGCGCGCAGCGTGCTCGGTCGCCGCACGCTGACGCCGCTCGACCTCGAACGCGAATTCGGCCTGGTGGGAGGCGACATCTTCCACGGCGCGCTCGCACTCGATCAATTGTTCTCGGCGCGGCCGGTGCTCGGCAACGCCGACTACCGGATGCCGATTGCGAATCTGTATTTATGCGGCTCAGGCGCCCATCCCGGTGGAGGCGTTACCGGCATTCCGGGTCGCAACGCCGCACGGGAGATCCTGCGCGACGTCCGCAGGTCGCGCCGCTGGCGCGGAAAGAAGCTCGATGCCCGCCGATAAGCCGGGTTCTGTTACGGCGCGTGCGCTGCACGCGCTATGACCGTCATTCCTCTAGGCGCAGCGTTGCCGCTGCGCTCGAGCCGCCTACCCGCGGACTCGGCGAGCAGCGTCGTCGTCCGCCTATTTGGCGTTGCTCCGGATGGAGGTTGCCGCGTTTCACCCGCTTCGCGAACGAAGCGACTCGTCTCTGTGGCCCTGTTCCTCGCCTTTGCCGCGGCGGCGAAGCCGCGACTCTTGCGGCCGGGCGTTACCCGGCATCCTGCTCTGCGGAGCCCGGACTTTCCTCTCCCCTGGAACGTGTCCAGGGCAGCGACGATCTGGCGGGCATCGAACCGCGATTTTACTCGATTGCGGTGTTCCGCAGAACCGCTGCCTGGCGCTCGATTGCCAGCGAGTCGTCGTAGAACCGCTGCGCATCGGTGAGCGCGCCGTTGCGCTGCGCACGCTCGCCCGCCTTCTCGAGATAGTCGATCGCGCGCGCTGGCTCGTCGGCCGCCTGCCAGTGATGGGCGAGCGTCGCGTAATGCGGGCCGAGATCCGCCTGGTGGCGCCGCTCGTACCATTGCGCGAGCGCGCGATGCAGCTGGCGCCGCTGTGCGAAGAGCATGCATTCGTACGCCGCGTCGCGGACTGCGGCATCGACGAAGCCGAACATCGGCTCCCCCGCGGAGTCGACGTGGACGAGCACTCGACGCGCAGCGAGCGCCGCGAGCGACTGGCGAATCCCTGCGCGTTCTCGCTCGTCGCCGCAAAGCGCCTCGAGCGCAGGCGTCGCGAATTCGCAGCCGATCACGCTCGCGAGCTTGAGCGTCGATTGCTGGGCCGGGGGCAGGCGGTCGAGCAACATCTGCGCGGCGACGCGCGCGCGCGCCGGCGACGAGTCGAGCGGTCGAAAGACGGCTACCGGGGAAGCCTTTCCTTTCACCGCGATCGGCGGCAGCGCTTCGAAGCGAATATCGTCGTGCGCCAGACGACGGATCTCGCCGTCGCAAAGCGTCGCGCCATCCGCGGCTTCACCCATCAGCCGCGCGGCCAGATTCACCGCGTCCCCCATGACGCTGTACGCGCGTTGTGCCGCGTTGCCGTACGCGCCGGCGCGAATCGGCCCGTACGCGATGCCGCCGGCGACACCGCGAAGGAATTCGAATCGCGTCCTCGCCTGCTGCCACGCGAGCGCCGCCCGCACGGCGCGCGTCGCGTCGTCGTGATGCGCCCGCGGCGCGCCGAACGTCAGGTGGAAGTGGCTGCCCTTGTCGCCGGTTGCGAGCTGAAGGAGCGTGCCGCCGTGTGGCGCTGCGACCTCCCGTTGCACGAAGCACGTCAGCGTGTCCAGCTTCTGCGCTGCGTCGGCGTCGGCGTCGTAGTCGATTCCGCCGAAGCGCAGGAACAGCGACGCAGCCGACCGCAATTCGGACAGGAACGCGCTTTGACCGGCCCGCACCTTGTCGCGGATGGCGGGAGGCACGAAAGGCGCGGCGACGGTGTCGTCGAGGACGGCGTCTCGCGTCGATCGCGCATCGTTGGCGGGTGCGGTGCGCACATCGAGAAGGGCGACGTCGTCACCTCTCCACTCGCTCACCGAAGCGATCCCTTCGATCGCGACCCCACGCGTTGCGACGATTTCGCCGCGATGTGCGCACGCTTCGGTGCGCGCGAGCCGGTCGAGCAGCGCGCCGGCGATGACGTCGTAGCGTTGCACCGCCGGATCGCCCACCACGAAGCGGCGCGCTTCGCCCCGCGTGAGGGCCACCTTGAGGCCGATTGCGACGACGCCGCCATCCGGCATCTCGACCGCTGCGAAGGTTTGCATCTCGCGCTGCATCGCCGCGGCACAGGCGAGGGCGCGCCCGCCGTCGTCTTCGTCGAACCAGCAGGTCAGCGCATCTCCGCCGAACGCGATGGCGCTGCCGCGGTACGCGTGCACGCGATCGATCAGGCGATCGTGCACGCGATTGACGTGGCGCGTGATTTCCTCGGCGCCACGCTGCAGGCCGAGCTCGTGCGCCAGCGTTTCGGTGAGCGGCGTGAACCCGGAGATGTCGGCGAAGAGCGCCGTTCCCCGCATGCTCGAGGGAAGCTCGCAGCCCGAAGCAAGCGCCACGCGGCGATCGATCGGAACGAAGCTCGCCATCGATCCGCGCGCGCCGGCCCGCTGTTCCTCGACATCGAGGGCGAGTTGGCGAAGCTGCCGACGCAGCCGCTGCTCGCGTGCGACGACCTCCTTCGCCATGTCGCGAAACACGCGGGCGAGATTGCCGAGCGCGTCGTCGCGGTTCGCGATGCCGGCGACGATCGCCTCGTCGTAGGCGCCACCCCTGACGGCATCGGCCGCGAATGTGAGCTTCTCCACCTGGCGCAGATAATCGATCTCTCGATCGCGGCGGAGCTTGCGTTCGAGGCCCGATCGCATGCGCGCCTCGAGGAGCACCGGCTCGAACGGCTTGGGCAGCCAGTCGTCCGCGCCGCCGCGGATGCCGCGGACGATGCTCGCGAGATCGTTGACGGCCGAAATGACGACGACCGGCACGTCCCGCGTCGCGTCGTCGGCTTTCAGCCGCTCGAGCACCGCGAAGCCATCCAGCACCGGCATCATGATGTCGAGCAATACGAGGTCGGGGCGTAGCGCATGCACGCGCTCGAGCGCCTCGAGTCCGTTCGACGCGGTCGCGACGTCGTAACCGAGGTCGTCGAGCTCCTGCCCGAGGAAGTCGACGTTGAACGGCTCGTCGTCGACGACGAGGATCTTCGGCCGCGCCATGCGAGGCGTCAGGCGAGAAGGCGGTCGAGCGTCGCGAACAGCAGTGCGTCGTCGAGCGGCTTCGTCAGGTAGTCGTCGCACCCCGCGGCGAGCGCGAGCGCGGCGTCGCCGGCCATCGCGTGTGCGGAAAGCCCGATGATCGGCATGGCGAGGCCCGCGGCGCGGATGCGGCGCGTCGCCTCGTAGCCGTCGCAAAGTGGAAGCGACATGTCCATCAGGATCACATCCGGACGTTCGGAGGTCGCCATGGCGATCCCCTGCTCGCCGTCGCTCGCAACGACGAGCTCGTAATCGTCCTCGAGGAGCTGCGTGACGAGCTCGACGTTGAGCTCGACGTCCTCGACGATGAGGATTTTCTTCATCCTCAGCTCGTGGCGACTGCAGCCTCGATCTCGCGAATCAGCACGTCGGCCGCGAGACCCTGCTTGCGCACGACGTTGGTGACGCCTGCTTCGAGGCCTTTGGCCTCGGCGGCGGTCAGGCTCTTCGCCGTCAGGACCACGACGGGAATCGTGCGGTGCGCCGGATGCTCGCGCATGCGCTGGAGGACGCCGAAGCCGTCGAGTCTCGGCATGACGAGGTCGAGCAGGACGACGTCGGGCCGTTCGCGGTCGATCGCCGCCAGCGCGTCGATACCGTCGTTGGCGGCGCGCAACTCGTATTGCTCGCCGACGAGCTGGCGCACCATGTCGTGCACGTGCGGGTCGTCGTCGGCGACGAGCACGCGGCGCGGCGCGTGTCCGCCGTTGCGGCGCGAGATGCGCGAGAGGGATGCGACGATCGCGGCGTTGTCGAACGGCTTCAGCAGGTAGTCCGCGGCACCGAGCTCGTAAGCGAGCGGCTTCTGGTCGACGATGGTCAGCATCACGACCGGGATGTCCCGCGTCGCGGGATCGGCCTTGAGGTCGAACAGGACCTGCCAGCCGTCCTTGACCGGCATCATCACGTCGAGGGTGATCAGATGGGGTCGCAGCGCCTTCGCCTTGGCGAGGCCTTCCTCGCCGTTCGCGGCGCCGACGACTTCGTAACCGGATTCGTTCAGGTTCTCGCGCAGCAGCTCGAGATCGTCGCAGTTGTCGTCGATCGCGAGCACCAGCCGACGCTTCGTGGCGTGCGCAGGCGTCCGCGACTCTCGCAATGGCGCCGGCGCCTCGCGCGCCGGCGCGTCGCCATGCGCGCCGTATCGCTGCGGGATGCGGAGCGTGAACGTCGATCCCTCGCCCATGGCGCTCGCGACATGGATGTCGCCACCGAGGAGCCGCGCGAGGCTGCGGCTGATCGACAGGCCCAGGCCCGTGCCTCCATATCGGCGCGTGGTGCTCGTATCGGCCTGCTGGAATTCCTCGAAGATGCGCGAAAGCGCGCCCGCATCGATGCCGATGCCGGTGTCGGTCACCGCAACGGTCAGCGCGCCGTCTTCGATCGTCGCCGACACGATGATCGATCCCGCGTGCGTGAACTTCGCGGCATTGCCGAGGACGTTCAGCAGGATCTGCTTGATCTTCTCCTGGTCGGAGTGCACGAGCATCGCATCTGCGTCGTAGCGCTTGACGAGCGCCACGCCGGACTTCAGCAGCGGCGTCGCGGTGGCGACGCACTGGTCGAGCAAGTGGACGGCGTTGAACGTCGACGCGGTCACGTCCATGCGGCCGGCCTCGATCTTCGCGATGTCGAGCACCGTGTTGATGAGCGCGAGCAGGTGCTCGGCGCTCGTCAGCACCTTGTCGAGGTTCTCGGTCTGCTTCGCCGGCAACGCGCCTTCGGCCTTGCGGCGCACGATGCGCGTGAAACCGATGATCGCGTTGAGCGGCGTTCGCAGCTCGTGGCTCATGTTGGCGAGGAAGGTGCTCTTGGCGCGGTTCGCCTGCTCGGCGGAGGCGCGCGCGTCGCGCGCTTCCGCGAAGAGCCGCGCATTCTCCAGCGCGACGCTCATGCCGCCGGCGAGCGTCGTCAGCAGGCGCACGTCGGCCTCGGAGAACGCATGCTCGCGATCGACGTTGTCGAGGCCGATGATCGCGCGCACCTCGTCGCCGAAGACGACCGGCACGCGCACCATGCTCTTGGTCGGCTCGGTTCCGGGGATCGTCGTCGATGCGATCCCGAGCGCGCGCAGTCGAGCGTCGACGTCCTGGTTGACGACCAGGATCTCCCGCGTCTCGATGACGTGGCGCGCGAGCGGCGAAATGGGCGCGTCCGCGACGTCGTAGCGGCGGCCGCGCTCGAGCAGGAACCGGTAGCGGCGCGTGCCCCGTGCGAGATCGAACGACGCGATGCTGATCGCCTGCGTGTCGAAAAGCTCGCGCAACTGCTCGCCGACGACGTCGTAGATCGCCTGCGCCTCGAGATTCGCGACGAGACCCTGGTGCACGCCATTGATGATCGCGAGCTCGGCGTTGCGCTGCTCGGTCTCCTTGAGCAGTCGCTGCGTCTCGCCGAAGAGGCGCGCGTTCTCCAGCGCGACGCTCAGGCTGTTGGCAAGCGTCTGCAGCAGGCGCACGTCCGAGTCGCTGAACGCGTGCTCGCGCTCGCAGTTCATCAAATGGATCAGGCCCCGGGCCTGATCGCCGACGACGAGCGGCACGAATACGCAGCACTTCTCGGCCGACGAGCCCTCCATCGTGAACGAGCCGTACCGGCGGGCCGCCTCGTCCATGTTGTCATTGACGACGATCGTTTCGCGCGTGCGGATGACGTGCGGCCCGAATCCGCGTTCGGGGAGCGGCTGCGCCGCGAACTGGAGGCGCTTGCCGTTCTCGCAGCAGTAGGGAAAATGGATGAGCCCCGACGCCGGGTCGTAGACGCGGATGTCGACGCTCGCGCCGTGGAAGATCTCGCTGATCTTGCCGCCGACCACCTCGTAGATGCCCTGGATGTCGAGCTCGGCGGCGAGCGCGGCCTGCAGGCTGTTGATGATCGCGAGCTCGGCGTTGCGCTGCTCGAGGCTCGCATTCGACGCCTGCAGTTCCGCCGTCCGATCGGCGACCTTGCGCTCGAGCCCTTCGCCCCATTGCGCATTCTCGAGCGCGACCGCGGCCTGGTTCGCCAGCATGCCGAGCAGGTCGCGGTCCGCTTCGTTGAAGCGACCGTAGAGCCCGTCGAGGTCGGCGTAGAGATAGCCGAGCAGGCGGTTCTGCGCGACGAGCGGCGCGACGATGCGCGAGCGTTGCGCCAGCGCTTTGGCCGATGGCGGGGTATGCACGAGCTCGGCGTTACGCGACCTGCGTGCGGCATCGAGCCACGACGCGACCGACGCGAGCACCGACTCCGGTATCTCGCCGGCCGGCACGATTGCATTCGGCACGTTCCGCGCCCCGTCGTCTTCGACGATCAGCAGCACCCGTTCGCCACCGCAAAGCTCGGTCGCCTCCTCGACCACGAAGTCGCGAATTTCTTCGACCGTGCGGAGCGCGTTCATGCGCAGCCCCGTATCGACGAGGCGCTGGAACGGCTCGCGCGGATTGGCGTGAACCGCGAGATGGGGCGGACGCTCGCCTTTCGGTATCTTGCGCTTGGTTGCGTCTGCGACCCACGCCGCCAGAATTTGCCGATTGGCGTCGACCTTGTTCAGATTGTTCCGCCGCAGCCCTTCGTCGCGCAAACTGCGGATGCTTTCGCACAGCAACCGGTACGCGCGCGCGGACGCCTTCGCGGCGTCGACGCGCTTGCCCGCAGCCCCGAGCGCCTGCGCGTGGCGCCACCAGATCTCCTGCGGACTGAAACCGTCCGGCTTGGGATAGCCCTGCGCGCGGTGCATGTCGGTGGCCTTCGTCGTCGCCGCCACCGCCGCGGCGACGTTTCCGGCGAGCAGCTCGGCTTCGCCGGTCAACGTCAGGTAACGGCTTTCCGTGCTGCCGCCCACGCGAGGCGCGATCTCCGCGCCTCGCGCGAAGTGCCGGGCCGCCGCGCCAAAATCGCCGCTCGCGCGCGCCAGCACGCCGCGCGTGCCGGCCAGCGCAAGGTCCATGCTGGGATCGTGAACTTCGGCGACGAGCTCGGCGAACTCGGGAAGCTGCGCATGCGCCCATTCGGACCCGCCGATTTCGAGGGATTCGAACATCGCGGTCGCGAGACCATAGACGAGCGTGAGCTTCGAGCCGATGCGTCGGCTCTGCTCGACCACGCCCTGGAGCAGGCGAAGTGCATGGTGATGCAGTCCGAGCTCGCGGTAAGCGAGCGCCAGGTTGGCGCGCACGACGATGACGCGCTCGACGTACCCCGCCGCCTCGAACGCCTCCAACGCCTGTTGCAGATGTCGAAGGTTCTCCGCGAGGTCGGCGTCCGAAAGTGCGAGCGCGTTCAGTGCATTGCCGAGGCCGTAGCTGTCGCCCGCGGCACGGCAGAGCGTCACGGCGCGTTGCGCCGACGCGCGGGAGCGCTCCGGATCGTTCTGCGCGAAGTACGCGTTCGCGAGGACCCACAGCGCGCGACCTTCGCCGGCACCGTCGCCCAGGTGCCTGAACCGCTCGACGGCGGCGATGCCGCTTTTGATCGCGTCGGCGCGACGCAAGCGCATCTGCGCCTCGCCGAGGCGCAGGAACGTCGCGGCGAGAAGTGATGCGTCGCCCCCTTCGCGTGCGCAGGCGAGCGATCGTCGCACCGTCGCCAATGCGTCCTCGAGCCGGCCTGCGCGCATCTCGACGAGCGCGCGGCGATTCAACGCGATCGTCTCCGCCGACGGCATGCGCATCGCCTTCGCGAGGTCGACCATCGCTGCGGCATCCGCCGCGGCGTCGGCGAGGCGGCCGAGCGCGATCGACGATTCCGTGCGCAGATCGAGCAGCGCGAGGCGGAGCTCGCTCGCCTTGGCGCTCGCGAGCCGATCGCTGCATTCGGCCACCGCGCGTTCGTGCTGTCCGGTCCAGGCGAGCTCCCGCACCTGCGCCAATGCGTCGTGCTGCGCGGCGGAGGTCGAAATCGGGGAGGGCCTGCGCGACCGCCTCGCGACGCGCGACGCGGTGGATGCCTGAACGACCTTTGCCGAACGAGCCATGGCGGACGATGGTGCGGCCGCGATCCCGACCGGTCAAGCGACCGGCGTCAGGCGGCCTTTCCGGCTGGCGCGAGCAATCGCCACCGCAGCGCCTGTCCTGCGCGAAGCGGCACGATCGTTTCGTCGCCGAACGGCAGGCTCGTCGGAACCGTCCACGACTCCCGAACGAGTTCGACGGTCCCGCTGTTCCGCGGCAAGCCGTAGAACGCCGCGCCGTGCACGCTCGCAAAGCCTTCCAGCTTGTCGAGCGCGCCGGCGTCCTCGAAGACTTCGGCGTACGACGGCAACGCGACGGGCGCCGAGTAACACCCGGCGCAACCGCAGGCATCCTCCTTCACCGATTTTGCGTGCGGCGCGGAATCGGTGCCGAGGAAGAATTTGGGGCTGCCCGACGTCGCGGCCGCGACGAGCGATTGGCGATGTGTCTCGCGCTTCAGCAGCGGCAGGCAGTAGAGATGCGGGCGCAGCCCGCCGGCGAAGAGCGCGTTGCGCGAATAGAGCAGGTGCTGCGGCGTGATCGTCGCCGCCACCTTGGCGCTTGCCGACGCGACGAATTCGACGCCTTCGCGCGTGGTCGCGTGCTCGAGGACGACGCGCAGCGCGGGAAAGTCGCGAACGATTGCGGCGAGCTCGCGATCGACGAATACGCGTTCGCGATCGAACACGTCGACGTCCGGATCGGTAACTTCGCCATGCACGGCGAGCACCAGATCTGCACGCTCCATCGCGGCCAGTGCTGGATACGTGCGCGCCAGCGACGTTACGCCCGATTGGGAATTCGTCGTCGCACCCGCGGGGTAATACTTGACCGCGTGCACGAAGCCGCTCGCCTTCGCGCGGCTGATTTCCTCGGATGACGTTTCGTCGGTGAGATAGAGCGTCATCAGCGGCGCGAATCGGCTTCCGACGGGAAGCGCCGCGAGGATTCGCGCGCGGTATTGCGCGGCCATTCCGGTCGTCGCCACCGGCGGTTTGACGTTCGGCATGACGATTGCTCTGCCGAAAACCTCGGCCGTTGCCGGCGCGACGGCCGCGAGCGCCGCGCCGTCGCGAAAATGGACGTGCCAGTCGTCCGGACGCGTCAGGCGGATGCGGGGAGGAGACATGAGAAGTGCTTGTTTTTCAACGATTGTAGCCGCGCGCCCGCATCGACGCACGACTGTCTGCGGGCTGGCAGGCGATTCGCTTGTCGTGGCCGTCGCAGGTTATAATGTGCAATTTCGCACGAGGGCGCGGCGATTAACGGGTAGGGGAATCGAAAATGCCTGACGCCGCATCGGTACGAAGCTCAAGGATGGATCGAAGCATGGCCGCCAAAAATGCAATCGCGGTGAAGAAACCGCCTCGCGAACTGACGGAGGATGACATCCTCAAGGCACCGGAAAAGGATTACATGAACGAGAGCCAGCTCGCGTTCTTCCGCAAGCGCCTTCAGGACATTCGCGACCAGATCCTGCGCAACGCCGACGACACCGGCGAGCATCTGCGCGAGAACGAGATCACCACCGATCCCTCGGATCGCGCGACGCTCGAGGAGGAATACACGCTCGAATTGCGCACCCGCGACCGGGAACGCAAGCTTTTGAAGAAGGTCGAAAAATCGCTGCGCATGATCGAGGACGGAAGCTACGGCTACTGCGAGGAAACGGGTGAGCCGATCGGCGTGCCGCGACTCATCGCACGTCCGATGACCACGCTGTCGATCGAGGCGCAGGAGCGCCGCGAACGGGTGCAGAAGCTCTACGGCGACTGATACGTCCGGCGTTCGATCGCTTGGGATGGACCCTCACGGGTCCGTCCCGTTTGACGTTGGTAATCTACGATCGAAGGAGCCCGTCCATGTTCACGCTGCCCCCTCTCCCCTATCCCGAGAACGCGCTCGACCCGGTCATCTCGGCGAACACGCTTTCGTTCCATTACGGCAAGCACCACAAGGCCTACGTCGACAACCTGAACAAGCTCGCGGCAGGCACGGAATACGAGTCGATGCCGCTCGAGCAGGTCATTCGCGACACCGCGGGCAAGCCGGACAAGACCGGCGTTTTCAACAACGCCGCGCAAGTGTGGAACCATACGTTCTACTGGAGCTGCATGCGACGCGGCGGCGGCGGCAAGCCCACGGGCCGCATCGCGCAGATGATCGACAGTGATCTCGGCGGCTACGACAACTTCAAGAAGGAATTCGCGACCGCATGCACGACGCAATTCGGATCGGGCTGGGCCTGGCTCGTCGCCGAGGGCGGCAAGCTTCGCGTGATGAAGACGCCGAACGCCGAGGTGCCTTTCATCAAGGGCGCCGCGCCGCTTCTCACGATCGACGTCTGGGAGCACGCCTATTACCTCGACTACCAGAATCGCCGGCCCGATTACGCGAATGCGGTGATCGACAAGCTGCTGAACTGGGACTTCGCGACGCAGAACCTCTCGCGCGCCGGGAGTTAGATCCTGTCCACGTCCTTCGCGCACGCGGCAGCGCTTCGCAAGATGCGGTAGATGGCGATCTTCGGGAAACCGCCCACGCGCCGGCCGGAGTCTAAATCCGGCGAGCGCAAGCCGAAGCGCGAGCCCAAAGTGATGTCTGCGCGCGAGCTTGCCGCGCACGCCGCCGGACGCAAGGGCAAGACCGCAGCGCTCGAGCCGCTCGGCGTCACGAGCATGCGCGGCCCGAGCGTCATCGAGTGGTCGACCGCACCGAACTCGATCGAAGTCGCGCCGCCGTCGGCAGGGCTCTCCGCCGTGCTCGAGAATGCCGCGCTGCTGTTCGCCAACGGTCAGGACGTCGACGCGCGCCAGGCGCTCGAGCAGGGCGTCGCGAACGACCCGGAGACGCGCCTGTCGCCGCTCGCGTGGCTCGCGCTCTTCGATCTTCTTCAGCGCGCCGGCGACCGTGCGGCGTTCGATCAGCTCGCGATGCAGTTCGTGCTGCAGTTCGAGCGCTCGGCGCCTTCATGGGAGGAGCCGGCGAAGCGGACGCCTGCCGAAGCGCAGGGTGGCGGCGGATACATCGCGGTGACCGGCAAGCTTTCGCAGGGAAGCGCGCAGCAGCTCGAAGGGCTGAAACGCGCGCTCGAGAAAGGCGTGCCGCGCGCACGCCTCGACCTCGCGTCGGTCAGTGGCTTCGACGACGCGGGTGCGCGCCTTCTCGCGTCCGAGCTCGCGCGGGCGCGCGGTCAACGTATGGAGCTCGCGCTGCAGCGCCCCGACAAGCTGCGCGACGCGCTCGAGGAGGCGGTCGCCAAGGGACGTGAAGGCGGCGAGGGCGCCTGGCTTCTCTCGCTCGAGCTCATGCAATGGGCGCACGACCACGCGGCATTCGACGAGCGAGCGGTCGACTTCGCGGTTGCGTTCGAGGTCTCACCGCCTTCGTGGGAACCGCCGCCCGATAGCGCGCGTCGCGCCCCGCCGGACGAGACGAGGGCGGAGGGGGAGGCGACGCATGCGCGGGCTGCCGCGAAGGATCGCGACGTCGTCGAATTCGAAGGCGTGCTCGCCGGCCCGACACCGTCCGCGCTGGCGCGGCTCGCCGACGTCTCGGCACGCCATTCGTCGACGCAGATCGACATGCGCGGCGTCGAGCGCATCGATTTCGTGTGTGCAGGCGCGTTGCTCAATGCCATTGGCCGCATCGAGAGCCAGGGCAAGTCGGTGGAGATCGAAAGCATCTCGCCGATCGTGCGCGCGCTGCTGCTCCTGATCGGCATTTCACCGCGCCATTTCGTCCGCAAGGTCGACTGACGGCGCTTCGGGCAGCCGGCTCATGGCGGAAGTCTTTCACGGCACGACGATTCTCTCCGTTCGCCGCGACGGCGCGGTCGCGCTCGGCGGTGATGGGCAGGTCACGCTCGGCCAGGTCGTGATCAAGGCGAGCGCGCGCAAGGTGCGACGGCTCTTCCATGACCGCGTTTTGGCCGGATTCGCCGGCGCGACCGCCGATGCCTTCACGCTGTTCGAACGCTTCGAGTCGAAGCTCGAGAAGCATCAGGGGCACCTGACACGCGCGGCGGTCGAGCTCGCCAAGGACTGGCGCTCCGATCGCGTGCTGCGCAGGCTCGAGGCGATGCTCGCGATCGCGGACCGCAGCGCATCGCTGGTGATCACCGGCGCAGGCGACGTGCTCGAGCCGGAGTTCGGCATCGTCTCGATCGGCTCGGGCGGCCCGTACGCGCAGGCCGCCGCCAAGGCGCTGCTGGACAATACCGCGCTCTCCGCGCGGGAGATCGTCGAGCGGTCGCTTCGGATCGCCGGGGAGATCTGCATCTACACGAACCAGCAGATCGTCCTCGAGGTGCTCGAAGCATGAGCGCGAATAACGAGCGGCACGACGTGCTCGTTGCCGGCGCCGGGCTCGTGGGTCTCGCGCTCGCGCCCGCCCTTGCGCGCCTGGGGCTCACGGTCGTGCTGCTCGACGGCGCGAAGCCGCGCGACGCGCTCACGCCCGACGCCTGGGATACGCGGGTGTACGCGATCAGTCCCGGCAGTGCCGCGTTCCTGTCGACGCTCGGCGCCTGGCAGGCGTTGCCTTGCGAGCGCATCGAGGCGATCGAGACGATGCGCATCGCCGGCGATGCCGGCGCGACGCTCCAGTTCTCGGCGTACGAGCTCGGCGAGCGCGCACTCGCGTGGATCGTCGAGGAAAGCGCGCTCCGTTCGGCGCTCTTGCCGCAGATCCACACGCCGGGCCTCGACTTCGTCTCCGACGCGCGCTTCGCGAGCCTCGCGTGCTCGGCCGACGAGGGGACGCTCACGCTCACGGACGGGCGGCGGTTCTCGGCGCGCCTCGTCGTCGGCGCCGACGGCGTCCATTCATGGGTGCGTCACGCGGCGGGCATCGACGCGGAGCCGCGGTCGTACGGCCAGCAAGGCGTCGTCGCCAATTTCGACTGCGAGCTCGCGCACCACGGTTGCGCGCGCCAGTGGTTTCGCGACGACGGCAGCGTGCTCGCATGGCTGCCGCTGCCCGGGCGCCGCATTTCGATCGTCTGGTCGGCGCCCGACGCGCTCGCCGCGGAGCTTCTCGCGTTGCCCCCCGACGCGTTGGCGCTGCGCGTGGCCGACGCCGGCGGCAGCGCGCTCGGCGCGTTGTCGACGATCACGCCCGCGTCGGCCTTTCCGTTGTCTTCGCTGCGCCTGCCCACGCCCGTCGCCCATCGCCTCGCGCTCGTCGGCGACGCCGCCCACGGCATCCACCCGCTCGCCGGGCAGGGTGTTAATCTCGGCTTCGGCGATGCGAAGGCGCTCGCCGACGTGCTCGCGGAGCGCGGGCCGGTCGACGATGTCGGGGCGCCGATCCTGCTTTCACGCTTTGCGCGCCGGCGCGCCGAGCCGGTGCTCGCCATGCACGCCGTCACCGACGGGCTCGTTCGGCTGTTCCGTCCGCGGGGCGGCTTCGCGAGCAAGCTCCGCAATGCCGGCCTGTCCGCGGTGGACCGGTTGCCGATCGTCAAACGCGCGCTCGCGCAGCCGGCCATGCACTAGACGGTACTCACGCAGTTCCCTGGAGAAACGAATGCAACGAACCGAAAACCGATGGATGACAAATGCGACGCGTGCGCTCGCCATCGGCATCGCGCTCGCGTGCGCACCGCTCGCCTTCGCACAGAACGCGTCGACCGCCCCGCTTAAGGCAACCGCCGAGGCCGCGCCCGCATCGCCGGAAGCCGCCGCGATTCGCAAGGCGCTCGAGCAGAAGTTCCCGGGCGCGCAGATCACGCACGTCGGGAAGTCGGGCTACCTCGGTCTCTACGAGGTGATGCTCGACGACAACCTGATCTACACCGATGCGAACGCCGCCTACATTTTCGTGGGATCGCTGTACGACGCGGCGACGAAGCAGAACCTCACCGAGGCGCGTTCGCGCAAGCTTAACCGCGTCGCCGTCGACAAGCTGCCCTACGAGCTCGCGTTCAAGCGCGTGAAGGGCGACGGGTCGCGCAAGCTCGTGATCTTCTCCGATGCCGATTGCCCGTTCTGTCATCGGCTCGAAAGCGAGATCAAGGGCCTCGACAACGTGACGATCTACACGTTCCTGTTTCCGATCGACCAGCTGCATCCGAACGCCGCGCAGAAGTCCCGGCAGATCTGGTGCTCGGCCGACAAGGCGAAGGCGTGGGACGTGTTCTTCGCGTCGGGCAAGCTTCCCGACAACAAGGGCGATTGCGGCGACCCGGTCGCCAAGACGCAAGCGCTCGGCAACTCGCTGCACATCAACGCGACGCCGACCCTGATCTTCGCCGACGGCACCATGATCCCCGGCGCGCTTCCGCTCGCGCAGCTCGAAAAGGAAATGAGCACCGCGGAGACCGAGGCGAAGAAGCTCGCGTCGCAGAAGTAGTCGGAGCGTAGTAGACTCCAAGCGTAGGGTCAGACTCCACTTCTTCCCGCCGACGTCGCTCATCGCGACGGCATCGGGGAGAAGTGGAGTCTGACCCTACTTTTGCATCGGAGGGAGCAATGGCGATCCTGGACTTCATCTCGAAGCAGTTCATCGACATCATCGAATGGACGGACGACTCGCGCGACACGCTGTCGTACCGCTTCCCCGACGAGGACAAGGAGATCAAGAACGGCGCGCAGCTGATCGTGCGCGAGTCGCAGGTCGCGCAATTCGTCTATCTCGGCCAGTTCGGCGATCGCTTCGGTCCCGGTCGTTATTCGCTCACCACCGAGAACATTCCGGTGCTGACCGACCTGAAGGGCTGGAAGTACATGTTCCAGAGCCCGTTCAAGGCCGACGTCTACTACGTGGCCACGCGTCTTTTCACCGGCAACAAGTGGGGCACGGCGAACCCGGTGATGATGCGGGACAAGGACTTCGGCATCGTGCGCTTGCGTGCGTACGGCACGTACGACTTTCGCGTCGCCGACGTGCCGAAGTTCCTGAAGGAAGTCGCCGGCACCGACGATCACTTCCGGCTCGACGAATTCAACGACACGATGCGCTCGCGCATCGTCAGCGTCTTCTCCGACGCGCTCGCGCAAGCGAACGTTCCGGCGCTCGACGTCGCCGCGCGCTATCAGGAACTCGGCGAGGCGCTGTTGCCGGTGATCAACCCGATCATCGGCGACAAGTACGGTCTCGCGATGACGTCGTTCATCGTCGAGAACGTCTCGGTGCCGCCGGAAGTCGAGCAGGCCATCGACAAGCGCTCGAGCATGGCCGCAGTCGGCAACCTCAACGACTACGTCAAATTTCAGATGGGGCAGGGACTCGCGCAGGGAGGCGGCGGCGCCGCGGGCATCGGCGCGGAGATCGCCGTCGGTCTCGGCCTCGCGCAGCAGATGATGAACCAGCCGGGCGGCATTCTCGCGCAGGCCACCAAGGGCGTCGAAGGACCCGCATCCGCCAACGGCGCCGCGTCGCTCGATCTCATGAATCCCGCACAGGTCGCGCAGATGCTGGGCGTCGCCGAATCCGACGTGCTCGCGAGTCTCGAGGCGGGCGACCTCAAGGGCAAGAAGATCGGAACACAATGGCGCGTGCCGCGCTCGGCGGTCGACACGTTCCTGCAATCCTGAAGTGCTCCGGGGATTGCCGAGCTCATAGCGAGGGCGTCGCTTGACCGGCGAGGTGGTTGCCGACGCGCGGACGAAGTTCGCGTGCCCGGCGTGCGGTGGCGAGGCGGTGTGGAATCCCGCGCGGCAGGCGCTCGTCTGCCCGTTCTGCGGCACGGTGTCGCCGGCGCGCGTCGACGCTTCCGGCGCCATCGTCGAGCACGACCTCGCGGCGGCGCTGCGCGCGCTGCCGGATTCGTCGCGCGGCTTCCTTCCCGACGCGCGGCAGGTTCGCTGCCAGAGTTGCAACGCGATCTCGGTGCTGGATGCAAGTCGGCAGGCGCAGAACTGTCCGTTCTGCGGCTCGGCGCAACTCGTCCCGTACACCGAAACCAGGCCCGCGTTCCGACCGGAAAGCGTGCTGCCCTTTCGCATCGCGGAGAGCGCCGCGCGCGACGGAATCCGGCGTTGGTACGGTCGGTTGTGGCTCGCGCCGTCGGCGCTCAAGAAACGTGCGCTCACCGACACGGTGCGCGGCGTCTATCTTCCCTACTGGACGTTCGACGCGCACGTCGAGGCGGACTGGACCGCGGACGCCGGGCATTACTACGATCAGCCCGAAACCGTGTTGGTCAACGGCCAGCCTCGCGTGCGCCAGGTACGCCAGGTGCGGTGGGAGCCGGCTGCGGGACACGTCTCCCACTTCTTCGACGACGATCTCGTGTGCGCGTCGGTCGGCGTGCAGCCCACGTTGATTCGCGCCATCGAGCCGTTCCCGACGCAGGACCTGAAGCCGTACGATGCCGCTTACGTGGCGGGTTGGGTCGTCGAGCGCTACCAGATCGATCTCGTCGGCGGCGCACAGCGCGCGCGCGAGGACATGAACGCCAAATTGCAGAGGATGTGCGCGTCGCAGGTGCCGGGCGACACCTATCGCAACCTCGTCGTACGGCCCGACTACTCGCAGCAGACGTTCAAGCACATCCTCGCGCCCGTGTGGCTGCTGCAATATACCTACGGTGCGCGGCGCTTCCAGTGCGTGATGAACGGCGTCACCGGCGCGGTGAGCGGACAGTACCCGAAGAGTCCGTGGAAGATCGCGCTCCTGGTGCTGGCCGTGATCGTGGTCGTCGTCGTCCTCGCCTCGCTGCAGCGGTGACGATGCGCTGGACGATCGTCACCGGTGTTTCGCAGGGCCTCGGCGAGGCGCTCGCCGCGGAGGTGCTCGCGCGCGGCGCGAGCGTGCTCGGCATCGGCCGGCGCTCGTCGTCGCGGCTTGGCGGCGACCGCTATCGGTTCGCCGCGTGCGATCTCGCGGAGATCGATTCGTGGACGGCGCACGTCGAGCCCGCGCTGCAGGCCGTCGCGGCCGCCGACCCCGATTCGGTGTGCCTCGTCAACAACGCCGCGACGATCGAGCAGGTCGGCGTTCTCGGCACGCTCGGTGCCGAAGCCATCGACCGCTCGCTTCGCATCAACCTGGCGGCGCCGATCGCCCTCGCCGACCTCTTCTGCCGCGTCTTCGACGCCGCGATCGAACGGCGCATCGTCAACGTCTCGTCGGGGGCCGCGCACCACGCGATCGCCGGCGAGTCGCTCTACTCGATCGGCAAGGCGGGGCTCGAGATGCTGACGCAATCCCTCGCCGCCGAGTACGCATCGCCGCGGTTCCAGGCGATCACGTTGCGTCCCGGCATCATCGATACGCCGATGCAGGCGTTCGCGCGTTCGCGACCCGCATCGAGCTTTCCGGGCGTTGCGATGTTCCGGCAGTTTCACGCGAGCGGCCAGCTCGTCGCGCCTGACGTGGTGGCGCGCAAGGTCGTTGCGCGGCTCGTCGAAGGTGCGGTCGAAAGCGGTCGCGTCTACAGCTACGCGGAGCTGTGAGTGCGCAGGGCCGCCGAAGTGCGAACCAGCCCTGAAGCGCGAAGGCGCGGAGGGTAGCCCGACCATCGAGGTTCACCGCAGCGGGGGCCGCAGAACGAAGCGGTAATCCACGACCGCGCCCGCCGGTCCGGCCTGCCAATGCAGGCAGTAGCGCTCGCGCAGGCGCAGCTCCAGGATGCCGCTGTCGCCTTGCGAGCCCTCGCGCACGACAGGCGCGACGAGGGCGCCCCCTTCGCGATAGCGGATCGCGAAAGCGACCGGCTCGCTCGTTCGCCAGCGATAGTCGAGACGCTCGCCCGGCGCGCCGTCGATGCACGCCTCGTGCTCGGCGTACGGCGCGATCGGCAGTCGTGCCACGTCGCGTGGGGCGTCCCGCGCGGGCGGCGATGCTGCACACGCGGCAACGCACAAGGCGATGGCGATGCTCGTCGATGCGTCGCGCATCGATTTCAAGGCAACATCGCAAGTTCCTTCCAAAGCCCTCCCCGTCGTCTGGCCCAGTCTTCGGCAAGAAGCGCGAGGCGCACGTGATCGCGCCAGCGGCCGCCGACTTTCACGTAGCGGCGCGAGTAACCTTCGCGCACGAAGCCGATGCGCTCGACGAGCGCGAGCGACCGGGCATTGCCCGGCTGGACGTTCGCTTCGATCCGATGCAGTCCCTCGAGGCGAAAGGCGTAGTCGAGGCCGAGCGCCAGCGCCTCCGTCATGTAGCCGGCGCCGGTCATGCCGGCAAACGCGTAATAGCCGAGGTAAGCGCTCTGGAAGGCACCGCGGACGATCTCGGAGAAATTCACGACGCCGGCGAGCGCGCGGTCGTCGCGGCGAACGACGAGGAATGCGACGTTGCGCGTCGCGTCGCGGGCCAGGCGATGACGCTCGAGATACGACGCGTAAGCGGCGGGCGTGAGCGGCGGATGAACCAGGCCGCGGTGCAGTGAACGGCTTCTCGCTGCCTGCTTCAGGAACGCGGGTGCGTCGCTTGGGCGCGGTGGCCGGAGCACGACGCGCTTGCCTTGCAGCGTGGGCGCGGACCGGCGCGTTGGCATAATCGGAATTTTAGCGGGAGCGCTTGCGTTGACGACGTGGATCGAGGGGCGCGTCGCAGGGTGCCGGCCGATGGCGGACACGTTGCACACGTTGCTCGTCGATGCGCCGCAGCTCGAGTTCGTGGCGGGCCAGTTCGCGCGCCTCGCCCTGCCGGCGCCACCGGGGTCGTCGAAGGATCCGATGGTCGCGCGACCGTACTCGTTCGTGAATCCGCCGTGGCGCGCACCGCATGAGTTCTACTTCAACGTGCTGCCGGAGGGACCGCTGTCGCCGCGACTCGCCGCGCTCGACGTGGGCGACAAGGTGTGGCTCGCGCCGCGCGCGAGCGGGATGTTCACGGTCGCGGAGACGGCGTCCGCCGACACGCTGTGGTGCCTGTCGACGGGGACCGGCATCGGCCCATTCCTTTCGATGCTGCGCACGGAAGATCCTTGGGACAAGTTCGGCAACGTGGTGCTTGTGCACGCAGTGCGGCATGCGATCGACCTGTCGTATCGCGAGGAGATCGGCGGCATCGCGCGTGCACATGAAGGACGCTTTCGCTACGTTCCGATGGTGAGCCGCGATGCGCATCCGGACGCGCTCGCCGGGCGCATCCCGGCGGCCATCGAGGACGGCCGCCTCGAGGCCCGTGTCGCGCTGCCGCTCACCGCCGAGAACGCGCACGCGATGCTGTGCGGCAATCCGGCCATGGTCGACGACGTCCAGAGGGTGCTTGCAACGCGCGGCATGCGCCGCCACCGGCGCAAGGAGCCGGGGCACATCACGCTCGAGACGTATTGGTGAATCGTCAGTTCCGCAACGTGCGCTGGACCACTTCGCCCACGTCGGGCGACAGGTCCGGCGACTTCGCGATCCTCGAGAGCGCGCGGCGCATCAGCCCGCGCCTCGGCTCGGCATAGCGCTTCCAGAGATTGAACGCGCCGGCGATCGTCGAGGCGAGCTGGGGATTCGTCGGGTCGAGCGCGCGTACCTGATCGGCCGCGAACGCGTAGCCTGCGCCGTCCTCGGCGTTGAACCGTGCGAAGTTGCCGAGCGCGAACGAGCCCACGAGCGAACGGACGCGATTGGGATTGCGCGCGTTGAACCGCGGATGCGCGAGCAGTGCGCGCACGGTGTCGAGCGTGTCGTCCCGAAGACTCTTCGCCTGCAGCGCGAACCACTTGTCGAGCACGAGCGGCTCGTCGCGCCATTTCGCCTCGAACGATCGATAGAGCGTGTCGCGGGCAGGCGCCGTGGAGTCGCGCAGCGCGGCGAGGGCGCCGATCGTGTCGGTCATGTTGTCCGCACGCTCGTACTGATCGACGGCGAGCGCGTGCGCCCGCGCATCGTCGATCGTGCCGAGGTAGCGCAGGCAAAGGTTCGACAGGCGACGCGCGGCTGATTGCGCCGGCGCCGGCGCGTACGCCTCGGCCGGGCGGTTGCGGGCGTATGTGGCCTCGAACGCCGCGCGGTGGCGCCGGGCGAGCTCGCGCTCGATGAAAAGCGACGCCGCGGTGATGCCGGCGGGCTCGATCGTCGCTTCGAGCGACGCGACGTAGGAGGGATCGGGAAGCGTCAGCGCGAGCGCGATCAGCGCTGCGTCGCTGAGCTCGTCGGCGACCAGCGTCGCGACGATGCGCTCGAGCAGTGGCGGCAGCGCCAGCGCGGCGCCTTCCCGGTGGCGGGCGGCGAGGCGCAGGATCGCATCGGTGAACACGCGCTGCGCGGCGTCCCAGCGGTTCACGGGATCACTGTCGTACTGCGCGAGCAGCGCGAGATCGTCGTCGCTGTAATCGAACTCGACCTGCACCGGCGCCGAGAAGTTACGGAAAAGCGACGGCACGGGCCGCTTCGGAACGTCGACGAACTCGAAGCGTTGTGTCTTCTGCCTGATCTCGAGTGTGCGCGTCGTATCGCCGGCGGCACGCTCGCCGGTGAGGCGAATCGGGAGGTCGGATCCGTCGGGGGCAAGCAAGCCGATGCGCATCGGCACGTGCAGCGGCGCTATGCGCCGCGTGTTCGAGCCGACGCTTTGCGTCACGTCGAGCACGTAGCGCCGCGCCGCCTCATCGTAGCGGCCATGCGCACGCACGCGCGGCGTGCCCGCCTGTGCATACCAGCAGCGAAATTGTGCGAGGTCGACGCCCGATCCGTCCTGCATCGCCTGCACGAAGTCGTCGCACGTGACGGCCTGCCCGTCGTGGCGCTCGAAATAGAGATCCATCGCCCGCCGGAAGCGTTCCGCGCCGAGCAGCTCGTGCTGCATTCGAATGAGTTCGGCGCCCTTCTCGTACACGGTCGCCGTGTAGAAATTGTTGATCTCCTCGTACTCGTCGGGCCGCACCGGATGCGCCATCGGCCCTGCGTCTTCGGCGAACTGCTCGCGCCTCAGGTATTCGACCGCCGCGATGCGCTCGACGGCGCGCGAGCCCAGGTCGCTCGAGAATTCCTGGTCGCGGAACACGGTGAGGCCTTCCTTGAGCGACAACTGGAACCAGTCGCGGCACGTCACGCGGTTGCCGGTCCAGTTGTGGAAGTACTCGTGGCCGATGACGCCTTCGATCGCGTTGTAGTCCGCGTCCGTCGCGATCGCGGGGTCGGCGAGCACGAGCCGGCTGTTGAAGATGTTGAGGCCCTTGTTCTCCATGGCGCCGAGATTGAAGTCGTCGGCGCAGAAGATCATGAACGTGTCGAGGTCGTACTCGCGGCCGAAGCGCTCCTCGTCCCAGCGCATGGCCTTCGCGAGCGACGCGAGCGCATAGCCGCAGCGGTCGATGTTCGCCGCGCTCGCGTAGATGCGCAGCGCGACGCGGCGGCCGGAGCGCGTCACGAACGTGTCGTCGAGCATCGCGAGATCGCCGGCGACGACTGCGAACAGGTACGTCGGTTTCGGGAACGGGTCGTGCCACGTGGCGAAGTGACGCCCGTCGGAGAGCAGGCCGGCGTCGACCCGATTGCCGTTGGACAGCAGCACCGGGTAGCGGATACGGTCGGCGCGGAGCGTCACGCGATAGCGCGCGAGAACGTCCGGGCGGTCGAAGAAGTAGGTGATGCGCCGGAATCCCTCGGGCTCGCATTGGGTGCAGAACACGCCCGACGACACGTAGAGCCCTTCCAGGGCGGCATTCGTCGCAGGCGAGATCCGCGTGCGCACGACGAGTGTCCCGCGCTCTGGCGTATCGCGCAGCGTGAGCGTCGACGTGCCGACGTCGTAGCGATCGGGCGCGAGCGGCACGCCGTCGAGCGCGACGCCGAGGTTCGCCTGATGCTCGCCGTCGAGGACGAGCGGCGCATCGCGATCCGCCGGCTGCGCGGCAGGATTGCGCCGAAACGCGAAGGTCGCCGTGACGTCCGTCGCGTCGGGATCGAGATCGAATTCGAGTGCGATGTCGTCGACGACGAAGGCGGGCGCGCGATAGTCCGCGCGCCGTTTCGCCTTGCCCCGTGTCCCGCGAGCGAGCATGGGAACGCTCATTGGGTCAGCCGCCACGTGGCGCACCACGCGAGCCACGCGTCACTGCGGGATGGCGTCTTCATCCGTTCGTCCGATCGACGGTTCCGCCTTCGCCGCGGAAGATCGTGATGAAGTTGAGCGGAATCGGGCTCGCGCCGTGCACTACAACGTGTGTCGTGGCCGTGTTTTTCGCCCGACATGATTGTTTTGCATCCGTTTTCCTACATTCGATCATCATGGCATTCAACTTGCTCGTTTGGTTCACACCATTTTAGCCGAGCGGTGGGGCGCGATTTGCGAGAACGACGCGCTCGCCCCGCGTCATTGGAGAACGACGATGCGAACCATCGAGGACATGAAGCCGGCTTCCACCTCGCGCGCGCCACGCGCGTCCCGCGTGAAGGCGTGAGATGGGTGCGATGTTCGCGTTTCTTGCCCCCGCATCGCGCGATACCGCCGATCCGATCGTTTCCGTCAAGTCGGTGCAAGCGTGGCTGAAGCAGTTGCCATCGCTCGACGTGCTGACGCGCCAGCAACTCGTGCTTCGCGCGTTCGACGAGATGCGCCAATCGCGGCGGCCGATCGACATCGCGCGCGCCGAGGCGCTGCAGTACGCCGACGCCGCGCTGGGCGCCGATCGCCGGCAGCTCTTCAAGCAGTACGTGGAGAGTCTTGAATCGGCGCCGAAAGTTTCCGAGAAGATCTGGCAGGGCAGCCTCGACCTCGCCCAAGCGCTGATTGCCGCGTACCAACGCGTACTCGAAGCGGCGCTCGCGCCCGCCGCGAACGGACGCTTCAAGCCGCACGTGCCGATCCTCTTCGCGCGGCTGATCCACCATTACGGCAGCGACGCGAAGCTCCGCGTGTGCCGCCACGAGCGGTGGATCCCGGCGAAATGGCTCGAGGTGCATCGCGCGTACATGCGCGCGATCGAGCTCGGCGTCGATCGCGTCGCCACCTCGCTCGGGGCCAGCGGCGGCCACGCGACGCAGTGGACCGTCGAGCAGGAGTACATCTACGCGCTGCTGGTGCACCAGCTGAACAGCGGCAATCTTTCGCCGGCGAATCTCGACTGGGCGGTCGCGCAGGTGCGTGGATGGAGCCGCAAGCTCGAGCTCGTCGCGCTGCCGAAGACGATGGAAGGCTTCTACGTGGACCTCGGCGGCCGCGCCGGTCTCGTGCGCCGCACCGGCCAGGAATCGGGCGCGATGCTGCGCTATCTGGACACCACGGCGCTCGCCAATCAGCTCGACATGACGCTTGCGGCGCTGCGCCACTCGGAGGAGACCGACCAGGGCCCCGTCGGTCCCCTCAATCAGCAGCGCGCGATGATTCTCGAGAAGGCGCGCGCCGCGATCGCGCCCAATCTCAATACCGACATGCGGCGCGACCCGCGCACGCCGTGCGCGCTCGGCGCGCACGTGCGCGTCGGGCTTGCGCGCATTCAGCACGAGCTCAGCAAGCCGAAGGACGCGCAGCAGGCGGGCGACACGGTGAGCGGCGAGGAAATCGAAGTGTTCGCCGTGGCCGGACCGGCGCGGCCGAAGCCCCGCGTGCCCGACGAGGCCGACACGCTGTCGTCGAGCCTCGCCGCGTTCTCCGATCCGATGTGGCAAGTGCGCGACCGCAGCGTCGCCGGTCTTCGGATTTGTGCGGGAGGCGGTGTCGGCCAGACGTTGATGCTCGGTGGATTGGTTGCCGTACGGCAGGCCGACGCGCCGCACTGGGTGCTGGGCGTCGTGCGGCGGCTGAACAAGCTTTCGAACGAGGACGTGGAGGCCGGCGTATCGCTGATCGCCGAGCGCGCCGTCGCCGTGACGTTGTACGCGAAGCGCGAGACGAAACAGGAGCTCGGCATCGTCGTCAACGGGCTCGATGCGTCGATGCTCGGACCGCGCTTCGACGCGCTCTACCTGCCGCCGCCTTCGCGGCCGGACAAGCCGCTCGTCGTCAAGACGCTGATCGTGCCCACGACCGAGTACGCGGAAGGCCGCAAGGTGGTTCTGATGACGACGCGGTCGATTTACACGATCGCATTGCGCCAACTCGTCGAGCAGCGCGCGGACTGGTGCTGGACGGCGATCCAGATCGTCGAGAAGCAGCCGCGAACGGGCGAATGATCGCGGGTTGGCGGTGCGATTTCGCCGTCCGCGCGACACCGCCTGCACCGCTCATTGGTCTGACGGCCGGAAGCGCAGTTCCAGGTTGCGCTGGAAGAGATCGGAAGGATTGGGTTTCGGCAGCGGCGACGATTTGAGGATCGCGCGCTGAACCGCGTTGTCGTAGGCGCCGACGCCGCTCGACTTGCGCAACTTGACGTCGATGATCTCGCCGGTGGGCAATTGCACGATGTCGAACACGGCTTCCGGATTGCCGGGGATGTCGGGCGGCAGGTTGATGTTGTTGCGAATGCGGATCCGGATCTTGTCGATCCAGTCGGCCTGGGCGCGCGAGCGCGCCGCACCGGCCGCGGCTTGCGCAGCGCGCGTCCGCGCTTCCTGATCGGCGTCCGCGCGAAGACGCGATTCACGTTCCGCCTGCGCACGCATCTGGCTCTCGCGCTCCGCTTGGGCGCGCATCTGGCTTTCGCGCTCGGCCTGCCGGCGCATCTGCTCCTCGCGCGCCGCCTGCGCGCGCATCGCCTCGAGCTGCTGTTGCTGGCGTAGCTCGGCCTGCCGCTTCTCCTCGGCCGCACGGGCCTCCTGCTGCCTGCGCACCTCTTCCTGGCGCGCCAGGTCCTGCTTTCGCGCTTCCTCCTGCTTGCGCATTTCCTCCTGCCGCGCCTGTTCCTGGCGACGCCGCTCCTCCTCCTGCTTCGCTTTCAACGCGATGTCGGCGTCGTGCGTGTCGGGTTTCTCGACAGGCGGCGGCGCCTTGACGACCGGCTGCGGCGCGGGTTGCGGCTGGGGTGGCGCAGGTTTCGGCTGCGGTTGCAGGCGCGGGGTGGGTGTCGGTGGCGGCGGCGCATAGAGCTCGGCGGTCACCGCCTCCGGCGTGCGGTTCTGCCACGACATCGAGAACACGAGCACGCCGATGAACAGCAGGTTGACGACGACCGCGAGAACGAGCGACGTCCACTTGCCGCGGGTGCCACGCGGGCGCGGCGGGCGCTCGATCGGATTGAGAGCGGACGAAGGCGTCACGGTGTCGGACGGGCGAGAAGACCCACGCGCTTGATGCCGGCTACCTGCAACCGGTCGAGAATGGCGATGACGTTGTCATATTGTGCACCTTTGTCGGCCGAAATGACGACCGGCCGTTCGGCGGGACCCTGGAACGTCTGGACCTGCCCCGCCACCGTGTCGAGTGACGCGTTGACCTTTCGCTTGCTGAGTCTGTCTTCCACGCTGATCGTCTTGTCCTTGTCGAGGTTCACGAAGATCGGGTCCTGCGCCTGCGTGAGCTTCGACCCTACCGACGGCAGCTGAATCTCGCCGGGCGCGACGAGCGGCGCGGTGATCATGAAGATCACGAGAAGCACGAGCATCACGTCGATGTACGGGACGACGTTGATCTGACTGACCGGCTGACGGCGGCGCACGTTCCTACCTATCCCTGTCTCTGCAGAATGTTCGAGAATTCCTCGATGAACGTCTCGAACCGCGTCGCGAGCCGGTCGACATCGTGCGTGAAGCGGTTGTACGCGACGAACGCCGGAATCGCGGCGAAAAGGCCGATCGCGGTGGCGATCAGCGCTTCGGCGATACCCGGTGCAACGTTTGCCAGCGTCGCCTGGCTGACATTGGCGAGGCCGCGGAACGCGTTCATGATGCCCCAGACGGTTCCAAAGAGCCCGATGTACGGCGACACCGAGCCGACGGTCGCGAGGCCGGACAAGTGCGCCTCGATCGCGTCGATCTCGCGCTGGTACGCGGCGCGCATCGCGCGGCGCGCGGCGTCGAGCGTCACGTCGGCCGCGCTCCCTTGCCGGCGATGCTTCGAGAATTCGCGAAAGCCCGCGGTGAAGATGTGCGTGAGGCCCGTTCCCACCTGCGCCTGACCCGCCTTGCGATAAAGGGTGTCGAGATTGCCACCCTGCCAGAACACGTCCTCGAATTCGTCGGTCTCGCGGCGCAGGCGGCGCAACTGGAAGAGCTTCAGGAAGATCTGCCACCACGACCACAGCGACAGCAGCGCGAGCAGCAGGATGATCGCCTGCACGATGACCGACGCGTGGACGATCAGCGTTACGAACGAGAGGTCGGTGTGGACGTTCACTCGGCGACGGATCCGGTTGGCGGGAGGGAAGTTGCGGGCTTCATGGCGAGCGGCGCGGCAAGTGCGGCAGCAGCGGGCGCGGTATCCGGCGCGGCGCCATGCGGCCGAGGTCGATGCAGGCGAGCGAGATCGCGCCGCGCACCAGCAGCGCATCGCCCCGCGCAATCCGCTGCACGACGTCGAGCTGCGCGCCGCGAGTGAATTGCGGCTCGACGCTGACCGCAAGGCGGTCGTTCAAACGCGCCGGCAGCAGGAAGTCGAGCGTCGCGCGGCGCACCGCGAACGTCACCCCGTGTTCGCGCTCGAACGCGGCGAGCGGGAAGCCGAGCGTTTCGAGCCACTCGGTACGCGCACGCTCCATGTAGCGCAGGTAGTTCGCGTAGTAGACGATGCCCGCCGCATCGGTGTCCTCGTAATAGACGCGGACGTCGAACTGGAAGGAGTCCGTCACGCGCCGGGAAAGAGGTCGCCGCCGCCTTGCGCGGGCGTCGGCAATCCGAAGTGGCGCCACGCGAGCGCAGTGGCGACGCGGCCGCGCGCCGTGCGTTGCAAAAAGCCCTGCTGGATCAGATACGGCTCGAGCACGTCTTCGATCGTGTCGCGCTCTTCGCCGATGGCCGCGGCGAGGTTGTCGACGCCGACCGGCCCGCCCGCGAACTTGTCGAGCATCGTCGACAGCAGCTTGCGATCCATCACGTCGAGGCCGGACCCGTCGACGTCGAGCATCGACAGCGCCGCGTCGGCGACGTCGCGCGTGACGTCGCCGCGTGCGCGCACCTGCGCGTAATCGCGCACGCGACGAAGAAGGCGATTGGCGATCCGCGGCGTCCCGCGCGAGCGCCGGGCGATCTCGAGCGCGCCTTCCGGCGCCACGTCGATCGACAGCAGCCGCGCCGAGCGCGTCACGATCTTCGTGAGTTCTTCTGGCGTGTAGAACTCGAGCCGGGCGACGATGCCGAAGCGGTCGCGCAGCGGATTGGTGAGCATGCCCGCACGCGTCGTGGCGCCGACGAGCGTGAACGGCTGCAGGTCGATCTTCACGCTGCGCGCCGCAGGCCCTTCGCCGATCATGATGTCGATCTGGAAATCCTCGAGCGCCGGGTAGAGGATTTCCTCGACGATGGGCGAAAGACGGTGGATCTCGTCGATGAACAGCACGTCACGCGGCTCGAGGTTGGTCAGCAGCGCCGCGAGGTCCCCGGGGCGCTCGAGCACGGGCCCCGACGTCTGCTTCAGGTTCACGCCGAGCTCGTGCGCGAGAATGTGCGACAGCGTCGTCTTGCCGAGCCCGGGCGGGCCGAACAGCAGCACGTGGTCGAGCGCCTCGCCTCGCGCGCGCGCGGCTTCGATGAAGATGCCGAGCTGATCGCGAATCTTCGGCTGGCCGATGTACTCGTCGAGGCGGCGCGGGCGCAGCGCGCGCTCGACGACGTCCTCGGTGACGCCCGCGCTCTTCGCGCCGACGATGCGGGTCAGCTCGTCGTGCTCGATCGCCATCGAAGGGCGCGCGCTCGCAGAATGCGTGTCGGCGGGGGAGTCATGGTTTCGCGAGCACCTTGAGCGCCTGCTTGATGCCCTCGGCGACGCCGACGTCGTCGGGCACTTGCCGGATCGCGGTCGTCGCCTCGCGCTCGCTGTAACCGAGCGCGACGAGCGCGTGCATGATATCCGACGTCGCAGGCGCCGGGCGATTGACGCTGGCCGCAGGCCCGACGTCGGCGCCGAGCTTGTCCTTGAGCTCGAGCAGCAGCCGCTCGGCGGTCTTCTTGCCGATGCCCGGCACGCGCGTCAGCCGCGCGCTCTCCTGCAGCGTGATCGCCTGGGCGAGCTCGTCGACCGACAGGCCGGAGAGCACCGACAGCGCGATCTTCGCGCCGATGCCGTTGACCTTCAGCAGCTGGCGGAACGCGTGCCGCTCGCCTGGCGTTCCGAATCCGTAGAGCAGATGCGCGTCCTCGCGCACCACCAGGTGCGTGTAGAGCGTGACGCGCTCGCCGTTGCCCGGCAGGTTGTAGAACGTGCTCATCGGCACGTCGACTTCGTAGGCGACGCCCTGCACGTCGAGCGTGAGCTGCGGCGGATTCTTCTCGAGGAGGATGCCGGTCAGGCGGCCGATCATGAGTGTCGCGTCGAAAGCGCGGCGATTATGCCAACATGCGGCCGCGGCGTACGCGATACGTATGCTGCGTGTAAACGCCGAGTCCGCTCGACGCATGCGCGTGGCAGATCGCCGCGGCGAGCGCATCGGCCGCGTCCTCGCCCGGCAACCCGGGCAGGCGCAGGAGCCGGCGCACCATTTCCTGGACCTGCGGCTTGAGCGCGCGGCCGGCGCCGACGACCGCCTGCTTCACCTGTCCCGCGGTGTACTCCGTTACCGGCAGGCCCGCGAGCACCGCCGCGGCGATCGCCGCACCGCGCGCCTGGCCGAGCAGCAGCGTCGAATTCGGATTCACGTTGACGAACACCTTCTCGACGGCGACCTCGGTCGGCCGCTCCTCGGCGATCACGTACGCGAGGTCGCGCACGATGATGCCGAGCCGGACCGGCAGGCTGCGGCCTTCGGTGCGAATGCAACCGCTCCGCACGTACGCGAGCGAGCTCGCCTCGGCGTCGAGGATGCCGAAACCGGTGGCCCGGAGGCCGGGATCGATGCCGAGGATGCGGCGCACGGGCTGTCGGCGGCGCGCCGCGAGTCGCGCTAGCTTTCCTCGATGACGGCGGACGTGTAGACGTCCTGCACGTCGTCGAGCGATTCGAGTGCGTCGAGCAGCTTCTGCATCCGCTGCGCGTCCTCGCCGCGCATCTCGACTTCGGTGATCGGCTTCATCGTCACTTCGGCGAACTCGGGCGCGAGTCCCGCCTTCGCGAGCGCGTCCTTGACCGCAATGAAGTCGTTCGGCGACGTGAGCACCTCGATGCTGCCATCCTCGTTCGTGACGACGTCGTCGGCGCCCGCGTCGATCGCCGCCTCCATCACCTTGTCCTCGTCGTTTCCCGGCGCGAAAACGATCTGCCCGACGTGACGAAACAGGAAAGCGACCGAGCCGTCGGTGCCGAGGTTGCCGCCGTACTTCGAGAAGGCGTGACGTACGTCGGCGACGGTGCGCGTCCGATTGTCGGTCATGCAGTCGACGATGACCGCTGCCCCGCCGATGCCGTAGCCTTCGTAGCGCACCTCCTCGTAGCTCGCCCCTTCGAGGCCACCGGCGCCGCGCTTGATCGCGCGCTCGATCGTGTCCTTCGGCATGTTCTGGTCGGTCGCCTTGTCCATCGCGAGCCGCAGCCGAGGATTGGCGGACGGATCACCGCCGCCCAGGCGCGCGGCGACGGTGATTTCCTTGATGAGGCGCGTGAAGGCCTTGCCGCGCTTCGCGTCTGCGGCAGCCTTCTTGTGCTTGATGTTCGCCCACTTGCTGTGGCCCGCCATCGCATTCGCACCGATTGCACGTGCAAAGCGAAAATTATAAGGCTTGCAGCAGTCCCTGGCGCTCGAGGTACCGAGTGAGTGCGCCGAGGCGCACGTTCGCGTCGCTCACTTCGAGCATGCGCTGCTTCACTTCGAGCGGCAGCGGCAGCAGTTCGGCGAGTCGATGGCCGACCCACGTCGCGTCGTCGTAATGCGTTTCCGACGGAAAGCTGTCGGGGCCGAGCTTCGTCGCGATCAATGCGAGCAGCTTGGAAAGACGCGCCTGCGATTCCGCGAGCGGCATCCGAGGCTCGTCGGGAATGGGCGTGACCTCGCCGATGACGAGGCCGAGCGCGTCGGGCGCGTAGCGATGGACTTCGAAGCGACCTTCGCCGACGGTCGCGACGTGCAGGATGCCGAGTTGCGGCATGTCGACGACGGTGATGCGCGCGAGCGTGCCGACGCTCGCGATCTTCGGCGGCTGCGCATCGGGCTGCGCGACCTCGTCGCCTTCGAGGATCAGGCATACCCCGAACGGACGCTCCTCGCGAAGGCACGCCCTCGTCATCTCGATGTACCGGTGCTCGAACACCTTGAGCGGCAGCAGGCCGCCCGGAAACAGCACGGTGCGCAGCGGGAACAGCGGCAACGACGCCGCGCGGCGGGCGACCCCTTCGCGCTTCTCGCCACTCATGCGTCGGCCTCATTGGACCTGTACCGACATGCGTTGGGCGAAGCGTCGGCCTGCCGGTAATCGCGCGTCGGCGGGCTCTTCGGGCGCCCTCCTTGGGCCAGCAGATCGATTCGGCACGTCACGCCTCGGGCTTCGGACAGCGCGCTCGGGCGGCCCCTTCGGGCCTGCGCTTCGCGCCTCGCGCGTAGTCCTCCTTCGCTCGGCGTCGCCTCGCGCGCCGCGCTCATGCGGTCGTCATGGGGGGCGCCGCGTCGTCGCCCCAGCGCGGCACCAGATCGTGGCGGATGCCGAGATGGTCGAGCACCCGGGCGACGACGAAATCGACGAGGTCGGCGACGCTTTGCGGTCGCGTGTAGAAGCCGGGCGACGGCGGCAGGATGATCGCGCCGGCGCGCGCGAGCTTCAGCATGTTTTCGAGGTGGATCGCGGACAGCGGCGTCTCGCGCGGAACGAGGACGAGCGGACGGCGCTCCTTCAGCATCACGTCGGCGGCGCGCTCGATCAGGTTGTCGGCGAGGCCGCCGGCGATCGCACCGAGCGCGCCCATCGTGCACGGACAGATCGCCATGCCGTCGCCCGGGTTCGATCCGGACGCCATCGGCGCGAGCCAGTCGTCGCGCCCGTAGACGGTCAACTGCCCGTCGCCTGCGCGGTAGCGCTCGCGCAGCAGGCGTGCGGCCTCGCGTGGCTGCGACGGTAGCGTCACGTCGCACTCCTGCTTCGCGACGACCTGTGCGGCGATCGAGTAGACGAGCGACACTTGCGTGCCGGCCGCGAGCAGCGATTCGAGCACGCGAAAGCCGTACGGCAACCCGGACGCGCCGGTGAAGGCGAGGGTGATGCGCCGCGCTTCGCTCATCGTGTCGGGCATCGTACGCGAATCGAGCCGTCCGGCGCTCGATTGGAAACTATGCCGAAAGCTCGCGATGGCGGATCAGCACCTGATAGCGCGGCGCGAACGCGCGCGCCAGCCGCTCCACCAGATAGACCGAACGATGCTTGCCGCCGGTGCAACCGATCGCGACGGTGAGATAGTTGCGATTGTCGCGAACGTAATCGGGAAGCCAGCTCGCGACGAAGTGATAGATGTCGCTGTACATGCGCTCGACCTCGGGGACAGCCTCGAGAAAGGCGATCACGTCCGCGTCCTTGCCCGTCTGCGGGGAAAGCCTGGGCTCGTAATGCGGATTGGGCAGGCAGCGCACGTCGAATACGAGATCGGCGTCGAGCGGCACGCCATGCTTGAATCCGAACGATTCGACTTGCAGCGTGATCTGCGACGGATCGACCGAGACGAAATCCTTGATCCAGCCGCGCAAGCCGGCCGCCGAGAGCTCCGACGTATCGAAGGTCGTGCCGAGATCGCGCGCGTGCGCGAGGAGGTCGCGCTCGTACTCGATCGCCTCGGTCAGCGTGCGATCCTCGCTCGAGAACGGATGCCGGCGTCGCGTTTCCGAAAAGCGCTTGACGAGCGTGTCGACGGTCGCGTCGAGATACAGGAAACGCACGTGGAAGCCGCGCGCTTCGAGCGCGCGCATCGCCTGCTCGAGCCCCGGCAGGCCGGGTCCGCTCTTGACGTCGAGCGCGATCGCCACGCGTGCCTGTCCCGCGCCCTGCAGGTAGTCCGCGGTCGCTGCGAGCAGCGGAACGGGCAGGTTGTTGACGGCGTAATACCCCGCATCCTCGAAGGCCGCGAGCGCGACGCTCTTGCCGGAGCCCGAGACGCCGCCGATCAACGTGACATTCATCGGTTCTGCCTGGGCCCAAGACATCTATTCGCCGCTTCCTTCCATGAGCCTCTGCTGCCGATCGATGAACTCCTTTGTGCTATCGATCCCGCGCTGGTTGAGCACGAAGTTGCGGACGGCCGCCTCGACGAGCACCGCGAGGTTGCGACCGGCGGCGACCGGAATGGTCACCTTGCGGATGGGGACCGACAGAACTTCCTGGAACGTGGCATTGACCTGCAGCCGATCGAGGTCGGAGAACGCCTCGTTGCCGTGGTCCTCGAGGTGCACGATCAGGCGCAGCAGCTTGTGCGGGCGGACCGCGGTCTCGCCGAAGATCGTGCGGATGTTGAGGATGCCGATGCCGCGCACTTCGAGGAAGTCGCGCAGCACCGCCGGGCAGCGGCCTTCGATCGTGTCGGGCGAGATCCGATACAGCTCGACGATGTCGTCGGCGATGAGCCCGTTGCCGCGCGAGATCAGCTCGAGCGCGAGCTCGCTCTTGCCGATCGCCGACGCGCCGGTGATCAGGACGCCGAGCTCGAGCACGTCGAGGAAAACGCCGTGCAGCGTCGTCGACTCGGCCAGCATGCGGGACAGGTAGATGCGGAAAACGTCGACGATGTGCGGCGACGGTTGCTGCGACGTGACGAGCGCGACCTTGTGCTGGTTGCACATGTCGAGCAGATGTCGCGGCACCTGTTCGCCGTTGCCCACGACGATCGCCGCGAGCTCGGTCGTGAACAGCCGGTTGATCGAACGGGTGAGCTCGTCTTCGGGTAGCGCGCGCAGGTACGCGAGCTCCGCCGCGCCGAGGATTTGCACGCGGAACGGATGGATCAGGTTCATGTGCCCGATCTGGCCGATCGTCGGGCGCAAGGCGCTTTCGCCGACCAGCATCCGATCGCCGCCATCGCGGCCGGCGAGCCACACCAGCCCGAGCTTCTCGCGGTTGTCCTCGAGGAACTGCTCGACGCTGACCTGGCGCACTTCCCGGGCGATCGTCAGTGCGGCTGCCAGCCGCGAAAGACCGCGTGGATCTCGTCGGCGGTCGCTGCCGTCGCGAGTCGCTCGCGAAACGCGCGCTCCGAAAACATCTGTGCGAGCTCGGAGAGGAGTTGCAGGTGCTGGTCGGTGGCCTGCTCGGGCACGAGCAGCACGAAGAGTTGATCGACGGGCTTGCCGTCGGGCGCGTCGAACGCGATCGGCGCACGCAGGCGCGCGAATGCGCCGAGCGCGTGCGACAGCTTCGGGATGCGTCCGTGCGGAATGGCGATGCCCTGGCCGAGACCGGTCGAGCCGAGCTTCTCGCGCGCAGCGAGGCTCGCGGCGACGCTAGCCTTCACGAGCCCGGCGGTTCGCTCGAAGAGCGCCGCGATCGCCGCGAAGGAGTCGGCTTTCGACGCGACGTCGAGGTCCACGACGATGTTCGATACCGGAAGGAGTGCCGAGATGTGGTTCACGAAGGCGTCGGGCCTTCCGATCCGGTCTCGCTCGCGGCGCGAGCTGCGTCGGGATCGGCGCGATGATTCTTGAGCAGCTCCTTGTACTTCACGACCTGCCGGTCGAGCTTGTCGGCGAGCCCATCGATCGCGGCGAACATGTCCGCGTCCAGGCATTCCGCGTGCAGGTCCTTGCCGCGTACGCGCAGCGTCCCTTCGGCCTTGTGCTGCAGCTTGTCCACCGAAAGCACGACGACGACTTCGATGACGTGGTCGAAGTGGCGGGTGATGCGCGCGAGCTTCGCCGTGACGTAGTCGCGGATCGCCGGGGTGACGTCGACGTGGTGGCCAGTGAGCTGCAGATTCATCGCGGTACTCCTTCCGGACGTTGACGCGTGCAGGCCGCGCCGGGCGGTGCGTAGCGGATGTTCTTGACGGGGCCCGCGGGGCCGATGAGGATTTCGCGCAGAGCCGTGAAGCCGACGATCGCAATGGGCGACGTTCCGCCTCACGAGCGTCGGTCACAGCGCCTTGCGCATGTTCACGGGGGGAATCTGCAAAGCCTCGCGGTACTTGGCGATCGTTCGACGCGCGACGAGAATGCCTTGCTCGCCCAGCATGTCGGCGATCTTGCTGTCGGTGAGCGGCGTCTTGGTGTCCTCGGCGGCGATCAGCTGCTTGATCAGCGCGCGTATCGCCGTCGCCGACGCCGCACCCCCCGTGTCGGTGGCGACGTGGCTGCCGAAGAAATACTTGAGCTCGAACGTCCCGCGTGGCGTCAGCATGTATTTCTGCGTCGTCACGCGCGAGATCGTCGATTCGTGGAGCGAGAGCATGTCGGCGATCTCGCGCAGCACCATCGGGCGCATTGCGACCTCGCCGTGCTCGAAGAAGCGGCGCTGCCGCTCGACGATCGCCTTCGCGACGCGCAGGATCGTGTCGAACCGCTGCTGCACGTTGCGGATCAGCCACTTGGCTTCCTGCAGCTGCGCGGCGAGCTGCTGATTGGAGCTCTCGCGGTTCCGGGTGAGGATGTCGGCATAGATGCGGTTCAGCCGCAGCTTCGGCATCGCGGCCTCGTTCAGCGAGGCGACCCATTGATTCCGGACCTTCCGTACGACCACGTCGGGAATGACGTAGTTCGCCTCGGCCTTGGCGAACGCCGCACCGGGCCGCGGATTCAGGCTGCGGATCAGGTCCCGCACGCCGCGTACGCCGGCGTCGTCGGTGTGCAACAAGCGCTTGAGCTTGGTGAAGTCGCGATTCGCGAGCAGCGCGAGGTTGCCGTCGACGACCTTCAAGGCGTCGGCCAGGTGCGGCGTCTCGCGCGGCAGCGCGCGCAGCTGCAGCGCGAGGCACTCGGAGCAATCGCGCGCACCGACGCCCGACGGTTCGAAGCTCTGCACGTACTTGAGGGCAATGTTGAGCTCGTCGGGGTCGATCTCGAGCTCGGCCGGGAAGATCTCCGCGATTTCCTCGAGCGGCGTGGCCAGGTAGCCGTCGTCGTCGAGCGCGTCGATCAGCGCGCTCACGATGTGCCGATCGCGTAGCGGCAGGTTGAGCAGCGCGAGTTGCCCGTTCAAATGATCGCGCAGCGTGGACGTCGCCACCTGCTGCGGCAGGAAGTCGTCGTCCTCGCCCGAGCCACCGCCGCCCCAGTCGCTGTCACCGCCACCGCCCCCGTAATCGGAAAAGTCGGCTTCGGGCAGATCGTCGCGAATGCGCGGCTCGGGCGCCGTCTCGGACGAGACTTCGTGGCTGCGATCGAGGCCGTCGCCGAGGCGTCCCGGTCCGGACAGCGGCACTTCGCCGGTCGGCTCTTCTTCGACTTCCGCTCGCTCGAGCAGCGGGTTCTCCTGCAGCATCCGCTCGACTTCCGCGTTCAGCTCCACCGTCGACAATTGCAACAGTCGAATCGACTGCTGCAGCTGGGGCGTCAGCGTGAGGTGCTGCGAAAGCTTGAGTTGGAGCGTCTGCTTCACCGAGGGCCGCACTTTCCGGAGGGACGCTTCGAGTGCTCCCGCGCGCTGCGCGAATCAGAGCCGGAAGTGCTCCCCCAGATAAACTTTCCGGACGTCCTCATTATAGACAATCTCGCCCGGAGCGCCCGACGCGAGGACCCGGCCTTCGTTGATGATGTACGCGCGGTCGCAGATGCCGAGCGTCTCGCGCACGTTGTGGTCGGTGATCAGCACGCCGATGCCGCGTTCCCTGAGGAATCCGATGATCTTCTGGATGTCGAGGACAGCGATCGGATCGACGCCGGCGAACGGCTCGTCGAGGAGGATGAAGCGGGGTCGCGTCGCGAGCGCGCGCGCGATCTCCACGCGGCGGCGCTCGCCGCCCGACAGCGAAACCGCCGACGCGTCGGCGAGGTGCGAGATCGACAGGTCCTCGAGCAGCGCGTCGAGTCGATTGGAAAGCGTGTCCTCGTCGAGATCCTGCAATTCGAGGATCGCCCGCACGTTCTGTGCGACCGTCATCTTGCGAAAGATCGACGCTTCCTGCGGGAGGTACGACAAACCGCGGCGCGCCCGCCGGTGGATCGGCAGCCGCGACAGGTCCTCGTCGTCGAGCGCGATCGCCCCGCCATCGGCGGCGACGAGCCCGACGATCATGTAGAAGCACGTCGTCTTGCCGGCGCCGTTCGGACCGAGCAGGCCCACGACTTCACCGCTCGCCACCTCGAGCGACACGTCGTGCACGACGGTGCGCGCCTTGTAACGCTTGCGAAGATGCGCGGCGGCGAGCTTGCTCGTCTGGCCTTCGCGCGGATCGCGAGGCGGCGCGCCGTTTCTCACTTGCGCGAAAGCGACGCGTCCGGCGTGAGCGTGAGAGGCGCGTCCTTCGCGGGCGCCTTGCCCTTGTCGGTGCCTTTGGCCGCCGGCTCTTTCGGGTTGCCTTTCGGCGCCTCCTTGCCGCTCGGTGCCCCGCCTGGCGGCGTGCCGAGGAGCGGTGTTTCCGAGCGCGGCTGGAACACGCCGCGCACGCGTGAGCCCGGTCCTTCGACGCCGGGCTGGTCGGGACGGCCTTCGGCCTTGAAGATGCCCGTCGCGCTGTTGTACGAAACGTAGTTGCTGCGAATCTCGTCGGTGCCCTGCTTCAGCAGCGCGCGATCGAAGAGCTCGAGCGTCTGCGTCTCGCCGTTGTAGGCGGCGCGCTGTGCATAGCCCTCGAAGTACTCGTCGGAGTCGTCCTTCTTCTGCCGAAAGGTGACCGGATTGCCCCACGCGGTCGCCGACAGCGAGTTGTCGGCGTTCTGCTTGAAGTCGATGCGGTCGGCGTGGATCGTCATCGTCCCCTGCGTGATGATGACGTTGCCCTTGAGCGTACCGACGCGCTTCTGGAAGTCCACCTCGGCGGGTTGGTCGGCGGAGAAGTGAATCGGCTTGTCGCGATCGGCCTTCTCCGCCTGCGCGTTGCCGTGAAGCAGCGCAACCAACGCGAGCATGGCGGCGACGCGCGAAGCGACGGAAGCGGATCGACTCATTTCGTGACGGCCTGGGGATCGGGGACGGCGCGCGGCGCGAGCGTTCCGCGCACCTGCGAATCGATGCGCACGCGCTTCGTCTTGTTGTCGTAGACGAGCCCGCGGCCGTGGATTATTCCACGCGGCTCCTCGATGGTCACCGGCTGGTCGGTCGTCACGCGCTCGTCGTGCGTGAAGACGTGAAGCAGGCTGGTCGCGAGCGTGAGCGGGCCGGTCGGCTCCTCACCGGGTTTCGCTGGCGCTGGATCCGCATCGCGCACCACGCGCACGTCACCGGCGAAGTCGCCGTGCTCGCGATCGCCCGACACGACGCCGCGATCCGCGGTGATCGTCAGCCGCGGCTGTCCGAGCTGCGTCAGCGAGAGCCTGGGGTCGACGAGTTCCGCCGTGTCGTTGTCGGGAAAGTGCTCGGCCTTCGCGGCCGCGAGCGCCTGGCTCGGATGGCCGCGCTCGTCGAACGTGACGGCGCGGAAATCCTGCAGGAAGAGATCGGGGTCGTGGCGTGCAGAGCCGTCGCGGTGCGAAGCGGGCGACTGCACCTGCGCGTCGAGCCAGTACGTGAGCCCCGCGAGGCCGCCGAGCAGGAACACCGGCGACCACGCGACGAGGCGATCGAAGAAGGCGCGCGTGCGATCCATATCAGGATGCGGGGACTTCCGTCGCAACGTCGATCGCGCACGCCGAATCGGCATCGTAGCCTTGCGCCGCGAGGAGCAGGTCGGCGAGTTCGCGCACGGCACCGTGACCGCCGTCACGCTTGGTCACGTAATGCGCACGGGCTCGAACGACGTCGGGGGCGCCGGGCACGCTGACCGCGAGCCCGCATGCGCCAAGCAGCGGAATGTCGGGGAGGTCGTCGCCGATGTGAGCGCACGCGTCGGGCGCCAGGCGCAACTCGCCGCGCAGCCGCTCCCAAACGACGATCTTGTCCTGCGCACCCTGCACGAGGTGCGGGACGCGCAACTGACGTGCGCGGTGCGCGATCGCGGGCGCGGCGCTGCCGGTGATCCACGCGACGACGATGCCTGCGGCCGCCAGGCGGTGCATCGCCACGCCGTCGAGCGCGGAGAACGCCTTGAACTCGCGGCCGTGGTCGTCGACGTAGATGCGGCCATCGGTGAGCACCCCGTCCACGTCGCAAGTCAGGAAGCGGATGCGCCGCGCACGATCAGTGAAATTGAGGCGCATCACACCACGCGCGCGTGGAAGAGGTCGTGCATCTGCACGACGCCCACCAGCGCGCCTTCCTCGACGACGAGGAGCGTCGTGATCTTGGGCGCGGTTTCCATGAGCACGATGCAGTCGGCTGCGAGCCTGTCGGGCGTGATCGTGCGCGGGCCGCTCGTCATCAACTCGCCGATCCGCGCGCGCTTCGCATCGTCGACGCGCGCGAGCGCGCGGCGCAGATCGCCGTCGGTGAACACCCCCGCGACGCCGCCGGCGGCGTCGACCACCGCCGTCATGCCGAGGCCCTTGCTCGTCATCTCGACGATCGCCTCGGCGAGCGTGGCGGTCGGGAGAACGCGCGGAATCGCCTCGCCTTGGCGCATGACGTCCCGCACGCGCGTGAGCAGCCGGCGTCCCAGCGCACCGCCCGGATGCGAGCGCGCGAAATCCTCCACCGAGAAGCCGCGCGCATCGAGTATCGCGAGTGCGAGCGCGTCGCCGAGCGCGAGCGCGGCGGTCGTGCTCGCCGTGGGCGCGAGACCCAACGGGCACGCCTCGGCATCGACGCTCGCGTCGAGGTGCACGTGGGCGGCGCGCGCGAGCGCGCTCTGCTCGTTCCCGGTGAGCGCAACGAGCTTCGCGCCCTGGCGTTTCAAATGCGGAGTGAGCAGCAACAGTTCGTCGGTTTCGCCCGAATTCGACAGCATGACCACGACATCGTCGGCGGTGATCATCCCGAGGTCGCCGTGCCCCGCTTCGGCGGGATGCACGAAGAACGCGGGCGTGCCCGTCGACGCGAGCGTCGCTGCGAGCTTTCGCGCGACGTGACCCGACTTGCCGATGCCGGAGACGACGACGCGCCCGCGGCATTGGAGGAGCAACTCGACGGCGTGGACGAACGGGTCGGAGAGGCGCTGCGCGAGCGAGGCGATCGCATTCGCTTCGGTCGCGAGGACGTTCCGCGCGAGCGCCAGCGCGCGTTTCGCATCGACGGTGCGCGGTGCCAGCAAATCGTGATCCGGGATCGGGTGGCAAATTATACCGGCGCCGGCGGTCTGTCCGATCGCGCCGCGGTGCGTGATACCGTTTGCTCGATCGCGACGCACGTCGATGCCGAACGCGCTGCTCCTCATCCTGCTGCTGCTCGCGGCCTCCGTGGTCGTCGTCGGTTTTTTCCGCAGCGTCGGCTTGCCGCCGATCCAGGGCTACCTCATCGTCGGCATCGCGCTCGGACCGCACGCGCTCGGCGTGGTGCCGGACGTGGAAGCGACGCGCGAGCTCGCCGAGTTCGGCATCGTGTTCCTGATGTTCTCGATCGGGCTCGAATTCAGCCTGCCGCAGCTCAAGGCGATGCGGCGCGCGGTGTTCGGACTCGGGCTTTCGCAGGTCCTTCTCACCACGCTGGCCGGCACGCTCGCCGGCTTTCTGCTCGGCTACGGTTGGCGCGTGGGTCTCGTGCTCGGCGGTGCGCTGGCGATGAGCTCCACGGCGATCGTATCGAAGATGCTCGCCGAACGCGGCGAGCTCACGTCGCCGCACGGCCGCGACGTCATGGGCATCCTGCTGTTCCAGGACCTCGCGGTGGTCATCTTCCTGATCCTGATTCCATCGCTCGGCTTGCCGGGACTCGACACCGGCCGCGCCCTCGCGAGCGCGGTCGTCAAGGCTGCGCTCGCCCTCGCGGTGATCCTCTTCCTCGGGCAACAGCCGATGCGCGCATGGTTCCAGGCGGTCGCGCGCCGCCGCTCGTCGGAGCTCTTCGTGCTGAACGTCCTGCTCGTCACGCTGGGGATGGCGGCGGTCACGCAGTACTTCGGCCTGTCGCTCGCGCTCGGCGCGTTCCTCGCCGGCATGCTGATCTCGGAGACCGAGTTCCGCTACGAAGTCGAGGAGGACATCAAGCCGTTCCGTGACGTGCTGCTCGGGCTGTTCTTCATCACCATCGGCATGATGCTCGACCTGCACGTCGACGTCGCGTTCGCCGAGCGCGTCGTCGCGCTGCTCGTCGCCGCCCTAGTCGCCAAATTCGCGCTGATCGTGCTGCTCGCGCGCGCATTCGGCGCCCCTCTCGCCACGTCGCTGCGCACGGGTTTCTATCTCGCGCAGGCGGGCGAGTTCGCGCTGGTGATGCTCGCGCTCGCCACCGGCAACGCGCTGGTGCCGGCAGCGCTCGCGCAGACGATCCTCGCCGCGATGATCCTCTCGATGCTGATCGCGCCGTTCCTGATCGAGCACTCGGGCTACTGGGTGCGCAAGCTCACCGCGAACGACTGGCTGGTGCGGGCCGCCGAGTTGACGCAGGTGGCGGCGCGAACGATGGGCCGCCAGGATCACGTGATCGTCTGCGGCTATGGGCGAAGCGGCCAGAATCTCACGCGCCTCCTCGACCGCGAGGACATCCGATGGTTGGCGCTCGACACCGATCCGCAGCGCGTGCGCGAAGCCGCCGACGGCGCGAGCGTCGTGTTCGGCGATGCGGGCCGGCGGGAGACGCTGCTCTCGGCAGGCGTGGCGAAGGCGCGCGCGGTCGTCGTCTCGTTCGCCGATACGGGCACGGCCTTCAAGATCCTGCACCACGTGCGCCACGACGCGCCGGCGATTCCGGTGATCGTCCGCACGCAAGACGACGCCGAGATCGATCGCCTCCTCGCGGCCGGCGCCACCGAGGTCGTGCCCGAGGTGCTGGAGGGAAGCCTGATGCTCGCGGCGCATTCGCTGCTCGTGCTCGGCGTCCCGCTCAATCGCGTGCTCGCTCGCATTCGCTCGGTGCGCGAGGAACGCTACGCGCTCTTTCGCGGCTTCTACCACGGGGCGACCGATCTCGCCGGCGCGGAGAACCTCGAGCCGCGGCTACGCACCGTCCTCCTCGACGAGCGCGCGCACGCGGTGGGCCGCCGGCTGAGCGAACTGGCGATCGACGGCAGCGTCGAGATCACCGGCGTACGTCGCCAGGGAGGCCGCTCGATCGCCCCGCACGACGATTGGCGCTTCGAAGCGGGCGACGCGGTCGTCCTGCTCGGCCGGCCCTCCGATCTCGGCCGGGCCGAGCAGCGGCTCCTGGTGGGAGCCTGAGTTAAAATCGGCTGCTCGCCCTCCCGCAGTGCCCCAATGCCCCTGAACGAACCGGGTGCCGCCGCCGCGGCGCCAGCGCCACGAATCGCCGTGCGGTTGACCGGGGTGACGTTCGGCTACGACCGGCGTCGGCCGGTCCTGAGCGGCATCGACCTCACGATCCCGCTCGGCCGGCTCGTAGCGATCATGGGCGGCTCCGGCTCGGGCAAGACGACGATCCTGCGCCTGATCGGGGGGCAGCTGCGTGCGCAGGCGGGCACGGTCGAGGTCGACGGTCACGACGTCGCCGCGCTCGATCGCGACGCGCTCTTCGCGCTGCGCCGGCGCATCGGCATGCTGTTCCAGTTCGGTGCGCTCTTCACCGACATGTCGGTGTTCGAGAACATAGCCTTTCCGCTGCGCGAGCACACGGAGCTGCAGGAGGAGCTCATCCACGATCTGGTGCTGATGAAGCTCAACGCCGTCGGCCTGCGCGGAGCGGCGCAGCTGCGGCCGTCCGAGTTATCGGGCGGCATGGCGCGCCGCGTCGCGCTCGCGCGCGCGATCGCGCTCGATCCGATGCTCGTCATGTACGACGAGCCGTTCGCCGGCCTCGACCCGATCTCGCTCGGCATCGTCGGGCAGTTGATCCGCAAGCTCAACGACGCGCTCGGCATCACGTCGATCGTCGTCACGCACGACATCTACGAATCGCTGAAGATCGTCGACTACATCTACTTCGTGTCGGAGGGGCGAATCATTGCGGCGGGTACGCCGGCGGAGGTGCGCGCGTCGCGCGATCCGTACGTGCGCCAGTTCGTCGACGGCGAGCCTGACGGGCCCGTGCCGTTCCATTACCCTGCGAAGCAGCTCACGGAGGAGTTCGCGTGAGCCCGAAGGGCCCGTCGACGCGCGATCTGTGCCGCGTTTCGGCATGTCGCTGCATGGAGGCGGACGCGTGAGCGCGGCGCGCGAGGCGAAGCCGAGCGAAGGCCCGAAGGGCCCGTCGACGCGCGATCGCGAGGAGGCCGACGCGTTGTGCCGCGTTTCGGCATGTCCTTGCAAGGAGGCGGACGCGTGAGCGCGCCGGGACTCACGGGCGCGGCTGCCGGGAACGCGTTCCGTCGCGTCGGCGCTGCAACGCTCGACGCGATCTCGCGGCTCGGCTTCGCCGCGCGCTTCTCGCTCGCGGTCGTCACGCACTTGCCGGCGGCGGTTCGCCGGCTGTCGCTCACGCTCCGGGAGATCTATTTCTCGGGCGTGCTCTCGCTCGTCATCATCCTCGTGTCCGGCCTCTTCGTCGGCATGGTGCTGGCGCTTCAGGGCTACGACGTGCTCTCGCGTTACGGTGCGAACGAGTCGCTCGGCATCCTCGTCGCGCTTTCGCTCGTCCGGGAACTCGGCCCCGTCGTGGCGGGTCTGCTGTTCGCGAGCCGCGCGGGCAGCGCCGTCACCGCCGAAATCGGTCTCATGAAGACGACGGAGCAGCTCTCGGCGATGGAGATGATGGCGGTCGACCCGCTCGCGCGCGTCGTCGCGCCGCGCTTCGTCGGCGGCGTGATCTCGATGCCGCTGCTCGCCGCGCTCTTCTCGACGCTCGGCGTGTTCGGTGCCTATCTCGTCGGCGTCAAGCTCATCGGCATCGACGCCGGTTCCTTCTGGGGCAACATGCAGGCCGCCGTCGACTTTCGCTACGACATCGTGAACGGGATCATCAAGAGCCTCGTGTTCGGCACGGCAGTGAGCGCCATCGCGGTCTTCGAGGGCTACAACGCGCGGCCGACCGCCGAGGGCGTGTCGACCGCGACGACGCGCACCGTCGTCGCGAGCTCGCTGTCGATCCTCGCGCTCGACTTCGTCCTGACCGTGTTCATGTTCCGCGGCGTGCACTGATGAATCGCTCGACGATCGATCTCTGGGTCGGCATCTTCGTCACGATCGGCATCGCGGCGATCCTGTTCCTCGCGCTGAAGGTCGGCAACCTGCTCACGCTCAGCAACGAGCCAGGCTATCGGATCAGCGCCGCGTTCGACAACATCGGCGGCCTCAAGGTGCGTGCGCCGGTGAAGGCCGCGGGTGTCGTCGTCGGGCGCGTCGAGCAGATCCGGCTCGACCCGCAGTCGTATCAGGCCGTCGTGTCGATGCGCATCGATCGTGGCTACGAATTCTCGCGCGACACCATCGCGTCGATCCTCACGTCCGGATTGCTCGGCGAGGTGTACATCGGTCTGTCGGCGGGCGGCGACACGCAGATGATCGCCGATGGCGGTCGCATCGCCAAAACGCAGTCGGCGATCGTGCTCGAGAAGCTGATCGGCCAGTTCCTCTTCGACAAGGCCGCGAGCGGGCCTTCGCCGGCGCCGGCGAACGGCGCCCCGGCCGCCGCAGCGAGCGCGAAATGAACACGAGGTCCCGTCAACCCAATGCAGTGCGCACGCTCGTCGACGCGACGATGATCGTCATCGCCGCGGCGTCGATGGGTGGATGTGCGCTCGGCCCGACGCGCGAAGATCCGTTCGAGCCGATGAATCGCGTGTCGTACCAGGTTCACCAGGTGGTCGACGGCAGGATCGTGAAGCCGATCGCGCAGGCGTACGTCGATTACACGCCGAAGCCGCTGCGACAGGCCGTCACGAACTTCTTCGGCAACATCGACGACATGTTCTCGTTCGTCAACGACGTGTTGCAGGGGAAACCCGAGAAGGCGGGCCACGACCTGGGCCGCGTCATCACCAACACCGGGTTCGGCCTCCTCGGCCTGATCGACATCGCCTCCGACGCCGGCATCCCGAAGGGTGGCGAGGATTTCGGGCAGACGTTCGGCGTGTGGGGAATCGCGCAAGGTCCGTATCTCTTCATCCCGGTGTTCGGGCCGACGACCGTTCGCGACGGCTCCGGGACGCTGCTGCGTGCGTATGCGTCGCCGATCGCGCACATCAACGACGTGCCGACGCAGGACACGCTGCTCGCGCTCAATATCCTCGACCTCCGCGCTTCCGCGCTCGGCGCGGAGAGCCTCGTGAACCAGGCGGCGCTCGATCCTTACGCGTTCATCCGACGCGCATACCTGCAGCGCCGGCGCTACCTCGTGTACGACGGACATCCGCCGCCGCTGAAGGAAGACGAAGAATGATCCCGATTCGCCGCATCGCCCATGCATGCGCGCTCGCGCTCGTCGCGCTCGTCGTGCAGGCCGCACCCGCCCTCGCGCAGGAAGCGCCGGACGCGCTGGTCAAGCGCGTGTCGCAGGAAGCGCTCGACATCCTCCGCACCGACCCGAAGGTGCAGGCCGGCGACAAGTCGCACATCCGCGACCTGATCGAGGCGAAGATCGCGCCGCACTTCGACATGGAGCGCATGACGGCGCTCGCCGTCGGCCGCGGCTGGCGGCAGGCGACGCCCGAGCAGAAGAAGCGTCTCGCCGACGAGTTCAAGACGCTGCTGATCCGCACGTATTCGAACGCGCTCGACCAGTATCGCGACCAGACGCTGCGCTATCTGCCGCTGCGCGCCGATGCGAACGCCACGGACGTCATGGTGCGTACCGAGGTGATCCGTCCGGGCCAGCAGCCGGTGGCGATCGACTACAGCATGGAGAAGACGCCCGCCGGCTGGAAGGCGTACGACGTGATCGTCGCAGGCGTGTCGCTCGTGACGAACTACCGTGACGAGTTCGCGCAACAAATCCAGCAGGGCGGCATCGACTCGCTGATCAAGGCGCTCGAGACGAAGAACGCGGCGCCGGTGCCGGCGAAATAGCAGGAGACGCGGGTTGGCGCAGGAACGCATCCCGGGCCGCATCGTCGCGGAGAACGATCGCTGGCGCTTCATGGGCGCGCTGACGTTCGACGACGCGGCCGGAGTTTTCGACGCGGCGAAGGCGATGCCGCTACCTGCCTCCGGCATCGTCGACCTCGGCGGCCTCACGCACGCCGACTCGTCCGCGCTCGCGGTCGTGCTGGCGATCAAGCGCCGCGCGGCGCTCGAGGGACGGCCGCTCGAGATCGAGGCCATACCGGCGGCGCTGCGTACGCTTGCCGTGGTCTACGGCGTCGAGGCGCTGCTCGCCTGAAGCCGGGCGCTGGGCGCGCGCCCGACGCCCCCTCAATGATCGCCACGCCGACGTCCGTCCCCGCCGTCCAGGTTGCCGGCGTCGCCAAGCGCTTCGGCGACGTGCAGGCGCTTTGCGACGTCGATCTTCGCGTCGATGCGGGCGAGTTCTTCGGGCTCCTCGGTCCGAACGGCGCGGGCAAGACGACGCTGATCTCGATTCTCGCCGGCCTGACCCGAGCCGATCGCGGCACGGCGTCGATCCTCGGTCACGATGTCGCGACCGATTACCGCGCCGCACGCCGCGCGCTCGGCGTCGTTCCGCAGGAGCTCGTCTTCGACCCGTTCTTCACGGTGCGCGAGACGTTGCGCATCCAGTCCGGTTATTTCGGCCTGCGTCACAACGACGCGTGGATCGACGAATTGCTGCATCACCTGGACTTGACGAAGAAGGCGAACGCGAACATGCGTTCCCTCTCCGGCGGCATGAAGCGGCGCGTGCTCGTCGGGCAGGCGCTCGTGCACAAGCCGCCGGTCATCGTGCTCGACGAGCCGACCGCAGGCGTCGACGTCGAGCTGCGGCAGAGCCTGTGGGCGTTCATCCGCAAGCTCAACCGCGACGGACACACGATCATCCTGACGACGCACTACCTCGAGGAAGCCGAGGCGCTTTGCAATCGCATCGCGATGATGAAAGGCGGCCGGATCATCGCGCTCGCTACGACGAAGCGGCTGCTCGCGCGCTTTGCCGGCACGATCGTGCGCGTTGCCGCGCAG
>DASTGT010000079.1:0-25127 GCA_035718935.1 Casimicrobiaceae bacterium
AGCACGATGCCGGGGAGAATCCCCGCGATGAAAAGCTCGGCGATCGAAACGTTCGCCGTCACGCCGTAGACGATCATGATGATCGACGGCGGGATCAGAAGCCCGAGCGTGCCGGCGCCCGCGAGGGTCCCGATCGTGATCGTGTCCGGGTAGCCGCGCTGCTTCAATTCCGGAAGCGTCATCTTGCCGATCGTCGCGCAGGTCGCCGTCGACGATCCCGACACGGCCGCGAAGATCGTGCAGCCGACGATGTTCGTGTGCAGCAGCCGGCCGGGAATGCGCTCGAGCCACGGGGCGAGCCCCTTGAACATGTCCTGCGAAAGGCGCGTGCGGAACAGGATCTCGCCCATCCAGCAGAAGAGCGGCAACGCGGTGAGCGTCCACGACGACGCCGTTCCCCACACCGTCACCGCCATCGCGTCTCCGGCGGGTCGCGACGAGAAGAGCGTCATGCCGATCCACGCCACGCCGGCGAGCGCGAGCCCGATCCACACGCCGCTGCCGAGCAGCGCGAAAAGGGCGACGATCAGCAGCGTGGTGATCAGGGCATCCATCGTCGCCTATCGGCTATTCGTAGTGCAGCGCTTCGGCGGGCGCCGCGGGACGGCGCGCGCCACGCCATTCGAGGATCCATTCGTCGACGAAGGCGACGAGCAGCACGATCGTGCCGACGGCCATCGCCAGCTGCGGAATCCAAAGCGGCGTCGCATCGTTCGCCGTCGAGACGTCGTTGAACTGCCACGATTGCACGGCGAGTCGCACGCTGTACCAGGCGAACGCCGCGGCGAGGATCGTCGCGATCGAAAGCGACCACAGCTCCAGCGCGCGGCGCGCGCGCGGGCTTGCATGCTCGAGCAGCAGCGACACGCGAATGTGCTCGCCGCGCTTCAGCGTGTGCGCGAGCGCCAGAAAGCCGCTCGCCGCCATGCAGTAGCCCGCGTACGCGTCGGTGCCCGGGACGAAGACGTCGAGAAGGCGCCCGACGATCGCGACGAGCACCATCACGAGCGTCCCGACCATGAAAAACGCCGCCAGGTACGCGGCGGCGTCGAACAGTCGGTCGAGCAGGCGGCGCGTCATCGACAGACGGAGCGACGACGACGCGCGCGCATGTTGGTTATTCCCGCGTCCGGCGGATCACTCCATCGCCCGATATTGGTCGATCACCTTCTTGCCTTCGGGGCCGGCCTTGCGCAGCCACTCGGCGAGCATCACGTTGCCGACCTTCCGCATGTCCGCCGTGAGTTGCTCGCCGGGCTTGTCGATCGTCATGCCCTTCTGGCGAAGCTGATCGACGTACCAGCCGGTTTTCTCCTCGGAGAGCTTCCAGCCGCGCGTCTCGGCGGCGGCGGCGGCCTTCAGCACCGCTTGCTGCGCCGGCTTGTCGAGCGCGTCGAACGCCGCCTTGTTCACGATGATCGCGTTCTTCGGAAGCCACGCCTGCGTGTCGTAGAAGTGCTTCAAGTGCTCGTACGTCTTCGAGTCGTAGCCGGTGGCACCCGACGACATGTACGAATCGATGACGCCGGTCGCGAGCGCCTGCGACACCTCCGCCGCCTGTACGGTGACCGGTTGCGCACCGACGAGCTCGGCGATCTTCGACGTCGCCGGGCTGTACGCGCGCCACTTGAGCCCCTTCATGTCGGCCGCGCTACCGAGCGTGCGGTTGGTGAAGATGCCCTGCGGCGGCCACGGCACCGTGTAGAGCAGCAGCATGCCCTGCTTCGCGAGCTTGTCGTCGAGCGCCTTGCGCTCGGCCTTGTACAGCTTGTACGCCTCCTTGTATGACGTCGCGAGGAACGGCACGCCGTCGATGCCGTAGAGGGGATCCTCGTTCTCGTAATTCACGAGCAGGATCTCGCCGGCCTGCGCCTGCCCGCCCTGGACCGCGCGCTTGATCTCGGGCGCCTTGAAGAGCGACGCGTTCGGATGGATCTGCATCTTGAGCTTGCCGCCCGTCGCCTTGTCGACGTCGTTTGCGAACTGCTGCAGGTTCTCGGTGTGGAAGTTGTTCGCCGGATAAGCGGTCGGCACGTCCCACTTGGTCTGCGCCGCGGCGGGCAGCGCGAGCGCGAGGCCGAGGACGAGGGGGGCAAGAAGGCGGTTCATTTTCAGGTATCCGGTATCGGGTATCGGGGCGGGGCGCCGGGTTCCCCCTGGCGGCGAGCATATTACTCGGATCCGGCCCGCCCGGGCGATGATGCGGTTCGCGGGCGCTTTCTATAATTCACCGCGACCGCACGTCGCGATTCCGATCCCTGATCCCGATACCTGATCCCCGACACCCGATGCAATTCTGGATCGACCGCGGCGGCACCTTCACCGACATCGTCGCCCGCCGCGACGACGGCACGCTCGTGACGCACAAGCTGCTCTCGGACAATCCCGAGCGCTATCGCGATGCGGCCGTGCAGGGGATCCGCGAATTGCTCGGCCTGCCGGTCGGTGTGCCGATCCCCGTCGAGGCGGTCGAGGCGGTGAAGATGGGCACGACCGTCGCGACCAACGCACTCCTCGAGCGCACCGGCGAGCGCACGGCGCTCGTCATCACCCGCGGCTTCGCCGATGCGCTGCGCATCGGCTACCAGAACCGGCCGAAGCTCTTCGTGCGCCGCATCGAGCGGCCGGCGCAACTCTACGAGCGGGTGATCGAGGCCGACGAGCGCATCGGCGCGCATGGCGACGTCGTCGCGCCGCTCGATCTCGCCGCGCTCGAGCCGCCGTTGCGCGACGCCTTCGCCGACGGCATTCGCGCCGTGGCCGTCGTGCTGATGCACGGCTATCGCTATCCGCAGCACGAGCGTGCGATCGCGGAACTCGCGCGCGCGATCGGCTTTCCCCAGGTGTCCGTGTCGCACGAGGTGAGCCCGCTGATGAAGCTCGTCTCGCGCGGCGACACCACGGTCGTCGACGCATATTTGTCGCCGATCCTCAGGCGTTACGTCGACGAGGTGGAACGCGATCTTCTGGGCGACGAGGGACATGGGTCACGGGATAGGGAGCAGCGTGCAGACGCGTCGCAACGGCCCGTTTCCCCGATCCCCCATCCCGGGTTCCGGCTGCAATTCATGCAATCCTCCGGCGGCCTCACCGACGCGCATCGCTTCCAGGGCAAGGACGCGATCCTGTCGGGACCCGCGGGTGGCATCGTGGGTGCCGTCGAAGTGTCGCGTCTCGCCGGGTTCGATCGCATCATCGGCTTCGACATGGGCGGCACGTCGACCGACGTGACGCACTGGGCCGGCGAATACGAGCGCGCGTTCGTGACCGAGGTCGCCGGCGTGCGACTGCGCGCCCCGATGATGAGCATCCACACCGTCGCCGCCGGCGGCGGGTCGATCTGCACGTTCGATGGCGCCCGCTTTCGCGTCGGGCCGCAATCCGCGGGCGCGAATCCGGGTCCCGCAAGCTATCGGCGCGGCGGCCCGCTCACTGTGACCGATTGCAACGTCATGGTCGGCAAGATCGATCCCGAGCTGTTTCCGAAAGTGTTCGGGCGCCACGGCGACGAACCGCTCGATGCCGGTATCGTCGAGGCGACGTTCGCGGCGCTGGCGCGCGACATCGAAGCGGCGACCGGCCACGTGCGCACGCCGGAAGAGGTCGCCGACGGGTTCCTCGACATCGCCGTCGAGAACATGGCGAACGCGATCAAGCACATCTCGGTGCAGCGCGGCTACGACGTCACGACGTACACGCTGTGCTCGTTCGGCGGTGCCGGCGGCCAGCACGCGTGCCGCGTTGCGGACGCGCTCGGCATGACGCGCGTGTTCATCCATCCGCTCGCCGGGGTTCTTTCTGCGTACGGCATGGGGCTCGCCGACGTGCGTGCCCTGCGGCAAAAGGCGGTCGAGGCGCGTTTGTCGGCTGCGTCGCTTGCCGCGACCGGTGCGGCGTTCGGCGCGCTGGAAAACGAGGCGCGCGACGACGTCGCCGCGCAGGGGATCGTTTGCTCCCGCATTCGGGGCGAGCGGACGTTGCACATGAAGTACGAAGGCACCGACACCACGCTCGGCGTGCCGATGGCCGCGAGCGTCGACGACGTCACGCGCGAATTCGATCGCAGGTATCGTCAGCAGTACGGGTTCCTGATGCCCGGCAGGGCGCTCGTCATCGAGTCGATCGGCGTGGAGGCGATCGGAAAGTCGCACGACGTGCACGACGAGCGGCCCGCCTTCGCGCCGCGCGAAGGCAGGCTCGTGCCGATGAAGCATCGACCGATGTTCACGGCGCGCGCATGGCACGACGCGCCGGTTTATGCCCGCGAGGATCTGCGGCCCGGCGATGAGGTCGACGGTCCCGCGATCGTGCGCGAACAGAACGCGACGACCGTCGTCGAGCCCGGCTGGCGCGCGCGGCTCACCGAGCGCGATCACATGATCATGGAGCGCGTACAGCGGATCGAGCGCGCACACGCGATCGGGACGACGGCCGATCCCGTCATGCTCGAGGTCTTCAACAATCTCTTCATGGCGATCGCCGAGCAGATGGGCGTCACGCTGGCGAACACCTCGTACTCGGTGAACATCAAGGAGCGGCTCGATTTCTCGTGCGCGATCTTCGACGCGGCGGGCAACCTGATCGCCAACGCGCCGCACATGCCCGTGCATCTCGGCTCGATGGGCGAGAGCGTCAAGACGATCATCGACGCCTATCGCGCTCGGATGCGCGAAGGCGACGTGTACGTGCTGAATGCCCCGTACAACGGCGGCACGCACCTGCCCGACGTCACGGTCATCGCGCCGGTATTTCTCTCCTCGCCCCGATCCTCTCCCCGCGAGCGGGGAGAGCGTGCCCCACAGGCGGGTGCCGCACCCGAGTTCTACGTCGCCTCGCGCGGCCACCACGCCGACATCGGCGGCACGACGCCGGGATCGATGCCGCCCGATTCGACCGAAGTGGACGAGGAGGGCGTGCTGCTCGACAGCGTGCAACTCGTCGCGGAAGGCCGCTTCCTCGAAGACGAGATGCGCGCGATTCTCGCGTCGGGCCGGTATCCGGCGCGTAACGTCGAGCAGAATCTCGCGGATCTGCGCGCGCAGGTCGCGGCGTGTGCGAAGGGCATCGACGAGTTGCGCAAGATGGTCGACCAGTTCGGTCGCGACGTCGTCCGCGCCTACATGAAGCACGTGCAGGACAACGCGGAGGAAGCCGTGCGGCGCGTCGTCGGCGCGCTGTCGGACGGCACGTTCGAATACGAAATGGACAGCGGCGCGGCCGTGCGCGTGAAGATCAGCGTCGACCGCGCCGCGCGTTCGGCCACGATCGACTTCACCGGGACGAGTCCACAGCAGCCGACGAACTTCAATGCGCCGTCCGCCGTATGCAAGGCGGCGGTCCTCTACGTCTTCCGCACGCTCGTCGACGACGACATCCCGATGAACGCGGGCTGCCTCGAGCCGCTGTCGATCGTCATTCCCGAAGGCTCGATGCTCGCGCCGCGATACCCGGCGGCGGTCGTCGCCGGCAACGTCGAGACATCGCAGACGATCACCGACACGTTGTACGGCGCGCTCGGCGTGCTCGCCGCGTCGCAAGGGACGATGAACAACTTCACGTTCGGCAACGCGCGTTATCAGTACTACGAGACGATCGCCGGCGGGTCGGGCGCCGGACCGGATTTCGACGGCGCGAGCGTGATGCAGACGCACATGACCAATTCGCGGCTCACCGATCCCGAAGTGCTCGAATGGCGCTTCCCCGTGCGTCTCGAGGCATTCTCGATTCGACACGGGAGCGGCGGCGCCGGCCGTCATCGCGGCGGCGACGGCGCGATACGCCGCGTCCGCTTCCTCGAGCCGATGACCGCCGTGATGCTCGCCAATCATCGGCGCATCGCGCCGTTCGGCGTCGCCGGTGGCGAGCCGGGTGCGACCGGCCGCAACTGGGTCGAACGCACGGACGGCACGCGCGAGGACTACGGCGCGACGTTCGAGGTCGAGATGAACGCCGGCGACGTGTTCGTCGTCGAGACGCCGGGCGGCGGAGGGTTCGGCGCCCCGTGACTCCACCTCCGACACGTGTCGGAGGAGTGTCGGAGGAGTGTCGGAGGTGCTACACGGCCGGCTGGGCCACCGGCCGCGGCATCAGCACCGACAGCAGGTAGTACGCCGCGCCCGCGATCGCGACGCCGAAGAACCAGCCGTACACGCCCCACCACGAAGGCAGCAGGGTGGTGAAGTTCGGCAGGATGCTCGAGAAGAGCGCACCGATCGCCGCAGCGACGAACGCGATGACGTTCCAGCCACCCTGGTAGCGGTATTCGCCGTCCTCGCGGTACAGATCGCTCACGTTGATCTCGCTCTTCGCGAGCAGGTAGTAGTCGACCATGATCACGCCGAAGAGCGGCCCCATCGTCGCGCCGATGCCGCCGACGAACGCCGCGGCGTTCCCCTCCCACGGCGCGAACGGATAGAGGAACAGCGCGATCAGCGCCGCGATGTAGCCGCCTTTGCGAAAGTCGATCGCCTTCGGAAACACGTTCGAGAAATCGAACGCCGGCGACACGAAGTTCGCGACGACGTTGATGCCGAGCGTCGCGACGGCGAACGTAATGGCCGCGAGCGCGGCGAGGAACCAGCTGTCGAACTTCGCCGAGATCTCGTCGGGGTGGATCAGCACTTCGCCGTACACGTTGAACGCGGCGATCGTGGTCACGCCGGCGACGAGCGAGAAGAGCAGCAGGTTGATCGGCAATCCCCACAGGTTGCCCTTCAGCACCGTTGCCTTGTCGGGCGCGTATCGCGAGAAGTCGCAGAAGTTGAGATAGAGCGCGGCAAAGTAGGTGATCCACGTCGCGGCGACCGCCGCGAGCGCCGCCATCGAGCCCGGATCGTAAGGAACGCCGGCGTCCTTCGTCTTGGCCAACAGGACTTCGTGCGGGATGCCGTGATCGAAGGAAATGCCGCCCGACTTAACGAGCAGCCCGATCGCGAGGATCAGCATCATCACCCACACGGCGGGGCCCGCCCAGTCCTGGAAGCGGCGCACGGTTTCCATTCCGCGCCGGATGATCATCAGCTGCAACCCCCAGACCACGACGAAGCAGATGACCTCGAGGCCGGAATGCCCGAGGAAGTGCGTGTTGGCGTTGAATGCCTTGAACACATCGCTGCGGGTCAACAACGCGACGATCGCGCCCGATGCGGCGGCCGTCTGCGCGCCGTACCAGAAGCAGGCGACGATCGCGCGCACCAGCGCCGGGACGTTCGCGCCGAACACGCCGAACGACGCGCGCGCGAGGACCGGATACGGCACGCCCGTCTTGACGCCGGCGAACCCGACGAGGTTCATCAGGAAGAAGATGACGAGCGACCCGATGCCGATCGCCAGCAGGAAGTTGACGAACGAGCCGCACAGCAGGAACAGGCTCGCCGCCAGGTAATAGCCCCAGAGACTGTGGACGTCGGACGTCCACACGTTGAAGAGGCTGAAGACGCCCCACCTGCGTTCACGCGCGGGTGCGAGGTCTTCGTTGTAGAGCCTCGGCGACGCATTCGGAATGATCATCTCGTTCCTCCTCGAGTCGGGTACGATCGCATTGCCTGGCGCGGCATGTCTGCGTCCGCGTGCTGCCGATGAAAGTTTAATGCGATGACGAGCGAATGTCTGTTCCGTGACGACGCTTACCTGCGCGAGGCGACGGCCCGCGTGCTCCGCCACGACGAGCGCGGGATCGTGCTCGATCGCACGATCTTCTACGCGCAAGGCGGCGGGCAGGTCGGCGACACGGGCGTGCTGGTGCGCGAGAACGGCGAGCGGATCCTCGTGCGCGACACGCGCAAGGGCGAGGGCGACGACATCGTGCATCTGGTCGACGCCGCGGCGTCACGACTCGCTCCCGACGAATCCGTGGCCCTCGCGCTCGACTGGGCGCGCCGCTACCAACTGATGCGCCTGCATACGGCGCTGCACGTGCTGTCGTGCGTCGTCGTCGCGCCCGTCACAGGCGGGAACATCGCGCCCGACAAGGCGCGCCTCGATTTCGACATCGACATGAGCCTGCTCGACGCGGCAAAGATCGAGCACGAGACGAATGCGCTGATCGCGCAGCGCGTGCCGACGGAGACGGTGTGGATCAGCGACGAGGAGCTCGACGCGCGGCCGGAGCTCGTCAAGACCATGAGCGTCAAGCCGCCGCGCGGCGCCGGTCGCGTGCGGCTGCTGCGCATCCCCGGCATCGACCTGCAGCCGTGCGGCGGGACGCACGTCGCGAACATCGGCGAGATCGGTGCGATCCGCGTTTTGAAGATCAAGAGCGAAGGCCGGCGCAATCGGCGCGTCGAGATCGCGCTCGCGTAAGCGGTATTCGGCAATCGGGCTTCCGGCACCGATTACCGAGCTTCCCGCAAATGCTGCAGCAGCGCATCGAGCAGCGGCCGCTGGCCTGCGAGAATGCGCTCGCGCGCGTCGTCCAGCGTAAACCACGCGGCTCGATCGATCTCGGGAAACGTCTGCATCCGCCGCGATCGCGGCGGCCATTCCATCTCGAACGAGTTGCTGCGGATGTTCGTCACATCGCAATCGCCCTCGCCGGCGAAGGCGTGCACCACCTTGCCGCCCGATTGCTTGACGCTGCCGAGCGAGACCAATGTGTCGGGCGCCGGTTGGCCCGTCTCCTCGACGAATTCGCGCCGCGCTGCCGCCTCCGCATCCTCAGCAGCAGCATCGAACTCGCCCTTGGGAATCGTCCACGCGCCGGCGTCCTTCTTCGCCCAGAACGGCCCGCCGGGATGGACCAGCAGCACCTGAATTTGGCGGTCGATGACGCGATGGACGAGGATGCCCGCACTCGATCGCGACTTCATGCGCCGATGCTACCGCGAACGTCGGCGAACGGCGGCACGACGCACGCCCGACGACCGGCGGATAATGGCGCTTCCGGCCCGTCGAAGGAGGCCTGCGATGGCCAGCATCTACGACTTCACCGTGAGCGATATCGGGGGCGAGCCCGTCGGCCTCGATCGTTACAAAGGCAAGGTCCTGCTCGTCGTGAACACCGCGAGCGAATGCGGATTCACGCCGCAGTACAAGGGCCTGGAGGCGCTCTACCGCAAGTACCGCGATCGCGGACTGGAAGTGCTCGGCTTCCCCTGCAATCAATTCGGCGGCCAGGAGCCGGGCAGCGAGGAGCAGATCGCGCAGTTCTGCACGAGCAAGTACGACGTGACGTTTCCGATGTTCGCCAAGATCGACGTCAACGGCGACCACGCGGCGCCGCTCTACCGCTATCTCAAGCACGCGAAGCCCGGCGTGCTCGGCACCGAAGCCATCAAATGGAACTTCACGAAGTTCCTCGTCGATCGCGAAGGGCAGGTCGTCGCGCGCTACGCGCCGAACGACACGCCGGAATCATTCGACGCCGACGTCGCGAAGGCGCTCTCTTGAGCGCAGTGCTGCGCATTGCGGCGATCGTCGCGATGGCGGCGCTGACCGCCGCGTCGTCGCTCGCGCAAACCGCGGCGACGAAGACGCTCCGCGTGGCATTCCCGATCGCCGAGACCGGCTTCGATCCGCAGGCGGCGGGCGACGCCTACTCGAACTACGTCAACCGCGCGATCTTCGACCCGCTCTATCGTTACGAGTACCTCGCGCGGCCTTTCAGGATCGTTCCGAACACCGCGACCGCGCTGCCGCAGGTCACCGACGAGGGCAGGACGTGGACGGTCCACGTGCGCAAGGGGATCTACTTCGCCGACGACCCGGCGTTCCAAGGTGCGCGGCGCGAGCTGACCGCCGCAGACTACGTCTACGCGATCAAGCGCATCCTCGATCCGAAGATGCGCTCGAACTCGCTGCAGATGGTCGACGGGCGCTTCGTGGGCGCCGACGCGGTCGTCGCGAAGGCGAAGGAGACGGGTCGCTTCGACTACGACGCGCCGATCGAAGGCCTGCAGGCGATCGACCGCTACACGCTGCGCTTCAAGCTCGTCTTCGCCGATTACGAATTGCTCTCGAACCTGACGACGACCGCAACCTCCGCCGTCGCGCGCGAAGTGATCGAGGCGAATGCCGACGCGAGCGGCTGGGCGATGGGGCATCCGGTCGGAACCGGCGCGTACCGGCTCGCCGATTGGCGCCGCGGACAGCGCATCGTGCTCGAGGCCAATCCCGGTTACCGCGACGAGCGCTACCCGGCGCCGCAATCGCCCGCCGACGCGGCGATCACGAAGGGGCTCGCCGGACGCAAGCTGCCGCTGGCGCCGCGCGTCGAGATCAGCATCATCGAGGAGGCGCAGCCGCGGCTTCTCGCGTTCCAGCAGAAGCAGCTCGACTTCGTCGCCGTGCCCGTGACGCTCGTTTCCAAGGTTCTCGATGCGAACGACAAGCTGAAGCCCGAATACGTGCGCGCCGGCGTGCGTCTGGAACGCGGCATCCAGCCGGCGATCGCGTACGCGTACTTCAACATGGACGATCCCATCGTCGGCGGCTATCAACCGACGCAGATCGCGTTGCGCCGCGCGATCGCCATGGGTTACGACGTCGCCGAGGAGATCCGCGTCCTGCGTCAGAACCAGGGGCTGCCCGCGACGCAGGTCGTGCCGCCGAACATGACCGGACACGATCCGGCGTACGACGGGCGGCTGCATCACGATCCCGCTGCGGCGAAGGCGCTGCTCGATCGCTTCGGCTACCTCGACCGCGACCACGACGGCTTCCGCGAACAGCCCGACGGCAACCCGCTCACGCTGCAAATGGCTTCGTCGACGGCGGCGGAGGATCGCGAGTCCGACGAGCTTTGGAAGAAGAGCCTCAACGCGATCGGGCTGCGGGTCGAGTTCGTCAAGCAGAAGTGGCCGGACCTCCTCAAGTCCGCACGCCTCGGGCAACTGCAGATGTGGCAACTCGGCAACATCAACACGACGCCCGACGGCTTCGGCTTCTTCGGGCTTTTGTACGGTCGCAACGCCGGCTTCTCGAATCTCTCGCGCTTTGCGCTGCCCGACTTCGATCGGCTCTACGAAAAGGCGCGCGCGATGCCCGACGGTCCCGAGCGACTTGCGGTCGAACGCAGGATGTCGGAGCTCTTCAACGCGTATTCGCCGTGGGTGCTGACCGCGTTCCGTTACGAGAACGTGCTCGTGCAGCCATGGCTGCACGGCTTCAAGTACAACCCCACGTTCCAGTATCCGTTCGCCTATCTCGACGTCGGCGCCGATCGTGCCGCGCCCGCCGCTTCGCCCGCGGCCGCGCAGAACGCGGCGGGCGCGAGGAGCCCGTCGTGAGCGCTTTCGGCAGCGCACCGTCACCAAGCCGCCGCCGCGCGCTGGCGACGCTCGGCCTCGCCGCGATTGCACCGCGACTCGCGCTCGCGCAGGGACCGGACACGCGGGGGAGCCCGGTCGCGCACACGTTGCGCATCGCGTTTCCCGTCGCCGAAACGGGATTCGATCCCGCGGCCACGAGCGATCTTTATTCCGATCACGTGCAGCGCGCGATCTTCGACACGCTCTACGGATTCGACTACCTCGCGCGCCCCTACAAGCGCGTGCCGCGCACCGCCGCGGCGATGCCGGCCATCGAGAACGGGGGTCGCACGTGGACGTTTCGCGTACGGCCGGGCATCCACTTCGCGGACGACCCTGTGTTCAAGGGCGTGAAGCGCGAGTTGACGGCGGCCGACTACGTGTACGCGTGGAAGCGCCTGCTCGATCCGCGCGTGCGCTCGCCGTTCTCGTGGTACGTCGCGGGGAAGATCGTCGGTGCCGACAAAGTCGTCGCGGACGCCAGGACGTCGGGCCGCTTCGACTACGACGCGCCGATGGAAGGCCTCGTCGCAGTCGATCGCCACACGATTCGCGTGCGTCTCGTCGAACCCGACTACATCCTCTTCGGCTACCTCTGCTCGAGCCCGATGGCGGCGCTCGCGCGCGAAGTCGTCGAGCATTACGGCGACGCGAACGGCTGGGTGATGGACCATCCGGTCGGCACCGGTCCGTTCCGGCTCGTGTCGTGGCGACGCGGACAGCAGATCGTCCTCGAGGCGAACGCGAATTTTCGCGACGACCGCTTTCCGCAGCCCGACGACTCCGTGGATCGCAAGCGCTTCGCGGGCGTCATCGGCAAGCGCCTGCCGCTCGTCGAGCGCATCGAAGTGTCGATCATGGAGGAGTCGAACCCGCGTTGGCTCGCGTTCGAGAGCAATGCGCTCGACTACGTGAACCTGCCGCCCGAACTCACCGATCGCGCGCTCGATGCGAACAATCGCCTGAAGCCTTCGTACGCGTCGCGCGGCGTCATGCTCGAGCGGCTGACGCAGCCCGCGGTGCAGTACGCGTACTTCAACATGGAGGACCCGACCGTCGGCGGGTACACGAAGGAGAAGGTCGCATTGCGCCGCGCGATCGCCATGGCGTTCGACAACCCCGAGCTGATCAAGGTCGTGTACGAGGGCCAGGCGATCCTCGCCACGCAGCCGATCCCGCCCAACGTCACCGGCCACGACGACAAGCTGGACCTCGCGGTGCGCTACGACGCTGCCGCGGCGCGCGCACTGCTCGACAAGTTCGGTTACGTCGACCGCAACGGCGACGGCGTGCGCGAGCTGCCCGACGGCAAGCCGTTGACGCTCGTCATGGCGTCGACGCCGACGACGCGCGATCGCGAGATCGACGAGATCTGGCAACGCAACCTGAAGGCGGTCGGCATTCGTGTCGACTTCATGAAGCAGAAGTGGCCCGACCTGCTCAAGATGGGCAAGGCGGGGCAGCTGCAGATGTGGCGCATCGGCTGGATCAACGCGTACGGCGAGGGTGACGCGTTCGCGCAGCTGCTCTACGGCGGCAACATCGGGCAGACCGACTACGCGCGCTTCGATCTCCCGGCGTACAACGACGCGTATCGCAAATCGCGTACGCTGCCCGACGGTCCCGAGCGCACGGCGCTCTATCGGAAGATGGCCGAGCTCGTCGCCGCCTACAACCCATGGGTGCTGCACGTTTACACCATCGAGAACACGCTGGTGCAGCCGTGGGTGCAGGGCTACAAGAAGAACGCCTACTGGGAGCACCCGTGGGCTTACATCGGCGTCGATACGACGCGCGTCGCACGGAAATAGCTTCGTTTCCGGGACGGAGCGATAACGCCTCACCTCTGACACTCCTCTGACACGTGTCGGAGGTCCTAGCTTGCGTTTTTTGCATGGAAGCGACAGGCGGCATCACCGCGCCGCCGCAGCGCGCGCGTTTTCGTTGCCGTGCACGTGTGACGCCCCGTAGAATGCGAGTACGTATAGCCGCACTCGCCTGCATGACACCGCCATGACGCGCCATTCCCTCGCTCTCGCCCTCGCGATTTCCGCGCTGCCGTCCCGCGCGGCGCTTCGCGTTGGGCCGCAAGCGATGCGCGTTGCCGGCGTTCACGACGGCTTGATCTCGCAACACCCGTAGCACCTCCCGACGGATGTCCGCCGGGAACGGCGGAATCCGATAGACCGGGAAACCTCCTCGGTTTCGAAGCTTCCGCCGATGTCGAATCGGTGGCCGCAGCTGTTTTGCGGCCGGAGAACAACATGAAACCGCGAAATCGCATCACCCGTTTCTTCCGCCGCCGCTTGACCGGCCTGTGGCGCGTCGCCGACTTCCGGCGGCTGTGGCTGTCGCTCACGCTGACGTCCTTCGGGGCGCAGATCACGAACCTCGCGCTGCCGCTTACCGCCGCGCTGCTCCTGCACGCGACGCCGATGCAGATGGGCATTCTCGTCGCGCTCGAGACGCTGCCGTTCGCGCTCGTCTCGCTGCACGCCGGCGTGCTGCTCGATCGCGTGCGCAAGCTGCCGGTCGTCATCGTGTCCGACGTGAGCCGCGCGCTCGCGCTCCTCGCGATCCCGCTTTGCGCGTGGCGCGGCGTGCTGTCGGTCGACGTGCTCTACATCGTCGGCTTCTTCTGCGGCGTGCAGAACGTAGTCGGCGGCGCGGCGTACCAGGTGCTGATCGCCCAGATGGCGGGCCGCGAGCGGCTGGTCGAAGCGAACGCGAAGCTCACGCTCGGCGAGACGTCGTCGGCGCTCGTCGGTCCGGGCCTCGCCGGCGGTCTCATCCAGCTCGTGACCGCACCGTTCGCGATCGCCGTCGACGCGCTCGGCTTCCTCGTGTCGGCGCTGATGCTGCGCACGTTGAAGGTGCCGCAAGACGTCGTGCCGCCGCGGCATGCGCGGCGCTCGGTCGGTGCCGAGATCCGCGAGGGGCTTGCGCTCGTGTTCGGCAACGAAACGCTGCGCTCGCTCGGTCTCGTCGCCGGCGCATGGCAGGTGCTGCATCACATGCAGATCGCGGTGCTGATTCTGTTCGCGACGCGCGAGCTGAACCTGTCGGCCGGCGCGATCGGCATGGCGTACATGGCGGGCGGCGTCGGTTGCGTCGTCGCAGCGTCGCTCGCGGAGCGGCTGTCGCATCGCTTCGGCGTCGGCGCGGCGATCGTCTATGGACTGCTGCTCACCGCATTCGGGTGGCAGGCCTTCGGGCTGATCGGCGGCTCGCCGGGCGTCGCGACGCTGCTGCTCGGCGGGGCGATGCTCCTGTTCGACTTCGGCGCGGTGCTCTACGCGATCAACTATCTCGCGCTGCGCCAGGCGCTGACCCCCGACCGGCTGCTCGGCCGGATGACCGCGACGATGCGATTCGTGACGGTCGCCGCGGCACCGCTCGGCTCGCTCGCCGGCGGCGCACTCGCGACCGGAATCGGCCTGCGACATACGCTGTGGGTCGTGGGCTCGCTCGGGATCGTGCTGTCGGTGGCGGCGATGCGGTTCTCGCCGGTGCGGTTTCACCGGCGGCTGCCGGCGATCGCGGCCGACTGACGCGCCCGGGCACCGCGCGGTGGCGGTGCCGAGGCCCCGGGTCGGGCGCGTCCTTCGACGCGGCTATCATCGGAGGCGATGCTCCGCTTCGTCACGGCGCTCTACCTCGTTTACCTCGCGATTCCCATCGCGCTGCTCGTCGTCGGGTCGTTCGGCGCGTTATGGCTCAACACGCTGCTGCCGACCGGCTTCACGGTGCAGTGGTATCGCGACGTTGCCACCGATCCAAGCTTCGTGCGCGCGTTCCGCTCGAGCCTCGCGGTCGCGGCGTTTGCCTGCGTGGGCTGCACGGCGCTCGGCCTGCCGCTCGCGTACGCGATCTTTCGCGCGCAGAGCCGGCGGCTGCGCGCATTCGCACGCGTGGTCTACCAGCTGCCGGTCGGCATGCCGCCGCTCGTGCTCGCCTTCGGTTTCATCCTGGTCTTCTCGTCGGATGCGTTGCCGTGGCTGGGCAGCCTCTGGGTGCTGGCCGCGGGCCACATCGTGCTCGGATTGCCGTACTTCCTGCAGACGGTCGTGTTCGATATGGAGCGCCTCGGACTGCGAACGCTGGAGGACGCGGCCGAGTCGCTCGGCAGCAACGGGTGGCAGCGCTTCTACCACGTCGTGCTGCCGTCGCTTCGCCATTCGATCCTCGCCGGCCTCATCATCGTCGTCGCGCTGTCGATCGGCGAATTCCAGTTTTCCAACCTCGTCGCCGGCTTCCTCAACCGCACGTATCCGGTCGTGCTGCTGCAGGCGTTCTACGGCGCGACCGGCTTCGCCTGCGCGGCGACGGTGATCCTGCTCACGCTCGCGCTGCTCGCGTCGGTCGCCGGCGGCGTCGTGAGCGGAGGCGCGCATCGCATGCAAGCAGGGGCCGCGTGACAGACGCACCTGCCGTCTTGCTCGAGCACGTCACGTTCCACTATCCCGGGACGCGTGCGGGCATCGACGATCTCTCGCTCGACATCGTCCAGGGCGAGCTCGTCGTGTGCATCGGGCCGAGCGGCTGCGGCAAGACCACGCTGTTGCGCCTCATCGCGGGTTTCCTGCGTCCCGACAAAGGCGTGATTCGTCTCGGCGGCGCGGACGTGAGCGCGTTACCGACGCGCGAGCGCGAATGCGGGATCGTTTTCCAGTCGTACGCGTTGTTCCCGCACATGCGCGTGTGGCAGAACGTCGCGTACCCGCTGCGCATCCGGGGCATTGCAGCAGCGGAGCGGCGACGCCGTGCGCGCGAAATGCTCGACCTCGTCGATCTCGCCGGTTTCGAGGATCGGCTGCCGGCGCAATTGTCCGGCGGCCAGCAGCAGCGCGTCGCGCTCGCCCGCGCGCTGGTGTTCGGCCCGCGTGCTCTCCTGCTCGACGAGCCGCTGTCCGCGCTCGACGCGGCGACGCGCAGTACGATGCGCGACGAAATCCGCCGCATCCAGCGCGAGCAAGGCATCGCGACGCTCCTCATCACGCACGACCAGGACGAAGCACTGTCGCTCGCCGATCGCGTCGTCGTGCTGCGCGACGGTGCGCTGGTGCAGGCGGCGTCGCCCGCGGCACTCTACGATGATCCCGCCGACGCGTTCGTCGCGCAGTTCGTCGGCCGCGCGAACCTGATCGATGCGACGGCGACGGGGCCGCAGAGCGTCGAGACGCCGATCGGCGCGCTGATGACGAACGCGCACGGTGCGACCCCGCGTGCCGCATTGCGGCTTCTCGTTCGTCCCGAGCGCATCGTCGTCGATCCTCCGCACGATGCCGAGAACGCGTTTCCCGCGCGCGTGCTGCGCGATCGCTTCTTCGGCGCGACTCGGCAGGTCGAAGTCGCCGTGGGCCAGGGTCGGCTGGAAGTCGAGACCACGGCGCGCGCGCCCGTCGAGCGCGTCGGGCTGCCGCGCGAAGCCATACAATTCCTGGACAACGACCGTTCGAGGAGGATCACGTCATGAAGCCACGCATCGCCGCACTCACCGCTGCCTTGGGCCTGGCGCTCGCGGCCGCCGCCGCGTTCGCGCAGACCGTGCAGGACTCGCCCGAGCTCTATCCCGGCGAGAAGGCGCTCTACGAGCAGGCACAAAAGGAAGGGCTCGTGGTGAGCTTCGACACCGGCCCGACCTGGGCCAACTGGGCCGCCGAATTCGCGGCGTTCAAGAAGCGCTACCCGGGCCTCGAGATCGTCTACAACGACATCGGCTCGGCGGCGACCGTCGTCGCGCTCGACAAATCGCGAAACCGCCCGCAAGCCGACACTGCGTACTATTTCGCGGCGTCGGGCGTCGACGCCGCGAACAAGGGACTGGTCGCGCCGTTCAAGCCGGTCAATTTCGACAAGCTTCCCGACGTCTTCCGCGATCCCGACGGCAAGTGGTTCACGATCCACACGCTGACGATCGCGTTCATCGTTAACACGAAGCTCGTCAAGAATCCGCCGCAGTCGTGGGCGGACCTGCTGAAGCCCGAGTACAAGAACTCGATCGTCTACCTCGATCCGCGTTCGACGGGCGTCGGGCAGGTGATGTCGTTCGCGGCGAATTTCGCGGCGGGCGGCGACATGAACGACCTCAAGCCCGGATTCGACTATTTCGCGAAGCTGCACAAGTCGGGGAACGTGCTGCGCGTGCTCGGCACGACGCCGTACGCGCAGTTCGTGAAGGGCGAAATTCCCGTGTGGATCTCGTACGAGAACGACGGCCTCAAGGCGAAGTACACCGACGGCCTCGGCGACGGCGTCGCCGTCGTCATCCCGAAGGAGGCTTCGGTGGCTGCACCGTACGCGATCAGCCTCGTGGAGAAAGGGCCGCACCCGAACACGGGCAAGCTGTGGCTGAACTTCATCATGACCAACGAAGGGCAAACGATCTTCGCGGAGGGCTACGTGCGGCCTTCGGTGCCCGGCGTCCAGTTGCCGGGCGCGGTCGCGCAGAAGCTGCCCCCCGCCCCGCAAGTGAAGCCGCTGGACGTCAAGGCGGCGGCCGCGAAGAAGAGCGAGATCGACCAAGGCTGGGCCGCGGCGACCGGGACGCGCTGAGAAAGCATTCGCGGCGTGGTCGACGTGACGAACGCGGCCGGGACGCGGCTCAATGATGCGCGAAAGCTCGGCGTGATGCGTGCGAGCGCGGCGCGCTTGGGACTTGCGGCGCCGGCGATGGTGCTCCTCGCGCTGTTCTTCGTCCTCCCGGTCGTCGCCGTCGGGCTCGATGCCTTTCGCGAAGGCACCGCAGCCTTTGGCCGCGTGTTCGCGATTCCCGGCATCGGCCGCGATCTCACCGGCAGCCTGCTGCTGACGCTCGTCGCGTCGACCGTCTCGACCGTGATCGGGCTCGGCGTGGCGCTGCATCTGTCGCGCCTGCGGCAAGGCGTGCGGACCGCGCTTTCGTTCGTGATCGCGTTGCCGCTCACGTTCTCGGGCCTGATCGTCGCGTACGGGTTCATCCTCGGCTACGGCCGCGCGGGCTTCGTCACCCAGCTGCTGGAATTCGCGGGCGTCGACCCCGCGGCGATCGCCGCGCTTTTGTTCTCGCCGCTCGGCGTCGCGTTCGCGTCGTCGTATTACCTGATTCCGCGCGTGGTGATCGGCCTCCTTCCGATCCTCGTGAACTTCGATCGCGCGCAGATCGCCGCCGCCGAATCGCTCGGCGCGACGGGGGCGCAGGCGTTTCGCCACGTTCTCCTGCCGCAGGTCGCCGCACCGCTCGTCGCCGCGTTCTGCCTCGTCGCCGCGGTCGTCTTCGGGGCGTACGGCACGGCGCTGGCGCTGGTCGGCACGCGGCTGCCGATCCTGCCGCTTCGTCTCTACAGCCTGATCTCGGAATCGGGGTCGGATTTCCCGGCGGCCGCGGCGCTCGCACTGCTCATTACCGCGGTCTGCTCGTCGGTCCTCACCATCGGCGAATGGGTCGGCGGGCGGCACGCGCGCCATCTATGATCGCGAACCTCGTGTTAGACCGCGCGGCGGGCCGACTGCACGACGATGCAGGTCGCGCGTTCGACGCGTCGACGTGGCAGTGGCAGCCCGCGAACGCGGGCACGTCGCCGAGCGGTTCGCGCGTGGACGCGGTGGAGGCGCTCGGATGGCTTCAGCGTGCGTCGAGTCATCGACTGAAGGTCCCGGTCGGCGTCGTCGGACCGCGCGACGCGACGCCTGGACAACTCGACCTCGCGCGCGAGATCGGCGAATCGATCGCGCGCTGCGGGCTGGCCGTCATCTGCGGCGGACGGCACGGCGTGATGCAGGCCGTGTGCGAGGGCGTCGCTCGCGCCGGCGGGATTTCGGTCGGCCTGCTGCCCGACGCAGAGCCCGGGCTCGCCAATCCCTACGTCGGCATCGCGATCGCCACCGGGATCGGCGAAGCGCGCAACGCGCTGATCGCGCGCGCGGCGCTCTGCCTCGTGGCCGTGGGCGACAGCTATGGAACGCTGTCGGAAGTCGCGCTCGGACGCCAGTTCGGCAAGCGTGTCATCGGGCTCGCTGGCGCCGCGCGCGTCGACGGCGTGGTGCATGTCGACACCGCGCGCCAAGCGATCGAGCACGTCGCACGCGTCGCGCTGCGGCTCGACTGAGCGTCGAGCGCCCACGCGGATCGCTCGATTCAGCAGCCGCGCAGCGTCTTGCTCGTCAGGCTTTCCTCGGGCGCGATGCGATCGCGGATCGACGGCGGCTCGTTCTGCTTGATCTTGCCGAGCGCGAGCGTGGCTTCGGTCCGCGCCATCGGATTGTCCGGCGGGATGTCGCGGTTCGCGAGGCGCAGCGCGTCGGGCGTGTTGGTCACGACGACGGCCTTGCAGTCTTCGCGTTGCGCCTGTGCGTTCGCGTAGGCCTGCGGTCCGTTCAACGTCTCGCAGCCGGCGAGCGACAGCACCGCGAGTCCGAGGAGAACGAAAATCGAGGTTTTCATGGGCACTCCTTGATCGGGGTCCGACCCGCGTCAGACCCTACTTCCTGCACGCGCCCGAGAATTCGGGCATCCATGGTCAACAGCGGCGGTACAAGCTTAATCCGCCGGCGCAAGTACCGGAAGGGCGCCTCACCCGACTTGAAACGCATAGACCGAGGGCAGCCGCAGCATTTGCGTCAACTCGTCGAGCGCGCGACGCGTCTCGTCGAGAAGTGCGGGATCCGCGAGGTCCTCCGGCGCGAGCCGGTCGCGGTAATGGCGTCCGATCCACGCTTCGAGCGAGCGTGCCAGGGCGTCGTCGAGGAAGACGTTGGCGCGAATCGCGTCGCGCTCGACCGTCGTGAGCGGCACGCGCAAGCGCAGGCAGGCGGGTCCGCCGCCGTTACGCATGCTCTGCCGCAAGTCGAACGTCAGCACCTCGGCGATCGGCGAGTCCGAGTTGACGAGTCGGTCGAGAAGGGCCGACGTGGCGGCGTTCTCGCGGCACTCCTGCGCAGCGACGAGCAGGAAGCGGCCGTCGTCGCGCGGCAACAACTGGCTGTTGAAGAGGTACGTCTGCACGGCGTCGGCCAGCGGCACGTCGTCGTCGCGCACGACGAGCGCTTCGAAGCGCGGCCCGACGAGCCGCGCGAGTGCGCCGAGCGTCGCCGCCTCGTCGAGAAACGCGCGCGCGTGGCAGAACAGGAACGTGCCTTCGCCGACGGCGATCACGTCGTTGTGGAAGACGCCCGCGTCGATCGCGTCGGGATGCTGCTGCGAAAAGAGCACACGCGATGGATCGAGCCCGTGTCTTCGCGCCACCGCTTCGCTCGCCTCACGCGTCTGGCGCGCCGGGTAGCGCGCCGGCCCGGGGCCGGGCGAGAACGCGCTTCGTCCGTACACGAACCATTCGACCCCCGGCATCGCCGCGTTTTCGGCGAAGCGCGTGTGATTCGCCGCGCCCTCGTCGCCGAACTGCGGCGCCGACGGCAACGGATCGTGAACACAGAAGCGCGCCTCGTCGGCGAAGATCGCGCGCAGCACGCGTGTCGTCGTCGGCGCTTCGATCGAACGGTGGAAGTGCGCGACCAGGTTCGCCGGCGTGACGTGCATGCGCGCATCGGCGCAATCCGCCGATGCGCTGATCGTCGCCGCATTGGCGACCCACATCGAGGCGGCGGACGCGCACGCCGCGAGAATCGCGGGTGCGTCGCGACCGGCGCGCGCGACGATCTCGTCATCGCTCCCGGCGAAGCCCAGTGCGCGCAGCGAGGCGACATCCGGTCTCGCCTGCGGCGGCAACACCGCGTGCGGGTAGCCGCGCGCGGCGAGCACGCGCATCTTCGAGAGCCCCTGCAGCGCGGCTTCGCGCGGATTCGCGACCGCCTTCGCGTTGCGCGTCGCGGCGAGGTTGCCACGCGCGAGCCCCGCGTAGTTGTGCGTAGGTCCGGGGATGCCGTCGAAGTTGACGACGCCCATCATCGATCCGTCGACGCGAGCGGCACGGCGCGGACCGAATCACCTTCGTCGACGCCGAGCGCCTGCGCCGCATACGGCAACAGGGGAAAGCGGTCGACGCGCGGCGGCGCCGCGGTGACGAGTACCCGCCAATCGGCGAACTTTCGATTGCAGACGAGCCAGAGGATGTCGTCGGTCAGGCTGTCCGGCACCGGGTCCTCCTCGCCGAGCGTGCACGGCAACACCCAGGCGCGACGCACCGCGTCGATGTTGTCGCGCGTGCACTCGACCGTCGGCCCGGCATCGAAGATGTCGACGTAGCCTTCGTAGCGAAAGCCTTCCTGCTCGAGCATCGCACGTGCCGGCGCGGTATCGGCGTGCACGGCGCCGATCGCCTCGCGTGCGGCGACGGGCAAGAGATTCACGTACACCGGATGCTTCGGCATCAGTTCCGCGATGAACGACTTTTGGCCGGTGCCCGTCAGGTAGTCGGCGCGCGAATATTCCATTGCGAAGAAATGCCGGCCGAGGCCTTCCCAGAATGGGCTCGAGCCGTCCGGCTCGACGCGGCCGCGCAACTCGGCGATGACCTTCGCCGAAAAGAGATCCGCGAATTCGGCGATGAACAGGAGCCGGCTCTTGGCGATCAGCGCGCCGTTCTTGCCGATGCGATAACGCTCATCGACAAACAGCGAGCAGAGCTCCGTGTGGCCCGTGTGGTCGTTGCAGAGGAAGAGCGTCGGCGTCTGCGTGTAAACGTCGAGCATGCGCGACGCGTGCACGAGCGTGCCGACGTGGTAGTTGTACCAGGGCTCGGTGAGCCCGACCGCCGCCTCGATCGCGCTGATGCCGACGACGCGCTCCTCGGCGCCGTCCTTCGCCTCGACGAGCACGAACATGTAGCAGGCGTTCGCCCGCTCGGCCGCGCGTGCGAACGACGCGAGCGAGCGCTCGATGCGCGCGAGCAGCCGGTCACGATTCGCGGGGAGCGTCGTGAGTCCGGTTCCGGTGCGCTCCGAAAGCGCGAGGACGGCCGGCAGATCGTCGTGCGTGATCGGCCGGACGAAGAACATGAGATCGAGATCTCCTCTGACACGTGTCAGAGAAGTGTCGGAGGAGTGTCAGACACGTGTCGGAGGTGTCAAGCGAGTGCGCGGTCGAGCGCCGTCTCGAGCCGCGCGAGGCCTTCGAGGATCTCGTCGAGCGAGATGACGAGCGACGGTGCGAGACGCACGACGTCGGCACCTGCCATCAGCACCAGCAGTCCCGCGTCGCCGGCGGCGTCCATCACGCTCGCCGCCTTGCCGCGCCACGGCGCGTCGAGCTCGCAGCCGATCCACACGCCTTCGCCGCGCACGTCGCGAAACACCTTGCGCCGTCCGTTGATCGCGCGCAGCCCTTCCATGAACAGCGAATGCCGCGCCCGGACACCGTCGAGCACCTCGGTCGTGTTGATGACGTCGAACACGGCGCCCGCGACCGCGCACGCGAGCGGATTGCCGCCGTACGTCGTGCCGTGAACGCCGACGGAAAATGCCTTGGCGATCTCCGCCGTCGTCAGCATCGCACCGATCGGAAAGCCGCCGCCGAGGCCCTTCGCGCTCGTGAGAATGTCCGGGACGATGCCCTTCTGCATGTAAGAGAAGAGGGCGCCGGTGCGACCCATCCCGCTCTGGATTTCGTCGAGCACGAGCAGCGCCCCGTGCGCCGTGCAGAGCCTGCGCGCCGCCTGCAGGTACTCGGGCTTGCCCGGCGTCATGCCGCCTTCGCCCTGCATCGGCTCGAGGATCACCGCGCAGATCTCGTCGCCGTGCGCCGCGAACTCCGCTTCGAGCGCCGCGACGTCGTTGTAGGGAAGATGCGTGAAGCCGGCGGGATTGGGACCGAACCCGGTCGCGTATTTCGCCTGCCCGCCCGCGGTCACCGTGAAGAGCGTTCGTCCGTGGAAGGCGTTCAGCGTCGAGACGATCCGCGTGCGCCGGTCGCCGTCGCGATCGTGCGCGTAACGGCGCGCGAGCTTCAGCGCCGCTTCGTTCGCCTCCGCGCCCGAGTTGCAGAAGAACACGCGCTCCGCGAACGTCGCGTCGACGAGCCGCTTCGCGAGGCGCAATGCCGGTTCGTTGGTGAACCAGTTCGAAACGTGCCACAGCTTCTGCGCCTGCTCGCTCAGCGCGCGGACCATCGCCGGGTGGCAATGCCCGAGCGAGGTGACGGCGACACCGCTCGCGAAGTCGATGTACATCCGCCCGCTCTGGTCCCATACGCGGGAACCTTCGCCGCGTACCGGAATGAACGGCGCCGGCGCGAAGCACGGCACCATGAGCGTGTCGAACAGTTCGCGCGCGACGGGCAGCGATGCCGCGTCGCTCTGCGCGACATGGCGACGCGACGTTTCGGCGACGAGCGCTTCGTCGCGCGAGTTGCGGTCCCCCCACGCTTGCGGCTCCGCCGCTGCGCTGTCCCCCAAGGGGGCGGAATTCGCGCCTCGGGGCGGCCCTTCGGCGCTCATGGTGTCGGCATCAACCGGCGGCCGCGACGATCTGCATCTCGACGCGGTACGCGGGATGGGCGAGCTTCGCTTCGACGGTCGCGCGGGCGGGCGTCTCGCCCTGCGGCACCCACGCGTCCCATACCGCGTTCATCGCCGCGTAGTCGCTCATGCTCGCGAGATAAATCGTCGCGGAGAGAATCTTCGTCTTGTCGGTCCCGGCCTCGTCGAGCAGGCGGTCGATCTGCGCGAGCACCGATTGCGTCTGGCCGGTGATGTCCGCGTTGCGATCCTCGGCCACCTGGCCGGCGAGATAGATCAGGCGCCCGCCAGGCGGCGGCGCGTAGATCACGAGGTCGGAGAGGCGCTTGCCGACGTTGCGGCGTTCGATCGTCATGGTGATATCGTAGGACGCATGTCCGTCGGCTTAGTTTAGTCGAATTTGGGCGCTCGCCTCGCGCTGGTGCTGGGCTCGCTCGCCATGGCGATCGCGGTGGCGCTCGGCGCGTTCGGCGCGCATGCGCTGAAGACGCGGCTTGCCCCCGACATGCTCGACGTGTGGCGCACCGGCGTCACCTATCACGTGTGGCATGGCCTCGCGCTCGTCGCGGCCGGCCTGCTGATGCTTCACGTTCCCGACAGTGCGCCGCTGCGCGGCGCCGCGTGGCTCTTCGTCGCGGGGATCGTGCTCTTCAGCGGGAGTCTCTACGCGCTCGCGCTCGGCGCGCCCAAAGGTTTCGGCGCGATCACGCCCTTCGGCGGGCTGGCGTTCATCGCGGGCTGGATGGTGTTGGCGTTCGGCGTATGGCGTTCGCAGGCCTGAACGGGGGCAGTTCGATCAGTCCACCTTCGCCCCGGACGCCTTCACGATCTTCGCGTATTTGACGAGCTCGCTCGCGATGAACTTCGCGAAGTCTGCCGGGGAATCGGGCGCCGCTTCCGCTCCTTGATTCGCGAGGCGCTCGCGCATCTCGGGCGCCGACAGGACCTTCGTCACCTCGGCGTTCCACTTCGCGATGACGTCGGGCGGCGTTCCGGCAGGCGCGAGCAATCCATACCACGTCGAGATGTCGAAGCCCGGCACGCCGGCCTCGGCCATCGTCGGCAGCTCGGGCACGAGCTTCGAGCGCTCGGCGGTCGTGACCGCCAGTGCGCGCAGCTTGCCCGCCTTCACCTGGCTCATGGCGCTCGCCAGGTTGTCGAACATCAATTGAGTGTCACCGGCGAGCAGCCCCTGCATGGCGGGCGCGGCGCCTTTGTACGGCACGTGCACCATGTCGACGCCCGCATCGACCTTGAACAACTCGCCCGCGAGGTGACCCGCGCTGCCGATGCTGCCCGAGCCGAACGACAGCTTGCCGGGGTTCGCTTTCGCGTACGCGATCAATTCCTTCACCGAATGGACGGGAAGCGACGGATTGACGACGAGCACGTTCGGTGTGATCGCCACGAGCGTGATCGGCGCGAAGTCCTTCTGCGCGTCGAACGGCATCTTCGGATACAGGCTGGGATTGACGGCGTGCGTCGACAGCGC